>JBNARC010000010.1:0-83541 GCA_049719955.1 Neomoorellales bacterium | reverse complement strand
CGAGAGAAGTGACGCTCGACAATCGGAAAGGAGCGTAGTCTGATGCATTGCCTTTCTCATGGGCCTGGTTCACGTTACAGAACTCGGCGGAGAATACGTAGTGGAAACGCAGGGCGCCAAACCCTTCCTGTTCCTCGCGCCTGGTCCCCTCCAGTACCTTTTTGACCGCCACTTTGAGGTTGTCATAGATCACCCTTTTGGGCACCCCGCCGAAGAACTCGAAGGCCAAGCGGTGACCCTCTAGGAAGGCTTCCTGGTTTTGGTGCAAGTAGGCCCGCACGAAGATGGCCCGGCTGGCACAAAGGCGCATTACGAAAAGGTATACCTTGGTCCAATCCACTCCCAGAAGCACTTGCGCCTCGCCCCAGTCACATTGGGCAGCCTCCCCCAGGGCAAAGACGAGAGGGATATACGCCGGGCTTGCCTGGGCCTGGCACTGCTTCATCAGCCTCACTGCCCGGCGCACACTCTCTTCGCTGCCCTTGAACCCGTACTCTTCTTTGAGCCGGCAGTAAATCCGCCGGGCGGTGTGCCGCTGCTTTTTGGGTCGGTTTTCGTCCTCCTTAAGCCAGGCTTCGATAATGGGCATTACCGGCCCCGTCACCGGACAGGGCCTGGGGAGCAATTTGGTGTACTTGTAGTCGCGGGCGTCGGCCAATCCTATTAGTTTGCGCACGGTCTTGCGTGAGCTGCCTACCCTCTTGGCTATGGCCCGGATAGATAGGTGTTGCTGATAGTACAGCCATCGGATATACTCTGCCTGGACCATCCTTAACACCTCTTCTCGACCCCCCATTGCCAGTTTCTAGTCCCTAGCAATAGGGGTTCGACGGGTTAGGGGTGGTCCCTTTTCCGTTACCACTCCCGCCCTAGGTGGTCCCCTTTTAGATTACCGTTTACACCGGGCCTAGAGAGTCACCGCCTCCGCCGCTCTAGCGGGGTTCGCCGGTGTCGGCGCCGTATACTGCACCGGGGAAATCATAAGTGAGTACCCATGCTTTATACTCACTTAACCCCAGGTGCGTCAGGCCGACGTGCCTGTAGCGCCTGCGGCCGTCACGTTCTACCCACTGCCGAACCAGGCCGCGCCGCTCAAGACCGGCCAGTGCCCGGTTCAAGTTGCCGCCGTTGCCTGCGGCAAGCTTCGCGCCGTCCGCCACCACCTGCCGCCCGGCCAGGCGGTAGCGGGGCTGCGTGCCCCAAAGCTCAGCCTTCAGCAGCCGCAGGGGCAGCTCATGGCCCCGGTCCGGGTGGCTGGCCAAGGCCGCAAGGATTCGGCGCTGATATTTTCCCAAACCCCGGCTCATTACGCCTCCCCCCTTTCCGCCGCCCTCTCCAGGTCCGCCGCGCTCGGGACCGTGTACCGGGCCGTGGTGTCCAGTCTGACGTGCCCCAGCACCGCGGCCACCTCCACCAGGCTGGCGCCGGACCTCAGCATGTTGGTGGCACAGGTGTGTCTCAAGGTGTGGGGGTGAAGCCCCGGGATTCTGGCCCGCCAGGCGTACTTTCTCACCACCCGCCACGCGGCCGACGCGGAAAGGGGTCGGCTGTCGTCTCCACCCGGGAAAAGCCACTCACCAGAATGCCGCTTCTCCCGGACGGCCAGCCACGCCCTGAGGGCCTTCCTCGCCTCCGGGGGCACCGGCACCTCCCGCCACTTCCCGCCCTTGCCGGACCGGACTATGAGGCTGCCGGACCGCTCCGAGAGGCTCAGGTCGGCCACTCTCAGGTTGCACGCCTCGGAAAGTCTCAGCCCGCAAGAGAGTAGCAGTCGCACTAAGGCAGTGTCCCGCGGGTTCCCTTCCCGCTCCAGCTCCCGCAGGAACCTGTTCACTTCGGCCCGCTCCAGCCCCTGCGGAGCGTGCCTGGCTTCGGGGACGCTTCGCGGGAAGTCCGGCATCCTGGGGATCCGCCCCTGCCCGACACACCACCCCAGCCAACTCTTGAGGGCCTTCATGCGCCGGTTTACCGTGGCCGGCCGCAGGAGCTTCACCGTCCGCATCCAGGACTGGTATTCCCGGAGGTCAACCGCGGTTATGTTCGCCGGATCCAGCTCCTCCCGGAAAGTCTCGCAGTACCACGCTTCAAAGGCGGCCAAATCTTTCGCGTATCCGGCTACAGTATGCGAACTGGCGTTCCGCTCATCCTTCAGCCATTCCAGGTAGGCCTTGAACGCGCTGCCCATCAGCCATCCCTCCCTCCCTTTGCTCGCTCATGATCCTCATCCTGCTCCCTCCCGCACGCCGGCACCCGTTGCCTACACCAGCCCCACCGCCAGCTCACCGGCGCCAGGTCGCAGTCCAGCTCCCGCGAGAGCTGCAGGCATCGCCCAGCCTCCAGGCATGCCCTCCTGGCGCGGAAGAGGCACACTACCCGGCCGCGGTGATCCCGCACCCTGCGGCAGGGTTCCTGCCGTCTGCAGTTTTTGGCGATGTCCAGGTAGCCCACAGCGGTCCCCCCTTATTTCGCGTTTCTTCGCGCATTTCTTCGCGGCCCAAATCGTTGATTGACAGGTTTTTTCGCTTTCTTCGCTTTTTGCGCAGTCCATAACCAAGACTGGGGAAGACAATGTATAGGATCTTCTCAATGTTCAGATCTGTACTGATAAAGAGAGTATGCAGGTCCATCCCGCCTCGCAATTGTGACATCGTCTCCCCATAATGCGAAGAAAGCGAAGAAAGCGAAGAAACTTGTCCCACAAGGGTTCGCCGGGCGAAGAAGGTGCGCATTAAGTGCGAAAAAAGCCCCCTTCTTCCGGCCTTGGAGCCGTCAGGAAACGAGGTAGTACCTTTCGGCCGGACGGCCCGACCCTTTTTCGCGGCAAACCCTGACCCTATTGGCGTCGATGAGCGTTTCCAGGGCGCTGGACAGGCGTGCCGACGCCACGTGCCTGCCGAGTGCCGCCAGCAGTCCGGTGCGCGTCATCCCCTCCGGTGCTTTCCCCAGGACTTCCAGAATGCGGTCCGCCACGGGATCGCCCAGGCTGTGCCCGAAGATGAACCGGGCTGAGGCCTCCGCATAGTCCCACAGCGCCAGGGCCGCCTCCAGGTGCTCGCGCCGCACCGTCTCGGAAAGGTCAAGAAGGGCGTAGACGCACGCGAGCCGCATAACCTGCGCTTCCGCGCGGCCGATCACTTCCCCCAGCAGCCCGGGCTTGCCCTCAGATAGGGGGCCGTAAACTTCGTGCCAAACGGCGCTGGCCTCTTCGTCGCGACGCATTTCTCCAACCGTCCTGGCAAACGCGACGGCTTCCTTCAGCCGTGCCACTAGAGGGGCGAAGTCTACTTCTTGGATCCTGCCTCCGTCCGGCAGTGTCTTTGAGCGCTTCACGCAGAGCCAGATAAAGCGGTTCGCGAACCCGTTGGCAGCCTCGGTAGCCGTGAGGTTCCGAAGCAGCTCGGCCTTCGTGATGTGGGCTACGATGCTTATATGGGCCCCGGTCGCCGCCGCCGGGTTGTTCTTGGTCAGAACCCGCAAATCCCCCGTGTCCCAGGCCTGGCGGATTTGGGCGGAGAGGGTGTTCCCTTCCCGTGTCAGCACCTTTAGAACCGACGCGAACTCCGTCTCGTAAACCAGGAGCCGCTTGTCGGCTATCCCGGCGTCGACCATGACGTCCTGGTACCCTTCCACGCGGCCCCCCTTCTTTATGGGTTCCCGGGCCCATATGGGATCCCGCACCGCCCAGATCAGACCTTCCCCGCTGGACAGGCCGCCCTTCACCCGTTCGCCGGCCCACTCGGGGTCCACCGCCTTCAGGAGCCTATAAACGTGCCCCCAGGCCGTTCCCTTCCGGCCTTTGGAGGTGGTCCCCACCAGGGCCACGAACAGGTTGAGCGCGTGCCGGTCGGCCTCCACCGTGAAATTTGGCCCGTGCCCCACCACGTTGCCGAAGCCGACCAGGAACTGGGACAAAAGCGCAACGGGGTCGGCCTCGCTATGGGGCTCTATTGCCCGGACAATATCCCCGGCCAGACCGTGGTATGCTTCTTCCTCCAGGGGGTCAGGCCAGGCGCTTTCCGCGGTTGCGGTCTCAAGCCTGGGCAGTATGGAAGCGTTATCCATTGTCGCCGTTCCTCCTTTCCGGTCTGAAATTGTGCTGCCGAACACAAGAAAAGCCCGGTTCGCCCTCCTGAGGGGCAAACGGGCTCTCTCCGGGAGATACAAGGAAGGCGGCCGGGCGCTGCTCGTTCCCGAGCCTTCTCTCCCTTCACGCGGCGCGCCGAGGTGTAGGCTAGTTGGTGATTACCACAAAATCCCGCTAGGTTTAGACTTTAACTTGTCGTTCTCTATGCACTTGGCGGCATAGGTGGCTAACTTGGTGCCTTTGGAAGGGTCAAAGGTGTTAACCGCCTTGATCAAACCAATGGTGCCGATGGAAATGAGATCGTCCGGGTCTTCACCGGTTCCCTCAAACTTCTTGGCAATATGAGCCACCAAACGAAGATTCCTCTCAATCAAAACGCTACGAGCCTCCTGATCCCCTCGAAGCAACCCTTCCACAAAGCCTGCCTCTTCGGCCTCGCTTAAGGGGTCGGGAAACACGGTATTGGTGACGTAGGCGACGAACCCCGCTTCGGCGAAAAGCACGGCCTTCCCTCCCGGCGCCCGAGCTAGTAACAGCATATTGGGCCAGAGAAGAGTTGGTGCCTGTCCGGACGGCTCATCGTGTCCGGAGGAGCTCAAGGTGCCGAACGGCCTGGGGGTTTCCCCTCTCCGAGGCATGGCACCCGGCCGAAGGCTAAACCGGCGAAGGGTTAGGCGCGAAAGACCAAAAAATGTCTCCCGGCTCGGCAGGAATCCGGCATTGCCCAGCGAAACCTAAAGGCAAACGATCCATAAACTCCCGAAGCAGGTGCCCAATAGCGGGCTAAAAGGGAAGTCGGTGCAAATCCGACGCGGTCCCGCCACTGTGAGGGGGAGGGGCTTTACCAACGAGCCACTGGGGAAGCCCGGGAAGGCGTAAAGCTTCCGAAGAACCCGAGCCAGGAGACCTGCCTGCTTCGAGAAGCCGAACTCCTACGCGGATGGGAGTAGGTTGCTTTCCCAACCGCAGGGTTGGGAATTTTAGTTTCGAGAGGATAGTAGGGTTGGACTGAGGAGGTGTTAGTTACCGAATGAAGGATTTTGCACGCCGATATTGGATCATAAGCGCGACGGTGTTTGCCGCCGCCCTTTTGTGCCCGGGCGAGGCCCACGCCATGCATATTATGGAGGGCTTTCTGCCGCCGGTGTGGGCGTTCGTCTGGGCCCTGGTTACCCTTCCTTTCTTAATCCTGGGAATGAACTCCGTTCGCCGCCTGAGCGCCGAAAAACCGGAGGCCAAGCTGTTGCTGGGAGTTAGCGGAGCCTTCATATTCGTGCTTTCGGCACTAAAGCTCCCTTCGGTTACCGGCAGTTGTTCCCACCCTACCGGGGTGGGCCTGGGAACGGTACTCTTCGGCCCCTGGCCCATGAGCGTGTTGGGCTTGATAGTCCTACTCTTTCAGGCGTTACTGTTAGCCCACGGCGGCATCACCACTTTGGGGGCCAACACCTTTTCCATGGCCGTTGTCGGCCCTCTTGTGGGCTACGGCGCCTGGTGCCTTTGCCGCCGCCTGGGGCTCAAGACCCCGGTGGGGGTGTTCGCGGCCGCGGCGCTGGCCGACCTCTCCACCTACGCCGTCACCTCTCTGCAACTTGCCTTGGCCTTTCCCGCCCCGCAGGGAGGAGTAATGGCTTCCTTGGCGAAATTCACGGCCGTATTTGCTGTTACCCAGGTTCCCCTGGCGGTCAGCGAGGCGCTCGTAACGGTGGTAGTGTTTAACCTGTTGGAAGCCCATCTGAAAAGTTGGTTGTCTCTACCAGTAGAAGGAGAGGGGGAACGCTCGTGAGCCTACGCCGGCTGAACTTAGTCTTGCTCCTGCTGGCGGCAATCCTAATAATATTTCCCCTGATACACTTACGAGGCGCAGACTTTGAAGGTGCCGATGCCCTGGCGGAAACGGTCATCGCCGAGGTGGCCCCGCAATATCGGCCCTGGGCTACCCGCCTGTGGGAGCCTCCCAGTGGGGAAATCGAAACCTTACTTTTTTGCCTTCAGGCGGCTGCAGGAGCCGGTTTTATCGGTTACTACCTGGGCTATCTAACCGGAAGTCGGAAACGTTCACTCCCCGGCGAGGAAAGAGCCGACCGTGCTGGCAGTTGACTACTACGCGCACCATAACCGCTTTCGGCAAATACATCCGGCGGAAAAGTTGTTGTTGGCGGGCGGTTGTCTGGCCCTTACCCTTTGCTCACCTCAGGTGCTGGTTTCCTGGGAAACCGTAGGACTAATGGTTCTTCTTACCCTGGCGGGAGCCCGCATTCCCGGACGCCTCTACGGGCGCCTCCTGCTGTTACCCCTATCCTTTCTCCTTCCCGCCGCTTTGACCGCAGTGCTGCGGGTGAGTCTCTCACCGACTCAATCCCTCTGGAGTTTCAGTTTGGGAACCCTGTACTTCGGCCTGGGCGCAGCGGAGGCCCGCCAGGCCCTGGTTTTGATCAGCCGATCCCTGGCCGCGGTTTCTTGCCTGTATTTCCTTTCCCTTACCACCCCGGTGGCGGAGATCCTGGCCGTTTTCCGGCGCCTGGGCGTGCCGGTGGCCCTATTGGAGCTCATGTCCATTGTGTACCGTTCCCTATTCGTGTTGTGGCAGACCGCACACTCCATCTACCTTTCCCAAAGCGCCCGCCAGGGCTATGCCAACGCCTCTGCCTCCCGCCGCTCCCTGGGGGTGCTGGCGGTGAACCTTTTCACCAAGGCCAACCGGTACTCACACCTCAGTTACCTGGCGCTTCTCTCCCGGGGCTACCAAGGAAGCCTGATACTTCCGGAGGTTAGCCGGTCCCTGTCCTGGAGGAATGTACTGCTGATAGCGATCACCGAGGTAGCGCTGTACCTCGTCGGCTTGGTGGCCGGGGGTGCGGGAATTGGTTGAGCCCATTCTGGAAGCAGTAGAGGTCGAATTCACCTACCCGGACGGGACCCGCGCCCTGAACGGCGTTTCCTTGGCCGTACCCCGTGGCCGGCGGGTAGCGGTGCTGGGGCCCAACGGTGCCGGCAAGACCACCCTTTTCCTGACCTTCAACGGCCTTTACCGTCCCTCAAGGGGCCAGGTGCGCTTCGCCGGCCAACCGCTGAGCTACAGACGCCCGGAGTTGCGACGGCTCCGGCAAGAGGTAGGCATAGTGTTTCAGGATCCGGATACCCAGCTTTTCGCCCCCACGGTGTGGGAGGAGGTGGCCTTTGGGCCCCGTAACCTGGGTCTAACGGGCATGGAACTCAATCTCCGGGTGGAAGAAGCACTGGCGGCCACGGGTCTATTAGAACTGCGCGACCGGCCCACCCACTTCCTGAGCTACGGCCAGAAAAAACGGGTGGCCATTGCCGACGTGCTGGCCATGCGGCCCCGAGTGATTATCAGCGACGAGCCCACCGCCTGGCTGGACCCTGAACAGGCGCGCCGCACCATGGAACTCTTCGCCGCGATCCACCGGAGCGGGGTTACGGTAATCTTCTCCACCCACGACGTAGATCTGGCTTATTCCTGGTCGGACCATGTGATCCTAATGGTGGGGGGCACGGTACTGGCCAGCGGTCCTCCGGAAGAGATCTTTTGGCGGGACGAACTTCTTAGCCGAGCCGGGCTGCCCCGGCCTTGGCTTATAGATCTGGCGAAGGTTTTGGGTCTAGAGCCGAACGCGCTACCCAAGACCAGGGAGGAATTCTTGAGCTACCTTGCCCGCCACAGCCACCGCAGCAACCGGTCCGAACGGTTAGACGACCGTGGAGGCGCCTAGGGCATAGGCCCGCACCGCTTTCAAGAAACTTGCCGCCGCTTCCGGATAGCCCAACAGATTTAGGTGCAGGTAGGAGGCCAATAAGCGGCCTCGCGCATAACCGTCCAGGCGAAGACGGCCGGAGCCGTCGCGCAGGCGGTAAGCCCAGCAAAAATTCGGGCCCTCCGGCTCCAGACGGGAGTAGTGGAACTCGTGGCCCCTAACCAAGCTGCCGGCAGCAAACAGGAGGTTGGACCGCAGGGCTTCGGCCTCACGATAGCCCAGTCCCACCAGACGGCCTTCCATGCGGCAGACGGCCGGAATCACCCCTGCCATCGGCCAGGAGTCGCCCTCCGGACCCCGCACCTCGCGGCAGAGGTACATCAGGCCGCCGCACTCGGCATACACCGGCATACCCATGGCTACCGCCCGTCGCAAATCTGCCTTAAGCGTTCGGTTTGCGGCCAGGGCCTCCAGGAAAACCTCAGGGAAGCCTCCGCCGATGTATACCCCTGCTGCTCCTGGCGGCAGTTTAGGCGTCTCGAGGGGGCTAAAAGGAACCAATTCTGCCCCAAGAGCTTCCAGCAACTCCAGCGTATCCTGGTAATAGAAGTGAAAAGCCCGGTCCCGGGCTAGCGCAATAACCACCTTCGGCCCGCCCGGCTCCGGCGGAAAGACGAAACTTGCCGGAGAATTTAAGGGCCGGGCGTCTTGGGCCAGCCGCACCAACCGGTCGAGATCCACTTGATCGGACACTACCTCTCCCAGGCGCCGCGAGGCCCGAGCCAACTCTTCTTCTTCTACCGCCGGCACCAGTCCCAAATGCCGGGAAGGAAGGGTTAAACTTTCCTCCCGGCCCAGGCTACCCACCACCGGAATTCCGGTAGCTCCCTCTACCGCCTCCTTCAGCAGAGCGGCGTGTCGGGGGCCGGCCACCCGATTCAGGATCACCCCCACCACCTCTAACCCGGGATCGAACCGACTGTAACCCCACACCAGGGCGGCGGCGCTTTGGCCCAGGGAGGAAGCATCCACCACCAAAACCACCGGTAATCCCAGCAGCCGACATATCTCGGCCGTGCTACCCTCTCCCGAGCCCTCACGACCGTCGAAAAGGCCCATCACCCCTTCGACTATTGCCAGGTCGGCTCCACGGCAGGCACGGAAAAAACTTTCGCGCACCGCCTCCGGCCCCAGCAAGAAGGTATCGAGGTTCCGGGAAACCCGGCCGGTGGCCGCGGTGTGGTAGGTGGGGTCGATGTAGTCCGGTCCCACCTTAAACCCCTGCACAGTGAGGCCCCGGCGCGCCAGCGCGGCCATTATACCGGTGGCGATCGTGGTCTTGCCCACCCCGCTTTTTACCCCGGCAATGGCTACCCGGGGTAAGCGCTTGCTCATCCTAGTGCCTGCGCTCCTTTCAACGGCCGCGGTAGCCCCATAATCGCCGATAGCCGGGCCAAATCCAGATGGGCGGCCACGGTATCCGCCAGCCGATCGAAACTTCTTTCTATTTGCTCCCAGTAGTTATAGGCACTTTCAGAACCGGCCCGCCCCCGGTACCGCCGTAGGGCTTCTAGGAACTTCTCCCGAAAGAAATCGTTGTCGAAAAGGCCATGCACGTAGGTGCCGAACACCAGGCCGCTGGTGTTTACCGCCCCGTCGGGACGGAAGATTTCTTCCTCTCCCCGGCGGGTGAGGACCACCACCGGCGAGGTAGAGCCCAGGCGCCGGCTCTCCCCCATGTGGATCTCGTAGCCGCTGATCCGCAAGCCGTGGCAGGCCCCCAACAGAGGCCCACCGCCGCACACCACTCCGTGACAGCGGAAGGTGGCCTTCTCGGGTCGAAACTCTGTCACCACCTCTAGCAAACCCAATCCGTCCGCCCGCTCCACCGCGGCCTCCACCCCTTCGGGATCTCTTACCTCCCGGCCCAACATCTGGTAGCCTCCGCAGATGCCGACCACCGGCACCCCTTGCCGGGCCAGGGACACGATCTCTTCGTCCTTGCCGGTATGGCGCAGGTACTGGAGGTCGGCGATGGTGTTCTTGCTGCCGGGAAGGATCACCAGGTCCGGTCGGCCCAAGGGCCGCTGCCCGCTCACATAGCTTACTCGCACTCCCGGATGGCGGGCCAGGGCGTCAAAATCGGTGAAGTTAGAAATACGGGGCAACTGGATTACTGCCACCTGCAGTTCCTGACTGGGTAGGGCGGCCTGCCGATATTCCTCCAGGGCCACAGAGTCTTCCTCCGGCAGCCCCAGATCTTCCAGATAGGGGATTACTCCCAAGACTGGCTTGCCGGTCCGTCGCTCCAGAAAATCCAACGCCGGACGCAACAACTCTACGTCGCCCCGGAACTTGTTAATGACTAGTCCCTCCACCAGATCACGTTCCTCCGGATCCAGTAGTTCCAGGGTACCTACAATTGCCGCCAGGGCTCCACCCCGGTCGATGTCCGCCACTAACAGCACCGGAGCGCCAACCAACTTGGCCACCCGCATGTTGGCAATTTCCTGCTCCTTAAGATTGATCTCGGCCGGGCTGCCCGCCCCTTCCATGATTATTACCTCATAGCGTCGCGAAAGCCGCTGTAAGGCCTGCTCTACCTCCCCCAGAAGGCGGCAGTTGAGATCCCGGTGATATTCCCGGGCGCTGATGTCGCCTATGGGCCGCCCCAAAAGTACCACTTGAGAACGGGAGTTGCCGGTCGGTTTGAGCAATACCGGATTCATGTCCACCTCCGGCTCAAGCCTCGCTGCCCAGGCCTGCACCACCTGGGCCCGGGCCATCTCCTCCCCTCGGGTGGTAACGTAGGAATTGAGAGCCATGTTCTGGGCCTTAAAAGGGGCCACCCGGTAGCCCGAACGCCAAAGAATCCGGCACAGGGCTGCGGCCAATACGCTTTTTCCAACATGGGAACCCGTGCCCTGAAGCATGAGGTACCTAGCCAACCTCCCGCCCCCCTACGGCCAAATGGAGCAGGGCGTTCACGGCCGCGGCGGCTAAGGCACTGCCTCCCCGGCTGCCCCGTAGGGTGAGGTAGGGCAGACCGCTCTCCCGCAAGGCCTCCTTAGCCTCGGCCGCGCCCACAAAGCCCACCGGCGTCCCCACCACCGCCGCCGGCCTGGCCCTACCTTCCCGGCACAGTTCCAGCAACCGAAATAGGGCGGTAGGGGCGTTACCAACCGCCACCAAGCCCCCTTCCGTTAGCGGCGCCAGGTAATCCATGGCTACCATAGCCCGAGTAAGCCGTTGAGCCCGCGCCCGGGCGGCCACTTCCGGTCGGCTGATGGCGCAATATACCCGGCCCCCTAACCGGCGCAGGCAACGCCGATCGATCCCCACCGCCAGCATCTTCACGTCCACCACCACGTTGGCCCCGGCCCGCAGGCTGGCCACGGCCCGGGCTACAAAATCCGGATGGCAATCGAAGACCTCTCTCAGCCCCAGGTCCCCGGCGGCGTGAAGCATTCGGGCCAACACCTGCTTCTCCTCCGGCGGGCGTGCTTCTTCTTCCAGGGCTCTGACCACCAGCGCCAGGCTTTGAGCCTCGATGGCCGCCGGTTCCGCCAAAAAAATCAACCCCCATCCCCCTCCCGGATCCGGTCCAAGACGATCTCGGCAATGCGCGGGTCGCTCCCCAGGGTGGCCGTGCACCGTAATCGCAGGCCCGGGTACTGGCGGCGCAACTCCTCGAGCTGTTCGGGTATATCCGTCCGCACGTGCACGCCGTCGTAAAGGAAAAGAGGAACTACCACCACTTCCTGGGCGCCCCGTCTGAGGGCGGTGGCCACCGCCTCGGCCAGAGGGGGCCAACCGTGAGCCAGATACCCCACTTCTACCACCGCCTGGGGGAAGTGACGCTCTACCTGCGCCGCCAGTTCCTCTACTCCCCGGTTGGCCTCCTCCCGGCGGCTACCGTGCCCCAAAAGCACGATTCCGCGTATCAGGGTTTTCACCTCCGCTCAACCGCACGCAGGCGTCTACTATCGCCTCCAGTTCCTCCCCTTCTTCCGTCCGCGGTCGCCGGATTACCACCGTCCGAATGCCCTCCGCCAGGGCGGCGGCCAGCTTTTCCTCCAGCCCGCCCGGCCGGCCGCTTTCCTTGGTAACCAGCACCTCCGCGCGGAAGTGCCGTAGCATCGCCCGATTGAATTCCACCGAGAACGGCCCCTGAGCGGCCACAATGTCCCCCGGAGGGATCCCCAAGGCCAGGCAGCGTTCCAGGGAGCGCGGATCAGGCAAAACCCGCACCACCAGCCGCCTCCCCTTCAAGGCCGGATGGCCAACCAGTCCTTCCAGAAGCCGGGTGCCCACCGCCAGGAATACCGTATGGCCTACGGCCGCCGCCCGAGCCGCTTCCTCGACGTCTCCCGCCGTAACCACCAAAGGATGTTGGGGCAGGTTACCCGCCGGCCGCAGGTACCGGAAGAGCGGCAGGCCGTAGGTACGGCATACCGAGCGGGCCAACCCGCCGATCTTTACGGCAAAGGGGTGGGTGGCGTCTACTACCGCCCGGGGCCGAAGCTCCTCCACCAGCCGGCAGAGATCGTCTTCGTCCAGAGCGCCGGCCCGCACCCAGGAAGCCCCGGCGGCCTTGGCCAGAGCGGCGCCGTACTCGGTCACCGCAGTGGCCGCCACCTCCAGTCCCCGGCTGGCGAGGGCCCCGATCACCTCTTTAGCCTCGGTGGTTCCTGCCAGTACCAGAATCATAGGCGATACCCCCGGGGCGTAACCATGCGCCCGTCTAAGACCCGGGTCTGGCGGCTACCTATGATGACCGTAGTAGCCATATCAATGGGCAAACCAGTAAACCTCTCCAGGTTGGAAATCCACCAACGTTCGCCGGTACGGGCCACATTTTGCACCACTCCCACCGGAGTCTGAGGTGGCCGGTACTCCAAAAGGATCTGTTGGGCGCGCAGAATCTGTTCCTGCCGGCCGTGACTGCGGGGGTTGTAAAGGGCCAGCACCAGATCGGCCTCAGCCGCCAGGCGCAGCCGCCTTTCGATTACCTCCCAGGGGGTTAGCCGGTCGCTCAGGCTGATCACGGCAAAATCGTGCCCCAGGGGCGCACCTAAGCGGGCCGCGGCCGCCAGGGCCGCGGTCAGGCCGGGAATGATCTCTACCGGTAAGTCTGGTCCTTCCCGCTCAGCCAGCAACTCCAACACCAGGGAGGCCAGTCCGTATACGCCAGGATCGCCGCCACATACCAAGGCCACCTGTTGGCCGGCTTCCGCCCGGCGGATGGCTTCCCGGCAACGGGCCACCTCTTCGGTCATTCCGGTGGTCACCACTTGCCGACCAACCAAATAGGGCCCCAAATACTCCAGGTAGGTGTGATACCCCACAATCACCTCGGCTTGTTCCAGGGCTCGGCGGGCCGCCGGGGGAAGGTAGTCCTCCGAACCCGGCCCTACGCCCACTACCGCCAGCCGGCCCGGGCCACGGCCACCGTCACTCCCCGATAGGCGGTCTTGGGCCAGATGAGATCGCCGCCCCGGGCTCCCAGCTTGGCACACGGCTCACATACCCCTCCCACTCCTATTTCGGCCTGCACCCGGCCGGAGCGGACCAATTGCGGATCCTCACCCAGCACCCGGGCTACTTCCTCCCGGTTAAACACCAGAAGCGGGCACCGGAGCCGGGCGGCGGCTGCCACCAGCCCCGGCTCGTCTGCTTTGAGGTCCACGGTGGCCAGCGCCCGCAGGCTGCGACGGCTAATGCCCGCCGACCTGAGCACCCGGCCTACGGCCCCCAGAACGGTGCGCGCAGAAACTCCTCGGCGGCAGCCCACGCCCACCACCACCGTGCGCGGCCGCCAAAACATCCACGCGGGACCGAAGTCCGGCAGGCGTCGGTCGGTCACCAGCACCCCTGCCTCCCACCCCTCCGGGCCCTCAAAGTCCGCCAGCAGGTGTACCCTTCCCTTACCCAAACGCTCCTCCAGATCCGGCACCAACAAGGGCTCCGCCCAAAACCCTACCCGGGCCCCGTTTACCAGCCGGGCCGCCACCCGCGCCAGGCGCCCTTCCGGCGCCGGCACCAGCCCCAGGTCCCGGGCCACCACATCCAGCGCCGGCAGACCCCCAAGGTCGCTGGCGGTGGTGATGACCGGTTTTCCGCCGATCAAGCGGGCGAGGTACTGCGCCAGTTCGTTGGCGCCTCCCAGGTGTCCCGAAAGCAGACTAATTACGTATCGACCATCTTCGCCGACTACCACCACTGCGGGATCGCAACGCTTGTCCCGCAAGTGGGGGGCGAGGCACCGGACGGCTACGCCGGTAGCCATAACCAAAATCAGGGCATCCTGACTGACAAAAAGTTCACCCAAGAAGGCGGTAAGGGCGCCTTTTGTCTTGCGCATCTGAGCGTTCATCCCCGGCGCTGCGGCCCCAAAAGGGTAGACCCGGGCCCTTTCTCCCAGCCCGGCGGCAATCCTCTCCGCCAACTCCCGTCCCCGTTTAGTTAGGGCTACTACCGCGATCCCGGCCACTGTTTGCCCCTCCGATAGCCGTGATTGAATCCGGGGTGATAAAGGCAGGACCGCCTACCTTGGCGCCGCAGGAACGGCCCTACCAGCAACAGCGCGCTCCGGTCCAACCCGGCGGCCCGGGCCCGGTCCACTACTTCTCTCAACTCCCCGCTCAGCACTCGCTGGTCCGGCCAAGAAGCCCTATACACCAGCGCCGCCGGAACCTCTTCCCCGTAGCCGCGACGCAAAGCTTCGGCCGCCGCCTCCAGCCGATGGGCGCTCAGGAAAAGACAGAGACTGGCCCGGTGATTGGCCAAAGCCTCCAGGTCTTCCCGCGCCGGAACCGGTGTGCGTCCCGGCAGGCGGGTAAGAATTACGGTCTGGCTCACCCCCGGCTGGGTTAGCTCCACTCCCAGGGCGGCGGCAGCGGCGGTAAAAGAACTGACGCCGGGGATAATTTCGTATTCCACTCCCCGCTCCTCCAGCGCCAGAATTTGCTCCTGGAGGGCGCCGTAAAGGCTGGGATCCCCGCTATGGAGGCGCACCACCGTCTTCCCGGCACTGGCTTCCCGCGCCATCAGCTCCACTATCTCCTCCAGGGTCATGCTGGCGCTGTCGTAGCGGGCTGCCCGGGAAGCATAGGCTAGAAGCTCCGGGTTCACCAGCGATCCGGCGTAGACCACCACCTCCGCCTGTTCCAGCAGCCGCCTTCCCCGCACGGTAATCAATTCCGGGTCTCCGGGACCCGCCCCTACGAAGTAAACTTTCACCGGTGTCCCTCTCCTTTGACGATGATTAGGGAAAGGTAGTCCGGCTCCAAGCCCACCCCGTCCTCCTTCAGGTCCCGGACCAGCCTTTCCTCGGGCCAGCCGCAGCGGCTGGCAAACACCGCCTCTCCCAGCCGCCCTTCCTCCTCCAGAACCCGTAAGATCTCCGGATAACGCCGGTGTACCTTCATGAGCACCAGATTGGGAAAGGTCCGCAGAAGGAGCCGCAATTCCTCGAGATCTTCCGCCGAGGGCAGTACCGCCAGCGGCTCCGCACCCTGGGCTAGAGCCAGATTGAAGCGAGCGGCAGCGGCGCAAAAGGAGGGAACTCCGGGCACGGTCTCTATCTCTAAATCCGGTACCGCCCGCCGCAACCGCGGCAGCAGATACCCGTAAGTGCTGTAAAGACCGCCATCTCCCAAGGTCAGGAAGGCCACGTCCAATTCCCGGCGCAACCGTTTCAACAACTCGCCTGCGGCCCGTTCCCAAGCCGCCTCCAGCTCCGCCTCGGCCCGAAGCATGGGCAACAGCAGTTCCAGGATTTCCTGCTCGCCGGACAGCCAGGGCCGGACCGCCCTAAGGGCCAGACTCGCTTCCCCCGGTCGGGAGATCGGGACCGCCACTACCGGAACCGAGGCCAGCACCCGGCGCCCCCTTACGGTGATGAGTTCCGGATCCCCCGGTCCTACCCCTATGCCGAAGAACTTACCCGCCAAATTCCTCTCCCTTTCTCCCCGCCTGCACCAGATAAACGGGGTTAAGCGGCTTCCAGGCCCGTGATCCCCCTAGGGGCGCCAGTCGGGCCACGTTCAGGCACACGGCTTCTACCTCCCATTCGCTCTTGCGGTCGAAGAAAGCCATGAGCGCCGCCAGGGTCTCCCAGGTAACGGCACTGGCCACCAGTATCCCTCCCGGCCGCAGGCCTCCGGCGCAGAAGGCCAAGATCTCCGGCAAACGTCCACCGCTGCCTCCCACTAACACCCGGTCCGGAGCCGGCAAGCCCGACAGGGCTTCGGGAGCCTCGCCTTCTATTACCCGTAAGTTCTCCGCGCCGAACCGAGTGGCGTTGACCCGAACCAGCGAAGCCGCCTCCGGATCCCTTTCCACCGCCCAAACCGCTCCCGGGTGTACCAGCCGCGCCGCCTCAATACTGAGGGAACCGGTGCCGGCCCCCACGTCCCACACTACCTGCCCGGGGGCCAACCGGGCGAGGGCCAGCCACACTACTCGTACCTCTAGCCGAGTCATGGGTACCCGGCCGCGCAAAAACCGGTCATCCGGCACGCCCGGGGTGAGGTAGGGCCAACTCGCTTCAGGCATGCCCGATTATCACCACCGCAGCCGCCGGAAAATCTTCTCTGACCGCCAGATCCTCTAGATCGGTCTCCAAGCACCGCTCTTGGTTCCGGCCCAGATCCGCCCCTGCCCACGCCCGACCCCTTATCCCTCGCTCCAAGAGGTAGCGGGCCAAGGCCGCCGGAGTGATCCGGCCACCGGTGAGTACTACCAGTTTCCATCCTGAGGGCTCGCGCAGGTGGGGAAGATAGGGGTCGAGTTCCTCCCACCCCCGACCGTGCAGGCTCACGAACACCGCCTTGTGCCAGCAAGAACCCAGACGGGCAAAGGCCATTTGCACCGAGCTTATGCCCGGGATTACCTGTAGATTTTGGTCCGGAAATTCACGCCGCAGCCAGTCAAGGAGGCTATAGAAACCGGGATCGCCGGTAACCAGCACCGCCACCGCCCGGTCCTGCCGAGGGCGCAGCCATTCGGCCAGGCGGGAGAGGTCGGCATCCAGCCGGTACACCTCTTTTCCCTCCAGCCGGAAAAGTGCCAGGGCCCCGGGAGGCCCTGCCACCGCCTCCGCCGCCGCCACCGCCTTCACCGCCGCCGGGACGAGGTATTCCGGGCTTCCGGGTCCGGTCCCCACTACCATCCAGACCGCCGGAGCTTGCGCGCCCAAATCCCTATCCCCTCAGCTCCCGCATCAGGACCACGGCCTTTTGGTCGTGGCCCAGAACCTTTCCTTCGTGATCCAACAGTACCGTACCCACCTCTAGGGCCCCGCCCACCAGACATCGGGCCTGCTCGCTCGCCCGTTCGGCCAGCACCGACCAAACCCGGCTCAACCCCTCGGCCTCCATCACCCCTTGCGCCTCCTCCACGGTGGCCACGGAAAGCAGACGCCGCACCGCTTCCCGGGAGGCTCCTTCCGCGGCCGCCCAAGCCCCAATGATCTCTCGGCGGGCATCCGCCGCCCGGCTGTGCGTATTAAAGCTGCCACCGGCCAACTTCACCAGTTTACCGGCATGGCCCCACAGGAGCACCCGGCGTACCCGCTTCTGGGCGCAGGTCGTCAATAACTCACCCACAAAGTTGCCGGTTTCCACTACCGCTGCTTCGGGGAGGCCGTGCTGCTCTGCGGTACGGCGACCCTTGGCGCCGGGCACCAGTACCAGGGTATCCAGCCCTCGGGCCACGGCCACCTCTACCTGCAAGCGCAGGGCGGTAAGCATAGCCTCCTGAGACATGGGCCGGACCCGCCCGGTGGTTCCCAGCACCGACAGACCACCCACGATGCCCAGACGGGGGTTCATCGTACGACCGGCCAACTCTTCTCCCCCGGGTATGGAAAGGATAATCCGGACTCCGGCGCCGGGAGGCAGCACTTCCTTTACCGCCTCCAGGATCATACTCCGGGGTACGGGATTGATGGCCGGCTCGCCTACCGGTACGGGCAGCCCCGGCCGAGTCACCGTACCGATACCTGCTCCCGCTTCCAGCACCACTTCTCCTGAGGCCTCTCGCCGGGCCTCTGCCACTACCTCAATACCGTGGGTGACGTCAGGATCATCTCCCGCGTCCTTCACCACCACCACCCGGGCCCGACCCTCCTCCCGAACCACCCGAACCGGCAACCGAACCCGACTGCCGTCGGGGAGACCAACTTCCTCCTCCGGCATCGCCCCGCCGAAATAGAGGGCGCGGGTAGCAGCCTTGGCGGCAACCGCGGCACAAGTGCCGGTGGTGAACCCCCAACGAGGTTGCACCTGAACTACCCGGGATTTCAGCTCCAGAGGCAACCCGCATACCACCAGGTACACTTCCCGGGCCACGGCGGCCAGGCGTTGGTTGGCCCAACCCAGCCACTGCTGATAAGCTCGTCCTAGCGGATAAGCCGGAGCAGTCCCCCACCCTACCTCGTTGCTTACCACAATTATTTCCGCTCTAGCGCGCGCGGTCGCCTGCACCAAGTCCTCGATAGCTTCTGCTACTTTCTTTCCTTCTTTCCCCCCTTCCGGAGGAGGTAGAGAATTGGAAGCCGCCGATGAGAGCGCGTAGGCGCTCAAAAGGTTGCTCACGTATACCCCCAAGCAATCGATTAGTAATACGCGCCCCGGGCGGTCCTCGGTTCTTATCGTGCGAGCAAGGTCCAAAGGCTCCTCTATCGTCTCCCAGTCCCGGGGCCGACGCTGGCGGTGGCGCTCGATCCTCTGTCGCATTTCCTCGTCTTGGGCCACGGCGGTGGCAATGTATGTGACTTTCCTGCCGCTGGCCGCCGCCAAATCCTCGGCGAAGCGGCTCTTGCCGCTTCTGGCTCCGCCGGTTACCAATACCAAACCCCCGGACAACGCTCCCGTTCCTCCCGTAAAGAAAAACTTCCCTGGCCTCCGGTCGATCGAGGCTCGGGAAGTAACACTGCTACTGCGGCCCGTATCCCTTACCGCGAGGACCATCAGGCCCACGGCTGGGCAGGTCTCCTGGCTCCCGGATCACCGCCGGCTCTCCCCTTCCCGGAAACGGTCCAGTGGTTTACGGAGACGGCTCCCCGGTTACAGTGGCGCGACCGCTCAGGCTTTGCACCTGATTCCCTTTTAAGCCCGGCCTGGCACCCAGCCGCTACGATATTCAGTTTTAACCATTATACCGGCGATGGCCACCCGCTTCAAGGGCGGTGCCCCGACGCGTTCCCACTTATGAAAAACGCGGCCGCTACAGAGTCTCGGCCAGCTTGCGCAAGTCCTCGGCCATTCCGGAAAGCGCCTGGGCGCCCGCGGCCATTTCCTGGGTGGAAGCGGAAAGCTGCTGGCCTAGAGCCGCCACCTCGCTCACCTTATCAACCGCAGTCTGCACCGCCTGCCGTACCTCCTGCAACATTTCCCGTATGTCTTTTACCGCCGCCGCACTCTCGTTAGCCAACTTTCTAATGGAGTCTGCCACCACCGAAAAGCCGCGCCCGTACTCACCGGCGTGGGCCGCTTCAATGGCGGCATTAAGCCCCAGCAAATTCGAGGTGGAGGCTACAGAACTAATAAACTCCAGTATCTTTCCGGTTTGCTCTACCAGACCGTTAATGTGTGAGAAAACCTCCACCAGTTTGCCCTGATTGTCGGCCAGGGCCTGAGCGGTAGAGGCTATCTGTTGAGTAGAAGCGGCACTCTCTTGGGCCAGGGCCGAAAGTCGGTGGGCCATATCCATGACCCGGGCCTGGGTCTCAATACTGACCCCGAGCGAAATAGCCCCGATTACTTCTCCGGCTTCGTTTCTCACCGGCACGGCTACCGCCCGGAAATCGACCCCGTAGGCCTCCCGGGGAATCCTCACCATGACCCGCTGCCCCGAGTGAATGGCCTGGTAAAGCGATCCCTGCTTGGAGATAGGCTGGCCGATCAACTCCCGGTCGTCTTTTTGCATGCGGAAACTCTGGCCGCTTAGGTGGTAAAGAAACTTCTCCCGGTCGCAGACACCGATCATGCATTCTTGAACCTGGAGTTGCTGAATATAGGGTACCGCATGGATCAGGCAGTCGGTATGGAATGATACCCCGCACCGGCCGCCGACTGTTCGTCCTTAAGGGTCACCCGTGCGCCGCCTCCTTGCTCCACACAATTCTCTTGACTCCGGCAGTCCTATCGGACCGGTACCGATGGCCGCTTACCGGCAGTTCCCGGCCTTGATTTCGTCAAGGCCCCAACTCCAGAGCCTCGGTTACTCTCGAAACCGTAGACTCTAGCCTTCTACCCGGCCCGGGTTATGACCTGCACGCCTACATCGACTCTTCTCGCACTTTGGGGATTCTCCTGCTGCAGCATACTTAACTTACTTGAGCCCCATGGCGGCCAAATCCTTAACCGCCTCCGCCAGGCCCAATTCCTCTAGCTTCTGCCGGGTGGGCACCCCGCGCTTATCCCAACCCCGGGCCTGGTAGTACTCGTCCAGCATGCGCTCCACCTCTTCCCGGGCCAGCCTTTCTCCGGCTGAGTTGCCTCCGGGTATGGGTTCCTCCATCAGCCGGCGCGGCGGTAGGTCGTCTTCGCGGGTGAACCCTTCCCGGAGGTTGTATACCCGGGCCAGGTTGTTCAGCCTTTCTCCCACCCGCTCTACCTGTTCCGGGGTTAGGTCAAGCCCGCTGGCGGCGTTGATGAGGGAGGCGGTGTTCTCCAGGGCCACTTCCGCCAGGGCGGTGTCTAAAAGAAAGGCGCAAGTGGGAGGGCAGTCGCAGGTGGCGGCCCGTACGTCCTGGTTCCATTTACAGAGTTCGCCCTTGCCTTCGTAGACCAGCCGGTCTACGGCCTGGGGCACGGGTACGCCGAAGATTTCCTGGAAGGCGTAGCCCCGGTTGTGGTCGGCGCCGGTGTAGGAGGTGCAGTAGTTCAGGCCGTGGGCCTTGGCCCCCCGGACGTCGTAGGCGGGTAGCTCTAGCCCTTTGATGTGCAGGGCAAAGGCTTCGGCTCCCCGACCGATGGTTTGGGCCGCGCGTTTTGATCCGTCGGCCAGTACGGCGCCAAAGCCCTCCCGGTAGGCCATTTGGCGCAACAGTTCCATTAGGGCCCGGTGGTTGCCGAAGTGAAGTTCCAGGCCGCCGGTTTCATTGCGGTCGATTATTCCCCGTTCGTAGAGTTCCATGGCCAGCCCCACGGTGACGCCGGCGGAGATGCTGTCTAGACCCAGTTCGTCCGCCAGGCGGTCGGCGGCGATTATGGCCGGGATGTAGTCTATTCCCAGGTTGGTGCCGAAGGAGTAGATGGTTTCAAACTCCGGCCCTTCGCTTAACAGCCCGGCGTATTCTCCTTCGCGTACCAGGCGGGTTTGGCTGCAGCCCACGGGGCAGTTGTAGCAGTGCTGGCGCCTTATGGTGTAACGATCGTGGGCCTGGCTTCCCACCCGGTCGATGGGGTTGAAGACCCCGGTGGCCTGCCAGTTTTTGGCCGCCAGTATTCCCAAGGCGCCGGTGGCGTCGGCGGCCAGGGAGGTGCCTACTTTGGCAAAGGAGGGGTAGAGTACCGGGCTTTCCCGGAGGTAGCGGTTCATTTTGCGTACCGCTTCCAGGAAGGCGGCCCGATCCGCCAGGGGTACTTCTTTTTCCCCTCGCACGGCTATGGCTTTGAGGTTCTTGCTTCCCATTACCGCCCCTACGCCTTTTCTGCCGGCGGCCCGGCGCTCGTTGATTATGCAGGCGATGCGGGATAGTCTCTCCCCCGCCGGGCCGATGCAGGCCACCCGGGTGTTGTGGTCGCCTACTTCTTCTTTGACGAAGAGCTGGGTGTCGGTGGTGAGCATGCCCCACAGCCGCTCGGCGCTCTTGATCTGCACTTGCCCGCCTTTGATGTAAAGGTATACCGGGGTTTGGGATCGGCCTTCAATTATCAGGGCGTCGTAGCCGGCAAACTTTAGCTCCGCCCCGAAGTGCCCCCCGCTTAGGGCCATGCCTACCGCCCCGGTAAGGGGGGAGCGGGCAACTACCGCCATGCGGCCGGCGCAAGGCGCGGAGGTGCCGGTTAGGGGACCAGGCGCAAAGATAAGCACGTTTTCCGGACCCAGGGGGTCCACCCCGGGTTTGACCAGGTCGTAAAGTAGTTTTACTCCCAGCCCCGCCCCGCCTATATAGGCCGCCGCCACCTCCTCGGTTAGCTCCTGCACCTGCGAGATGCCTTCACTCAGGTTTACCCGCAGTATCCGGCCGGTATAGCCGCCTTTGAGCATGTTGTTTTTCCCTCCCAACGTACAATCTGAACATGGTCTAACTCTCTTGGTTAAGCCTGAAGAGCAGCAATGCCAACTGCAGGTTAAACCTCACCCAACGATCCTTCAGCGTGGTACCAAGTAACCTTTCTATCTTACGGAGTCGGTACTTCACCCCGCTAGGATGGAGATTACAGAGTCTGGCAGTTTGAGATACCGACTCTGTAGAGAGGTAGACTTCCAGGGTACGCAATAGGTCGGACTGCTTTTGGTGGTCGTAAGCCGCAACGGGCAACAGCCAGGCGGCTCGAATTTGTTCCCTGGCGCCTGAGGCCGGGAGAAGCAATTCATAGCTCTGCACTTCCTTGTATCCGAGAAACCCGCCCTCGGGTAGGAACGTCCTGAGCACCGCCTGGGTGCGACGCGCCTGCTCTACGGATTGTGGCAATGCCGACGGCGGGACCGGGTTACCCACGGAAACGTACAGGCCATTCTTCCGGCAGTTGGCTTCCAGGCGATTTCGGTTCCTTTCGAGCTCGACCACTTCGCCTTCTGACAATATCGCGTACCCTGCTCCGTCGGCCACCGCCACCCAGGTTAAGGGCCTATCCAGGATATCCGTAAGAAACTTCACCCCCAAGGCCGCGTTAGCCCCCTCGACGATACCGGCTGCGTACCGAGAGTCTTCCCTAAGGCCTAGGCCGGCCGCCTTCCGCATCCACGCCTGAGCGTCCACCGTCTCCGAAAAGAGCTGTCTTACAAGCTTCTCGGCATTAGAATTGGCTGCCTGGGGCCACAGGCTGAAGCAAACGGCGGCCGTCTGCTCGCAGATGGCGATATCCGTCTCCCGGAAAGGCGTCCTGCGAAAGACAAGCAGCCAGCCCTTAGTCTCGGGCCCCACGCGTATAGGAGAGGCCAGAACATACCGCCCACCACCGGCACCGGGGAGGTCGAAAGTACCGGGACTAACACCGCTATCGGCCAGTAAGCCGCAGCGGCCATTCTCTTCCCAGAGGCGGAGACAGGAGCGCAACCCTGCCCCGTAACCGCAAATCATATCCAATCCATCGTTCAACACCGCCACATCGGCTTTTAACCATTGCGCTACGTGGCTCACTATGGTTTCTATGCCGGCGCCGTCGATAAGAAGTCGGCTTAAAGTTCTCTGGAACTGAAACGCTTCCTTCACCGGCCCCGTATCGTCCAGCTTACGATAGAGCTGGCACAACTCCTCAACCACCTGCAAGGGTTTGTAGTATTCCAGGTGCTCTGCCGCCTCGTTGCCCCAATCCGACACCGGCTTGCCTACGAACCGGCAGGTGGCATCGCCTTTACCCCTGCATTGGACCTCTACGCACAGCACGTCTCTACCCAGAACCGCGCTCTTGTAGCCGCTCGCATATCCGGCGAGGGTCCAACACACGACATCATCCGACCGTCCGAGAAGCTGCACGTGCTGTTCCGCCTCCAGGGAGGCGAGCCATTCGCCCTCAAAGTAGCAGGTCTGGGAGGCGGGGTCGTACCAGGAGACGTCCATCTTCACTTGCACAATCCCAGAACGGGAGTGTAGCCGGGCTCCCCCCCGGTACCAGTCCTGCGGGTCAATATTAGGAAACATGGCCTTAATGGCGGTCGCGTCCTGAAAGCCGCAGTTCCAACCGAATCGGGTAAGGAACTTTCTGGCTCCGGTCACCCCCAGCACTGAAACCAAGTCCTTGCGGAGTAGACCCAGACCTTCGGCCGTAAGAGCCACTCGCCAGCGTTCTTGAGGAAACCTGGATAATGCCGGAATAACGCTTCCCGACCGCAACCCCTGTGTCTCACTGACTGCCATAGGCAGCACCCCTTCCACCTACAGTCCAATGCCCTTTCGTTCAGAGCGGTGCCGTCCTTGAAACCGGAAAAACCCAAGGCGAAATACAGGGAAGGGGCGCACGTTTGCACGCCCCGCGAGGCCACCGAAAACCGACCGCCAGTGACGGACACGAACTCCGGCTGTAGCCATACCTTAACCCTGTTGTTTCTTTCCCAGTCCCCACCACAAGGCGAAAACCCCGTATACCGCCATTAAGGCCATAATCATGATCATCCAATACCTGGTTACCACTACCTCTTCCAACTCTTATACTTCCCCCTCTCTGCGTTCGCCGTATCGTACCAGCAGGTCGATGATCAGAGTTGCAAGCAGCATGCTAGCCATTATCCGCCAAAACAAACTGAGTATTAACATCCCCTTCATTCACACCCTTCCTGTTAAGGGTTCGGCAAGAATCGTCAAAGATCACCAGACGCCGCCCTACCAATATTAGCCTGGCGTCGACTGGTGAAATAGCCAGGCTCACCCTGGCAGGCGGCGGTAAGTACTATTCCAAGTACGATGCTAACTAACAGCACCACGTATATCCCGGGCAGACTGGATAACCCCAGCGCCGCGGATAGACCGGTAAAGGTCCAAAGAGCGTTAGCGATCCAGGCTACCGCCCAAGTAATGGCCGCGGCCACCGGCGACCGCTTCCAGAACAGGCCCAGAATAACGAAGACAGTCACCGGTACCGACCAGGCGTAAAGCCAGAGGATCGCCGCCACAATGGGGGGAAGCGTCATAGAGGGTATTACCGCCGCCACCGCCAACAGTAGCATTACCAGCCTAATGGCCCGCTCTACCTCTCGCTCGGAAGCATCAGGACGGCGCAGGTTAACGTAGATATCTTTCACAAAAGCCGTAGCGGGTGCCAGACAGGTAATGGAGAAGGTAGATAGTATCACCAGCATAAAGCTAGCCAGTAGCCATGCGCATAACCACCACGGAAGCATGGCCACCAGCATACTGGGCGCCGCCAACTTGGCTCCCAGGCTGGCGAACTGTGGTTGGGTCTTGGCAGCCAATCCGATGGCGCAGGTAAACACTCCAAAGGCGGCATTAATGGGTACGGCAATCCACATGGCGTTGCGAACGGTGCGTACGCTCTCAGCGGAAAGCATGGGTTGAAGCAGGAATTGGTTAGATAGATGGAAGAGAACCAAGGCAAGAACGTTGACTAGCCCAAACGAGACCAGGGTGCCCGGCGCACCCATGATACTTAGCGCCCAGGCCTGATTCTGAGAAAGGTAAAACTCACTTACTCCACTCCAACCGCGCGGCAGTACAAATCCCAGGTATAAGGCGCTAACGACTCCGCCCACGTAGAGTACGCCAGTATTGATTAGATTTAAACGGGCGATCTGTTTCATGCCAGCAAGGAACACATAGAGAATGCCGATTACCGCCCCCAGCATCACCGCATATTGAAGAGGCAGGCCGGTTAGGGCGGAAAGTACAATTCCTAGCCCCTGAGTCTCCAGCGTGAGAACTCCCCAGATCAGCGGCGCGCCCACACATACGGCCACCACACCTAGAGCCCGGCTACCGGTAGCCACACCCACCAACTCGTAGGCAGTGCTCACCCCGAGGCCACGGGCCCACCGGCCGGTGGTGGCAGAAACCACCGCCAACGCCAGAGCGCAGCCGATTGAGAACCACAGGACGGCGGCGCCTACGAACCAGCTCATCTCAAAGTACCCGAGCACATGGACCGCGCCCAAGATGGCCAGGCCGCTGGTCAGGCCAACTTCCCATAAACCCATACTCTTACCGGCCAGGGCAAACTCATCTTTGGCGCCCTGCCGACGCCTCAACTCCCGCACCCCGATGCCGAGGACTACCGCGAACAAGTATACCAATACGAGCACCAGGATCAGGATCGACTTCCCGCTCATGTCGCCTTCTCTCCTCCTCCTCTACACCGCAGTGGCAATTCTCAAGCAGCGGATCAATCCCAAATCTAGGTTAAATCGTTGTCGCCTATGCCCCCACCTCCTCACCCGACATTGCTAACAAGAGTATCTGGTGCTTCTATACAAAAGTATCTTATTTGACTAGTCGATCACGGACAAGTGTCCCGAAAGACGGGATTCTCCACCCGCCTGCAACAGTCCTTTCTTTATTCTTTCTGCCCGCTTGCCGCATCGGAATGGTAGCAGACTCCTCGCAAGGGTGCCGCCTCCAGAAGGAAGGTGAGGCCAGGAGAGAGAAGTTAATGTAGGTGCTGCCTAACTCAACGGGAGAAACCGAAAATGGGTGATGGCGCGGATATCCGTATTGGCACCTCGGGGTATAGCTACAAGGACTGGATAGGTACCTTCTTTCCGGCTTCCTGCCCCTCGGAGGCTATGCTGGCCTACTACGCCCGCGAGTTCTCCTTCGTAGAGATCAACTTTTCCTACTACCGGCTGCCAACGGCCCGCGCCCTGGGGGCCATGATCCGAAAGGTGCCGGCGCATTTCTTGTTTGCCGTTAAGGCTTATCGGACTTTGACCCACGAACGCGGCCCTAGTGTGCCCGAGGACGCCAAGAGATTTCGGCAAGGGCTCCAACCTCTGCTGGATCACCAAAGTCTGGGTGCGGTCCTGCTCCAATTTCCCTATTCTTTTCACTGCCAACCGAATAACCATTCCTACCTTAGCTACCTCAGGGATCTACTGGGGAACTTGCCCCTAGTGGTCGAGTTTAGAAACCGTCGCTGGGCTAGGGAGGAAACTTGGGAGTGGCTGGCCCGCCAAGGTATGGGCTACGTATGCGTCGACCAGCCCCGATTACCCGGTCTCATAGGCCGGGTGGTCAGGTGCACCAGTCCGATAGGCTATGTGCGCTTCCACGGCCGTAATGCCGACCGGTGGTGGGAGCACGAAGAGGCTTACCAGCGTTACGACTACCTCTACTCAGAGGAAGAACTCAAGGAATGGTTACCCGGTCTCGCCGCTCTGGCCCGAGAGGCGCGCTTGGTGCTCGTGGCCTTCAACAACCATTACCAGGCCCAGGCAGTGACCAATGCGCGGATGCTTCGGCGCCTGCTGGAAGAGGCCGGCTTGCTCGCTCGAGCCTAGCGCCTCGGTACTCGACCACCAACCAGTAACCCTGAGTTCCGGCGGCTCATAACCTATTCCAGAAGAACCATTCTGAGCCAAAGGGGGACCTATCATGGGCGGATTCCTGCGTGACCGCAAAGCCTTCGTGTTGTTCCTCATCCTGATCCTACTGCTCCTGGGCGACGAATAGGTTAGATGACAAGGTTATGGGGGCTCCGCCGGTCAGGCGGGGCCTTCCCACTTGGGGACTTTGCTCCCCGTGGTTACGAGTTAGAAGGCGCGGAACCGGGAATGCTACCCTAGGGTGAAATGGGGCTTGCGGGAAAGGCGGATAGAACTCATTCGGGCGATTGAGGAACGTCGAGATTCCAGAGTTATCGCCTACTTTACCGGTGACCGCGAAAACGTTAGCACGCGAGTGGCTCCCGACGTCCTTCGCGTATTTTACCGACACCTGGAGGCTCTGGGCCGCAGTGCGCGTCTGGACCTCTTCCTTTATACTCGCGGCGGTGACGTGCTTACGCCGTGGCGGTTGATAAACTTATTGCGAGAATATGCCGACCGGCTGGCAGTCCTAGTTCCCTTTCGCGCCTACAGTGCGGGCACGCTTATCTGCCTGGGCGCCGACGAGATAGTGATGGGCCGCATGGGCGAATTAGGTCCTATTGATCCCAGCGTGGCAAACGCTTTCAACCCTCAGGATCCCACCAATCCTACTGCTCGTATTCCGGTGAGCGTGGAGGACGTCTCCTCTTACATCTCTCTGGCCCAGGAGATGGCCGGATTACGCAGCGAGGAACAACTGGGACTGGTGTTCCGTTTTCTTTCCGAGAAAGTGCATCCCTTGGCCCTCGGCAACGTACACCGCAACTATGTGCTGATTCGTTCCCTGGCCAGAAAGCTATTGCGACTGCACCTGGGATCCGAGGAAGAGCCGCGCATAGAGAGTATAGTGGCCAACCTTACCGCCCGCCTGTACTCTCACAATCACATGATTTCGCGTAGAGAGGCGCGAGAAGACATAGGCCTCCCGGTAGTGTACGCCGACCCCGAATTGGAGGGGTTGATGTGGCGCCTGTACGAGTGCTACGAAACCGACCTACGGCTCAACGACCCCTTCAATCCGGCGGAACTGGTAGGAGAGCAACAACGGGGGCCGGTCAACTTCGAGGCAGTAGGCGGGCTGGTCGAAAGCCGAGCTTGCCTGGATGCCTTCATCTTTCAAGGAACGGTAACCCGATTGGGCACCGGCCCGGAAGGTAGTCCCAGGCTGCACGTCAATATGACCGGCCAGCGATGGAGCCGTATCGTCTAACCAATATTACGAAGGGGTGGGAGAGCAGATGCTAAGGCAGCGCCTGGGCTCCGGAATCACCATTGCCTACAGACACCAGGGACCAAAGTACCGCCTTCTAACGCAAAGCTCCGCCTATCTTGGAGCGGAGCTGGCAGAACCCCGGGGCCCACAGGACCTGGTACTGCTGGACCAGGAAAACTCTACTGGGGGCCAGCCGAGGCCCACCTAGACGAAGCCGATAAGCCTCAGCCTCCAAGGGGAGCGGCCAGCCTCGCGGGCCGTTCGGTCCGCAATTCGGCTTTCCGCCTGCTCCCCTTGGGGCCAACCCGGCGGGGCCGGGTAAGAGCGCGGCCGATCAGGCCGAGGCCGTCAGGGCTTCCGTTAGCATGTAGAGGGCCTGCAGATAGGAGGTCGGGCATAGAGAGAAGCATTCCTTACAGTTCCAACACTCCTTGGCCGCTACTTCAGGAACAAAGCTTATTTCCCGCCTGATCCCCCTGTCTACAAAGCCAATGGCATACTTCTTCTTGACCTCGGCGCAGTATCTTACGCAGAGGCCGCACAGCACGCAGAACGAGGACTGCTTGGCGAAACGGTAGCGGTCGGCCCCGTACTCGTTAGCCAATTCCTGCAGGCCTGCCGCATCCGGAGCATGAGCCAGCAGCAACTCCAGCAGTACCTTCCGAATCTTGGCAAGGCGCTCGGTCTTGGTTCTGACCACCAGCCCGTCTTCCACCGGGTAGATGCACGAAACTACTACCCGGGTACGACCGCCCGCCTCTACCTCCACTACGCATAGGCGGCACACGCCATAGGGCTCCAGTTTCTCATGATAGCACAAGGTAGGTATTTCTATCCCCGCGCTCTTCGCTGCCTCCAGGACGGTCATGCCCTCCTGCGCCTTAACCTGAATGCCGTCAATTTGCAAGGTCACTTCACTCATTCCGGTCACTCCTTACGCTCTGCCTAAGTCCCGCCTTAGGCCGAGGCGGGAACGGGTACGGGCTCCCCGGAAATCTTTCTGACTGCGTCGTATTCGGACGGGCACACCTCAAGACAGGCACCGCACTTATTGCATTTCTGCTGGTCGATCGCATGCGCCCGTTTGTCGGCGCCGGAAATGGCCCCGGTGGGACAACTGGCAAGGCACTTACCGCAACCCTGACACTTTCCGGGGTCGATATAGTAGGCTATCAACTCCTTGCAGTACAGCGCCGGGCACCTCTTGTCCTTAATATGCGCCAGGTATTCGTCCTTGAAGTATCGCAGGGTCGCCAGGAGGGAAGTCGGCGCCGCACGTCCCAGGGCGCACAGGGCGGCGTCCATGAGCACCTCCGAAAGTTCCTCCAGAAGCTCCAGGTCGGCCTCCGTGCCCTTGCCCTGGGTTATATTCGTTAGGATGCCCAGCATTTGCCGCAGACCCTCACGACAGGGCACACACTTGCCGCAGGATTCGTCACTCAGGAACTCAATATAGTACCGCGCCAGATCCACCATGCAGGTTTCTTCGTCCATAACGATCATACCGCCGGACCCCATGATGGATCCCGCCTTGCTGAGTTCGTCGAAGTCCACCGGTAGATCCAGTAGATCCTCAGGCAGGCATCCCCCCGACGGACCGCCGGTCTGCACGCCCTTGAAGCGCTTCCCGTCGCGGATACCGCCGCCGATCTTATAGATAATATCCCGCAGGCTCATGCCCATAGGCACTTCTACCAGGCCGGGGTTGTTAACCTTCCCCACCAGGGAGAAGACCTTGGTTCCCTTGCTCCGCGCGGTACCGTAACCGGCAAACCAATCGCCGCCGTTATTAATGATCAACGGTACGTTCGCCCAGGTCTCTACGTTGTTCAGCACGCTCGGCCGATCCCAAACGCCCTTAACCACCGTGTGGATGTACTTGGGCCGTGGTTCACCGGGTCGACCCTCTACGGCAGTCATCAGGGCCGTGGACTCGCCCACCACGTACGCGCCGGCACCTTGGTGCAGCTCCACCGTAAAGTCAAAGCCCGATCCCAGGATGTTCTTCCCCAAGAAGCCGTACTCCTCGGCCTGCTTTACGGCATTCAGCATGTGTTCGATTGCCAGAGGGTACTCTTCGCGGATATAAAGAAATCCTTCTCGTGCCCCTACGGCATAAGCACCGATAATCAATCCCTCAAGAATGGCGTGGGGATTCCCTTCCATAAGGGCGCGATCCATGAACGCGCCGGGGTCACCCTCATCACCGTTTACAATTACGTACTTGATGTCCCCGGGCACGTGCCGAGCTTCCTCCCATTTTCGTCCCGTCGGGAAGCCCGCTCCTCCTCGCCCTCTTAGACCGGACTTCTTAACCTCCTCGATGACCTGTTCCGGCTTCATCTCAAATAGGACCTTCACCAAGGCAGAATAGCCGCCTATGGCCAGATAATCCTCAATACTGGTGGGATCCAGGTACGGAGTGACACCGAGCAGCAGCCTTTCCTGGTGCTTGTAGAACGGAATCTCGTTTAGATAAGCGAACTTCTCCTTGGTCAGCGGGTCGGTGTACAAGAGACGGTCGAGAATCTTACTCTCCTTTATGGTCTGACTTACAATTTCCGCGACGTCTTCCGGCCTTACGTCCACGTAGCAAATTCCCTCAGGGTAGATAACTACCATCGGCTCCTTTTCGCAAAGCCCCAGGCAGCCGGTGCGTCTAACCTTAATCTCTCCCTCCAGGCCCTGCTTGCGGAGCTCTGCCTCCAGAGCCTCCGCCACTTCTCCGCTGCCCGCGGCGCGGCAGTCCGACCCGAAGGGCACTACAATGAAGCGCTTCTCCGCTTCTCGCCTGGACTTGATTTGGTTTCTAAGTGCCTCTAGTTCCGCCGGAGAACTGACTCGGGCCATCACCCATTTCCTCCCCCTACTCCCGCTCGTACTCCCTCAGCAGCTCCACCAGGTCCGAAGCGGTCACCTTACCGTAAATCTTTCCGTCGATCTCCACTACCGGGCCGGTGCCGCAGCAGCCGGGGCAATTCACGGCGCGAACGGTAAATTTGGAGCCCAGATCGGTTTCGCCGGGCCTTAGCCCGGTTACGGCCTCCACCGCTTCTAGAAGGCGGGAGGCACCCAGTGCGTGGCAGGCCGTACCGGTGCAGACCCGAATCTCGTGACGCCCCTTAGGGGTCCCCTGAAAGGCCTTATAGAAGGTAGCCACGTGCCGCACTCTGCTGAGGGGAATCTGAAGCTTGTCGCTTACTCTCTCCAATACCTCTTGGGGGAGCCACTCGAGTTCCCTTTGAATATCCAGCAGCACCTGGATAAGGGCGTTGGCCTTACCCCCGTGGGCTTCAATGGCCTTATCAACGATCGCGTTGTACTTATCTGCAGCCATCAGCCGTCTCTCCCTTTGTCGGTTTTCAATCCGGTCATGCCGCGACGCTCAGGGTTCGGGCTGCAATCAGGCCAGCACAAACCGGCTCTGATCCACCTCGTATCTCACCATTCCGTCCCGCATCAGCGGGGCCATATACTTCACTACTTCGGAGGCCGTGAGCCCTATTACCCGGGCGATATCGGCCGCCGACGCCGGCCCCTTCCGAAGGAGCAGCATGACTTCGCTTTCTACCAGCTTACTGGTGATCAACTCGTCGAACAGCCGGTCCACTTCTTCACTGGCAAAGAACTCGTTGTATACCTCTTCCGAGCGGACCGGCGGCCTGAACCGCTGTCGCTCCGCTAGCCGCACGAACGGCAGGATCCGAATAACGGCCTCCAGGCGGCGTTGCAGCGTTTGGGCGTCAAGGCCCTCACTGTGGCCCAGGGGACCCATCTCTCGGATTTTGTTACTGAACTCGTTCATTATCTCGGCGAAGCGAATTCCCTCCGAGGCCGATACCCAGGCGAGCCTAAGCCTCTCCGGATTAATCCCGATCCGTTGCATCAGCTTCTTGGTGAGGTGCATGGCAGCAAGGGCGTCGTAATTGCCCTCCGTAATGTAGTGGCACTCACCCGGCCAGCACCCGCCTACGAATACTCCGTCCATCCCGTCGCGGAAGGCCCGGAATATGAACTCCATGTCCACACGGCCCGAGCACATTACCCGGATAACTCTCAGGTATGGAGGGTATTGGAAGCGGGAAACCCCGCACAGATCCGCCCCTCCGTAAGCACACCAGTTACACAGGAAACCCAGGATCTTGGGCCTAAACTGCAACCCTCTCGCCATACGCGCCCACGCCTCCTTGCTCGGTAAGCATCCACGCATCCGACCCCGCCGCGGCGTCAACCTGGCTGAGGATCTGCTCGTTAGTGAAGTGCTTCAAGGAGATAGCTCCGGTCGGGCACTTCGTGTTGCAGAGCCCGTCGCCCTTGCACAGGACGGGGTTAACCGTTGCCTTCTTGCCCTGCGGCGTCTGCCGGAATTCGATAGCGCCGTACGCGCAGACCGAGATGCATGCTCCGCAGGCCACACAACGGCTCTCGTCCACCTCACAGACCGAACCCGAGGCCACCACGGTATCGTGGGAGAGCAAGGTAAGCACCCGGCCGGCAGCACCGTAAGCCTGCCCCACTGCCTCCTGCAAATGTTTCGGGTAGTGGGCCATACCGCACAGGTAAACGCCTTCGGCTCCGAAGTCAACCGGCCGCAGCTTGACGTGGGCTTCCTGGAAGAATCCGTCCGGGTTAGCCGGCACCTTGAAGAACTGCTGGAGCTCCTTCGTCTCCTTCCGAGGAACCACGCCCGTGGACAGCACCAACATATCGGCGTCTATTTCAATTTGCTTACCCAGCACCTGGTCGGTCACGGTCACCCTCAAGACGCTCTTGCCGTCTGCCTGGGCCAACTCTACCTGCGGATTATCGTTCTCCTGGTAGCGGAGGAACCTTACTCCCCGATCCGCCGCCTCGCGGTAGTAATCCTCCTTGAAACCGTAGGTGCGCATATCCCGATAGAGGACATACACGTCCAGGTTGGGATTGGCCTCCTTCAGTTTGAGGGCGTTTTTCACCGCCTGGCTGCAGCATATCCGGGAGCAGTAGTTCCGGCCTTCCTGCCTGCTACCCACGCACTGTATCATTACTACGGTCTCACAGTCCTTCAGGCTGGCGTCTCCCTTGGCGATCCTCTCTTCCAGCTCCAGTTGCGTCAGTACCCGCTCGTCCTGCCCGTACAGGTACTCTATAGGCCGATACTCTTCGGCCCCGGTGGCGATTACCGTAGCGCCGTGCTTAATCTCCACTATCCGGCCGCCGTGGGCCACCTTGGTTACGAAGTTCCCGACGTAGCCCGTGCTGTCCACCAAGGTAGCATCGGTGTAGACATGGATGAGCGGATGCTCGTATACCTTCTCTATCAACTCGCGCAGGTAGGTCTGTACGTCCTCACCCTCCAGGGTGTAGTAAATCCTGCGGGCCGTGCCCCCCAGCTCTTTCTCCTTTTCTACCAGATAGACCTCAAAGCCCTGATTGGCAATGCTGAGGGCGCAGTTCATCCCGGCCACGCCGCCGCCCACCACCAGGGTGGTCTTGTTTACGGGGAGGTAGAATTCCTGCAGCGGTTGCAACCGTAGGGCCTTGGCTACCGCCACCCGCACCGCATCCTTGGCTTTACGGGTAGCCTCCTCCTTTTCCCGAGAGTGAACCCAGGAACAGTGCTCCCGAATGTTGGCCATCTCGAAGTAGTACTGGTTTATGCCCGCCTCCCGGAGGGTATCGCGGAACAGCGGCTCATGGGTTCGCGGCGTGCAGGCGGCTACCACCACCCGGTTGATACCCTTCTCGCGGATGGTGTTGGCTATGGTCTGAGCGGAGTCGGCCGCGCAGGAGAAGAGCTGATCCTGGGCGTGTACCACATAGGGCAGGGTCCTTGCGTACGCCACTACCTCCGGAACGTTGACCACGCCGCCGATGTTGGCCCCGCAATGGCACACAAACACGCCCACCCGGGGTTCTTCGGCCGATACGTCTCGCTCGGGCGGGTACACCCTTTCCCGCGCCAGCTTGCCCCGGCGGTAGGAGAGCAGTTCTCCGCAAAGTGAGGCCGCACCGCTGGCGGTCATTACCGACTCGGGAATATCCATCGGCCCCATGAAGGCCCCGCTCACGAAGATACCCGGACGGCTAGTCACGATGGGGTTGAAGGGGTCGGTCTGGCAGAACCCGTGGGCGTTCAACTCTATACCCAGCTTCTGGGCCAGTTCCTTGGCGTCGGCCGGCGGGGTCAGCCCCACGGACAGCACCACCAGATCGAACTCTTCTTCTTTTACGCCGCCTTCCGGCGTGGAGTACCGGATGATAATGTTCCGGGTGTTGGGGTCTTCGCCCACCACGGTAACGTAGCTTCTGATGAAGCGCACGTCGGGAAGGTTGGCCGCCCGCTGATAGAAGCGCTCAAAGTCCTTACCGTAGGAACGGATATCGTTGTGGAAAACGGTGCACGCTACCTCCGGATCGTGATCCTTAGTCAGAATCACCTGCTTCTGAGTATAAGTGCAGCATACGGCGGAACAATAGCTGTTGGCGCCCTCGATAACCTGTCTGGAGCCCACGCACTGTATCCACGCGATCCGGTGCGGCTCCTTAAGGTCTGAGGGCCGACGGATTACGCCCTGATAGGGGCCGGTCGCGCACAATATCCGCTCGTAATCCAGGCTGGTTACCATGTTGGGCAACCGGCCGTATTGGAACTCCTCCAGCACCGAGGGATCGAACGGCTCGTAGCCCGGAGCCAGGACAATGGCCCCTACCTTAATCTGCATCTTCTCCGGCTTCTGGGTAAAATTCACGGCGTCATTCTTGCAGACCGCCTCGCAGATGCGGCACTTACCTTCCCTCAGGAATAGGCAGTTCTCGTTCACGTAGGAGACGAGCGGAATGGCCTGTGCAAAGTGAATGTGAATGGCCTTGTTATCCGAGAGTTTCTGGTTGAACGGATCGGGTACCAGCAAGGGGCAGTACTCCCGACAGGTAGTACAGCCGGTGCACTTGGCTTCGGAGACATACCGGGGCTTCTTGAGCAGGGTTACTTTGAAATTGCCCGGTTCGCCTTCCACTGAATCTACTTCGGCATAGGTGATAATCTCAATATTGGGATGCCGGTGGCACTCAATAAACTTGGGCGACTCGATACACATGGAGCAGTCGTTGGTGGGGAAGGTCTTGTCAAGCTGCGCCATGTGCCCGCCAATGGAGGGCGACTTCTCCACCAGGTATACCCGGAAGCCCGCCGACGCCAGGTCAAGGGAGGCCTGGATACCGCTAATCCCCCCGCCGACCACCATTACATCTCCAAAATTACTGTACTTAAGGATCTGCTCTACGATGGCTGCCCTATCCATTATCTCTCCACCTCGATCATACTGTCGTACTTTTCGGTTGCGCCCGGGTCGCCGATCCCGACCTGCCGAGGAAAGCCGCCCCCAACTAGGCGGGACGTCCGCCCTACCGATGCGCGGCATCCGCTACACCGGTAGGGCCAAGAAATCTCGGGGGCAGAGCAACCCGGGCGACCACGCCGCTAGATTACCTCCGCAACCACCTCGGTGAGATCCTTAACCTCGAGCACGTCGCTGTATTCCAGGATCAGCCTACTGTCTTCAAAGCTGGTAATACAGTACGGACAGCAGGTAACCAGGACCTCAGCCCCCACCTCCACCGCCTGCTTCAGCCGCAGGTTAGAGAAGCGCTCTTCCTTGGGCGTCTCCATCCAGATCCGTCCGCCGCCCATGCCGCAGCAGAGGCTGTTCTTTCCCGATTCAGGCAGCTCTACCAGTTCCAGACCGGGGATACTCCGCAATACCTCCCGGGGCTCGTCGAATACGCCGTTATGCCGACCCAGATAGCACGGATCGTGATAGGCTACCTTCTTGGGATACGACTTGGTAGCCTTAAGCTTACCCTGCCGGATGAGGTCCCAAAGGAATTGGGCCATGTGGTAGACTTCGAAGTTAACGCTAAACTCGGGGTACTCGTTCCTAAAGGTGTGGTAACAGTGAGGTGAGGAAACCACGATTTTCTTAACTCCGTGGTCCACAAAGGTCTTGATGTTCTCCTTAGCCAGGCGCTTAAACAGCTCCTCGTTACCCGCCCGCCGGATGCTCTCTCCACAGCAGTTTTCCTTGGTTCCCAGGATTCCGAAGTTCACTCCGGCCTTGGCCAAGATGGTAGCCGTAGCCCGAGCTACTTTCTTCAGCCTAGGATCGTAACTGGGATAACAACCGACGAAGTAAAGTACGTCTGTTCCTTCTTCAAAGGCCGGTACCGAGAGTCCGTCCGCCCATTGGGCTCTCTTGGCCCGTTCCTCTCCGAAGGGATTACCGTCCGCGCTCAGGCCCGCGGTGATCGTGCGAAGGGGTTGCACCGGCCCCGGGAACACTCCGTACTTGGTGGCAATACGGCGCAAGGCCACCATTGCCTCCGGCTGTTTAACCCCCCGTGGGCAGCGCACCTGGCAGCGGGCGCAGGTGGTGCACCGCCAAATCTCCTCCCGCTCAATTTCCGCCAGACCGAAGTTGGCTTCCCGGATCAGGCGGCGCATGCTGAATGTCCGGACCCGGTTCCACGGACAGACGGTGTCGCATTTCCCGCACTCGTAGCAGTACTTGACGACCTCGCCGCCGCTCTGCTTTATCTCTTCTATTGCCTCTTTGAAGGGGGCTACCGTCTCCATAACGCTTCTCCTCTTTCGCTTAAATGTTTAGCCCTTGGAGGCCATACGGGCTACGCCATCCACTACCTTCTCCAGACCGTACTTTTCGATCAGAGCCTCCAGCGCTACCTCCATTTCGTCCAGCTTGATTTCCTCCACCACTTCTTCTTCTCTTTCCTCGTAGGTTAAGGCGTCATGGTAGCACCACTGCACGCAGAGAGGCTCTTCCAGGGTAGGATCGCTCTCACAGGTATCGCACTTAAGCGGCAGGCCGGAGCCGGGTTCCTTGAACAGATCTCGAGAGGGGCAGGAGGCCCGACAGAAGGTGCATTCGCCGTACTCCTGCCCGTTAATGATGTAGGACAGCCGACCGGGGCATTCCGCCGGCGTGTACTCTCCGGCCAAGACCGGCAGGTACAGGTTTTCTAAAGGCCGGGCATACAGCCGAATGCGCGCTCTGTCCGGGTTGGCGCTGCTGTACTTCGGCGAGGAATGGGATATAGAACACGCCATTTCGCACATCCGGCATCCGGTGCACTTACTGGGGTCGATCTTTATGACCTTAACTTTTTTCTTCTTCACTTGCTGTCCGTTCATGGCTCGGTCCTCCATGCTCAAGATTCCCGGGTTCTTCAGCTCTCCGCCGGAGCCTCGGTCAGAATACCCCGCCGGATGAATTCCTCCGCCACGAACCCCATTTGCAGCCTCTCCAGGGTTTCCTTGGTGGGAATGCCGTTCTTGTTCCAACCCCGGTGGGCATAAAAGGCATCAAGCAGCTTGGCCTCGTACTCGGGGAAGCGGTGTTTCCAGTGATCGGCGGGCGGCTTGTCGTGTTCTCTTCTGAGACCCCGGCTGTTGTTGATGGCCCGGACCAGGGTGCGCACCCTCACGGCGGCGTCCCACAGTGATTCCTCGTCGAACTCCAGGCCCGCGGTTATCTTCAGTAGGTAGGGCAGGTTGTGTACGTGGTAAGGAGGCTTGTAAGCAAAGGCGTCCAAGCCGGAGCACAGGCCCAGACAGTCGTCCAGATAGTGCATAACCTCCTGCCAATCTACCAAAGCACAAACCGTATCCAGGGACGGCCAGAAAGGATAGGAATGCTCTCCCCGCGGCTGCCAATCCCGCAGCCAGGCCTTTATCTTGTCCGCGTACTTGGTGGGAAGCTGGATCCAATCTTTAATGAAGTTTTCCTTCTGCTCCGGAGTAAGGTGCACCTGCGGTACCTGGCCCTCTACCTGGGTAATGTTACCCTTTTCATTGGTGGACCACATGAGGAAGTAGATGGGGTTCAACATGCCCAGCTTGATGGGTACCTGCTCCAGCTTCTTGATGGTGTTGTGGTCGTAGGCCTCCGCACCCCTGCCGATCTGCCGGGCGGCACGATACACACCGTTGGCCAGAACGTCGCCAATGCCTTCTCGGTGGGCGATCTTGTCCAGTAGCCAGAAGAAGCGTTCCTCGTTATTCTTCGGAAAGCCGGGCATGTCGCTGTCAGTGAGAATGCCCGCCTCGTAGAGCTCGACCGCAAAGGCGCAGACCTGCGCGGCGGAATACCCGTCTAGACCGTACTGGACGGAGTAAGAGTTGATCTTGAAACCGAAGTCCAGATCGGCGTAAGCCGCCAGAACGTAGGTTAGTTTGGTGAAGCATTTGAGGTGGTAGGGATAGTACCCCGGCACGTGCACCAAAGCGGTGCAGTAGAGAGGGCAGTTGTAGCAACCCACCAGACGCTTTCTAACCTGTTGGGTGAGCTCGGACCACCTTTGCTCGATCTCTTTGTTCCAGTAGTTCCGTCTCCGCTCCCGGGCGTGACCCCAGGCAAAGTTGTTGCAGTGCCACTCTTCGTCATCGATAACCATTTCCTGGGGAGCACCGATGGTTTCGTGAATGGGCTGCACGCCCTTGAGGGGGTTCTCCTTGCGATGCTTTATGAACCTAATAACCTCGTTGCTGAAGTCGAAAACCTCGCGGGGCTGCAGGACGTTGACTTCCTTCGTTCCCCGAACCATTACCGCCTTGAGGTTCTTATCGCCCATGATGGCGCCGACCCCGGCCCGACTGCAGCTTCCCCGGGTGGTTTCAATGGAGGCGAAGTAAACCCGGTTCTCGCCCGCCGGCCCAATGGCAATTCCCTGGGCCCGGGGCTCGTTCAGTTCCTGACGCAGGATCTCAATGGTCTCCAGGGTTCCCTTGCCGCGCAGGTGGCTGGCGTCGCGAATTTCTACGTGGTCGTTGTGAATCCACAGATACACCGGCTTGGGTGCCCTTCCCCGAATAACGATCTTGTCGTAACCGGCATGCTTCAGCTCGGGGGCAAAGAATCCTCCCGCCATGGAGAAAACGAATAAATCGGTTACCGGAGAAACACTGCTCACGATCAGGCGGTTGGCGCCGATTACCGGGGTGCCGACCAAAAGCCCCGCGCCGATCACCAACACGTTCTCTTCGGAGAAGGGCTCTACCTCCGGAGAAACCCGATCCCAAATCAGCCTGGCGTTAGTCCCTAGCCCTCCCAGAAAGAGTTCGGTCCATCTGGGGTCACTTTCCACCTTTTCGACTTTTCCGGTAGACAGATCTACCTCCAAAAAATAGCCCGTTTCCGCGTACCTCACTCTCGGTCACTCCTCTCTTTCCCTGCTATGTCCCTAGTCCTCGCTGCCTGGCCAGATCTGGTCGGCATTCCAGATGCAACTCTTAACACCCGCCAAAACTAGCCTCTCAACCTCCCTCATCCGTAACCAGCAGCGTTTGGCGCCCTATTCCACCCGGCAACCTTGTGCCCTCAGCACTCGACGCCTCCTAGTACGTCTTTACTATAATTGTAGGTCGCCCCCTGGCCGGCAACGGTAAAGTTGACAACCACGAAAATGTAAAGTTCGCTACCTTCGGCTCTGGACCCAAATAAAAAAATTCGACAGGGTTGGTTTTGCCCCTGCCGATATATCGAAAAAACCGAAACGCACCAACTGGTTTCCCTACGAGGTAGCCCCGCCTATCAGCTCACGTTCACCCGCCGCGATTCCGAGCCGGAACGACCCGCCTTGGGTAACCGAATCACCAGTAATCCGTCCCGATAACTGGCCGAGGCCGAGCCGCCGTCCACCCGCGCGGGCAGGCTAATCAGACGCCGGAAGTTGCCGTCGCTTCGCTCGCGGTAGCGGTAAACCAGATCGGTCTCTCCCTCAAGCAGGCCGGCGCCTACGGTACCGCTCACTTCCAGTTGCTGATCGGCAACGTCGACCGCAAACCGTTCCGCCCTGCTACCCGGCGCCTCTACTACTACCACTACTTCGCGGTCGGATTCCAGCAAGTCGACTCGGGGAACCACCGCTGGCGCACTTCCGGGAAGGGCTGCCGGCATGACCGCGGTAGAAAAGTACGGCCACGCTACCTGAATATGGTACATTTCGTCGCCTCCCGTTTCGGCGCTGGAACGCGGCGGGACGGTAGCAACTACCGCCCCGCCCTTACGGTCTAACCCATGGGGTTGACCCGGATCCGCCTGCGAGCCGCCAAGTCCGACTTAGGCAGACGGCATTCCAGGATCCCGTTGCTGTAGTTGGCCGTTACCTGCTCGGCCTTCACCGAAGTAGGCAGAGCAATGGTCCGGTGGACGCTGGTAGGAATGCCCCCGGCAAAGGCGGTGCAGGAGATACTCAGCGAATCGTCCGTTACCGTGAGGTTGAGATCATTGGGATTAATGTTGGGCAGTTCGGCGGTAACCACGATGTCGCTGTTGGTTTCGGAAATGTCCACCCGCGGCTCTACCATACCTCCTCCGGTATGCAGGAAGCGAAAGCCGCCGCTCAGTACCGGCGAAGCTATACCCGTGCCCATCGCCGGCACAAAGCTATAGGTAATGGCTTGGCCGGCGGGTAATCCAAAGGCGCCGCCGGCGCTCACCGCCGGTGCCCAGGCGCTGCTTACCGGAAGCATGTAGCTCATCCCGGCATAGGCAGGCGAAATCATCCCGGCCGGAGCCGCCCAGGATCCCGCGGTAAGGGGTTGAGCGGTCCACGAAAGAACGGGATTGAGGGCCGTGGCGATCTGCCCGCCCGCCATGGCCATGGCTTGAGGGTTAAAGGCGCTGACGTACATTCGGTTCCCTACCTCCTTCTAAGCCTTGGGGTTTGTACCCAAAAGTTAATATGCTTCCCGGTCCAAGGCTTTATACTCCACCTAGGGCACCAAACGACCGCCGCGCGCCGCCCTACTGGCCGCCAAGTGGGCGGCGTAGGTGCGGCTAAACGTATGGCTACCGTCGGGATTGGCCACGAAGTAAAGGTAGGGAACCTCGGCCGGGTAGAGAGCGGCCAATATTGAAGAAAGACCGGGCGAGGCTATGGGCCCGGGGGGAAGACCGGCATGAAGGTAAGTATTATACGGAGAGGGTATTCGGGTGTCCTCCGCCCGCAACACGGGCCTGGGCTCGTCTAAGAGGTATTGCACGGTGGCGCAGGACTCTAGCTTCATGCCCAAACGAAGGCGGTTATAAAAAACCGCCGCCACCAGGGGACGCTCCTGCTCGAGCTTGGCCTCCCGCTCCACCAACGAGGCCAAGGTTATCACCTGCCGTACCGTCAGGGATAGTTCGCGAGTTCGTTTCTCCATTTCCGGAGTGAAGACCTGGCGGAAGCGCCGCAACATAGTACCTATAATTTCTTCCTCGGTCATGTCCCGAGTGAAGTAGTAAGTGTCGGGAAACAGGAATCCCTCCAGGCGCTGGCTCCCCGAAGGGCCGTCGCGCAGGAATTCATAGTCGAAGTCGGCCTTGGCCGCCGCTTCCCAGAAGCGCTGCTCGTTTACCAACCCCGCTTCCACCAGACGGGCGCAGATTTGCTTCAGGGTATAGCCCTCGGGTATGGTCACCCGGTAGCGGGCCACCCTGCCGATGGTAAGAGTTCGGGCGATTTCCGGCGCGGACATACCGGGCGACAATCGGTATTCTCCGGCTTGTAACTTACCCTCCATATCCTGTAGATACAGGTAAATCCGAAAAGCCAGGGCGCTACGAAGCAGCCCGGCCTCTTGAAGCTGGTTGGCGATCACTGCCGAAGAGCTTCCTCGGGCTATCTGCACCTTGACCAAGGTCGCTTCCGAGGAGGCCACCGGCGCCAGCGCCCGCTCATACCATACTGCCAGGCCGCAGGAGCACAGGAAGAGCAAGGCCGCCAGAACTGCGACCCGAGGTATCCCCGGAAAATGAGGACGAACCCTTGGCACGGCCACGAAGCTCACCTGCTTTCCGGAAGGGCAACCGTCCGCGCCTGCGTTTCCAAGACGATAATACTACGCCTTTATACCGGGCACAACCACCCTCCACAGATCACCCCGGTTCTAGGTTGGCAGGCGGTTCCGGGTCTCCTCTGAGTACATTGACACCTCGCCGGGAACCGAGCTTGGCAAGGGTGAGCGCGAAGGCGAGCACCAGGCCTCAGGGCGGCCAAAGCGGCGGGGCGCCGGTTAGTATCACCCGGGGCTTAGGGGGGTAGTAATCCTCGGAGATGATTTCCTCCCGGCAACTTCCCCGGTCCCACTCCAGGCGCCGCCGCACCCTCACCCACACGCCCTTCTCTCCCGGCTGCAACACCAAGCGCTGACCGGGCGCAAGGCTGGGATCCCGGCGGCACTCTTCCGGCGGAGGGCAGGTCTGCCACACCTCAACTTTTACCTGCACTCGGTGCTTAGCCTGCCATGGCCCCCACACGGAAATCCGCAAGTACTCTCCCCGGAGCTCGACCCGCAGATGTAGGGCATGCGGTGAAGGGTTAAAAACACGAAGGTCCTTATAACCAAAAACCACCGCCGCATCCAGACCCGGATCGGCGTAATCTACCCGCAGGGAGTGGGGGTGCCGCTCGCGCACCGCCAGTCCGGCCAGAAGGGCGGCGTTGTAAAGGGTAGTAGCCACCTGGCAAACCCCGCCTCCCCAATCTCTTTCCCGACCCGCCGGCGTAAGCACCGGAGCCGGCCGATAGCCCGCTTTCTCGAGCCTGGGCCCCACCACCTGATTAAAGGACAGCTCCGCCCGCGGAAGAAGGCAGTACCCATTTAAGGCCTGAGCCGCCAGGCGCAGATTGTGAACGCGCTCGGGCTGACCTGGGGGAATCCGGGTGGCGTACTCGGCCAAGAGGCAAAGGCTGTCATGCGCCTGAACGGGCCAGGCCGCCAGCACTAGGGTCACCAAGAGCCAGCCTACTATGCAACAAGTTGGGGCCGCATTCCGGCGGCCCCGTAAACTCCCTCCTATTATTCTTCCTCTTGCGCCATGGCCTTTTCCCAGGCTCTTTCCACGGCCTCCCATTCCTCGTCGTCCTCGATCTCTCGGAGGACTTCCTCGCCCTGCTCATCCAGCTCCAGCCGGAAGACTACCGCTTCGCCCTCGTCTTCTTCTTCCTCCTCGTCCAGGGGCAATAAGACCACGTACTCCTTCTCCCCAACTTCGAGAAAGTCCACCACCATGAACTCGTGCTCTTCACCCTCATCGTCCATCAGGACGATGGTATCGGATTCGTTCACTTCCTCACCCCGTTTCCATCGAGTTATGCCTATTCTATGTCTCCGCCTCAAGCCTGTCAACATCGTTTCCCGGCGAGGTGCCGGCTGGGGCTCCCTCCCCGGCCGGTTGGCGATACCGGTCCAGATACCCTTGCAGTATTAGACAGGCGGCGGTTCGGTCTACCGTTGCCCGCCGTCGCCGCCGCGACAGGTCGGCCGCCAGCAGAGTCTGCTCCGCCTCCACCGTGGTAAGGCGCTCATCCCAATAGCGGACCGGGACCCCTAAGTGTCGTTCCAGGCGTTCGCCCCAGCGGCGTACTTTCTCTGCCTCCGGTCCTTCTCGGCCGTCAAGCCGTAGCGGCAATCCCACTACTACCTCTTCCACTTCATATTCCTTCACCAGGTCCGAAATGGCTGCCAGGTCCTTTTCCCGTGAAACCCGGCGTAGCGTAGTCAGCGGCTGGGCGCTAACCCCCAGGGGATCGCTAACCGCCACGCCTATATTCTTCTCCCCCACATCCAGTCCTAGTATGCGCACTCTTGCCAGACCACCTTAAGGCAAAAGCTGCGGCAGGCCAGGGCGCAGTATCCGCAGAGTATACAGAGGGTCTCGTCCACCACTACCCGACCTTCCACCAGAGCCAGGGCCTGCTGCGAACAGCGCGCCACACACTCGCCGCACCCCTGACACCACTCCTCCACTACCAGCCGCCGGGACCGGCGGGCCAACCTTTGTGCCAGGTCTGAAGGAACAGGCCGGCCCTCGACTACCGCCAGATTGGCCTCCAGTTCTTCCTCGCTGGCCATGCCTACCGCCACCGAGTCTACGAAGGGCAGATCCAGTACCCAGCGCAGAGCTGCTTCGGCCTCGGCTGTCAGGTGTCCGCCGCCCAGGGCCTTCATGGCATATATGCCCTTTCCCCGTTCGCGGGCCCGACGTACTGCCGCTAACATTGCCTCCCGGTTACCGTCAATAATGCCCAGTCCTCGCCGATTAATCAAGGGGTGGATCACCTCGATCTCCGGCAGTTCGGCCGCCGCCTCCACCGCCGATACGGCGTGGGTAGAGATCCCTACCGCCCGCACCAGGCCCTTTTGGCGGGCTTCGACCAGATAGGCCAAAGCCTCGTAGTGACCGCGCAGGGTAAGGGCGTTCTCCTGCTCGTGAAGGAGGAAGATATCGATGTAGGGGCGATTGAGTTCGCGTAAGGCGCGCACCAGGCTCTGTTCCATGCCCGAGCGGGTGTATGCGTAGGACTTAGTAGCAATGATTACTTCTTCCCGGTAACGCCAAAGGGCCCGGCGCAAGAAATGGTAGTTATCGTATATCTCGGCCGTATCAACCAAATTGATGCCTTTCTCCACCGCCTGTTGCAGCAATCTCAACCCGTTTTGAGCCTCCGACCCACCGTGAGCCGGGATAAGGGCGAGCGAACCGAAACCCAAGCGAGATACCTTAAGACCGGTGCGCCCGAGCTCCCGGTACTCCATAACCATCAGTCCGCTTGCCCCAAATAGTGGCGGAGGAGTTCCTCCAGAAGTTCGTCCCTCTCCAGGCGGCGAATAAGATTGCGGGCATTGTTGTGGCTGGTTATATAGGCGGGGTCTCCGGAAAGCAAGTATCCTACCAGTTGATTAATCGGATTATAGCCTTTTTCTTTTAGCGCCTGATAAACCTCGGTCAGGATCTGTCGAGCATTCGCCGCTTCCTCCTTCGGGCGCTTGAAGGTCACGGTCTCCTCCCAGAACGTCCTACCTCCCATAGGCCTCACCTCCGGCGCCACCCGGCAATTACTTCTGCCGCCTTAGCCAAAGCCGCCGCCGTCTTTTCCGGCTGCTTACCTCCGGCCTGAGCCATATCGGGACGGCCGCCTCCGCTGCCGCCGGCCACCTGCGCCACCTCCCGCACCACCTGGCCGGCGTGCAAACCCTGTTTAACCAAGTCCGGGCTGACGGTAGCTACGAAACTCACCCGCTCCCTGCCGGCCGCACCCAAAACTATTACTCCCGATCCGAGCCGCTCCCGCAACCGATCGGCCAATTCTCTCAGGGCCGAAGCATCAGTTTCTGGTACCTGGGCACACAGAAGCCTAATTCCGTCAATCTCCTGAACCTGGCCCAACAACTCCATTAGGTGGTATTGATTGAGCCGCGCCCGCAAGGCGGCTATTTCCTTTTCCTTTTCCTTGAGCTCCGCCAATAGACTCTCCACCCGGCGCCAAACCTGCTCCGGCGGCACCTTGAGCGCGGCGGCCACCCGCTCCCACTCCGCCTCTTTAGCTTCCAAGTACTCGAGTGCGGCCGCTCCGGCTACTGCTTCCACCCTTCTGACGCCAGCTCCAATACCACTCTCACCCACTATCCGAAACAGACCGATCTGTCCGGTATGGGCCACGTGGGTACCCCCGCAGAGCTCCAGGCTAAAATCGCCAATCCGAACCACCCGTACCCGAGTGCCGTACTTCTCCTGGAAGAGAGCCGTAGCTCCCATGGCTCGGGCCTCCTCCAGGGTGGTTTCTAGTATCTCCACCGGGAGGCCGGCCAGGATCTCCCGGTTCACCAACCGCTCCACCGCCTTAAGCTCTTGGTTGGTCAGGGGCTCGAAGTGAGAGAAGTCGAAGCGTAAGCGATCCGGCGCCACCAAGGAACCGGCCTGCCGGACGTGTTCGCCCAACACCAACCTTAGTGCGCGGTGGAGCAGGTGCGTGGCCGAGTGATGCCGCGCTATCGCCTCACGACGCTCGGCGTCTACGCGGGCATTTACTTCGCTACCGACCGTCAACTCTCCTTCTAAAATGCGTATTTGATGCCAAACCTTGCCTCCAACCCACTGAGCATCCTCCACCTTAGCCTGTCCCGTCGCCCAAGTCAGTTGGCCGGTATCGGCTACCTGGCCTCCCGCCTCGGCATAAAAGGGACTCTGGTCGAGGACTACCGCCCCCTCCTCCTCGGGCCCCAGGCGCTCTACCGGCTCCTGCTCCCGAAACAGAGCCAGCACCCGAGCCGGTCCCTCCAGCCGCTGGTAACCCACAAACTCAGTAGCGGGCAAATCCTGCCAGGAAGGAAGCTTCTCCACCACCGCAAGGCCCGGCCAGGAATGCTCCGAACGCGAGGCCCGGGCCCGGCGGCGCTGCTCCTCTAGACAACCAGCAAAACCCTCCTCGTCTATTTGCATTCCCTGTTCCCGGGCCAAATCCCGGGCCAGATCTAATGGGAAACCGTAGGTGTCGTACAGCAAGAACACCTCTTCGCCGGAGAGCCCCGGCCGGCCGGCGGCCTTGGCCCGTTTCACCATCTCCTCCGCCACCCGCATTCCCTCTTCCAGGGTTTCCAGGAAGCGTTCCTCCTCTTTGCGGACTATAGCCTGGATTCGCTCCTCTCCCTCTACCAACTCGGGATAAGCCGTTCCCATCAGGGCCGCTACCTCCGGCACCAGACGGTACAGGAAAGCGCCGGCTACACCCAGGGACCGGCCCAGGCGCACCGCCCGCCTCAGGATGCGGCGCAACACGTAGCCCCGCCCCTCGTTAGAGGGCACTACTCCGTCTGCCACCAGGAAGGCACAGGCGCGGGCATGATCGGCTATCACCCGAAAAGGGAAACCTTCCTCTCCCGGAGCGTAATGCCTTCCGGACAATCTTTCTACCGCCTCTATCAGGGGGCGAAAGAGGTCAGTTTCGAAATTGCTGTCTACGCCTTGCAGTACCGAGGCCATTCGTTCCAGACCCATCCCGGTATCGATGCTGGGCCGGGGCAAGGGAGAAAGCCGGCCTTCGGCATCGCGGTTGAATTGCATAAACACCAAATTCCAGATTTCCAACCAACGGTCGCAATCACACTTGCCTAGAGCGCAGGAGGCGCTACAGGCCTTGTCCGGTCCCCGATCGAGAATAATTTCGCTGCACGGACCACAGGGCCCGGTTTCACCCATGGCCCAGAAGTTATCTTTCTCTCCGAGGCGAACAATGCGCTCGGCCGATATGCCAGCAATCGTTTGCCAGAGGCGGAAAGCCTCTTCGTCGTCCTGGTAAACGGTAATCCAGAGTCTTTCCGGCGGAAGCGCGAGCTCTTTGATTAAAAACTCCCAGGCGAAAGCGATGGCCTGTTCCTTGAAATAATCGCCAAAAGAAAAGTTACCCAGCATCTCGAAGAAAGTATGGTGGCGCGCCGTCCGGCCCACGGTTTCCAGATCGTTGTGCTTGCCTCCAGCGCGCACGCACTTTTGCGCCGTAGCGGCCCGGCGGTAGGGGCGCTTCTCCAAACCCAAGAACACGTTCTTGAACTGAACCATACCGGCATTGGTAAACAACAGAGTGGGGTCGTTCTCCGGGACCAGAGAAGAGCTGGGAAGTACGGTATGTCCTTGTCGCCGGAAGTAAGCCAGGAAGCGACTGCGCAATTCGTTGCCGGTCAAGAGCCTCACCACCCACCGCACGAAGGCTTTTGCTTGGCCCATTATAACCCCGGCGACCGCAGGTGTCAATTTCCTGCCCGGCTGGGGAAGAGGAGGCGGCGCAGGACCAGACGCAGCACGGCGGCTACGGGAACCGCCAGCAATACCCCCCACAGTCCGTAAAGATACCCCCCGGCCAGCAGGGCAAAGATGATCACTACTGGGTGTAGGCCCACACTCTCGCCTAAGATAAGGGGAGACAGTAACTGGGCTTCTACCTGCTGCACCACGAGAAAAAGGAGCACGGTCAACATCAGGGTCCGGAGAGACTCTAATCCCGCCAGCACCACCGCGGGCAGGGCTCCCAAGAAGGGCCCGAAAAAGGGAATAAGGTCGCAAGCCCCGGCGATAACCCCCAGTACCAGGGCATAGTCCACGCCGATGACCGCCAGTCCCAGCGCGCAGAGAACCCCTACCATCAGTCCTACTATCAGACGTCCGAACACGAAGTTACGCAACACCACGTCGATCTCGGCCAGGACCGACAGCACCTGCTCTTGATAGGCAGCGGGAACGTAGGTCCGGATGCGTCTGGTTAACCCTCCGGCGTCCTGCAGGAAGAAAAAGGCCAGTATCGGTGCCAGGACCAGATTGGCCAGTTGGGAGATCCACCCGATGAGGGTCTGGGTTCCGGCCCGAAGCAGGTTGAGCAGCACCTGTTCCCCGCGCCGCAGGTGTTCGTCGATTACCAGCCTCACTCCTTCAGGAAGGGGGGTGCGACGGTAACGTCGCGAAAGATTCTCCAGAAATTCTTCGGCCGCACCCAACTGGCGGGGCAAGCCCTCAACGAAGGCCGCACTCTCACGCACCAAAGCCGGCAGAGCAAAAGTCGAAACCAGCACCAGCCCCGCCGCTACCGCGGCATAGACCACCACAATGGCGGCCGTACGAGGCAGCCCCTTTCGGCACAACCAATTGACCGGCGGGTGTAATAGATAAGTCAGAGCCAGGGCGAAGATAAAGGGCGGCAATACCGCCCGAACTCTATAGATAAAGTAAAGGCCCACTGCCGCCAGTAGGCCCCCGATTACCATTTTCTTGGGGTCGCGGAGCCATTGCAACCGCCGTCCCCCCCTACTTCTTCAGCCAACCTGTGACCCGGCGCACAGCCTCCCTACGGCTCATTTCCCTTCCCTCACTTCGCGTAAGAAACATGGCGCCGGCAATCAAACCTAACATGCTGCCGGTTATTAGACCGCTCAGGAATCGGCGCTCCAGCCACATAATGCTCACCTCCCGCCTGGTTCCAAAGCTACTAGGCTACCATCTTCTGCCAGCATGAACACCTCTTGACGGTGATTATATTCCAGAAAACAGTTCCAGCAGAAAAATTGACGGTTCCCTACCTGGCCCACTTGCCGGCTACTGCCGCATACCGGGCAGGGCGGCCGGCCCGATTTCGCTACTGACAAACCCTTCGCCTCCACTCCTATTCTTGCCCCAACCCGGCCGGAAAATACGGCCCCGGCCTCACCGGCGCCCGGCCTGCCTTAGGCGCTTCCGGGTGGGGCCAGACTCACGCTTGACCGGCAGCCACCTCCGCCGCCTCCTCACTTCCTTCCTTTTCTCGGTTCTGCAGCCGCCGGTAATAGCTTCTGAGTTTCTCCAATACGAAGTGGTGAACCGTTCCCGGGGGATAAGTTCCGTCCGGGCGACGCTCGCCCGCCGGGATACCGGTGAGGATGGTCAGCCCCTCATCCACAGTACGCACCGGCCAGATGTGGAACTTCCCCTGACGGCAAGCCTCCACTACTTCCTCCGAGAGCATAAGGTGGCGTACGTTCTGATGGGGGATGATGACCCCCTGACGCCCGGTTAAACCCTTGAGCCGACACACCCGAAAGAACCCCTCAACCTTGGCCGTCACCCCACCAACGGGCTGTATCTCGCCCTTTTGGTTGATGGAGCCGGTGACGGCTATGCCCTGCTCTACCGGCAGACCGGCCAAGCTGGACAGCAAGGCATAAAGCTCCGCACTAGAAGCGCTGTCGCCCTCCACCCCCGTGTACAGTTGCTCAAAGCAAAGACTGGCGGAGAGGCACAAGGGTACGTCTTGGGCGTATTTGGAAAGCAGATAGCCGGCAAGAATCAAAACACCCTTACTGTGAATATTACCGCTCATTTTGGTTTCCCGCTCGATGTTGACCACGCCGCGTTGCCCCAAGCCGGTAGTAGCCGTGATGCGCGAGGGACGCCCGAAGACATAGTCACCCAGATCAACCACCGAAAGGCCGTTCACCTGTCCCACCGCCCGGCCATCGGTATCTACCAGCAGTTCTCCCCGGGCGAACATTTCTTGGAATTTCTCTTCGAGCCGATTGGACCGATAATGCTTTTCCTCAATCGCCCGTTGAACGTGCCTGGCCTCTACGTAGGCGCAGCCTTCCGATGCCGCCCAGGCGTCGGCCTCGTAGAGGATCTCCACCAACTCGTTGAACCGGGTGCTGAGCTTCTCCTGATCCTCGGCCAGCCGGGAGCTATACTCCACCACCTTGGCCACCGCCTCGCGGTGAAAGTGGCGCAGGTTCTGCTGCCGGCAATGGTAACTAATGAACTGAGCCAACTTGGCTTCGTTCTCCAGAGTGCGATCCATCTCGGTATCAAAGTCCACTCGGATCTTAAAAAGCTTGGGAAAGTCCTCATCGTAGTGATAAAGCAAGTAGTACAAAAGCGGGTTACCGATGAGGATCACTTTTACCCGTACGGGAATGGGTTCGGGTTTTAGACTGGCCAAGGGAACCAGACCGTACTGGTCGCCCATGTTCTCTATGGTAAGCTGACCGGTTTTCAGAACGCGCTTGAGTGCCTCCCAACTGAAAGGGTTCACCAGCAGGTCGCGTGCTTGTAAAATTAGATAGCCACCGTTGGCCTGGTGAATGGCTCCCGGCCTAATCATGGTAAAATTGGTGCTGAGGATGCCCCACTCGTTTTCGTGCTCGATGCGCCCGACCAGGTTATAGTAAGTAGGATTGGTTTCCACTACTACCGGCGCGCCTTGACAATTCCGCCGGTCGATCAAGAGATTCACTCGGTATTTCAGGAGCGCAGAAGCGCGACTCGGCCGCGCCCAAGGCGGGCTATGTTCCTCTTCTTCCGCCCGGAAAAGGTCCAGGTTATTCACTATATCCTGTTTCAGGGCCTCCAGGTAATCCAACACCTGAGGATATTCCTGGTACTTGTCCTTAAGGGCGTCAATACGGTGTCCGGCACAGAACAAACCCACCTGGCTATCGAGCTGCTTAATTTTCTCCCGGGCCTCCCTCTCCGCCTGCTGTACCCGACGCACGGTATCGCGGATGTCGAACTGTAGGGCGTTGGACTTGCGCTCAATTTCCTCCTTGGTTTCCGCAGGCAAGGCCTCGTATTCTTCGCCGGTAATGGGCTTGCCGTCCACCAGGGGCACGGTAACAAAGCCGGTACTAGAACGCCGGATGCTGAACCCTTGCGCGGAGGCCCGTTGGTTCAGCTCCTCCATTAGCTCGCTGCTGCGCTCTTGGAACTCTCGGATAATTTCGTTCTTTTGGTTCTCGTAGTCGTCGCTGCCGAAGGCCCGGGGGATTTCCACCTGTAGTTCTTCAATTACTTCTTCCAGCTCCTGACTTAAGCTCGCCCCTTTGCCGGGCGGCAGACACAACACCTGGGGTTGAGCAGGATCATCAAAGTTGTATACGTAGCACCAATCCTCCGGCGTGACCTCCTGGGCCGCCACCGCGGTCACCATAGAACGGGCATAACTTAGCTTACCCGTGCCGGTCAGGCCGGTCAGAAAAAGGTTATATCCAGGCCTCTTGACTTTGAGGCCGAATTCCATAGCCCGAACTGCCCGCTCCTGGCCAATAATCCCCTCCAGAGGCTCAACTTCTTCCGTAGTCTCAAAACGAAATTGCGCCGGATCACATACCCGTCGCAGAGAAGATATGGGAACTTCCGGCCACTCCCCCATGTCCGGCCCGGTCTCTCCTTTCTTCGTCTCGACCTATGATGGCAGAAGCGTAACTGATGGCCGCAGGTTCTGTCAATAAGGCCCGAACCGCAACGGCCGCTCGGCTCCCTACTGTTCGTTTCTTAACTAGCCTCGGCAGGGATCCGGGACTCGCAGCCTTTCCACTAGAGGAGGAAGTACTTCCAGAAGGTAGTCAACGTCGGCCTCGGTATTGCCCCAACCCAGGGTGAAACGTAAAGCCCCCCGAGCCAGATCCGGCGGAAAACCCAGGGCGGTTAACACGTGGGAGGGGGCCTGGGACCCCGCCGTGCAGGCGGAGCCGCTGGAAGCCGCCACTCCCAGACGATCCAACTCGGTGAGCACCGCCTCCGCCGCTACCCCGGGCACACATACGCTGGCGTGGTTGGGCAAACGCCGCTCCCGGTGACCGGTTATTATTGCCTCCGGCAGGAGACTTAGGAGGCGGCTAAGCAAGCGGTCACGCAGACCGGCCAGCCTCCTCGCTTCGGCCGGTAGCTCTCGTCGAGCGAGCTCCGCCGCCGCACCTAGGCCTACAATACCGGCCAGATTCTCGGTTCCCGGCCGACGCCGCCGTTCTTGATCGCCTCCGTGCAAGAGGGGTTCAAGCCGAATGCCTTTACGCACGTAAAGGGCTCCCACGCCTTTAGGTCCTCCGAACTTGTGGGCGGACAAGGCCAGAAGATCTACGCCTAATTCGTCTACGTTAACCGGCACCTTTCCCGCACTCTGCACGGCGTCGGTATGAAACACAATTCCCTTCTCCCGCGCCAGGCGTCCAATGGCGTCAATCGGCTGAACGGTTCCTATTTCGTTGTTGGCGTGCATAATACTGATCAAGATCGTATCGGCGGTGATGGCTCTCTCTACCTCTTCCACCTGAACCAGGCCGTCAGCGGTAACCGGCACCAAGCTGACCTCAAACCCTAAGCGCTTCAGGTAAAGGGCGGCATCCAACACGGCATGATGCTCAATGGCCGAGGTGATCACGTGCCGACCCCGCCGGGAGTAGGCCCGGGCGGCCCCGATAAGCGCCAGGTTATTGGCCTCCGTACCGCCGCTGGTAAACACCACTTCTTCCGGCCGGGCACCGATAAGGGCGGCCACGTCATATCTGGCTCTTTCCAGCGCCTCCCTCGCCTCCCGGCCCCACCGGTGAAGACTCGACGGGTTACCGTAACGCTCGGTGAGATAGGGAAGCATGGCCTGAAGCACTTCGGGGCGCAAGGGAGTGGTAGCACTATGATCAAAGTAGACGCTACGCTCGGGCTTCACTTCCGGACCCCCTTAGGTTGGCCTTCTTGACCGAAGCCGCCTCCGCCCCTTCGTGCCCACCGCCTACCGGCCTCCCAACCGTTCTCCGAAGGCTGGTAGTACTTCCTGCCCACCAGAGGATCGGGTAGATACTGCTGTTCTACCCAGTGGCCCGGGTAATCATGCGGGTACTTGTAGCCCACGCCGTGGCCCAGCCGGGCCGCGCCCGGGTAGTTGGCGTCGCGCAGGTGCGGCGGTACCTGCCCGATGTCCCCCGTAGCCACGTCCCGTTTGGCCTTTGCCAGTGCTCGGTGAACGCTGTTGCTCTTGGGCGCTAAGGCCAAGTATACCGCCGCTTCCGCCAGGGCTAGTTCTGCCTCGGGCATCCCCACATACTCCACCGCCTGAGCGGCGGCGGTGGCGATAACCAGGGCCTGCGGGTCGGCAAGGCCCACATCCTCGGACGCCAGTATCACCAGCCGGCGGGCCACAAACCGTGGATCCTCCCCCGCAGCCAACATCCGGGCTAGGTAGTGCAAGGCGGCGTCGGGGTCGGAACCGCGCAGGCTCTTGATAAAAGCGGAAACCACATCGTAGTGTTGGTCGCCTTCCCGGTCGTATAATATCGCCCGCTGCTGCAGGGCCTCTTCCACCACGGAGAGGGTTACCTTCCTCCGGCCCTCTGCGTCCGGTGTCACGCCCAGCACCGCCAATTCCAAAGCGTTAAGGGCTATCCGGGCGTCACCTCGGGCGGCGTGAGCCAGGTACTCCAAGGCCCGGGGCTCTACTTCAACCCGGTACCCTCCCAGTCCTCTCTCCTTGTCCTCCAAGGCCCGGTGCAGCAACACCAGGATTGCTTCCGGGGTTAGGGGGTTAAGACGCACTACCCTGGAACGGGAAAGAAGGGCGCTGTTGACGCTAAAATAAGGATTTTCCGTGGTGGCTCCGATCAGGATCACCGTTCCTCGCTCCACTGCCGGCAACAACGCGTCCTGTTGGGCCCTGTTGAAACGGTGAATTTCGTCGACCAAAAGAATGGTTCGCTGCTGGTAGCGGCCAATATATTCCTCCGCCTCGCGGATGATCTGACGCAAATCGGCCACCCCTGCGGTCACAGCACTGAGACGCAGAAAGCGGGACCGGGTGGTGTGGGCGATCACTTCCGCCAGAGTAGTCTTGCCCGAACCCGGGGGCCCTACCAGGATAAGAGAAGATAGCCTGTCCTCCTCTATGGCCCGCCGCAAGAGCCTACCCGGGCCGATTATCTCCTCCTGCCCCACCATTTCCTCCAGCCGGCGCGGTCGCATTCGCCAGGCCAGAGGCGCGCCTTTCTTCTCCCATTCTGCGCGAGCCAAGGCGAACAGGTCCGACACTATCCTCTACCACCTAACAAAAAAAGCCGCCGCAGCGGCTCTAATTTGGCAATCTACAGGAGGCTTTCTACCACTCGCGCCAACTCCTGCTTTGGCCGCAATCCTACCAGCCTTTCCACCACCTGACCGCCCTTAAAGAAAAGTAGGGTAGGTATGCTCATTATGCCGTAGCGGCCGCTTAGCTCCGCGTTCTGGTCCACATTCACCTTAGCCACCTTCACTCTTCCGGCGTAGTCTTGCGCCAGTTCCTCCACAATAGGGGCCATACGCCGACAGGGACCGCACCATTCGGCCCAGAAATCCACTATTACCGGTCGATCGGACTGCAGTACTTCTTGCTCGAAGTCCCGATCGCTGATTTCCACTACCATATTTCCAGTGCGCCCCCTTGGTTTTACTCTTAGTTTGCCCTGATCCTTCGAAGACCAACCCCACTATACGCTGACACCCCACTGGTGCCGTTGACTGCTGCCGTTTCTAGACCCGCTCTCGCAGGTGGGTGCCCTCCTGAGTGCTTTTTGTTTCCCCTCGCGGGGGCCTACAAGCTACACTCAGAGCCCGGGCTCCCTTGTTTCTGGTGTTGGCCCAAAACTGGCCAGCAGCCTCGCACACCGCAGGGTGCAGTGGAACGCATATGAGCTGAATTAAGCTTACCACAATCCGAACCGGTTGACAACCCCTGGGCTTTCTTAACTGTTGACAATCGGAAATCCCGTGCCATATACTTCCTAACGAGGTGAAAAACCATGACCATAGAGTGGTTCAATCCGCGAATAAGACTGCCCCTGGTTTCCGTTACCCAGTACGGTCTGGTGTTTAACCAGGCAGCAGTGGCTGCACTGGCTAAACCTCAGTACGTGATGTTGGGCTTTGACACCGAAAGAAACTTAATGGTGGTGAAGCCCCTCAGCGAGACCGACGAACCGAACCTGGCGCTGGCCGTTCCTTTTGCCTCTCGGGAAAGAAACGGTTCGGTACGTCTGGCCACGCGGGAGTTCCTGCGCTTTTTGCTGGCACGTCGGCCGGATCTGGCCTCTCTGGTGGGTGGCCGCTTCGTCGCCTATTGGGACGACAAAGAGAAGGCACTGATGGTAGATCTACAGCAACGCCACCAAGGGGCGACCCGTCGGCGACGGCGGGCCCGGGCGGAGGCGGCGGCCGGTCCGACCTAAAGCCGCGCATCATACTGCTCCCCCGTCGCCCGAATGCTTACCTCTAGCCCAAACGTAGGTGTAGTTCTCTCAATTGGTGTGCGCTCACCTTGCTGGGCGCTCCAGTCAGGGGACAGGTAGCGCTTTGGGTCTTGGGAAAGGCAATGACCTCGCGGATACTATCCTGGGCGGCCAAAAGCATCACCCAGCGATCCAGCCCCAAGGCTAATCCCCCGTGCGGCGGCGCCCCGTACTCCAGAGCCTCTAGCAGGAAACCGAACTGAGCTTGGGCTTCTTCGGGAGGCAAACGCAGTAGGGAGAACAGCCTTTCCTGGAGATCCCGCCGGTGATTACGTATGCTTCCCCCGCCCAACTCCAGACCGTTAAGCACCAGATCAAACGAGAGGGCGCGTACCCGACCCGGATCGCGGTCCAGGAACTCTATGTCTTCCGGGTGAGGGGCGGTGAAGGGGTGATGCACCGCCTCCCAACGCTGCTCCTCGACATTGTACTCTAACAAAGGAAAGTCGATGACCCAGGCCGGAGCCCACTGGTCCCGCCTTATTAGGCCCAGCCACTGCCCCAGGTACAGCCGCAGCCAACCCATGATCCGGTAGGCCTCGTCCTCCCGGTCGGCTATCAGCAACACCAGATCTCCGGCTTGAGCCTGTAATCGGCTGGTTAGTTCCTGAAGCTCCCCACTGCTGAGGAACTTGGCCACCGGTGAGCGCACCCCTTCCTCTCCCAGGGCCATCCATACCAACCCCCGAGCGCCGAAAGCCTGGGCCTGGGCGCCAAGATCATCCAATTCCCGCCGGCTAAGTCCCGCCTTGCCCGGGACCCGTAGTCCTATCACCTTTCCGCCTGCCGCCAGTACCTCTCGGAAAACCCGGAACTCCGAAGCTGCCAGCACCGCTGATACATCCCGGAGCTCCAGTCCGAACCGTAGGTCGGGGCGGTCGGAGCCGAAGCGTTCCTTAGCCTGCTGATAGGTTATTCGGGGGAAGGGCCGGGGCAGTTTCACTCCGGCCACCTCCTCCGACACCACCGCCACCAACTCCTCGACCAGTTCCAGAATCTCCTCGCGGCTAACGAAGGACATCTCTAAATCCAACTGGGTGAACTCGGGCTGCCGGTCCGCCCGCAGGTCTTCGTCCCTAAAGCAACGGGCGATCTGGAAGTAGCGGTCGATACCCGCTACCATCAAAAGCTGCTTGAAAAGCTGCGGGGACTGGGGCAGAGCATAAAACGCGCCCGGGTGCAGCCGGCTGGGGACCAGAAAGTCCCGAGCGCCCTCAGGGGTGCTCTTGGTCAAGATTGGGGTTTCAATCTCCCAGAAACCGTGTCGGTCCAGGAAGGCGCGAATGGCTTTGGTCGCTTCGTAACGCAAGCGGAGGTTCCGAAGCCGTTCCGGCCGGCGCAGGTCCAGGTATCGATAGCGGAGGCGAACGGTCTCTTCCACCTCTTGGGGCTCGTTAACCGGTAGAGCTGGGGTCCGCGAGGCGTTGAGAAGCGCCAATTCTTCGGCCTCCAACTCCACCTCCCCAGTAGCCAAATTAGGGTTGGCCGTACCGGGGGGCCGCAGCCGTACACGACCCCGAACCGCCACCACGTACTCCGAGCGAAGCTGTTCCGCGGCGCGGAAAACCTCCAGCCCCTGGTCCGGGCTGAACACTACTTGCAGTATGCCCGTTCGGTCCCGCAAATCAACAAATATGAGCCCGCCGTGATCGCGGGTACGGTTCACCCACCCCATTACTGTAACCGTTTGGCCGACATGCTCCGGACGCAGCTCGCCGCAGTAATGGGTGCGCTTCCACTGGTCGTTAAGCGTTAAGAGAGTGAAGGGCACGGGACGCAAATTCCCTCCTTACTCTAAGATTGGGCGGGGCGATACTGCGCCAGTACCGCTTCCAGGTTGGCCAAGGGCACCTTCTCCTGGCGGCCGGTTGCCATTAACCGCAAAGTCACTACTCCTTCTTTCTGCTCTTCAGGTCCCAGTATTAAGGTTACCGCCGCTCCCCAACGGCCGGCATGCTTCATCTGGGCCTTGAGGCTGCGGCGCAGATAATCCTGATCTACGGTGTAGCCGGCCCGGCGCAATCTCAGTACCAGGGCTGCCGCCTCGGTCGGATCAATGTCTTCTGCTACCGCTACAAAAACGCGGAATTCCGATGGCCCAAAATCGATACCGCCTTGAGATTCCAAGGCCAGCAAGACCCGTTCCAGGCCCAGCGCCAAGCCTACCGCCGGAGTAGGCGGTCCGCCGCAGGCTTGGACCAATCCGTCGTAACGCCCGCCACCGCCGATAGAGCCTTGAGCGCCAATTCCCGGAGCTACCAACTCAAAGGCGGTACGGGTGTAATAGTCCAAGCCGCGTACCAAGTAGGGGTCTTCCCGATAGGAAAAGCCCAAGCGCCCGAGCGCGCTTTTCACCATCTGCCAGTGGTCGGCGCATTCGGGACAGAGATAAGAGGTTATGACCGGAGCCTCCCGGAGGGCCTCCCGGCAGCCGGATTCCTTACAATCGAATACTCGCAAGGGATTGCGCCGGTAGCGCGCCAGACAGTCCTCACAAAGGTATTGCTGCCTGGGGGCCAAATACTCCAAAAGTATCTGCCGGTATAACGGCCGGCAACGGGGACAACCTACGCTGTTGAGGCGCAACTCCACTCCTTCCAGCCCCAGACACCGGCAAAACTCCAAGGCCAGGCAAATAACCTCGGCATCCGCCGCCGGGTCACCGGCCCCCAAAAACTCCACGCCGAACTGGTGAAACTGCCTCAGTCTGCCGGCCTGGGGCCGGCCGTAACGAAACATGGGGCCTAGGTAGAAAAGCTTCACCGGCTGAGGTCCGGCGTAAAGGCGGTTCTCCAGAAAGGCCCGAACCACCGGCGCCGTACCTTCGGGCCGCAGGGTTAGACTACGGCCCCCTCGGTCGGTGAAGGTGTACATTTCCTTGCTGACCACATCACTGGTATCGCCGGCGCTACGGGCGAATAACTCCGTATGCTCGAATATCGGCGTACGTATCTCATCGTAGCCGTAACGCCGGGCCAAATCCCGAGCTGTCTCCTCTAGACGCTGCCACCTTTTCACCGTCGGTACCAGCAGGTCCTCGGTACCCCGCGGTCGGTTAGTGAGGAGTTCCATCCTCGCTCGCTCCATCTAGAAGACCCGGTGGCTGTCCAGCAGTATGGTCACCGGGCCCTGGTTGTGGATTTCCACCAGCATGTCGGCCGCAAAGCGTCCGGTAGCCACCCTCAGACCGAAACCACGCAGGTATTCTATCATAAGTTCGTACAGGGGGTAAGCCTTACCCGGCTCGGCCGCCTGGGTGAAATTCGGCCGCCGCCCTTTGCGGCAATCGCCGTAAAGGGTAAACTGAGAAACCACCAGCACCTCCCCCCCTACTTCCAGGAGGGAGCAATTCATCTTGCCCTGGCTGTCGGGAAAAATTCGCAGGTTGGCTATCTTATCCGCCAGATAGCGGGCGTCTTCGGCCGTATCCTCCTGGCCAATACCCAGCAATACCACCAGACCCAAGCCTATACTTCCCAGCTCTTCCCCTTCTGCCAGCACCCGCGCTTGCCTAACGCGTTGAACTACCGCCCGCACTCAATCACCTCGGCTCAAGAGGTAGGCGTGACTCGCTTTACCTCTAGCACGTCCCGAATACGCCGCACCTTGTCCATGATGTATTGAAGCTGCTCTAGGTTAGAGATCTCTATCTTGAGGTCTACCGTGGCCAGGTTGTTACGGGTGGCCCGGGCGTGCACGGCGTTAACAATGGTCTTGGTATCAGCAATCGCGGTCATGATATCGGCGGTAAGGCGCGGCCTGTCCACCGCCAGGGCCGCAATCTGCACCTCGTAGACCGATTCGGCGTTGTCCTCCCAGGTAACCTCAATAATTCTTTCCGGTTCCGTGCCCTGGTGGTAGGCGAGATTGGGACAGTCGGCCCGATGCACGGATACTCCCCGGCCCCGGGTTACATAACCCCGGATGGCATCGCCCGGAAGGGGACGACAGCAGTGGGCCAAACGCACCTCAACGTTGCCCACACCTGGTACCCGTACCCCGGAGGTGGAACGCCTACGTCTCGGAAGGGGAACGATGACCGGCACCGGCTCGGGCTCCCCCGATAATTCCAGCTCCTCCTTCAGGCGGCCCAAGACCTGAACCGGGCTCACCGCTCCGTCGCCCACGGCGGCGTAGAGGTCCTCCACGGTCAGGAAGTTAAAGCGGGCCAATATCTTCTCCAGCTTGTCTGCCTTGAGCACCTCCAGGGGCAGGTTCTGCTTACGGGCCTCCTTCTCCAACAGTTCCCGGCCCCGGAGGCTGTTCTGCTCTCGCTCCTCTTTCTTAAACCATTGCCGAATGCGATTTCGAGCCTGGGAGGTCTTGACTATTGCCAGCCAGTCCCGGCTGGGCTTGCCGCCCTTGGCGGTAAGAATCTCCACGATATCCCCGGTCTGAAGCTTATAGTCCAGCGGTACGATCCGCCCGTTGACCTTGGCTCCCACGCACTGGTTCCCCACGGCCGTATGCACGTGATAGGCGAAATCAATGGGCACCGATCCGGCCGGCAGTTCCACCACGTCCCCTTTGGGCGTAAAAACGTAAACGCGATCGGCGAAGAGATCTATCTTGAGGCTCTCCATGAACTCCCGAGGGTCGCGCATTTCCCGCTGCCATTCCAGCAACTCCCGCAGCCAGGAAAGCTTCTCTTCGAACTCCTTATCGGTGGCGCTGCGGCCCTCCTTATAACGCCAATGAGCCGCAATGCCGTATTCCGCCGTACGGTGCATCTCCCAGGTACGGATCTGAATCTCAAACGGCTGCCCGTCCGGTCCCAATACCGTAGTGTGCAAGGATTGATACATGTTGGGTTTGGGCATGGCGATATAGTCCTTAAAGCGTCCGGGAATGGGTTTCCACAGGCTATGCACCACTCCCAACACCGCGTAGCAGTCCCGAACCGTATCTACCAACACCCGCACGGCAATTAGATCGTAGATCTCGTTCAGGCCGCAGTTTTTCTTGCGCATCTTATGGTAAATACTATAAAAATGTTTGGGTCGGCCGCTGATGTCGGCTTTGATGCCGTTGGCATCCAGTCTTTCCTTAAGAGTAGAGATAAGGGCTTTCAGGTACTCGTCCCTCTCCTGTCGCTTAACCGCAATCTGCTCCACCAGATCGTAGTAAATGTCCGGGTGCAGGTAGCGCAGGGAAAGATCTTCAAGCTCCCATTTAAGGCGAAAAATCCCCAGACGGTGGGCCAGGGGGGCGAAGATCTCGAGAGTTTCCGCAGCTATTTCCCGCTGTTTTTCGGCCGGCTGATAACCCAGGGTGCGCATATTATGCAGGCGGTCGGCCAGCTTAATCAGGATCACCCGAATGTCCTTGGCCATGGCCAGGAACATCTTGCGGAGGTTCTCCGCTTGCTGCTCCTCCTTGCTGCGGCTCTCCAAGCGGGTTAGCTTGGTAACACCGTCCACCAGGGAAGCGACCTCCGCTCCGAATTCCTTTCGCACTTCCTCCAAGGTTATCACGGTGTCTTCGACCACGTCGTGCAGGATTCCGGCGGCTATGGTTACCGTGTCAAGCTGTAATTCGGCCAGAATGGCCGCCACCTCCAGCGGATGGGCAATAAAGGCCTCGCCCGAAAGACGCTTTTGACCGTCGTGAGCGGCGGCGGCAAAGCGATAGGCCTGCTCCAACAGGGCCGTGTCGGCCTGAGGATAGTAAGCCCGAACTTTTTCGATTATCTGCTCCACCGACATTACCCTCACCGCCGCCAAGCTGTCTATCTTAATTATATTCCGGCGCCCACCAACGACAAGCACGGACAAAACTCAAGAAGCCGCGCCAGGCTTCCCAGGCGGCTTTCGCCTCAGCGTAACGCCAGGAGCCGGCAAGGGAAGCTTTCTTGCCGCCCAACTCCTCCATTACCGCCATAGCTACGCGCAGTACCGGCGAAGGCACTGCTCGCAGCTTCTCCGGGCCCTTACCCTCTACCAGAGTACGCCATACCGAAGCCGGAGGCCATAAGGAACGCAAGAACCGTTCGTTTGCTTCCTCTTCAGAGGGGGGCCATGCCAAGTAAGCCCGGACCGCTCCCAAGGAGCAAAGAGCGTACTCCCACAGAGAAAAAGGTGGGTATAAGAACACCACCTCTTTATCGGCGCGCCACCCTCCGATCAGGGCCGCGGCCGGAGTTCCCACCAGGATCTGCCACCGCCCCTTCCTCCACCCCTCGAACACCTCCTGTTTAGCTTCAGGCGGCAGGTGGTGGTGATAAACCCCAATCTCGCCCTGGTTCTTGCCCGCGACCCCTCGCAGACGCTCCGCTACTGCTTCCGCCCGTTCCCATCCGCGCACATAGACTAACAGCGGATGACCCCGCCCCACTAGTTTCCTGAGGCCCTCCCTCCCCAACCGGTAGGCCGGAACTCGGGGTGAAGGGCTCACAGCGACCAGGCGCACAACCTGCACCTGTTTAGAATCCGTGACCGGCAAAACGGTTTCCGTCCCGTTCTCGGGACTCAGGATTAAAGCCGAGGCGGTAGCGGACGCCAACAGGCCGGCGTGCTGGGAAAGCAATCCCGAGGAGGCCACCAGGACCCTGCCGGTCTGGCAGTCCAGTCGCCTCATCAGAGTTTCTAGTTCCTTTCGGCGAAGGTGAGAGGCCAACCTCACCACTTCTACTCCCGTCTCTCTCAACCACCGGACCAGGTAGGCAACCAGAGGGGGCCACGGCACTCCTACCAACCAGTGGCGGCCGCTGCCTTCGAATCGCCGGGCAAACTCTTCCCAGAAAGAGAAAAAGTCCTCCGGGCTAAGGGAACCGGACTCGGTTCTGCTTCCGACCCCCACCGGCGCCCTCCGGCCGGCCAGCGCCGGTCGCCAAGCCACCACCCGCAGAACCGTTCTCCTCTCCCCGTTATAGTGGTCCACCATGGGGTGAAAGGCCAGGTCAATTTCCGGAATCATCCGCCCCGGCAATTCCGCCCCCAGCCCGAAGCCTATGGCCGATCGACGCTCGCCGTCCTGCTCCACGATCAGGCGCAGGTGCTCGCCTTCTCTGCCCACGGCCCGGGCTTCTTCCACTCTCACCCCTCGTACCCCCAAAATCGGCGGCGGGTTGCCCTCCCCAAAAGGCTCGAGCCGGGTGATTTCCCGGCTCAATTCTTCGTTTACCTCCCGCAAGCTCACTTCCGCTTCTACCAACACAACGGGACGTTCTTTGCCAAAGCCGGTTTCCCCTTCACCGGCCACCTCTGCCAGGCGACTACGGAGTTCCTCCACTCTATTCGCCGGCAGAGAAAGCCCCACCGCCTGGTCATGGCCGCCGAAACGGGAAAACAGGTCTCGATGGGGACTCAGAAGGTCGTACAGGGAAAGCCCCACTACACTGCGCCCCGAACCCCGGGCCTCTTCCCCCTCCACCGCCAACAGGATGACGGGTCGACCGAACTCCTCTGCCAGGCGGCCGGCTACAATCCCTACCACTCCCGGGTGCCAATGCGAAGAGGCCAACACCAGCACCCCGTGGCCCCGGCTAACGAATTCTTGACCCTGTTCCCGGGCTTCAAGGAGCATCCGCGCTTCCCAGGTCTGCCTTTCCTGGTTCAGCCGCTCCACGGCTTGGGCCAGTTCCCGCGCTTCCACCTCGGAGGAGGCCAGAAGCAGCTTGAGGGCCAGGTCGGCCCGGCCTACTCGGCCCGGCGCGTTCAACCGGGGTATGTAAGTAAAACTCAGCAGTCGCGGATCCGGTCGCCGGCCCACCACTCCGCTTACCTCAGCCAAGGATCGCAGCCCGGGGCGCATATCTTCAGTTTGTGCCAGCCTCTCCAGGCCCGAGCGCACCAGGATGCGGCTGTCCCCTAAAAGCGGTACGGAATCGGCCACGGTTCCCAAGGCTACCAAATCGAGGAACTGCTCTTCCTTCCCCGGGCAGCCCAGTTGCCGGGCCAGGGCCCGGACCAAATGATAGGCCACCCCCACTCCGGAAAGGTTTTCCCCTTCAGGTGGATAGACTACCGCTTGCGCCGGAGGCAGCCTCGGCGGCCGGCGGTGGTGGTCGGTTATTACCACCGTCCACCCGTCCTCCAGGGCCCAAGCCACTTCCTCCTCCGCCGCCAGGCCGCAATCCACCGTCACCACCAGGTCGTAGCCCAAAGACCGGGCCCGACCGAGAGCCTCCCGATGCAAACCGTAACCTTCGCTCAGTCGGTCGGGCAAGTAATAACCTGCTTCCACGCCCAAATCCCTCAAGAAAGAAAGGACCACGGCGGTGGCGGTAACCCCATCCACATCGTAGTCCCCGTAAACCAACACCCGGCGGCCACCGGACACCGCCTCGGTCAGAACCGCCACCGCCTCGGTCATACCCGGCAGGCCCATGGAATCCTGAAGGTTTTCCAGCGTCCCCTCGAGAAAAACCCGGGCAGCCGCTACTTCCCGTTGTCCCCGGTTGATGAGTAACCGAGCCAGCAGCACCGAAATGCCGAGCTGACCGGCGAGCTCCTCCTCCCGCCCCGGGTGGGAGCATAACCACCTCCAGTCCATCCTCAAGGGCGCCCCTCCCCCAGTTTTCAATATCCCGGCTAAGAAGAGCCTCTGCCTCCGGGTAACGGATGGGTGTCCTCCAACGCCGCTTGACGAATCCGGTCCAACTCCAGTAATAGTTCCCGGTTCTGCTGCCGGCACTGGCGCAACTGACGCCGAAGGGAAGCTTGCCTGGCCAATCCCGGGATCAGGGCCAAAAAGGCTCCCAGAATGAGGGACCCAATTATGAGCAAAGCCAAGGACAGATTGGGAAAATGCCAGCCCAAGAACCGTACGTCTACGGGGCCGGCATTCTGAACGGCGAAGACGGCCACCAGTAAGGCAAATACCAGTACGACCAAAAGGTAGAACTGCATGGCAAGCCTTGCCCGGCGGGCAAAGTTCACCCCCGTTGCCCCTGTTACTGCTGGATTATTCGCCCGCCGGCAGCTTATTCCTGCCGCTCAACTCGAGAATTCGCGTCTCCAGGTAGGCGCGATGGTTGCGCCCGGGGTCGGCCAGGACCTCCTCGTGAAGCTGGCGCAGTATGCGACCCACCTCGGGCCCGGGCCCGATGCCCAGCAGCCGCATCACGTCGTGTCCGTCTACTGCCAGGTCTCTTACGCTCAAAGCTTCCCCCTTATCCAAGATCCGTCGCAGGCGGGTCCGGAATTGGGCCAAGGCAGGCTCAGACCGAACCGCGGCCTCGGGCCCGGTGGCCAGGAGGTCTGCCTGCCGTAAGGCCAACAGGTGCTCTACCTTTTCGGGGCCTACCCGCAGTACCAGTCGCCGGATACCTTTGTCGCCCATCATTAGCGGGAACATATGGTGCCGCACCAGCAGAGTAACGTTTTCTCCGGTGCGGTGATCCCAGCGGAGGCGCCCCAGGATGGTCCCGACTAGTTCCGCTCCCAACCGGTCGTGTCCGTAAAAGCGGACCGAACCGTCGGGTCCGGGTGAAAAACAGTACGGTTTGGCCAAATCGTGCAGGAAGGCGGCCAGCCGCAAGGCCGCACAGGGGGGAGTATAACGGACGGTTTCCACCAAGTGTTCGAACAAGGTGCGGGAGGAGGAAGGATAGGTTTGCGGAAAGCTCCAGGCCGGTTTCAGCTCCGGCACCAGTATAAAGACCAGACCGGTTCGGGCCAAATCCCGCAGCACCGGTGCCGCCCAGGAACCGGTCAGCAGCCGGGTTAGTTCCTCCCGGACTCTTTCCCGTGCCACCCGCTGCAGCAACTCGCCGTGGGTAGCAGCCGCCAAGCACACGGAACCGTCCAGGGAAAAACCCCGGACGGCCGCCAGGCGAAAACCCCTGAGCATTCGGAGGGGATCCTCTTGAAAACGCTCCGCCGGTCGACCCACGGTGCGGATCCGCCGCGCCTCCAGATCCCGCCGCCCACCAAAGGGGTCCACCAGCCTACCGGTACCTAAGTCCAAAGCCAGAGCGTTGACGGTAAAATCCCGACGGGCCAGATCCTCCACCACACTGGCCCCAAACCGAACATAATCCGGTCGGCGGTAATCGCGGTACCGGCCTTCGGCGCGGAAGGTAGTGATCTCCAGCCTCAGGCGCTCGAAAAGTACGCTAACCGTACCGAACCGTAGTCCCGTGGGCAGCACCCGGCGGCCGTGCGCTCCGAAGAGGGTCATCACCTCTTGGGGAAGGGCGTCGGTGGCCAAATCCCAATCCTTGGGAATCAAACCCAGAAGGCCGTCCCGCAAAGCCCCTCCCACCAGGAAGGCCTGGTGACCGGCGGTCCGCAAGACCTCGGCCGCCCACTTCACCTCTTCCGGAAGGCCATGCAGCATGCCCACTCGCCCCTACCAGGCGAGCAACATGAGCCACAGACCGAAACCAAGAGCCGTCAGCACTCTTACCAGAGGCGCCGCCAATGCCAACCAAAGATACTTTTGGGAGCGCCGCGACAGCTCCATGTAAGGCAATAGTCCCCCGCCCAACAGCCCCACTATGGGTCTGGTTACCAGGCCCAAAACCAATCCCAGGCCGGCAGCCGCGATCAGGTCTCTGGGGGAATAGCGGCGGCCCAGAACCCAACCGCCGACTACGGTGGCGGTCCCCACCCCCGCCATAATAACCCAGTCTTGGAGGCTCGTACCCAGCCACCATCCCAAACCCAAGTCCGCCGCCACCACCCCGACCCATCCCGGCCAGCCTGCGGCCAGCGAGAGAAGCGGGGCGGTCCAAAACCAGAACACCAGCAGGACCTTGGCCAGCATGGCCTCCCTCCCCTCAAACCTAGGCCGTCCGGGCAGCCGGGCGACGGCGCTGGCCCCACCGCTGCTGGAACTCATAGTACAACGGGCTGGCAATGCAGTCCGAGGAGTAGGTACCGGTAATGGTACCCACCAGCAGGGCCAGGGCGAAGCCCTTGGTGGTCTGCCCGCCTAAAACTAATAGGCATACCAGCACGATGATTACCGTGGCCGAGGTAGTTATGGTGCGTACCAGGCTGACGTTAAGGCTGTAATTTATGATTTCGGGTAAGGGTGCCTTGCGCATGAGCTTGAGGCTCTCGCGAATGCGGTCAAAAATCACAATGGTATCGTTGATCGAGTAGCCGATCAGGGTTAGAATCGCCGCCACGAAGGCACTATCCACCTCGATTTGAAAAAGCGAAAAGAACCCCAGCGTGACCAAGACGTCGTGCACCAAGGCCAACAGGGCCGCCAGGCCGAAATAGAACTGGAAGCGCACGGAGATGTAGGCCAGCATCAGCGCCCAACCGATAAGCAGCGCCCAAATGGCGTTCAAAGTGAGTTCGCGCCCGATCACCGCGCCTACTTTCTCGTTACGCAATACCTTCAGTTCACCTAGCTTCTGCTTAAGGGTGTTCACCAGTGATTCACTTTCGGCTTCGGTAAGCTCAGAGGTGCGCACCAGGAACTGGTTGGCCTCGGACTGCTGCACCCGGAAGGAGTGGAGGCGGGCCTCCCCCAGCACCTGTCGCACCTGTTCTATGGCCACCGGCTTATTGAACTCCACCTGGAGGAGATTGCCGCCGGTAAAGTCGATGCCCAGGTTTAGGCCCCGCACCGCCAGCGAAATCAGGCCGGCTACGATAACTGCCAGCGAAACCAGGTAATAAAAGCGACGATACTTCATGAAATCTAACTGTACCTTCAACCCTTACTCCCCCCTACCGCCGCCGTCCGGGCGGCCACGCCGTACAGGGCGGGCCGGCGCAAGAATTCCACTCTTACCAACAGCCGCAGCATCCAGCGGGTAAGTACAATAGCGGTAAAGAAACTGGCGGCAATACCCAGCACCAGGGTTACGGCAAAGCCCCGAATGGGCCCGGTGCCCAGGAAATACAGCACCGCCGCGGCCAAAATGGTGGTCAGGTTGGCGTCGAATATGGTCCAGAAAGCCCGGCGGAACCCGGCCTCCACCGCCGCCCGCAAGGTCTTACCCGACCGCAATTCGTCTTTGATCCGCTCGTAAATGATGATGTTGGCGTCCACCGCCATGCCCAGAGAAAGCAGAATGCCGGCGATACCCGGCAGGGTCAGCACGGCACCGATGCCGGCCAAAGCCGCCAAGAGCAGCAAGCCGTACACCACCAGCGAAAGGTCGGCCACCACTCCCGGCAGTCGGTAGACTAACAACATGAAAATCAGCACGCCGACAACCGCCACCGTTACCGCCACCCGGCTCCTGGCCAGCGAGTCCTGCCCTAGAGTGGGGCCTACCAGGCGCTTCTCCAGTATGTCCACGTTCACCGGCAGGGCACCACCCCGGAGCAGGGCGGCCAGCTCGGCGGCCTCGTCAAAGCTGGCGAAGCCCCCCTCGATGTCCGCCTTGCCGGTGGTGATGGCGCTGCGGACGAAAGGATTAGTCAAAAGTTCCTGGTCCAGATAAATGGCGATTCGGCGCCGGGGATCGTTCTCTCCGTACTGCTGCACCAGTTCCTGAGTTACCTCGCCGAACTTGCGGGCGCCTTCGGCGTTAAACTCCAGCTCCACAATGGGTTCGTTGGTGTAGGGATGCCGCCCCGGCCGGGCATCTTTCAGCTCTGCGCCCGTGACCACCACCTTGCCGTCGTAAGTCTTAAACTCCAGCATGGCGGTCTTACCGATGAGGCGCACCGCCTCGTCCGGGTCCTTAACCCCCGCCAGCTCTACAATTAACCGGTCCGCGCCCTGTCGCTGGATCAGCGGTTCGGTAACTCCCAGCTCGTCTACCCGCTGTCGGATTACCATCTGCAACTGGCGCATGTCCTCGTCGGTCACCGGCTTACCTTCCCGTCCCCGAGCTTGGGCCACCACGTGCACCCCGCCCTGCAGGTCTAGCCCGTACTCAATTAACCCCAGAAGAGGCCGGAGAAGGTAGGCTCCTGCCGCCACAATGAGTGCTGCCACCACCAAGAAAACCACGAAGCTTCGCCGACTCACTTTGCCATCGCCCCTTCGGTTGGCACTTCGGCCTCATTATAATTGGCTTTCTGGCCGCTGTCAAAGGAACTTGGCGCCGTTTATCTCCATGCCGAAGGTACAGCCCAGAAAGGCCGCTGCCCGCCGGCACATTAGCAGGCGGCTAAGGAAGATCTCAAAATAGTCCATAACGGGGCTGATTTTGGTATCGATTTTGAGCTCCATGGTTAGCCGCTTGCGTCCGGCGTCCACCCGCAGGAAGGATCGCTCCACCGCATAATTTACCCGGTCGTGAAGATCGAAGGTCGCCGGGTCTTGATTACGTACCCGGGACCGGTGCACGTCCGACTTGTCGGCCAAGATAAGAGCCGCGGCCACCGGATTTACGGCATGACCGTACTCCTCCTCATGGTTCCCGATGGCCCCCACTACCGAAGCAATCTCTTCCGGCGGCATGCCCAGCCGGCTCAAGATTTGGTAGGCGATAAGGGCGCCCGCCTGGCCGTGGTTGTGCCGGCTGACCACGTTCCCGATATCGTGGAGATATCCGGCAATAGCCGCCAACTCTGCCACCCGCTGGGGGTAACCAAGGTAGGACATGATATTGTAGGCCACGTGCGCCACCAGGTCCACGTGCCGGTGTCCGTGCTCGGTGTACCCCATAGCGCCCAAGTGCTCGTTACTACGGACGATGTAGGTGGCCACCTCAGAATCGCGCTTGACGACCTCCAAGTCTACCGCCGTAAACTCGCTCACTCCTCGCGGCTGGGAACATAGGCCACCGCCGACTTGTCTACTTCGATTTCTACCTTATCGGCGATGCGCACCATCAGACTATTATCCTTGATCTTGGTGATTCGGCCGTGAATCCCACCCACGGTCACAATAGGGTCGTTAACCCGAAGCTTGGACAGCATTTCCTGCCGCTTCTTCTGCTGGGTCTGCTGGGGACGGATCACCAGCAGGTACATGATTACGAAGAAAACGGCCAGGTACAGCACCGCCACGTTCCAGCTACCGTTCATGAATTATTCTTGCACCACCTTTCGGTAAGATTACTAGCAGTTAGCTTTCGCCGCCTACCCGCTCAAACCCTCTTCGACCCGGTACTTTTGCCAGAACTCCTTTCGGAACCGCCCAAACCGCCCCTCGGCTATGGCCTGCCGCGCCTCGGCGACCAGACTCAGCGTGAAATAGAGGTTGTGAATGGTAGTAAGCCTGATGCCCAAGATCTCGCCCGCTTTGATGAGGTGGCGGACGTAAGCCCGGGTAAAACGCCGGCAGGTGTAACAACCGCACCCTTCCTCCAAAGGGCGGAAATCGCGCGCGTAGGTCGCATTACGGACCACCAACCGCCCCTCCCGGGTCCATACTGCTCCGTGGCGGGCCATGCGGGTAGGCAATACGCAGTCGAAAAGGTCCACCCCCAGGCTTATAGCCTCTACCAGGCAGTCCGGACTACCCACACCCATTAGGTAGCGAGGCCGGTCGGGGGGCAGGTAGGTAAGGGTTTCGGCCAGTATATCGTACATCAGCGGCTTGGGTTCGCCCACGCTCAGCCCGCCGATACCGTAGCCGGGGAAATCTAGCGCCGTGATCTCCTGCGCACTCCGGCGCCTGAGGTCGGGAAAGGTAGCTCCCTGCACGATGCCGAACAAGGCCTGGTCCTCCCGGCGATGGGCCTGCTGACAACGAACCGCCCAAGCCGTGGTTCGGGCCACGGCCGCTTCGGCCTCCTCATACTCCACCGGATAAGGAACACACTGGTCAAAGGCCATGATTATATCTGCTCCCAACAAGGCCTGAATCTCCACCGCTTTTTCCGGGGTGATCAAATGGGGGGAACCGTCCAGGTGGGAACGAAACGCCACTCCCTCGTCGGTCACCCGACGCAAAGAGGAAAGACTGAATACCTGGAAACCGCCACTGTCGGTGAGCAGGGAATGCTCCCAGCCCATGAACCGGTGCAGCCCGCCTGCCTGGGCTATCACCTCCGGTCCGGGTCGCAGGTAGAGGTGATAGGTGTTGCCGAGGAGGATCTGCGCCCCTAAGGCCTCCAGTTCTTCCGGTGCCATGGCCTTCACCGTGGCCTGGGTGCCCACCGGCATGAAGGCCGGAGTTTCCACCACCCCGTGGGGGGTATAAAGGCGTCCCCGCCGGGCCTTGGTTTCCGGGCAGGTGGCGAGAAGCTCAAAGCGGACCGAACTCTTCATGGCTAGAGAATGAGCATGGCGTCCCCGAAGGAGTAAAACCGGTAGCGGTGCTCTACCGCCATCCGGTAGGCTTCCAACACCCGCTCCCGACCGGCAAAGGCGCAAACCAGCATTAACAAGGTAGAGCGCGGCAGGTGGAAATTGGTAATCAGCGCGTCCACCGCTCGAAATCGGTGGCCCGGGTAAATGAAAGCATCTGCCCACCCCTCTCCGGGGACCAAGCTTCCGTAGCGGCCGGCTACGGTTTCCAGCACCCGCACCACGGTAGTTCCCACCGCCACCACCCGACCGCCTCTCCGGCGCGCCTCCTCAATTTGGGCTACTGCCTCCGGCGGCAGGCGGTAGTACTCGGCTTCCAACCGGTGCTCTTCCACCTTTTCGGTCCGCACCGGCCGGAAGGTTCCGGGACCCACGTGCAGCACCACCGGAACGATCGCTATTCCCCGCGCCCGGATGGTGCTCAAAAGTTCCGGCGTAAAGTGCAAGCCCGCCGTGGGCGCCGCCACCGAGCCTTCCTGCCGGGCGTACACCGTCTGGTAGCGCTCCAGGGGTGCCGGTCGCCGGATGTAAGGGGGCAAGGGAGTTTGACCCAGGCGCCGGATCGCCTCTTCTACCTCGCCCGCCGCCTCGAACTCCAGCAGCCGTCGACCTTGCGGGCCCTCTTCCCTTACCCGGGCCTCCAGCTCCCCGTTGCCGAAGCCCAGCCGGTCCCCCACCCGCACCCGGCGGGCCGGCCGCACCAGGGCTTCCCATCGGCCTGGGGCCGGGCGTCTAACCAACAAAACCTCTACCCGGCCGCCTCCTTCCCGGCTGCCCACCAGCCGGGCGGGAATGACCTTGCTTTCGTTAACCACCAGCACGTCTGCCGGCCGCAAATAATCCGGCAGATCTCTAAAATGCCGGTGCTCGATCCGGCCGCCGGCCCGATCCACTACCATCAGCCGGGAGGCGTCCCGCGGCTCCACCGGTTCCTGGGCGATGAGTTCGCTGGGTAAGGAGTAATCAAACAGACTGGTTTCCAATCTTACCGCTGCCTCCGTGTTCTACCGGAAAGACCGCTAGCCCGCCGGACGATAAGGGGCCACAGTAAGGCTCCCGTCTTTTCGATTTTGGTTGTAGTAGTATTCCAGGATATCCCGGTAGCCATACCCTTCTGCGGCCATACCCCGGGCTCCCCACTGGCTCATACCCACGCCGTGGCCGTAACCCCGCCCGCTGAACTCCAAACGGGTGAAAACCTTGGGGACCTCCCGCCTGGTCCCGCCGGCGCCTAGTACCCAATAAGTGCTGCTTCCCGGGTTAACCGGCGCCACGCCGCCGTCAACCGCCGCCCACAGGCTTTCCCCTTCCTCCCGCTGCTCCGTTCCCGCCCCGACCGCGGCCAAAAAAACCCGGGCATCGGTGTGGAGCTCGAACAAGGTGCTGCGTAGGCCCAGCAGGCTGCGGGCGGTTTCACCCCGGATTTCCTGTTGCCCCTCTCGCCCTACCAGCAATACCCTGGCGGCCCGACCGGAAACCGTGGGCCGGCCGTCTTCCCCCAACCGAACCGGGCTTATGACCGTGATTTCGCCCACGCGTATCTGTTGCTCCGGCTGGGCTGCCCGGGCGACATTCCAGTTGGCCACCCGGGTGGACAGCTCGTCCCGAGTAATTATCTTTTCCCACTGGTAAGTATTAGCGGGCCAGGCGGAAGGGTCGGCCGACTGACGAAGGGCGAAGCTGTCCCAAGGTGAGGGAACGCCGCGCAAGTAGGGAATGGCCCGCTGCCACACGTTTTCGCTGTTTTCGGTGTGACCCCCGGCGTTGGAGTGGAAGTAGGCCTCCACCAACTGTCCCCGGTAGTACATTACCTCTCCCCGGGTGGCCTCCACCGCGGCCTTTACCCGGTCAAACCCGGGCTTGGTTTCTGCCTCGTAGCCGGCGTAGACCTGGGTAGACTGGTCGGTGCCTACGTCGTAGGGCCGGGTGGCCTGGCTGGCTTTGCGGGCCAAGGCGTAACTCCGCGAAGCCACCGCCTGCGCCTTCAGGGCTTCTACCGGCGCGCCGTAGCCCATTTCCTCTCCTACCACCCCTGACAGGTACTCCTCTAGGTCCACCAGGTTCACCGCCAGAACGTCGCCCGGAGCCACCTTCTCCAACCGCAGGCTGCCGCGGTAGCGCCGCTCGCTTACGGAGAATAAAGGCACTTCCGCCCCGGAGGAAACGGGGCGAAACTCTATGGGGCCGGCCACCGGCTCCAATTCCGGGCCGGAACCGCTGCTGAGTTTCAGGCCCGCGGGATCGACGCTCACCCTCCAGACACTGCCTGGAGCGGCCACGGCCAGCAGGGCACCGGCGCTCAGGTCCACTATCTCAAAACTACCCCGACACACCTTGACTTCCTGTCCCCCCGGGGCGGTCCCCAGGCCCACCCGCAGGGTTTCTTGCGCCCATGCCGAGCCGGGACCCAATACCAGCAATAGGCCCAATAAAAGCAACACTGCCCCCCGGGCCGGCTTCTCCCCTTTCGCCATCGCACCCTCCCCCGCATTGGGCCGAAACCTACCGACCCGCTCAGCGTCGCAGCAGTAAGTTAAGCAGCACGGTCAGAACCAGGCTGAGCAAAAGGCAGGTGACCAAAGGGAAATAGAAGGTGAAAGATCCCCGCTGGTACATGATATCTCCCGGAAGCCGCCCCAGCGGACCCAAACGGGGTCCGATCCACAGGACCGCCCCCACCAGCACCAGCAGCACCCCCATGATCACCAGGGAACGCCCTAACCAGCTCCACTCGCTCACCGGTCTCACCTCGATCTCTTCAGCCGGTCGCGCCCCCCTGCCGGGTTCGCGCCGGCGCACCTACTCCAAAAGACGTTACTTACCCGCCAGCTCCAGGGTTTCCTGCACCAGCACCGACCGGCCCAGGTGGGCAAAAGCCAGGGGCGTGGCCACCCGACCCCGGGGAGTGCGCTTGAGATAACCGATCTGCATTAGATAGGGTTCCAGCACGTCCTCCACGGTTTCCGGCTCTTCGTTGATACTGGCGGCCAGGGTTTCCAATCCCACCGGACCGCCGCCGAACTTGTCGATCAGGGTCAGCAACATCTGGCGGTCGGCGGCGTCGAGACCCTGCTCGTCCACCTGAAGGAGCTCCAAGGCCGCCCGGGCTACCTCAATGTCGATCCGGCCACTGCCTCTCACCTGCGCGTAGTCCCGCACCCGCTTCAGGAGCCGGTTGGCCACCCGGGGAGTTCCCCGGGAGCGGCGGGCGATCTCTTCCGCCCCTTCCCGGTCGATCTCGATCCCCAGCACCCGGGCCGAGCGCCGCACGATCTCGGCCAACTCCTCCTGGCGGTAGAAATTAAGCCGCAGAGTCATCCCGAACCGGTTCCGCAGGGGGGAACTCACCAGGCCCACTCGGGTGGTGGCGCCGATTAGGGTAAAGGGGGAAAGTCTTAACCGCACCGAGCGCGCCCCCGGCCCCTTGCCCAAAACCAAGTCCAGGGCGAAATCCTCCATGGCCGGGTAGAGTATTTCCTCCACCGCCCGGCTTAGGCGGTGGATCTCGTCCAGGAAAAGCACGTCCCCGGGCTGAAGGTTGGTGAGGATGGCCGCCAGATCTCCCGGTCGTTCAATGGCCGGTCCGGAGCTGATGCGGATCTGAACCCCTAGCTCGTGAGCAATTACCATGGCCAGAGTGGTCTTGCCCAGGCCCGGGGGACCGTAGAGCAGCACGTGGTCCAGCGGCTCCCGTCTGGCCCGCGCCGCGGCAATGAAAATGCCTAAACTTTCCTTAACCTCTTCCTGACCTATATACTCCGCCAGAGAGCGCGGCCGCAGGTTAAGCTCGAACTGCTCCTCTTCCCCGCTGGCCTTCCCGCTCAGCAACCGTTCCGTGGCTCCCAGCCTCTTCACCCCCTATGTCCCCGGTAGAGCGCCGGCTCCTTCTTCACGGCTCCGCCCGGCGCATCGACGTCGAGGGATCCAATTGTTTCAAACAGTAGGCCAGGACCTCTTCCGTGGGGCTTTCTTCACCCAGAACCCTTCTCGCCTGCCTCACCACCGGTTCCACTTCCGCCGGCGAGTAGCCCAGCGCCACCAGAGCCGCCAGCGCCTCGTCCGCTTCTGGTCGCGGGCGGCGGTAGTCGCCTGGCCGGGGCGGTACTACGCGGTCCTTGAGCTCCAGCACTATGCGCTGGGCCAGTTTGGGCCCGATGCCGGGGACTTTCACCAGGGCGGCGCTATCCCCCCGGGCGATCAGCTCGGCCAGTTGCTCACCGCCGTAGGCGGCCAGGAGCGCCAAGGCCCCCTTGGGCCCCAGCCCGTTTACCCCCACCAGCCGGGCGAACAACTCTCGCTCCTCGGCCTCCAAAAAGCCGTACAACCCCACCCCATCTTCCCGGACCTGCATCCAGGTATGAAGGATGACCACCGAGCCGGGCTCGGGCAGGGCTTCGGCGGTGCGGGAGGACACCTGAACCGCAAACCCTATGCCCCCCACATCCAGCACCACGGTTTGGCCGCTACTGACCAGAGTGCCACGCAGGAAGGCGATCACGGCGGGGTTACCATCCTCTCTAGATTAAGCCGCTCCGCACAGCATATGGCCAAGGCCAAGGCATCGGCGGCATCGTCCGGCTCCGGCCTCTCCGCCAAGTCCAGCAACATCTGTACCATTCTTTGCACCTGCGATTTGGTCGCCCCCCCGTACCCGGCCACCGCCTGCTTAACCGTAAGGGGATTGTACTCACGGAGCTCAACGCCGGCCCGAGCCGCCGCCAACACCACTATCCCCCGGGCCTGGCCCACCTCCAGAGCGGTGCGCACGTTGCGGCTGAAGAAAACCTGCTCCAGCGCCAGGCAGCCCGGACGGTAGCGCTCTAGGAGGCCCTCCAAAGCCCGATAAAGCCGAAGCAGACGACCGCCCAGGCTCTCCCCGGCTGGCGTATAAATACATCCCCACGATACCGGAACCAAACCGGAGGAATCGCGACCCACCAGCCCGTAGCCGGTCCGGGCCAGCCCGGGATCCACACCCATTACCAGCACTTCCGGCCTGCGCCCGGGTCTTATCCCGCCGCCTCCCCTTCCAGCTCCCGCATTAGGCTCGCGGGAATATCAAAATTGGCGTAAACCGCCTGTACGTCGTCGTGATCCTCCAGTACGTCCATCAGGCGCAGCACCCGCCGGGCCAACTCCGGATCGGAAATGCTTACCGTACTCTTGGGGACCATGGTAACTTCTGCCGAAGCAATAGGCACCCTCTTTGCCGCCAAATTTTCCTTCACTTCTTCCAGACGGCCGGGTTCGGTAAGGATTTCGACGCTGTTGTCGTCCTCGTTGAAGTTCACGTCGTCCGCCCCGGCCTCTATGGCCCACAGCATAATGTCGTCTGCCGAGGGGCCACCTTCGCCTAACTCCACGGTGATCAGGCCCCGGCTGTCGAACATCCAGGCCACGCAACCGGACTCGCCCAGGCTTCCGCCGTGCTTGGAAAAGAGATGCCGGATTTCGGAGGCGGTGCGGTTCCGGTTGTCGGTGGCCAAGCTCAGCATGATAGCCACTCCTCCGGGACCGTAACCCTCGTAGACCACCTCTTCGTAGGTTTCGCCGGCGATTTCGCCCGTACCCCGCTGGATGGCCCGCTGGATGTTCTCCATGGGCATGTTAGCCTCTCGGGCCCGCTGGATGGCCAGCTTCAGGCGCGGATTGGCCTCGGGATCGCCTCCGCCCAGGCGGGCGGCCACGATCAGTTCCCGGCCCAGCTTGGTAAACAGCTTGCCCCGCTGGGCGTCCACCTTGGCCTTGCGGTGCTTTATATTCGCCCACTTAGAGTGACCGGACACCACCTATCCCCCACTTTCAACCAGACTGCTCCTCCCATCCGCAGTCAGTCGCCCAGGGGCTCCAAGATGATCCGGTGATCGACCAAGGCCATCTCTTTAATCCGCGCCTTAATGAGCTTGCGCTTGCCGAAGATATCCTCGAGCAGGATGCCATCCTCCTGGGGTATTACCCGGTCCACGCTTTCCAGCAAGAGCTCCTCTTTGTCTCCGCGCAGCAAGTAAGCGTTAGCCTCGCACATATTATTGGGTTCCCTCCCTTTCCTGCTTAATCGCCTTCAACCGCTGCACCAACCGCTCCACCTGGTGCGGCAGCGGCTCGGCTGTAGCCCCAACCACTTCAACCCCGGAGCGGTTCAGGGGCAAGAGTAGTTTCCGGGCCGGGCTGGAGGCCACGGCGGTGGCCATAGCCGGGGTCAATTCGCCCAGCATGGAATGAGCCAGAACCACGGCTAACGAGCCCACGATAACATCCACCTGGCCCACGTTCTGAATCACCGCATTTTCTCCCGTAGCTCCCTCGTTGGCCCCGGCCTTGAGCATGGCCGAGGTGGCCAAAGAATTAGTGCCTAGGGCCAGGATTTCCACTTCTTCCCCCAGTTCTTTGCGAATTCTCTCCGTAATATGTCGCCCTATGCCGCCGCCCTGACCGTCGATTACAGCAATACGCATGCTCACTCCCCACTAGCCTTGAGTTCGCCCTTCCCTTGTCGATCTCCTGCCCGGTTAACGAAGTTGACAACCCAAGGTTTTCTCCATTTCTTCCAGCGCAAACCGGTGCGCCGCCTCCGAAAACGAGCCTACCGCCTCCCGCAGCACCACCACCCGGTAACCCCGCATCCGGGCTTCGGCGGCGGTATAGAGGACGCAGATATTGGTACATACCCCGCACAGCCAGAGTTCATGAACCTCTCTTTCTCTCAGGGTGGTATCCAAGTCGGTGCCGAAGAAGCCGCTGTAGCGACGCTTGGGAATGATTATTTCCCCGGGTACCGGCGCCAGCTCCGGCACCACCTCCGCCCCCGGCGTGCCCTCCACGCAATGCGGGGGAAACATGGCAAACTCGGCGTCATCCGGTCGGTGGCGGTCGCAAACGTAAATCACCGGCCTCCCTTCCGCTCTGGCTGCCCTCAGGGCCGCCTGCACTCGGGGCTTAACTTCCTCGGCCGCCGGTCCTATATATAGTGCGCCCCCCACCTCTACGAAATCCCGTAACATGTCAATAATCAACAGCGCGGCCGCCACTGCCCTACCTCCCGGACGCAACTCAATTCTCGTCAGTAATTATAACACAGAGGCCTGCCCATTGGCTGAGTCCTGGCGGTTCCTTCTAACCTACTTCTACCGTAAGTTCCACTTCTACCGCCGAATCCATTGGTAACTCGCTCACCCCTACGGCGGTACGGGCATGACGCCCCGCCTCGCCAAACACCTCCACCAGAAGGTCGGAGGCGCCGTTCACCACCTGCGGCTGCCGGTTGAACCCGGGGGCGCTGTTTACCGCCCCGAAAATCCTAACTACGCGGCGTACCCGGTCTAGGTCTCCCAATTCGGCCCGCAAGACTGCCAAGGCGTTGAGAGTGGCCAGGCGTGCCGCCTCGTATCCCTGCTCTACGGTGAGCTCGGCGCCTACCTTACCGCGATATCTCACTTCCCCCTTGACCAGACAAAGCTGCCCGGAAACGAACACCAGATTGCCCGCCCGCACCGCGGGAACATAGTTAGCTACCGGCCGAGCGGGTTCCGGCAATTCCAGCCCCAGTTGCCGCAGACGCTCCTCTGTCTTCACCGCTTCACCTCCTAACTAGAAAGCCTTCGTGGCTTGGCAGATAGCTTGGCTGCTCCCCAGCCCTCTGTACCCGCCCACCCTAATTCTAAACTTCTCGGCCACCAGAACACCAGCACCTGACGCATCCCCGGTTTGCTTTGGGCGGTACCGGGTGCTCCCCGTTCGTACTGTCACCTCACAGTGGGGATAACTCAGCACCAGCCCGGGGACCCGCTCCCTCGCGGTTAACGGCCGAAACTTAGCCCCGGCCCGGTTAGGCCGGTCCGCCTCAGCTTGAAGCGGACCCCGACCTCCACCGGCAGCCGCCGGAACTCTTCCGGCCACCTTTCCTCTACCTCATGCCACCGGCGGGGATCACTCCGGTGCAGGGCGCCGGCAAAGCCGAAGACGTCGGTGCCCGCCGCGCTGGCCGCCTCCAGCGCTTCGACAATCTCGTTTCGTATGGCGTGCGCCGCCTTTCGCTCCAGCAGGGAGATGGTCCGGCCGCCGATGAGATAGCCTCCTCCACCCTGTGCTGCCGCCAGGGTTCCCTCGCCTACGAGATCAATGCGGCCTTCAAACCCCCCACCCTCCGACTTTACTTCCACCCGGGGGCGCACGCGGGTCACCTCTACATCGATCTTCTGCTCCCCCATCCCAAGACTCACGGTGAGCACGGCCTCCCGCACCGCTCCCAACACCCAGATCAGTCCCCGGGTCTGGCGCGGGTTGAGCCTGCCCACCAGCCGATCCCCAAGAAAGAGGCCGGTGCCGTAGAGCCTGGCGGTCAAAACCACCGGCGGCGGAGCCGGCTCGGCCGCCCCTCTCGGACCTCCACCTCCGCCGGAGCCGGATACCGCCGGCGGCGGAACGTTGGTGGGGGAAAGCACCAGGACGGGCAGGAAAGTGGCCCGGCTCTCGCCTGCCAGGTCTTCAATCACCGTGTGCACGGTAGGGATGTATCCGTAGCCCGTCTGGGGTGCGGCCTGCTCCAGCCCGGCTATCTCCCGCCCCAGATCCAGTTCGAAGGCCGATTGGGCCCGGCGCATAATCTCCCCCGCCGGACCCCAGGCGAGCAGGAGATGGGTGCTACGGCGCGCCTCGGGGTCGCGGTCCCAGAAGTCCAGGAGTTCGCGCAGACCGCGCCGGGCCATTTCTTCTCCCACCAGGATGTTGTTGGCGTGCGCCCAGCGTACCTCCCGCGGGAGCTTTACCCCGATATCTTCGATGGCGCGAAAGACGGTAGGCCCCCTGCCCACCGCCAGATGCGACTGCCGACCGGTCATGGTAACTCCTGCCCCACTTCCGGTCTGCTGGGACAGGGCGGCCGGCCGGAAGAACTCCGCGGTGACCACGGTCTGGCCTTTCTCCCGATCTACGGCTACGGTAGAAACCAGGGCCAGCTCGTCTATTTCCCTCCGATCCCAACAACCGGCCCCAAGGAACGAAATCGCCGCCAGGGCCAGAAGCAGGCGCACCGCTCGGGGAGAGGGCACTATCTCTTCCTCCCCGACCCCGGCTGTTCGACCCGGCGGAAGTTTCGGTGCCTCGGTACTGCGCCCGCCTCTAACTCCATTCTTCGGGGCCGGGGTTGGCCGCCCGGCCGCACCCGCAAGGCATCCCGGGCCAGCCGGAGGCGGGTAAGCATGGCCCACCAGGGGACACGCAGCAGCAGGTCTTTGTGCTCGCTCAGGACCAGGGGAGTGAGGGGCTCGAGGTAGGGCAAACCTACCGAGCGCAGGCTCACCAGATGGATCAGTACCGCCAGCAGGCCGGCGAAGATGCCGAACAGGCCCAGAAAGCCGGCCAGGAAAATCATGGGCAGGCGGAGCATGCGCACGCTCAAGTAGACGGAATAGGAAGGCAGAGTGAAGGAGGCCAGAGCGGTTGTGGCGATGACGATTACCATGGCGGCGGAAACCATACCGGCCCGGATGGCCGCCTCCCCGATCACCAGGGTGCCCACGATGCTTACCGCCTGCCCGATGGCCCGGGGCAGCCGCAACCCGGCTTCGATCATGATCTCGAAGACCACTTGCATGAAGAGGGCCTCGATAAAAGCCGGGTAGGGTACCTGCTCCCGCTGCCCGGCAATGGCCACCGCGAGCTGTGTAGGTATGAACTCCTGATGATAAGTGGTTAGGGCCACGTACAGGGCCGGCAGAAAGGTGGCCAGCAGGGTCCCCAGGTAGCGGAAGAAGCGAATGCCGATCACCGAAAGCCAGCGCTCGTAATAGTCCTCGGGAACCTGCATAAAAAAGTTCAGGTTTACCGGGAGAATCAGGGCAAAGGGCGTCCCGTCGGTGAGGATCGCCACCCGCCCCTCTAACAGCGCCGCTGCCGTGGTATCCGGTCGCTCCGTCCTGGCGATTTGGGGAAAGAAGGAAAAGGGGTGATCTTCCAGGAACTCTTCCACGTAGCCGCTGTCCAAGACCCCGTCCAGGTCGATGCCTCGCAACCGACGGCGCACCTCGTCCACCACCGAGGGCGGAGCCAGGTGCCTCAGGTAAACCAGGGTGACCCGGGTGCGGGTGATACGGCCCAGGATAAGGGTTTCAAGCTGAAGGTCGGGAGATCTTAGGCGACGCCGAAGCAGGGAGGTGTTGACGCGCAGATCCTCCGTAAAGCCGTCTCGGGGGCCGCGGATGACCTTTTCGGTATCGGGCTCCACTATCGCTCTTTTCTCCCCGCCCTTGGTGCAGGCGCATATGGCCGCCGACCACCCCTCCCCGAAGATGACGGTGTTCCCGTTCAGCACCGCCTCGACCGCGGCCCGGAGATCCTTGACTTCCGCCACCTCGCCAACGCACAGGGTTTTCTCCTGCAGGGCCTGCACTGCGGTCTCCAGAGGGAGACCCGCGTCCCGGCGCCACTCCGCCTGATCGAGCAGGGAGCGCAAGAGGTCGTGCTCTACCACCGATCGGTTGGCGAGCCCCTCGATGAAGACCACACCCAGGGCTAGCCGGCCCAGCTTGAGGCGTCTTACCACCAGATCGTCGCATGTTCCTAGGGCTTGCTCCAGAGCGCGAAGATTATCGGCCACCGCAGGATAAAGGTGGCGGCCCTCAAGACGCGCCCCCTTCCGCCCCCGCTTAGGGGAGCCGTTGGGCCGGCGCCCGACCAGACTGCGCCAAAGGAAGCTCATATTCTTATTCTGAGCGGGGAGAGTGCACTTTTTTCCTGGCGAAGTATGGGAGTCTCCACCGTGGGGGACTAATAAGAGGGAAATCCGGGCGTTTGCCCCACCCAAAGAGGCGCGGACGACGCGCCAGGGAGTTCCCATGCCAAAGGAAACCGTCTCGCCCTGGCAGTATTTCTCCCTCAGCAGCATCTACCTGCTGGGCATCGCCACCTTGCTCTTGCCCGTGGGGCCGGCGGGCCAGGACGGATGGCTGGCGGTACTTCTGGCCTCGGGAGTGGCGGCCGGGCTCAGCCTGGTCTGGACGGCGGTGGTGACAGAGACCCCGGGAGGCGACCTCTACGCCTGCATCCTCAAGCTCTTGGGCACCGGGATGGGAAGCGCGGTGGGCTTGGCCTACGCGGGTTACTTTAGCCTCCTCGGGGCTATGGCGCTCCGGGCCATCGCCGATCTCTACGTCACGGCCGTCATGCCCCGCACGCCCATGGTGGTTTTCGCCGTGGTGCTGGCCGCTCTGGCGGTGTGGCTGGTATGCTCGGGAATCGAAGCTATTGCCCGCCTGGCCGAACTGCTCCTTCTGCCGGTGGTGTTCGTCATCGCGGTTCTTAATCTGCTGTCCGTCTTAACCCCGAACCTCACGCGGTTCGAGCGTCTCCTTCCCATGCTGGAGTGGGGATGGTTTCCCCTCCTGAAAGGTAGTCTCATCGGCCTGGGATTCCCCTTTGGAGAAACCGTGGGCCTGGCCGGGCTGGCGTCGGCTCTCTCTTCACCGCGCGCCGCCCGCGGCGTTTTGCCCGCAGCCATAGCTTTCGTGGGCCTGGCCCTCTCTCTGGTTACCGTGGTAAACATCGCCGCCCTGGGGCCGGAGGAACTGGTACGGGTAGCCTACCCCAGCCTGGTGGTCACACAACAGATTAGTCTGGCCGATTTTGTAGAACGCATTGAGGTGCTGATTATCTTCGTTTGGACTTTTGGGGCCTTCATAAGGATCGCCGCTTCCCTCTACCTGGTAACCTTGGGGTTGGCCAACCTCTTCTCCACCGGGAACCACCGGGCGTTCGTCCCCCCGGTGGCAACGTTGCTCCTGGCGCTTTGCGTGGGCCTGTGGGACAGTTCTACGGAACTGCTGAACTTCATCCGGGGACCCTATTTATTCCTGGCCCTGCCCTTTCAAGTGTTCCTCCCAGTTCTCCTCCTTGCCGTGGCCCGGGTTCGGTGCCCAAAAAAGCCGGCAAAAAATAGTAATCCAAGCACTTGTCGTTAGGGTACCACTGATAAATTATCCCTCGTAAGAATTGACATTGGATTTGAAATACTATAATCTTAGCTTAGAAGCATTAGGCCTGGTAGATCCGATTAGTAGTCAACCGCATAAAGTAATAACCACAATCGCTCAAGCAACTACCTGAGAGGAAGGAGGTGAATTCATGCGCGAGCCCAACTACTGCCAGGAACCTTCGGCCGAAAACGCTAGGAACACTAGACTGGTCATTGAACTCGTGGATGCTTCAAGACTAGCCCAGCTCTCCCTTGACCCGGGCCTAGACAATTTCCGACCGGCGAGCCGACAAAAGGAACGGCTACTAGAGTTGCGGGCCAACTCGCCCGGCACCATGGCCGTGGCGCGAGTCGACGATACCGTAGTGGGATATTTTATATTGTTCGCCCCGGACAAAGAAGAGTTTTGGGGAGCTTATAGGGGGCCGGAACTACTAGAGGCTTCCCTTGAGGTCAGTTCCGGGTGGCGAGGGCAAGACCTGGCTGCTACCATGACCCGGCGAATAGCCCGAGAAGATTGGGAGGATTACATCCTTATGGCCTCCTGCTGCTATTGGAACTGGGACCTTAGGCGAACCGGTCTCAGCCCCTACACCTATCGCCGTATTCTGGTAAGAATCCTAAGTCACTTGGAACTCAAAGAACATCCTACGGTCGAACCAGACATTTGTAGCCACCCGGTAAACCTATTTCTCCTACGAATCGGTTCCCGGGTACCGGATCATGCCCGCCAAGCCTTCCTGGCGCTTTGCGAGGGTAGGACCTAGAACTCCTGCCAGCGCTGAACAACGCCAGCCGGGTGTATCCTTACATCCTTTACGCTTCCCCGTAGCCTAAAGGCCAGACCCAAGAAAAATTAAGCCCCGGT
>JBNARC010000009.1:39494-86611 GCA_049719955.1 Neomoorellales bacterium | reverse complement strand
ACTCAGCACTGATCCGACCGGGCCTGCTAGTGTAGAATGCCTACTCGCCCGATTTGGCGAGCCAGAAGCCCCGAACCTTCTCGAAGTACTTAATTCTTTCATCAATCTTGGCGATTTCCCTGGGGTAGAACTCGAGCATAGCATCGCAAAGCTCAAGCATCCATTTCCTGCGGGGATATTGAGCGTTGACGGTTATATAGTTTGAATTTGCTATTTGGATCTGCCCCCATCCTAAGGCACCTATCGTGAGGCAGTCCCATCCCAAGAACTCAATTGGCACAAATTTGACATCCGTTACAACAGCCTTGGTTTGTTCTAGGTGGTAGGCAACAAAAAGGAGGACGAAGTAATTAGAGTCATCTTCGTACAGCCTCGCCAATCGTTCCACCGAGGTTAGGTTCGGCATATTAAACTTCGTGTCTGTTCGGTGGGTTTTTACGTCAACAACGTAGTAGAAGCCATCTATGTCTTTGAACGCCAGATCAGCCATCGATCGACGGGCAAAGTCCGATGAATACTCGGCACACAGGCCACCGAGTAGTCTGCGAAAGTTATCGGCAATGATACTCTGGATTGCGTCTCCCGCCGCTCGAGTACTGTTCATTGTTTCGGGAGATAAGAATGCTTTGTGGGAGTTAATAAGTTCCTTCACTCTCGCCTGGAGATCCTTGTAGATATCGGTGTAAAAAATCCTGCTTCTCACGTGGCTACTCCCCCCGGCTAGCTTCGAACGGCAGTGTAGTTTGCGCCAGCCTATCCTGCGCTCTTTGAGACTCGGGCATATCTCGTCTTCTTCTAAACTGGGCAGCGAACGTGTTTCTTTCCCAAAACACTCCATTTGTATACCCTTGAATGCTTTTATCTATCTTAGCCATGTCTAGTCTCTTCTCTGCAATGCAGCAGTACTGCTCATCGATTTCGATACCGATATAATGACGCCCTAGTTTCGATGCCACTACACTGGTGGTGCCAGAGCCCAAGAACGGATCAAGAACGACATCTCCCGGATTAGAACTGGCGAGAATAATCTTGGCGAGCAGCTTCTCTGGCTTTTGGGTAGGATGGTCGGTATTCTCGGGCATTGACCAAAACGGCACGGTAATATCCGTCCATATGTTCGAGGGATAGGTAAGGCGGAATCTGCCGTCTGTGGTCTCAACCCAGTCTTTCGCCTTGCCTCTTTCGTCAGTATACGGCGCAAGTACCCGCCGCGCCAGTTTAACCTCTTCCACATTGAACGTGTAGGTATCGGAAACGGTAAAAAACCAGATGTCTTCAGAGCAATTCTTCCAGTTGGCCTTCGACCCTCTGCCCTTTTCGCGCTCCCAGGTGATGCGGTTACGCACCTTGAAGTATTTCTCGCCTACCCGGTGGATAGCCGCCGATGAGCGCCAGTCTCCACAAATATAGACGGATGCCGTGTCCTTGAGGCACCTCACAAGCTTCGAAAGCCATGAGTCGAGCCATTGTTCGTATTGCGAGGAGGGTCGTTCAACGAACGTATGTCCATTAAAAGTCTTATAGAGATTATATGGGGGATCGACGAACAAGAGGTCAACCACCTTGGCCGGCAGCCATTCCAGAATCGCAAACAAATCTTGATGGATGGTTCTGTCCAGGATCATATCCAAGGTGGCCGGCCCCTCCAGGCGCAGCAACCGGTCACGATAATAACGGAACTCTTCTTCGTTAAGCGTCAAGGTCCGGTTACGTGGTGCTCGCTGTTTTCCTCGCCCAATCATTGAGACAATCACCTTCTTCAGCCCGCCTACGCTGCCTCAGCCAAAATCTTCTACGGCCATTAGTGCAGAATAAGAGTCAGGGCACCGAACCCGCTGCCCGCTGCGCCCGCGCCTTAGAGCCCAACTCGACACTAGCGCAACTTAGCGCAGGGGCAGCTTACGGAACTTCCTCTAACCCGATTAGACCATACCATACGAATACCGAGCCCGACAACCCTTCTTCGAGTTTTGTCCTGGCCTGGCTCAGTTGACGTATACGGCCCGCTCCTCGGGCTTCCACTGCACGGTGGCGCCCAGGGCCTGGCTGACGAATCGCACCGGCACCAGGGTGCGGCCGTTGACCACCCGGGCCGGAACGTCCAGGGTAACCGGCCGGCCGTCGGTCCGGGCCTGTTTTTCGCCCACGATCAGCTCTACGCAGCGGTCCTGGCGCCGGGCGAGGATCTGCCGGGTTTGGGGATCCCACTGCACTTCCGCCCCCAGTCCCTGGAAGATGGCCCGCAGGGGCACCAGCACCCGGCCCTCTGCCAGCAAGGGCGGGGTGTCGCAGGGCAGACGCCAGCCGTAGAGGTAAACCGGGATTGCCCGCAGCACCACCAGGGCGTTGGCCACCGGCCTTTCCTGAGTACCGCTCGGCTGGGAAACCAGGGAGCCGGCCACCCACATGGCGCTGGAGCCACCGCCGTCCAAACCTACGGCGGTCTCAAGCCCCAGGGAGGCGGCCAGCACCGCCATTTCCTCCAAGGTAACACCGGTTTGCTGGGCATCGTTTCCCTCCACCACCAGGAACACCAGGCGCCCGTCCGGTTTGACCCCCACCGCGGTGCGGGCCTTGCGGCCCAGTACGGTGCCGGTGAAGCCTTCCTGCACCGCTTCGAAAACCGGCCGGCCGCCTTCTACCAGCAACGGGCCACCGGTTAGAACCTGGCGGGCGTTTTTCCAGCCAGCGCCCAGATCGGCCTCCAGGCTGAGGGTGGTACCGGGGGGAAGTTCGGGAAGCAGGCCGGGCTCGCCGGCTATCACCAAACCCGATCGGGGAATGGCGCTGTTGCCGCTGCCTACCGCCGTCACGGTGTAACCCGACCCCTTAGGCAGCAGGATCAGTTCCCGGGTGCCCGCCGGAGTCCCGGTAGTGGGGCCCCAAAGGGAGTGATAGAGGTGGAGGCGGCCCGCCTGATAGGGGCGGTTGAGGTTAGAAAGGGCCAGGGTGGTCCTGCCATCCTGAGTGCGAAGGCGAACCTGGGGAATCACCAGCCCGTATAGAAAACGGCGGTCGGCGGTCAGGCCGAGGCTGGGTCGAAGGAAATCGGAGGCCGCCACCAGCTTTCCGTCCAGCATTAGGTTCCCCACTGGAAGCGTGCGCTCGCCGTTGCGGTAGAAAAAGCTACCGTTAATGGCGGCCAGCGCCCCGTAGCGGCCGGCCAGGGAACTCACGGTTTCCGTAGGGCCCAGGGCGTCGCCGGCCGGCACCACCACTACTTCCAGCCCCGGGTCATTAAGGTTTATCTCCAGGGTGTGCCCCACCAGAGGCCGGCCCAGAACGTCGCTCCCCTCCCAGCGCCGGTACAATAAGCCCGGATCTACCTTACGGCTCTCTACCGGTGCCAGGCGCGGCTGGGGAAGGGTGGGTGCGGCCGGGGGCTCCGACGCCCGAACCGGAACGGCAGCCGTTCCGACCGCCAGCAGAAACAGCAGCACCCACAGGGCGACGCGTGGCAATCTCAAGAGGACCCTCCTTCGTTCTTGATAGTGGTCGGGCCGGCGAATGGTGCCAAATTGGGCTTTCGTTCGGATTTACCCTCATTGGTTAGACGGTCGGGGAGGGGCGAAGGTTCCCTTCTAGTCGGGTGCGCAGGTATTCGGGGGCGGCGAGGGCGCGCTGACGCAAGGGGGCTAAACGTTGAGGGAGAGTGGCCTGCCATTGCGCCCGTTGCTCCCAAGCGGCAGTAGCCGCGGCAACCAATCGCTCCGGTTCCAGGTCGGTTAGTTCCAGCGCGGTTCCTCCGATTTGCCTTAACAGCGCCGGGACCTTGGGGTCGTAGGCCAGACCCACCAGGGGCCGGCCGAACAACGCCGCAAAAACCAGGGCGTGTAGCCGCACCCCCACCACCAGATTGGCTCGGGAAAAAAGGCCTAAGAGGATCGGTAGGGGCAAGGGTTCTCCTAGCACCGCCTGCGGTTCCACCCGGCAACAGATTTCCCGGTCGGCGGGCCAATGCAGGGGAACCAGCAATGGCTGCCAGCCCCGGGCCCGAAAACGTTCCACCAGGGCGCGCGCCGCCCTTTCCAGCTCTGCCTCCCGGGCGCGAAGCGGGCCCGGAAGAGGGCGCAGGTTTACCAGTAGGATGGGGCCCTTGGCCGGTTCAAGGCCCAGGCGGTTCAGAAGCTCCTCCGCCCCGGCGGGGTCGGCCCCGGAGGGATCCAGACTCAGAACCGGATCGGCACTCACCAGCACCTCCCGGTTCACTCCGAGCGAGGACAGTAAGGCCGCCGATTCTTCGTCGCGCAGCACTATTCCTTCCAACCGGGCCAGGGTAAGGCGGACCAGCAGACGGGACTCGGGGTGGATCAAGGGCCCCAATCCCTGGCAGTAAATGAAAACCGGCTTGCGGAAAAGCTTAGCCAGCCAGATCACGCCCAGGTAGTAGAGCAGGCTGGCCCGGCCGGTAACGTCCTGCAGCAGGCTTCCGCCTCCGCTTATCAGGGCCCGGCAGCGCCGGACCTCGCGCACCACCTCCCGCCAGCGCCAGCGGTGGTAAGCCTCCACCCCGTAGAGGCGGCTCGTGGTGTCCGGGTCGGCCGACAGCACTACCGGCTCCCAGCCGGGAAGGTAGCGGCGGATCTGTTGAATTAGAGCCAGGAGCACCGCCTCGTCGCCGGCGTTATTGAACCCGTAGTACCCGCACAGAAGAAGGCGCGGTCGAATAATGCTTCGCCACCCCCATCTCCTTTACGGGTGACATACGAACGCCTGGTGGCGTCGTGGCCCGTAGCGATAGATGGCAAAGTGTCGGTCAAAGGTAAATACTCGTTCTAGGCGCAGACGCTCCATGACAGCAAAGGTAGTGCAATCGGTTAAGCTGAAGGTCTGGTCGCGAAAGGACTGAAGGATGCGCCACGCAGCCTCGAGGTCGGACTCACGGATGCAGAATACTGGCACATCGGCTTCGCGCAAAGTCTGCCAGAAGGTGATAGCAGCGGTGCGTCCGAGGCGGGCGTTCAGGAGAGCCCGGGTTTCAGCTAGGATAAAGTCGGTCGTGGCCAACGCCTCGGTTTCTGCTACTCGGGCGAAAAAATCGCTGGCGCGAGGATGGTTTTTGTCCGTGCGATCACAGATAGCGTACCAAGCGGAGGTGTCAACCATTATCATCGGCTAGAGCCTCCGCCAAGTAGCGATCATGCCGTTCCGACACGTCTGTGTAGCCGCTTTCTCCCAACCCTACTAGGCGTAGGAGTATCTCCCGCGCGGATGTATTGGGTTTTTCACGCCGTCGGAGGTGTTCCTCGACTATTTGGCGTATCAGTTCCGCCAAAGATATTCCCTTCTCCTTCGCCTCGGCCGTAAGCGCGCAGTGCTGATCGGGCCGAAGGTAAATTCGGGTTCGGTACAAGGGTTCTCACCTCTAACCCAAGGTTCTTACCTCTAACCCAGATTGGTTGCCCATTTTTTGCGACGACTATAATTATATTCTTTTCAAAACCCCTTCCACCTCTTCCGGTGGCAGGGGCGGGCTAAACCAGAAACCCTGAACCTCGTCGCATCCCCGCAGGCGCAACCAGTGGAGCTGACGTTCGGTCTCCACCCCTTCGGCCACGGCCAGGGCGCCCAGGTTGTGGGCCAGGGCAATCATGGTGGCCACGATCGCCTCGTCTGCCGGGCTTTCGCCCAGGCCCTGCACGAAGCTACGGTCTATTTTCAGGGCTTTAACCGGGAAATACTTCAGATAGTTGAGGGCGCAGTAACCTACCCCGAAATCGTCGATGACGATGCCCGCGCCCATTTCCGACAAGTACCGGATCACTTTGCGAGACAGTTCCAGGTCCCGGATGGCGGTGCTCTCGGTTATCTCCAGTTCCAGTGAGCTGGGATCTAATCCCGTATCCTCGAGCACCTGACGGATGGTGACGCCCAGGTCCGGGTGACGGAACTGTTGTGCCGAAAGGTTGACCGAAAGCACCAGCGGCCGGTACCCGACCCGGTGCCACTGCCGTACTTGGGCGCAGGCGGTTTCCAGTACCTTCTTCCCCAGCCCGAAAATCAAGTCGGCCTCCTCGGCAATGGGGATGAAGTCGCGGGGCATAAGCAAACCCCAGGTGGGGTGTTGCCACCGCACCAGAGCCTCCACTCCGGCCACCGCCCCGGTATGTAGGCTCACCCGTGGCTGGTAGTAGACCAGCAGGCCCGCCCCGTCCAGAGTGCGCCTCAGTTCCTGCTCCAGGGCGAAGCGGCGCAGGGCCACGGCCTCCAACCCCGGGGCGTAGTACTCCCAGGTGTTGCGGCCCCGTTCCCGGGCCCGTTCCATGGCGGAGTGGCCGGCCCGCAGCAATTCCTCGATTTCCCGGCCGTCGCGGGGGTAAAGGGCAATGCCTATGGTGGCCGTGATCCGGATTTCCCGCCCTTCTGTGGTCAGAGGGGGAGCGATGGCCTCCAGCACTTTCCTGGCGATTAGGGTGGCGTCCTCGGGCTGCTGGAGCAGCAAGAGCAGCACGAACTCATCGCCGCCCAGGCGAACCACGGTATCGTCTTCCCGTACGGTCCGACGCAAGCGCTCGGCCACGGCTTGCAGCACTTGGTCGCCGGCGGCGTATCCCAAGGCGCGGTTCACCTCGCGGAAGTCGTCCAGGTCTATGTAGAGGAGGGCCGGGGTGAGGCCCAGGCGGGTGGCGTGCGCGGAAGCGAAGGCGAACCGGTCGGAGAGTTGTAGGCGGTTACCCAGCCCGGTGAGCGGATCGTAATGGGTGAAGTGCTGGATGGTAGCAAAATTATTGGACTTCTGGGCGCGGTTGGAGTATACGGCCACGTAGTAAGTGGGTTGCCCGCCTTCCCCTCTCACGGCGCTCAGCGTTAGCCAGCGGGGTTGAATTTCGCCGTTTTTGTGCCGGTACCAGAACTCGCCCTCCCAGTGGCCCCGGCGGGCCACCTCCTCCCACATGTGCTGGCAGGAGGCGGCGTCGTGGTGGTCGGAGCGCAAGAGCCCCGCCTCCCGGCCCACAATTTCTTCGTAGGGGTAGCCGGTAAGGCGGGTGAAGGCAGGATTGGCCCACTGTACCACCTGATTCTGGTCCAGGATCAGCACTCCGTCGGTAGTGGTTTGCAGCAGGCGGCCGGCGATGAGGCGCCAGGTTTCGGATTTTTGCTGCTCGGTGACGTCGGCGTGGACCAATAGGGCCCGTGCTATCGTGCCTTCCCGGTCGAACAGGGGTATGGAGGTTACCAAAAGGGCGGTGTTGCCGTCTTGGCTCCAGATGGTGGCGTTCTCTTGTCGCCGGCTGATTAGGGTGCGGGAGAGCACGCAGTGGTCGGGCGGGGTGTCCCGCCGGCAGAAAACCTGCCGGCATAAGCGGCCTATTACCTCCTGCCGGTTCTGCCCCAGCTTGTCCAGAAGCGCCTGGTTAAGATCCAGTACCCGGAAATCGCGGTCTACCAAAGCGGCGGGGATGCTGAGGGCCGACAGCACCGGCCGGACCGCATCCCACCCCGTTTCCTGCTTCTCCGAGCCTGCGCCAGATCCGGTACCCGGCGATCCCGTGGGGGGCTTTTCGTTATCCACGTTCCTACCTCCTCCAGGACGGGTGTTCATGTCGCCATCTTGCTTGCCGGCCCCCGGAGTCAGCAGCCGTCCGGAGGTCTGGCGCCCGCCTTCGCCTGCGCCAAGTTCGGGTTCCGGCAAGTGGCTAACGTAGTCGGGCCGCAACCCGGTATGGCGTGTCCGCCCGTTCGCTGCCGGAATTCGCCTTTTGAGACCGTTTTTTGTAGTTTCATTCTCCCGTATACGATAAGATTCCTCCCCAATCAACTTGCAGACTGACGAAGGTTATGAAAAAATGCGGTAAATGGGTGCACGGGAAGGAGGGTGACGGGTGTTTAGGAGGAAGGGCAAGAATACGGCGGCGGCTGTCGAGCCGGCAAGCGCCACCGGGGCGGAGGTGGCGGCTACCAGCCCGGAACTACCGCCGGGATGCGCGGAGGAGCTGGCCTTTGCCGCCGCGGCCAGCCTTTTCACCGCCGCCCACGCGGAGTTGATGGGCTTGCGCGCCCGGCTGGAGGCGGACAAAGTAGCGGCCATGGCCACCGACCTGGCCGCTTCGGCCCAGGAGTTGGGGGCCGCAGCCGAGGAGGTTTCCTCTTCGGTGCAGCACATCCACGGCATGCACGAGGAGCTGCAGCGAATCAACCGGGGCCACGAACAGGGTATGCGGCAGGTGGAGGAGTTGCTGGCCCGGGCGCGATCTGCCTTTGAAGCCACCGTGACCCGGCTGGGGGAGGTTTCCAATACCCTACGCAAGGTCAATACCGTAGGTACATACGTGGGGCAGATAGCCGACCAGACCAACCTTTTGGCCCTCAACGCCGCCATTGAGGCGGCCCGAGCCGGGGACGCCGGCCGGGGGTTCGCGGTGGTGGCCGCCGAAGTGCGTAAGCTGGCGGGGGAAACCAAGGAAGCGGTGCGCACGGTGAGCGACCTCTCTCGGGAGATAGAGAGCCTTTCCGGGGGAGCGGTTTCCGACGCCCGCGCCGCCAGCCAAGCGCTAGGAGAATACGAGCGGGAGGCCGGCCAAATGCTGGCGCGGGTGCGGGAGAGTATGCGCCAGGTGGAGCAGGCGGGCAGCGCGGTGAAGGACATCTCTCTGGCGGTGGAGCACCAGGCCCAGGCGGCCAACTCCCTGGCCGGCACCGGGAGCGAATTAGCTCAGGCCGCGGAACTCGGGCGGGCGGTGTTCGGAGACGCCGCCGATTTGGCCGACCTGGTATTCGGGCACGTTGCTCAGGCGGCGACTTATTCCCCGGGAGAGAACGGGGTGGCGCTGCTGGGAGCGCGCTTGGCCGACCACGCCCGGTTCCTGCGGCAAGTGGTGGCCGGCGCCGGCAAGGGGATAACCGTGGCCTCGCACCGCGAGTGCGCCTTCGGCCGGTGGTATGAAGGGGAGGGACGCCAGGCCCTGGGACACCTGCCGGCCTTTGTGACCCTGGAGGCGCCGCACCGGGCGGTGCACGAAGCGGCGGCCAAGCTGGCGCAGGCGGCCACCTTGGAATGGGCGCAGGAGCTTACCCGGGCCTCTTTGGAGTTTTTCCGGTCTTTCTTGGCCCTGAAGGAGGCGGTGGCCGGTAATTCGCGGTAGCCGCCTTACCGCGAGCCGGCGGTTCCGGGTGCTCCCTTAAGGCGCTCGGCCCACTGCGCTCACGCAGGCATGATGGGCGCCATCGGGCCGTAAACCTAATAGAAAGCCCGACCCTACCGGAGGTGCTACCGGTGGTAGAAGCTTCCGTATGGCAGGCTCTGCTGGCTACTCTGGGCACCTGGGCGGTCACCGCCGCCGGTGCGGCCATGGTGATGTTCACCGGATCGGTCCCCAGGAAGTTCTTGGACGGCATGCTGGGTTTTGCCGCCGGGGTAATGCTTTCGGCCAGCTTCTGGTCGTTGCTGGCTCCGGCGGTGGAAATGGCCGGTCACCTGACGCTGCCCCGGTGGGTTCCCGCCACCGGGGGTTTCGTGGCCGGCGCCCTTTTCCTTCGGCTGGCCGACGCCCTGTTTCCTCACCTCCACGCTGCTCCGTCGGATCTCGGTCCGGAAGGGATACGCACCTCCTGGCAGCGCACCACTTTATTGGTACTGGCGGTAACCCTGCATAACGTGCCGGAGGGGCTGGCGGTGGGAGTGGCCTTCGGGGCGGCGGCCGCCGGCCTGCCTCAGGCGACTCACCAGGGAGCGGTGGCTCTGGCCGTGGGCATAGCCTTGCAGAACTTTCCCGAGGGCCTGGCCGTGTCCCTGCCCCTGCGGCGGGAAGGGGTAAGCCGGTGGAAGAGTTTCTGGTACGGCCAGCTTTCCGGTTTGGTGGAGCCGGTGGCCGGGGTGGTGGGAGCCCTGGCCACGGTCGCCGCCAGCGCCTTCCTGCCTTACGTCCTGGGTTTTGCCGCCGGGGCGATGGTGTTCGTGGTGATCGAGGAGCTAATTCCTTCCTCGCAGGAAGGGGGTTACGCCGACGTCGCCACCCTGGGCGCCATAGCCGGGTTTGTGGTGATGATGGTGCTCGACCTTGTGACCAAATGACGAATTAAGAGGGATCGGCGTAGTACCCGGTCGGGTCCGGGGAGGTAACGTCCGTGGATCTGCACTTGGAACTGCCTTGGCCGCCCTCAGAGGGGCTTCCCGACCGGGCGGCGGTGAGCATGGTCAACTTCTTGCTGAGCGCGGCGGTACAGTCCTCCGTGATATTCATACCCCTGCTGGCCGAGGAGTTAGGGGCGAACGACTGGCAGGTAGGGCTGGTAGGCTCGGCCTACGGTACCGCCTTTCTGCTGGCCTCCCTGTTTTCCGGCTGGAAATCCGACGTCTCGGGTCGTTTGTTCTTTGTGCGGCTGGGACTGGCCGCCAGCGGCCTGGCCTTTGCCGCCCAGATTCTGGCCGCCGACTTCTATTTGCTGGTGTTGGTCCGCGCGGCTGTGGGCTTTTCTCTGGGAGTGACCACGGCGGCCCTGATTGCCTACGCCTACGATTCCGGGGCGGACATGGGCCGATTTAGTTCTTACGGTTCCTTGGGATGGATTGCCGGGGCTTTAGGAGCGGCGGTGCTTAAGGAGTTCTGGCTGCTGTTTGCGGCCAGTTCCCTTTTCTGCTGGGCAGCGCTCGCCGTAGCCCTTACCCTGAAGGAGGCTCCGCCCCAGGCGCGTCCCCAGGGAGTAAGATTGTGGCCGGTGTTGCGGCGCAACCGCCACATTTACTTCGGCGTCTTCCTTCGCCACCTGGGAGCCACGGCCGTCTGGATCATCCTGCCCCTCTACCTGGCCGCCATGGGACTGAACCGCACCTGGATAGGGGTGCTTTGGGGGGTGAACTTCGTCTCCCAGTTCGTAGCCATGCGCTACCTGGGGCGGTATAGTCCCGTCCGCATCTTCGCCCTCGGCCAGGCTCTTTCGGTGGCGGTCTTTGTCGCCTATGCCTACGTCCGGCCGGGGCCGGCGTTGCTCGGCGTGCAGGCCCTGCTGGGCGTGGCCTGGTCGGGCCTTTACATCGGCGCCCTGTTGCTGGCTCTGGGGAGCGGCGAGGAGCGGGGTACGGCGGCCGGGCTGTTGCAGTCCACCATAAACTTGTGCAACGCCGTGGGACCTTTCCTGGGCGGCGGCCTCGCCCACTGGTGGGGATACCGGGAAGTTATGCTGTTTGCCGCCGGCCTGGGGGTGATCGGTCTTCTCCTGCGCCCGGCGACCTTACGCTCCGGTCGAATCGGGTCCTCATCCGGTTAGCCGCGCCGGGGACACGCGGCCGCAGCCGAATGCCCGGGCCGGGATCCACCGGCCGCAATAATTTTTCTCGGAGCGGCAGGAAACGGACGTCGGGCGGCGAAGTCACCTTACTAATAAGAACCATTTTGGGGCGGAGCAGGTGCCTGCTCCGGCAGGCTAAGAGGGAAGCCGGTGTGATTCCGGCGCGGTCCCGCCACTGTGAGGGGGAAGGACCCGGCATATACGGCCACTGGAGGGCTGCTCCGGGAAGGCGCCGGGCCCCTGAAGAACCCGAGCCAGGAGACCTGCCTGCTCGGCCGGTCGCTAGTACCTACGCGGATAGGGAGGCGATTTTTACCCGAAACCAAGAAGTCCTCTTGCCTTCGCGCAGGTGGACTTTTTTGGTTTTCAGCACCCTCCTCTTCCATGTTTCTTTGGCCGGCGTCAAGTTGGTGGCCGGCCCCTTTTTTGGCTACAAGGCCGGGCTCCAACCGCAGGAAGGTTGAAGCCCGGCCCCTTCGTTGAGACGCCCCGAGCGGGTGGCGTCCGCGCCGTTCACCTCCTCCCCGGGAAGACTGCAGGATCGGGGGAGGCTAGAATTTAAGGTATCGCGCGACCCTTAAGGACACCTTAGGAGAAGGTTAAGAGAGGCTGAGAAATCAGGCGGCAGGAAGCCAAACGGTGAAGGTGGCTCCTTGGCCCGGGGCGCTGATGACCTCGATGCGCCCTCCGTGCTCCTCGGCGATCCAGCGGGCGATGGCCAGGCCCAAGCCGGTGCTGCCGGCTCTACTCGCGGAGCCCCGGAAAAACCGATCAAAGATCCGGGGTATTTCCTCGGCGGGGATGCCGGGCCCGGTGTCGGCCACGCTTATTTCGTAGCCGCCGGTCCGAGTCGCGGCGCCGAGGGTCACGGTTCCCTCCGGAGGAGTGTACTTGAAGGCGTTATCCAAAAGGATTAGCAAAAGCTGCTTAAGATAATCGGCGTGACCCAGCACCCGGGCGCCGGCAAGCACCTCTAGATCGCGGGTGAGGAAGGTGGCCGGCCCCAGGTGGGGTGCCTGGCGGGCTACCTCCTGTACCAGGGCCCCCAGATCTACCGGGGCGCGCTCGATTTTTAGGCCGGCGTCGGCCCGGGCCAGCAGCAGGAGGTTGTTAAGCAGCCGGGACATGCGCTCGGCTTCGGATACGGCGTCGGCCAGGATCTCGGTCCGGCCGGGATCGGCTGGAGGTAGTTGTTGCAGCAGTTCCAGGCTCCCGCGGATTACGGTCAGCGGGGTGCGTAGCTCGTGGGAGACGTCGGCCACGAAACGGCGCTGGGCGGCGTAGGCCTCGGTGAGCGATTTCTGGGCGGCGGCCAGACTCTCCAGCATTTGGTTGAAGGCCCGGGCCAAGCGGCCCAGCTCGTCCTCGGGGCCGGAGTAGCTAACCCGGCGGTTAAGATCCTGGGTGCGGCTGATGGCCGTGGCCACCTGGGTGAGGTGTTCCACCGGTCGGAGGGCCGCCCGGGCCAGGTAGTAGCCGGCGCCGGTGGCAAGCCCGATCATCCCCAGTCCCAGGATTACCAGCACCAGTACCAGGCGGTTTAGGAAGTGGTAGGTGGGCTCTAACACCCGTCCCACCTGCAGGACGCCCAGGAAGTAGTAGTCGGCCGCCACCACCGGGAGGTTGTAAAGCCGCACCCGCTGGCCGTTGGTCTTCACGGTTTGGAAGAAGGGGCCCTTAAGCCGGGCGGTTTCCAGGGTCTGGGGCGGTACGGGCAGGTCCTCGCTGCCCAGGTTGGGAGACTTGGCCACAATGCGGCCCTGGGCATCCACCAACTGCACGAAGGTATCCGGGTAGAGGAAAACGCTCAAATAAGGCAGGTCTACCAGATCCCGGCGACCGAAGGGAGGGCGGGGGGCTTCCAAGCGGTAGGTGATCTCCGCCGCCCGAGCCGCCAGGGCGCGGTCGGTTTGGCGCCAAAGGTATTGCTCCAGAATGAAGTACAGGGCGAATCCGAAAACAAAAATGGTGAGAATTAGCACCGTAGTATTGATGAGAGTCAGCCGCCAGCGAATGGAGAGCACGCTTTCACCCCGTCCCGTTATTCCCGCAGCACGTAGCCCACGCCCCGCACGGTGTGCAGGAGGCGCTTTTCCCCCCCGGCCTCCAGCTTGGCGCGCAGGTAGCCTATGTAAACTTCCAGCACGTTGGACTCCCCGCTGTAGTCGTAGCCCCAGACCCGGTCCATAATGGTCTGCCGGGTAAGCACCCGGCGGGGGTTGGCCATGAAAAGGGCCAGGAGGTCGAACTCCTTGCCGGTAAGATGGATGGTCCGGCCGCCCCGGGTGACCTCGCGGGTGTTGGGGTCCAGGCGCAGGTCGGCAAATTCCAGCACCTTTCCGGTTTCGGGATGACGGCGGCGCAGCAGGGCCCGCACCCGGGCCAGGAGTTCCTCCAGGGCGAAAGGTTTTACCAGATAATCGTCCGCCCCGCTATCCAGCCCCTTTACCCGATCGGACACTTCGTCCCGGGCGGTAAGCATCAGGATCAGGGGGTCCACGTCCTCGCGCAGCCGGCGGCAGACCTCGAACCCGTCGATGTCCGGCAGCATGAGGTCCAGCACCACCAGATCCGGGTTCAAGTTAACCGCCTTTTCCAGGGCTTCGGCCCCGGTATGGGCCTCTACGGTCTTATAGCCGGCGTAGGTGAGGCTGCGGTGCAGCAGGGCGGTTATCTTGGGGTCGTCGTCCACTACCAGGATAAGGGGCGGCAAGGTCGATCACCTCTTCTTAGTGCTCGCCCCACACCTTGGCCAGGTCCAGGCAGAGGTCGGGAAAACACCGGGGGCTAAAGCGCACCGGGCCCTGGTAGGTGCCCACCCGGACGAAAACCTCTCCCTCGCGGCAGTATTCCTCCAAAACCCGGGCTTCCGGATCTACCAGCCAGTAGTGATCTACTCCGTAGCGGGCGTAGAGGTGGGCCTTGGTACGGCGGTCGGTTTCGGCGGTGGTGGGGGAGAGGATCTCTATCACCAGATCCGGAGGGCCGGCAATGTTCCTGTCGGTAATCAAGTGGCTGCGCTCGCGGCTGATGAAGACCAGGTCCGGCTGGACCACGTTGTGGGGGCTTAAGACCACGTCTATGGGAGCATAAAACACCTCGCCGAGACGGTGCTCCTCCACGTAAAGGGCGACAATCAGCTCCAGTCGCCGGGAAACGCGCTGGTGCAGGGTGCTGGGAGAGGGGGTCACCGAAAGCAATCCTTCCAGGATTTCATAGCGCCGGCCGTCGTTGGGAAGGGCGCAATAATCCTCGTAAGTAAGCAGGATTCGGCCTGCCGGGGGCGTAGGCTGAATCATAGTCGGCGTCACCTCCTTGCGCTTGGCTTCCGACCCCATCATAAACCGGCTCCCGCCGGCCGTCAACGCCGGTGAGGCCTCGGCCCTGGCGTCGACGGGGCCGAAACCTGGAGGGCGCGACCGCTACCGGTCTATCGGGCAAAGGCAGGGCAAGAGTTATCGAGGGGGTGGGAATTGGTGAAGCTGGCCCTGGTTCAGCTCGCCCGGGCCCGAACCGCGGAAGAGAATCGGGCGCGCCTGCTCCGGCTGGTGGAGGAGGCCCGGGAGGCGGACCTGGTGCTGCTGTCGGAGAACTGGCTGGGTCCGTTTCCCGTTCCTTTGGAGTACTACCTGGCGGCCTTAAGTGAGGTCGCGGAGCGTTTGCGGCCCGGCTCGCTTCTGGCCGGCGGTGCCCAATACGTGCGGGACGGGGACGAGCTCTACTCCCGGGGCGCCTTTGTGTGCCCGCCGGACGGCGTACTGGCCTGGTACGAGAAGCGTTTTCCCTCTCAGCCGGTGGGGGAGCGGGGGCACCTTACGCCGGGAAATAAGAGTGGGCCGGTGCGGTGGCGGGAGTGGACGGTGGGAGCCTTGGTATGCGTGGACCTGTTTTATCCCGAGCTGGCCCGCGAGTTGGCCCTGGCGGGGTGCGATATCTTGCTTAATCCGGTGAGCGTGCCCCGGGAGCGCCGATCTTTGTGGCAGGCCTTGGGGCTGGCCCGGGCGGCGGAAAACACGGTCTACGTGGCCGTAGCCAACAACACCGCCAGCGCCTACGCCGACGGCCGGGAGATAGCCGGTGGCAGCTTCGTGGCTCTTCCCGACGGCCGGCTGGCGGCCGTGGCGGGAAGGGAAGAAACGGTGCTGCAAGTGGAACTGGACCGGCAGAAGATCTTGCGGGTGAGGGAACGCTGGCCTTACCTGGAGGACGCCCGGCGTTTGGCAGATAAAGGAAATTAGAAAGGGGCGAGTGTTCGCCCCTTCTACCTGTCGCCTTATTCCTGTTGTCCTTAACTCCCGCCAGAAGCGGTGGGCATGCCGTCGTTCGGCCGGCCAACCCCTCCGCCGACCCCTTACTGGGAACCGGCCCCGCTTTCGCTACCCGAACTCTCCGTCGGCGCCGTACTCTGATTGCCCGACTCGGAGGCGCTTCCGGCCGTTTCTTCCGCGGCAGCAGCCCCCGCTTCTTCGTTAGCCCCGGCTTGCTCTTCTTCTACGGTGCTCTGTTCTTGCTCGTTAGCTTCCTCCGCGGGCTCTTCGACGGTTATGTTGCCGGTATCCTGATCGTATTGTACCCGGCAGCGTAGGGCCTGGTTGATGAACCGCAGCGGCACCAGCACGCGATTATTAAGTAACAGGGCGGGAACGTCGAGTTCCTGCTTTTCGCCGTTGACCCAGACCTCCAGTTTATCTACTACCAAGACTATGGTAGTGTCGTTCCTGGTTACGGTAACGGTCTTGGTCTCGGGATCCCACCGGACCTCGGCCTTCAAACCCCGGGACAGGGCCCGCACCGGTATCAGCACCCGCCCCTCCTTGATTACCGGCGGCTGGTCATCGGGATCAAAGCGAAACTCCCGTCCGTTTAGGAAGACCTTGCCGGTAAAGAGCCGCACCTGAACCCTTTCTCTCACTCTAAGGTTGGCCCGGATTCGGGTGCCGTTTTCCTGGGTCCCGGCTGCGATTTCCGCTTGGGTACGTTCTTCCTGCCGCTCCCGCAACCGCTCCTGATTCTGGGGAGCGGCCGAAGCCTTAACCGTCGCCCCGTCGTCCCTCAATTCCGTCCGCTGCTGGTGGCCGATCTTAAGACCGGCCTGGGGCGACGCGGCCGCCACCGCGGGCACCAGCAGAGAGACAACCAGAATTCCTACCAGAATTAAAGACAGAAACCGGCTTCTCCTGTTCACACCGCAGGCCTCCTTTGAACCAGAATTCCAAGTCCGGACCAGTACAGGTAACCGAGGGGACGCTCCTTCTTCCCTCACCTCCTCGGTATCCCAGAGGCGCTGCCGATGCCGGTCTGGCTAGCCTAATTATATCCCAGGCCTACCGCCGAACGTCAAGCGGGGCACGCCCTAATAGCGCCCGTACTCCAGCCCGGCCTCGATCATGGCCCGCAGGTTCTCGGGCTTGACGTCGTCCAGCACCCCGCCGTTGGCCAGTATGAATCCCCCGTCGCCGGCCACCTTTTCTATTAAGTCCCGGACGTATTGCCTTACTTGTTCCGGGGTGCCCACCTTGAGCAGGGCCAGGGGGACGTTGCCGGCAATGCAGGCCCTGCCGCCCAGCACGGCTTTGGCCTTAACCATGTCGGTCTGGTCGAACAGCCACAGGATGCGGCCCTTAGGGAGATCGGGATCGGCTAGGAAGTCCAGGCGCTGGTTGTAGCTTCCCTCCACGAAGACGAAGGGTACCAGACCCTGCTCGATCAGGCCCAAAAGGACGGCCTTAAAGCTGGGCCAGTAGAACTTGGCAAAGGCCTCCCGGGAGAGGAACCCGTCCGCGCCTTTGTGGATGGGTATGGAGATGCAGGGGCTGCCGCCCAGCCGGGAGGTGTGCACCCCCATGTCGATCATTAGCGGCACCAGGGCTTCCAGGGCGGCCAACAGTTTCTCCGGCCGCCGGTACATGTCCAGCATTATGCCCCGGGTGCCCCGCAGGGTATCTCCCAGGGTATCGAAGGGCGCCTTGGTGAAGCCGCCGGAGAACCGGGGCAGGCCCAGGGTGGCGCTGTTTTCCGTGTCCACGGCGCCAACGGCCCGGATCCACTCCTGCGCCGCCCGCCCGGCCTCTAAGAGGCGGCGGAAGGCTTCCTGCACCTCCGGCAGACCGATCATGACCAGGTACGGCCCCATGAAGGGCAGCTCCATCAGGTCGGTTACCGGCAGGAGCCGGCTCCAGGGCTCCAGGGCGCCGAAGATGCGCGGCAGGTAGTACCGCACCCAGTAGTCGGAAGGATCGCGGATCAGTAGGTCGTACTCGTCCTCGCGCATGTACTCCTTTTCCACGCATTGGAAGGGCGTGTCCGGCGGGGTCCCGTGGCCCGGCCAGCGGTAAAGCTTTAGGTCCAGGATTTCGTAGACCTTGCCGGCGCCTACAGCCGCGCCGCCCACCAGGGCGTCGGTGGTGAAGTCGCGGTTGAACTTTCGCATGGCTTCTCCCAGGCGCTCGTAGTCGTACATGGCCTCCTGGGCGGTGAGGCCGGCGTACTGGGCGGGGAAGAATCCGGCCAACAGGATTATGGGCACCCGGTCCGGTCGCCCCAGTTCAATGGCCTCCCGCAGGCGCCGGACCCGCTCTTGATAAGCCTGCCGGGCCTGGGGGTCGGGAAAAGGCGCGCCTTCGGCTTGAAACCAGGCCTCCATGCGCGCCCGGCATTTCTGCTCGGCGGAAAGCCGGCTCCAGTTAGGGGGGTACATGGGCTACCTGCCTCCTTTAGGTTATGCTTAGATAATAATAATCTTTTTTAATTCGTCCCTGATTCCTGCTTCGAAGGGGCCGAAGACCACCCGCTACCGCCTAAGGCAAACTAGGGCTAGCTCAACCCTCTACCGCTTTCCCCCTCGGGCAGGCCGTGCTATACTAGGCTTAATCCCGGTTCCAGGCCCGGGCGGAAACCCGGGCGGGTGCGGAACCTTTGAGGTGCCGGACAGTGCCAAGCGGGCTTTTGGTATTATACGGCAGTATCGGCGGCTTCGCTTCCGGGCTACTGGGGATCGGCGGCGGCATCGTGCTCATACCCCTACTGGTTTACGGCGCCGGAGTATCCTTGCGCTCCGCCACTTCGGTGAGCCTGGTATTCATAATCTTTTCCTCCCTCTCCGGGCTGGGCGCCCACCTTAAGGCCAGGCATACCAATCTCTCCTTGGGCCTGTGGATGGGCTTGGGTGCCGCCCTGGGCGGGTTTGCGGGCGCGCACCTGGCGGCCAGGGTTTCTGAACTCACCCTGCTTATTCTCTTCGGCGCGGTCACCGGTCTGGCGGCCTCGAGCCTGCTTATACCCCGGCCGGAGGACCGGGAAGAACCCCCGGCGGACGATCCGGGTGGCCCTCCTCCTAAAGATAAGCAGGGAGTGCGGCCCGAGCTCAGTCTGGCCGTGGGGTCTTTGCAGGGCGTTCTGGCCGGTCTGTTGGGGTTGGGCGGCGGGATCATCGTCATTCCCATAATGATTTACTTATTAGGTCTTCGCACCCGGACGGCAGTGGGCACCTCCCTGGCGGTAGTGCTGGTGGCGGCCGTGGCCGGACTGCTGTGGAGGGCCTCCCTCCTCCGGGTAGAGTGGGCGTTACTGGTGCCGGTAGTGGTGGGGGCCATCCCTGCCGCCTGGCTGGGAGGAAGGGTGGCGGCCAAGGCCCCGCCGCGCCTCTTGCGCACCCTGCTTTCCCTCACCCTGTGGGCGGTGACCGCCCGGGTAGTCTTGACCCTGGTGCTCCGTTATTGGGTCTGATCCGCCAGAAGCTCGTCGGCCCGCGGCCCTCGCCCGAAGCGGTCGTGAGCCCAAAGCAATAGGTTGGCAACCGCCAGCACCAGCAGCCCGGCCGCCCCGGTAACCCCTACGAGGAGGTCGCTACCTCCGGCTACCACCATCAGGGCCAGGCCGGCGGTGCCGTTCAAAGATCCGTGGGCCAGGGCGGCGGCCAGCACCGATCTTCCCGTCAGGCGCAGGTAGCACAGTAGAGGGGAGAGCAGGACACAGAAGGCGGTCATCAGGAACACGCCGGCTACCGGGTGCTGGGGGTAGTTATGCCCCTGCAGGATTAAAGGCGCGTGCCATATACCCCAGATGAACCCGATGAGCAGGGCCGCCCGCCAGAACCCCAGGGTGGCGGTCTCCCGCAGCAAGAAACCGCGCCAGCCTACTTCCTCTCCGAAAGCGGCCAGGGCGTTGATGGTGGCCCCGGCAATCAGCCCCTGAATCAGGCCTAGCCACAGCGGGTGTAGGGGCATGGCGGCCATCTGGCGCCGCATTTCCTGTACGGCTTCCGGCGGGAACATATGCCGGAAGCGCTCGAATAGGCCGGAAAGATCGGGCGCGTATCGGACCCCGGGAAGGAGGAGGCTCACGGCCAGGGTGGCGAAGGCCAGGCCCGCGGGAAAGAGCCAGGCCAGAAGCCACCACCGATTGGGCCGCCAGCGAACCCCCAGGGAGGCGGCCAGAGGCTGCCGGTAGACGAAGCGGCAGAGCCCGGTCGCCACCGCCGCGGGAAGGTACATGTAGGCCACGCCCGCCACTTGGGCCGCAGGAGTGTTCCACCGCACTTCGGCCCAGAAATACAGCGCGGCGGCGAATAAAAAACTAACGGATAAGGTCGAGACGGTGAAAACCAACGCCTTTCGCACACTATCCGCTCCCTTCCGGAAGCAAATGTTCGCCGCCGCCACCAGTAGCTCCTGCCCCGGCTGAGGGAAGATTTTTCCGGTCCCTCGGCCGGCCGGATACCCTCCGGCTACGAAACCGTAGGACTTCCGAAGCCGTCAATAAGGATGAGAGATGAGTTATATCGGCTCTTAAGTGTGCGGGCGGTACGGGGTGCTCCTTTGAGTACATTGGCAACTCGCCGGGCACCGAACTTGGCGAAGACGAGCGGGGAGGCGGGCGCCAGGCCTCAGGGCGGCCGCAGCCGAGGAGCGCCATGGACGGCGCTTCCGAGGGGAGCCCGCCGTAGCGCGAAGGCTGAGCCCTAGTTTGGTCGGCGAGGTGACAGTACGAACGGGGAGCACCCGGTACCGCCTCAGAGGAACGGGGGACACGTCAAGGGTGACAGGTGCCGGTCGGGCCCCGGTTCGGCGGGCGGGGAAGACCGCCCAACGGGGAGTAACGGCGCCTCCCAAGGAGTACGCATGAAAAGAGGGGAGAGAGAAGATGCGACTATCTAAGTGGGCGGTAGTATTACTGATGCTGTTGATGCTGGTGGCGGCGATCGCCGGGGGCTGTGGGCCGAGCGCTACCCCGGAATCCGGCGGAGGGGTTTCAAGCCCCGGCGGCACGGGAACCGCTCCGGAGCCTCCGGGTACCGCGCCCGCCTCTCAGGCGGGAACCTCAGGGCCGGAACGGCCGGTGAGCTCCCAGGACGGCTCGGCTTCTCCACCGGGTTCTGCCGGCGCTCCCGCGCCGGTGGCCCAAAGCGAGAACTTCCGGATATTCGCTCCCGCTCCGGGCAGCACGGTCACCGTGGGTCGGCCCCTGCTGGTGCGGGGCCAGGCCCGGGCTTTTGAGGCCACCTTTATCCTGGAACTGGAGGACGGCCATAACGTACTGGCCCGGCAGGTGGTAACGGCGGATAACGCCATCTGGGGGAACTTTGAAGTGGAGCTAGAATTCGAGGCCCCCACCAGCCCTCACGGTACCCTGCTGTTTGTTACGGAGAGCGCGGCGGACGGCTCTCGCCGGGAGGAGCTGGCCATACCCTTGAAGTTCGACCGGGTGGTGCCCATCGGCGGGTGATGGGGCTGGGGTAGTACGCGTCTCAGTGCGATGGGGTCGCCCTCCGCTGGCGGCGGTGCGCCTCTAGTGAGCGCAGAAGCAAACCCGCTCGTAGCCCTCGAGAAAAGCGAGACCGGCGATGCTGACCCCGTAGAAGAGGGTGGGCTTGCCGGTAAGCAGCGAAGGCAGGGTGCCGTTTACGGCCGTGCTTCCCGTGGCCAGCACCACCTCCGCCCAGGCCAGCACCTCCCCGGTGCGGTCCGCTCCTTCCACCACTACACCGGACCGTATCCGGCCCACCTGGTCCGGATCAAGGTCGGTGACCCGCAAGGGAAACTCGGCGGCCAGAGCCTCCAACAGGGCGGGCTGGAGGCCGATCAGGGCCAGCCGGGGCCGGCCGAAGCGTTGACGCAGGTATTCGGACATCCGCACCGCGCATTGGCCGGGTTCGGCATCCCGGCAGTGCACGGTGCCGGTTACCAATCCCAAATAACGCAGTACCGCGTTTATGGTGGCGGCGAAGATCGCCCGCTGGTAATTGTTCGCCAAGGGTAGAGCTAGCACGCCCTCCAGGGTTCCGGAGTAGGGGCCGGGCCGGTCGGTAAAAGCCTGGCCCTTAGCTCCCCGAAAGGTAGCCTCGACCAGCTTTTCCTTGCCCTTCAGCAGGGGAAAATCCCCGCGCTCGGGCCTATCCCCCAAGGCTTCCTCCGGGGTGAGGGGCCGGGCGCTCACTACCTCCACTTTTTCTGAGGCCAACTGGTGGCGACGGAGCAGGTCGTCCAAAAGGGCTCGGGCCGCGGCGGAAAGCATCACTATTCCTCCCGAGAACAAGATCTCTGCCGCTATTATAGCATAAGTTCACAATAGGGAAGGTGGCTCCAGCCATTGCTAATCCTGGGTTGGCAGGCGGATCCGGGTCTCCCCTTAGTACTGTCACCTCGCCGACCGAACTAGGGCTCGGGCTTCGCGCTCCGGCAGGCTCCCGGCGGAGGCGCCGTCCGTGGCGCCCCGCCGCTCCGGCCGTCCTGAGGCCTGGCGCCCGCCTTCACGCTCGCCCTCGCCAAGTTCGGTGGCCGGCGAGGTGCCAATGTACTCCGGAGAGACCCGGATCCGCCTGCCAACCCGAGACCGGCGGTAACCCGGAGCCGGTCGGGGGTCGAGGGGATACCGGCGCTTACCTCCGGGGCACCTTAAAGTCAAGGAAAGAGGGCAGGCCGCGTCGACGAGCGCGGGTACCAAAGGGGCGGCGCCCGGGAGGTGGTGGGAGATCGGCCAAGAGCAAACGGAGGCGGCGCTATATCGGTTGGCCCGGGCCTACCGGGTGCAGGCGGTATACCGCGACGTAGAGGGGCACCGGCGCCGGGCCTCTCCGGAGGCCCTGGTAGCCGTCCTCCGGGCCTTAGGGGCGCCCCTGGATAGACCCGAGCAGGCGGTTTCGGCCCTCCGGGAGCGTCAGGAGCAGTGCCGGCGCCGGTGGCTGGAGCCGGTCAGCGTGGTGTGGAGCCCGGGACCGGCCGGGGTGAAGCTGCTCCTGCCGGGGAGGGCGGAAGGCCGCCTGGAGTGCTGCCTGAAGCTAGAGAACGGCGAGGAGACCGGCTGGACCGTCACCATAGAGGCGCTTCCGCTGTTCGGGGGGAACCGGGAGCCGGGCCGGGAATTGGCGGCGCGAAGGCTGCCCTTGCCCGACCTGCCCTGGGGCTATCACCACCTGGGGGTGCGGTGGGGCAACCAGCACGCGTCCACCCGCCTGGTGGTGGCCCCCCGCCAGGCCTTCCGTCCCCAGGCAGGGGAGCGGGAGTGGGGGGTCTTTATCCCTCTTTACGCGCTCTCTTCGGCGCGGAGTTGGGGCGTGGGCGATTTCTCCGACCTGGCGGCCCTTCTGAGCTGGGTGAGAAGTCTGGGCGGCGCCCTGGTCGGAACCCTGCCGCTACTGGCCGCCTTCCTAGACCATCCTTTCGATCCCAGCCCCTATGTCCCGGTGAGCCGCCTTTTCTGGAACGAGCTGTACGTGGACGTTACCCGGGCGCCGGAGTTTGCCGCCTGCCCCGAGGCGCAGGAGCTGGTGGCTTCGGAGGCTTTTCGGCGGGAGCGGGCGGAGATTGCCGCCTCGGCCCTGGTGGACTATCGCCGGGTCATGAGCTTAAAGCGGCGGGTGTTGGAAAAGCTGGTCCGGCAGGCCTTTGCCCCCGGAGCGGGGGGCTTGGCGGAACTGGCCGCCTGGATGGCCCGGCACCCGCGGGTGCGGGACTATGCCCGCTTCCGGGCGGCGGTGGAGCGCCAGGGCCGGACCTGGCCCTCCTGGCCCCAGCGCCTGCGCGAAGGAACCCTGGTCGAAGGAGACTTCGACCCCGAGGCCGAGCGCTACCACCTTTACGGGCAGTGGCTGGCCGAGCGGCAACTGAACGAGTTGTTGCCCGCCCGCGGCGGGGCCGGGCTGTACCTGGACCTGCCTTTAGGGGTGCACCCCCACGGTTACGACGTCTGGCGGGAGCGGGAAGTGTTCGTTTCCGGGGTTTCCTGCGGCGCTCCTCCCGACCCCTTCTTTCGCCGGGGGCAGAATTGGGGAATACCACCCCTGCACCCCGAGGGTCTGCGCGAGCGGGGCTACGAGTATTTTCTGGCCTGCCTGCGGCACCACCTGCGGGTGGCCCGGGTGCTGCGCCTGGACCACGTCATGGGCCTGCACCGCCTGTTCTGGATCCCGGAGGGTTTGGAAGCCCGCGAGGGAGTATACGTGCGCTACCGGCCGGAGGAGTTCTACGCCCTGCTGGCCCTGGAATCCCACCGCCACCGGGCCTGGATCGTGGGCGAAGATTTGGGACTGTTACCCCGAGGTTTGCGCCGGGCCCTGCGGCGTCACGGCCTCTTGGGTATGTACGTGGGGCAGTTCGAGTGGCCCTTCGGCCACCGGCCGGTTCCGGACCAAGCTCTGGCCTGCCTAAACACCCACGACACCCTGCCCTTTGCCGGTTTCTGGCAGGAGGTGGGGCCCGAGGCCCGGGCGGCCCTGGCGGAGCGCCTGCTGCCTCCGGAAGAGCGGGAGGAGGAGCCGGACCCGGCGAGGGTGCTGGCCGCCGCCTGGCGGTACCTGGCTACCCGACCGGCGGCGCTGCTTCTGATCAATTTAGAGGACCTGTGGCTGGAGACCAAGCCTCATAACGTTCCCGGTACCGCCTGGGAGCGGCCCAACTGGCGCCGACGGGCCCGCTACCGCCTGGAAGAGGTGGTGCGCCTGCCGGAAGTAGAGGCGATTCTTAAGGAGGTGAATGCGCTTCGTGGATAAGTACGTGTGCATTCACGGCCATTTCTACCAGCCGCCGCGGGAGAACCCCTGGTTGGAGGAGGTGGAGCGGCAGGACTCCGCCTACCCCTTTCACGACTGGAACCAGCGCATTACCGCCGAGTGCTACGCCCCCAACGCCTGGGCCCGGCTCTTGGACGAGGCGGGCTGGATCCGCAAGCTGGTAAACAACTACGCCCGCATCAGCTTCGATTTCGGCCCCACGCTGCTGAGTTGGCTGGAGCGCCACGCTCCGGAGGTCTACCGGGCGATTGTGGCCGCCGACCGGGAAAGTCGCGGGCGCTTCTCCGGCCACGGCTCGGCCCTGGCCCAGGCCTACAACCACCTGATCATGCCCCTGGCCGGCCGGCGGGACAAGCACACCCAGATAATCTGGGGCATCCGGGACTTCGAGCACCGCTTCGGCCGGCCTCCGGAGGGCATGTGGCTGCCGGAGACGGCGGTGGACCTGGAAACCCTGGAGCTGATGGCCCAGGAGGGCCTGGTCTTTACCGTGCTCGCTCCCCACCAGGCCCGCCGGGTGCGGCCTCCGGGCGGTAAGACCTGGGAAGAGGTGGAGGCGGGAGCCTTGGATCTAACCCGGCCCTACCTGGTGCGCCTGCCCCGGGGGCTCAGCCTGGCGGTATTTTTCTACGATCCGGCCATATCCGGGGCCGTGGCTTTCGGCGACCTGCTAAACGACGGCGAGAGGTTTGCCCGCCGGCTGCTGGCCGCCTTCTCCGAGGCCGGCGCGGCCGGGCCGCAGCTCGTGAGCGTGGCCACCGACGGCGAGACCTTCGGCCACCACCACCGTTTCGGCGAGATGGCCCTGGCCTATGCCCTGGAATACCTGGAGTCCCGGGGCCTGGCCCGCCTTACCAACTTCGGCGAGTTCCTGGAGCGGCACCCGCCGGAATACGAGGTGGAGATCCGGGAAAACACCTCCTGGAGCTGCGCTCACGGCGTGGAGAGGTGGCGGGGAGACTGCGGCTGCCACTCCGGGCGCCACCCCGACTGGTCCCAGGCCTGGAGGGCGCCCCTGCGCGATGCCCTGAACTGGCTGCGCAACCGCCTAACCCCGGAGTACGCGCGGGTGGGACGGCAACTGTTGAAAGACCCCTGGGCGGCCCGGAACGACTACATCTCGGTGATCTTAGATCGCTCCCCGGAGAACGTGGACCGCTTCTTGAGCGAGCACGCCGCCCGACCCCTGGAAGCGGAGGAGCAGGTGCGGGCGCTGAAACTCTTGGAGATGCAGCGCCACCTCCTGCTGATGTACACGAGTTGCGGCTGGTTCTTCGACGATCTGTCCGGCATCGAGACCGTTCAGATCCTGCAGTACGCCGGCCGGGCCCTGGAGCTGGCCCGGGAGGCCTTGGGCTTGAGCCTAGAGGAAGAGTTCTTGGCCCTCCTGGCCCGGGCCAGGAGCAACCGGCCGGAAGTAGGGGACGGCGCCCGGGTGTACGAGCGGTGGGTGAAACCGGCCAGGGCCGACCTCACCCGTATGGCCGCCCACTACGCCTTGGCCGCCCTTTTTGACGAGCCGCCCGCCCTGCCTTCGGCCGGGTTTGAGCTCCGTCGCCGGGAAGCGGGCCGAATTTCCCGAGGGGAGGCCCGGCTGGCCTGGGGCCGGGCGGAGATAGCCTCGCGCCTGACTCGGGAGGCGCAAACCGTGGACTACGTCTCCGCCTATCTGGGCCGGAACCTAATGTTGGCCTGCCTGCGACCCGCTCCCGAAAGCGGGGAGCGGTGGGAACTGGTGGACCGGCTACGGGAGACCTTCCGGAGCGGCGACCTGGCCGAAGTGAGCCGGCTTTTGGGTACCTGCGCCGGACCCGGCCCCTTCACCTGGCGTCACCTGTTCCGCGATCAGCGGCAGCGGCTTCTGGAGCAACTGCTGGGCGGGGCCCTGGCGGCGGCGGAGGCGGAGCTCGGGCGGCTCTATCAGAGTTACGCCGGCCTGCTGCACTTCTTGCGCCACCAGGAGCTTCCCCTGCCCCGATCCGTGGCGGCGGTGGCGGAACTGGCCCTGGGTTCCTTCTTGCGCCGGGAGTTGATGCAACCGGAACCCGATCCGGAGCGCCTGGCCCTGCTGCTGGAGGAAGCGCGGTTCTGGGGAATAGAGCCGGACGTAGAGGAAATTCGACCGGCGGCGGAACAGGCTTTGACCCGGGCGGCGGAGCGTTTGGCCCGGCACCGCCGGGACCCGGCGGCGCTTCAGGCCCTGGACCGGACGGTGCGGGCGGTGGAGGTATTGCCCTGGCCCGTAGACGGCTGGCCCGCCCAGAAGGTATATTATGAACTGGGGCGCACGGTTTACCGGGACCGGCTGGCTGAGGCCCGCGCCGGCGACCCGGCGGCCCGGGAGTGGGTAGCACTTTTTCGTGCCCTGGGAGAGAAGTTGCGGGTACGCCTTTCGCAGTAGCCCAACCGGGTAAGGCGAGAGGAATTCGCGCGCAGGGGGCGAATTTTATTTTTTGAGCGCCCTTATGGGCTCTATTGGGTCGGAATTATGCGGGATCTTGGGGTGAGGAAGTTGGGATCTCAATCTCTGGAAAAGGCGGCGGAACTGGTAGGGCAGGCGCAACGTTTGGTGGTCTTCACCGGCGCCGGGGTTAGCACCGAATCCGGCATTCCCGATTTTCGTAGCCCCGGCGGTATCTGGAGCCGTTACGACCCGGAAGAGTTCACCTACAGCCGCTTCATGAGTTCCGCCGAGGCCCGGCGGCAGCACTGGCGGATGCTAAAGGAAACCTTCCTCGCTTTTGGGGCCGAGCCCAACCCGGCGCATTATGCCATAGCGGAACTGGACCGGAGAGGCAAGCTGGACTGCGTTATCACCCAGAACGTGGACGGTCTGCACCAGAAAGCCGGAGTGCCGGAAGAGAAGGTGTTCGAGTTGCACGGCACCATGAGCCGCGCCTACTGCCTTGCTTGCGGTAGCCGCTATCCCATGTCAGAGGTGGCCCGCTGGTTGGACCAGGGGGTGGAAATTCCCGAGTGCCGGGGTTGCGGAGGCGCGCTTAAGCCCGCGGTGGTGTTCTTCGGCGAGAACCTGCCCGCCTCGGTGCTGGCCGAGGCCACGCGGCGCGCTCAGGCCTGCGACCTTTTTCTGGTGGTGGGCTCCAGTCTGGTGGTCTACCCGGCCGCCTACCTGCCGGAGTACGCCTTGCGCTCCGGAGCCAAATTGGTAATCGTCAACCTTACCCCGACTCATCTGGACGGCCAGGCCGAGGTGGTGTTGCGCGGCCGGGCGGGAGAAATTATGTCGGAACTGGTACGGCAGGTCTTCGGCGCCTAGACGCCCATGCCACCCAGGTGGCACCAGCAGAAAGATGAAAATGGCACTGCCCGGCCTATTTTCAGGGCAGCTTCCTTGGGCGAGACGGTTTGCGCCGGAGCGGGGGGTGAGTGCTAGCATGTCGGCGGCGCCCAATTTTGCCCACCACGGCTATGCTTTTCGTTATCCCCGGGGCACGGTTATTTTCGTCCAACGGGATCGGGCCAGCAAGCTCTACCTGATCATGGAGGGCGTGGTCAAGCTAAGCATTTTTAGCGATCAGGGTCAGGAAAGGATAATCGAGTTCATCAAGCCCTATCGGTTTTTGGGGGCGCCGGACGTGTTCTCCGGCTCCCTTTACGGCATCACCGCCATCGCCTACACCGAGGTGGTGGTGGCCGGGTTCACCGCCCAGCAGGTGGAGGAACTGCTTTCCCGGGATCAGGAATTTGCCATTTATCTGGCTAAATCGCTTTCTCAGCACGCTCGGGCCCTGGGCCGGCAGTTGGTGGGGGACAGCTTCTACCCGGCGGTGGGCCGGGTGGGTTTCGCCCTGCTGAACCTGGCGGTGCAGATCGGGGCGGACTTTAACGGCCAGACCATCAGTTTGCCCATTACCCAGAACGAGTTGGCCCGCTACGTGGGCTGCAATCGCGTTACCGTAACCAAGGCCATTGCCGACCTGGCCGAGGCCGGATTGGTGAAAAAGCAAAAGAAACACCTCTTGATCCTGGACCACGTGGCCCTGCGGCGTTGGCTGGAGGACATGGTGCGGGTTTAGGAACGGAGGAGCCCGGGCGGGTGAAGTGGCGGTCGGCAAGGCGCCGGGTATCCGCCAAAGCGGGCGGCCGGGAGGAAAAGGTGAGCGGTTCGGTGCTTAATCTCATCGGGGGTCGGTTTAGGCCCGGGGCTAATCGAGAGAACCGATGGGTGGGGCGGCAAAGAAAACGGGCGGTTGCCCTGGCGGCCTGCTTACTTATAGGGGTGGGGCTCCTGGTCGCGGCTTTTCGGCCCGCTCCGGGTGTGGCCGTACTGACCTACCATGACGTGGGCTACCCGGAGGAAGAGTACCGCATCAGCCCCGAACGCCTGGTGGAGCACCTGGACACCCTGCGGCAGCAGGGCTATACTTTTCTTCCCCTGGAAACCTTGGCCGACTTCCTGGCCGGACACTACCCGGCCCCGTCCAAGGCGGTGGTTCTCACCTTCGATGACGGCTACGCCAGCTTTTATCACCGGGTTTATCCGATTTTGAGAGCGCGCGGCCTGCCGGCCGCGGTTTTTATAATCACCGGGGACGCGGGAAAGGGGAACCGGCTCTCCTGGGAGCAGATGCGGGAAATGGAGCGGGATGCGCGGGCGCACATTCGTTTTTACGCCCACGCCCACCAGGGCCACGAGCTGATAGACAGCGACGGCGACGGGGCGCCGGACGCCCGATTCTATGCCGCCCGGAAGTGGTTGCCGGATAAGGGGCGGCGGGAGACGGCGGCCGAATATCAGGAGCGCCTAAGCCGGGACCTGCGGGCGGCGCAGGCAGCCATCCGCCTCCACCTGGGCCACGATAGCCCCTACTTCGCCCTGCCCGGGGGAAGCTGGTCCCGGGAGCTGGTCCGGGTGGCCCGGGCGGAAGGGTACCGCTACGTCTTCGCCTCCGCGCAGGGTAAGCGGGTGCAGAGCGGCTGGTACGCCTACCGCCTGCCGCGGCTGGATGCGGGCAGCATCCGGCCCGACGGGCGGGGCCTTACCGGCCCGGAATTGGTAGAAATGCTGGCCCGGCGCGACCTGCGCGGTAACCTCAACCGCGCCCTCTTCGGCGGCCGCCTGCCCTAGAGAGACTACTTATCCGACGGCTGGCGGGCCTAGGTAATGAGCAATACTACCGCCTAACCTGAAAGTGGGTGTTGGACGCTGAGGCTTTGTTGGTTCGACTGGGACGAAGGGAATGCTAGCCATATCAGAGGAGAGGCATGGATTGTCGCCCGCAGAGGTGGAGGAGGTATTCTTCAACCGGCCGGTGGTCCGCAAGGTGCGTGAAGGTAGACTGGCCGCCTACGGGCGCACGGATGAGGGGCGGTACCTGGCGGTAATTTTCTGCCTGCGACCGGGTGGCGGTGTGCGCGTGATAACTGCCAGGGATATGAACCGGTGGGAGCGCCGGTATTATCGCCAAAGGAGGCGGAACTACACCCACAACTCGCTGGATTACCTAGAGAGCGACGAGCCTGTAGAGATAGAGGTGGATCCCGCACTCGCAGCTAAGGTAAGGAAGGTGAGGAATAAGTCCGTAACCAAGCGAGTAACACTGCGCCTGCGACTATCCCAGATCGAGGCGGCCAAGGAGATTGCTAGAAAGAAGGACATTCCCTATCAGACGTTGCTTCGCTCCTGGATTGCCGAAGGGATACGGCGAGAGCAGGAGGCGTAACCCTAAGAATCGCGAAGGGGTAGGGGTCCGTTCGGAAGTGGTGCAGGGCCCGGCCGATTAAGGTCGGGCCTTTCGCGTGCGTCGGAGAGCACGGCGCCGTTCCGGAGGTGGCGGAAGCCGGGTAGACCCCCGGTATGCCCGGCAGGAGAAGGGAAATCCTAAGAATGCTACCGGAGGGATCCAGTCCACGAGGAGATAGGGGGAGACAAGCATGTGGGGTATCCGCCACCGCCTGCGCGGCCGTAGCCGCTTTCGAGCCCGGCAGGAGCAGGCGCCACCAGCCGGTCAGGAGGATCGGCGCCTGGTCGGAAACCTGGAGGTCAATCTCCGGCTGCTGAGGAGCGTATTCGACCGCTGCAGCGACATCGTCTACCGGGAGTTCGTGCTGGCCCAACAGCCCCAGGCGCGTCTGGCCTTGGTCTACGCCGACGGTCTGGTTGACCGCAACGCCGTCAGCGAGCAGATCCAGCGCGCCCTGGAGCTGGAGCTGGCCCTGGCCCTGCCGGGACCGGAGCGAGAGTGGATCCGGCGGGGTCGGGTGCTGGAGCTGGTCCGGGACCGGGGGATTTGCACCGGCCAGATCCGGGAAACCGACCGGCTCACTGAAGTAGTGCAGGCGGTGCTCTCCGGCGATACGGTGCTGCTGGCGGACGGCCAGGCCCGGGCGATTATTAACGCTCTCCGGGGCTGGGAAACCCGGGCCATCAGCGAGTCTGAGGCCGAACCCTCGGTGCGGGGCAGCCGCGAGGCCTTCGTGGAGAGCCTGCGGGTCAACACCGCGCTCCTGCGGCGCAAGATAAAGCACCCCCGGCTCAAAATGGAAACCCTCACCCTGGGGGCACTGACCCGCACGGAGGTGGTAGTGGCCTATGTGGAGGGAATCGCCCGCCCGGAGCTGGTGGAGGAGGTAAAGCGCCGGCTGGAGAAGGCGAAAAAGGTAGACGCGGTGCTGGAGAGCGGCTACCTGGAAGAGTTGATCGAGGACCACCCCTATAGCCTCTTCCCCACCGTCAACCACACCGAAAAGCCCGACCGGGTGGCGGCGCTGTTGCTGGAGGGCCGGGTGGCGGTTCTTACCGACGGCACCCCCTTCGTGCTCACCGTTCCCAACCTCTTCGTGGAGTACTTTCAGGCCCCCGAGGACTACTACGAGCGCTTTGTCTTCGCCTCGGCCGTACGCCTGGTGCGCCTCACCGCCGCCCTCTTCTCCCTCATCTTGCCCTCCTTTTACATCGCCGTGGTCAGCTTTCACCACGAGATGCTGCCCACCGCCCTGCTTTTGAGCATAGCCGCCCAGCGGGAGGCCGTGCCCTTTCCGGTCTTCGTGGAGGTACTCGTCCTGGAGCTGGCCTTCGAGATCCTGCGGGAGGCGGGCATTCGCCTTCCCCGGCCGGTGGGCCAGGCGGTGAGCATCGTGGGGGCGCTGGTAATCGGCGAGGCCGCGGTGCGGGCGGGGCTGGTGGCTTCGGCCACGGTGATCGTGGTGGCCCTGACCGGCATCGGCTCCTTTACCTTTGCCTACAGCGCCAGCATCGCCCTGCGCTTGCTGCGTTTTGCCCTCATGGCCTTCTCCGCCAGCCTGGGCCTCTTCGGCCTTACCTGCGGCCTGGCCCTAATAATCATTCACCTGTGCAGCTTACGCTCCTTCGGGGTGCCCTATCTTTACCCCCTGGCCCCCACCACCTGGGCGGACTGGCGGGACACCGCTTTTAGGGCGCCTTGGTGGGCCATGCTCACCCGGCCCCGGTTAATAGCCGGCGGGGATCGGGTGCGGCAGGCGACGGGCCTCAGGCCCCGGCCGCCGGCGGGCCGGTCCGGGAAATAAGGGGGCCGGCGGTTGCGGGAGCGGGAGTTAATCGACGGCCGCCAGGCCACCTGGCTGGTAATCGGCCTCATCCTGCCCACGGCCATACTGGTGGTGCCGGCCAGCACCATCAAGCACGCCGGCCACGACGCCTGGCTTTCCATCTTCCTGGCTCTGCCCGGAGGCCTGGCCGTGGCCTGGATGGTGGTGAGCTTATGCCGCCGGTTCCCGGAAAAGGATTTCTTCGAGTGCGCGGAGGAGGTCCTGGGTCGGGTGCCGGCCCGGGTGGTAGAGGTGTCGTATGTCTGGTGGTTCCTGCACACCGCCTCCCTTATTACCTTAGAGTTTGCCGCTTTCCTGTGCGCCGCCATCCTTCCGGATACCCCGCCCCTGGTGTTCTTCGTGGTGGGTCTGGCAGTGGTGGCCTACCTGGTGCGCCTGGGGCCGGAGGTAATGGGGCGGTACGCCCAGACCGTCCTTCCCCTGACCCTGTTGCTCTTGAGCGTGGTTTTGCTGCTGGCGGTGCGCGATATGGAAATGTGCCGCCTGCTTCCCGTTTTCGACCGGCCCTTTCCTTTAGTATTGAAAGGCGCGGCCGCGCCCCTGGCCTGGTTCGGGGAGGTGGTGGTTTTCGGGCTGATAATCCCCCACCTCAACCGGCCGGATGAAGCCCTGCGGGCGGCGGCCCGGGGCCTCCTGTTTACCGCCTTTTGCCTCTGGGCCAGTGTAACCGCCACCATCGCCGTGTTCGGCCCGGCCCTGCCGGCGGGCTGGCTCTTCCCCACCTATAACACCGTGCGGGTGGTTTCCATCGCCAACTTCCTGGAGCGCCTGGACGCGGTGGTGGTGGCGGCCTGGATGTTCGGCGGCTTTATCAAGGTGGGCATGTTCTACTATGCCGCGGCGCTGGGCAGCGCCCGGATACTGGGTATTAAAGACTACCGGCCGTTGGTACTGCCGGTAGGGGCGGTGATCGTAGCCCTGGCCACCTTGTGCCGGAGCGTGGTGGAGCTCAGGGACTTCGCCGCCCGGGTGTGGCCGATCTACGCTTTTATCCCCTATGGGGCGGGAATTCCCCTGCTGTTGCTGCTGGTGGCCGTGCTCCGGCGGGGAGGGAAGGGGTCTTGACCCGGAGGCGGGCGGTATTATTACTGCTGGTGCTGCTGGGCGGGATGTTGTCCGGCTGCTGGAGCCGGCGGGAGATCACCGAACTCGCCGTGGTGCTGGGCACGGGGGTGGACTGGACGCCGCAGGGGAAGATCCGCCTCACGGTGCAGATCGCCCGGCCCACGGCCTTCGTGGGCGGCACCGCCGGGGGAGGCGGGGGCGGGGGTCAGGAGGCGCCGGCGAGCTGGGTGCTGTGGGAGGAGGGCCGCACCCTGCAGGAAGCGGAGCGAAGGCTGGCGGCCAGAATCCCCCGGCAGCTTTACTGGGCCCACTGCGTGGTGTTGGTCCTGGGAGAGAAAATGGCCCGGCGGGGAATCTACCGGGTTACGGATTTCTTCCTGCGCAACCCCCAGCCGCGGGAAATCATGTGGGTCATGGTGGCCAGGGGGGAGGCCCGGGATTTCCTGGCCACCTACTCCACGCTGGCCAAAACTTCCGCCCAGGCGGCGGGATTCCTGGCCCTGCTGAAGGCGGGCAGTTACGTGCGGCTGAAAGATCTGGCCGAGGCCCTGGCCTGCCGGGAGGGGGAGCCCATAGCCACCGCGGTACAGGCCCGACCGGCCGGGGTCACCCCGGGCCCGGCCCCCGGTCAGGGAGGGGGGCTGCCCTCACTTAAAGAGGTGGCGGTGGTGGGAACGGCGGTGTTCCGGGGCGACCGGCTGGTAGGCTGGCTCACCCCCTACGAAACCACGGGGTTGATGTGGCTGCGGGGGAAGGCGGGCAAAGAGCTGGTGGTGGTACCGGCTCCGGGCCAGCCGCAAGAGAAGGTCTCGGCGCAGATCATGCCCGGCCGGGTGACGATAATACCGAAGCTGGAGGGGGAGCAGCTTCAGTTTACCGCCCGGATCCGGGTGCAGGCCTTCATGCTGGAGCAGCAGACCCTGGCCGACCTGGCCCGGCCTCCGGAAGCCAAGGCCTTGGAGGAGGCCGTAGCCCGGGAGATCCGGCGCCGGGCCGAGGCCGCCCTCACCAAGGCCCAGAAGCAGTACGGGGTAGACATCTTCGGCTTCGGCCGGTTTTTCCATTGCCGTTACCGGCGGCAGTGGCGGCAGGTGGCCGAGCGCTGGGACGAAGTCTTCCGGTCGGCCCGGGTGCGGGTGGAGGTGAAGGTGCAGCTCCGGGAACTGGGCCTGGAGCTGCGGCGGGTGGACGTGCCGCCGCCCCAGTGAGGCCCCGGCAGAGGCCGGACGACTTCCCGTGCCCTTCTTACTGTCCCCGCTCGACCGCCCGGGGTGCCGCGACGAGTCCGGCGCCGGCGTACCCGCGGCCGGCTCCAGACGGTACCGGGTGGGTCTCTGCCCGTGTGGTTATCTCGCCGCCCAAACGGTTTCCCTATCATTGGGTAGCCAACGGCAGTCCGGCCCGGGGTACGCCGAAAACCGTACCAAGGGAGTGAGGAAAGTCCATGTCTGGGGTCTTGTTGCAGTTGCTGGTTTATGCCGGGCTGATAGCCCTGGAAGCGCCCGGGCTGCTTAAGACCGGCAGGCGGCGCGAATTAATCGCTTTCTTGCTCTACCTGGCCGTGGCCGCCGGCCTCACCCTTCCCCAGGGCCTGGGGGTGCAGATACCCAACCCCATGAAACCTATCGCCGTCCTGTTCCAACCGCTGTCCCGGTGGCTGGAGTGAGATTCTCTCCCCGGCGGCAGGATTTCCGGACGGGGTGGTGAAATTCATCTTACAAAAGCCTGGCGGAGGGATGAATATGCCGTTTAACATCGGCTTGCCGGAGCTATTGATAATCCTGGTGATTTGCCTTATCGTTTTCGGCGCGGGTAAGCTTCCCAGCGTGGGTCGGGCCCTGGGCCAAAGCATTCGGGAGTTTAAGGAGGCGCAGCAGGGGCGGTTGCCGGCGGACAAAGAAGCCGGCTCTAAGGAGCAGGGCTGAGGAGAAGATCAGGGGTGAACATCGGCGGCTTCGAGTTCCTGATCATCGTGGTGGTGGCCCTGATAGTTTTGGGGCCCAAGGAGTTGCCCAAGTTCGGGCGCACCCTGGGGCTGGCGGTGCGGGAGTTCCGCCGCGCCTCCCAGGGGCTTACGCAGGAGTTGGGGATTGACGAGCTGCTGCGAGAATCCCCGGCCGAAGATAAGAAAGAAGCGGAGAAGAAGCTCTTGAGTTCCTCGTCCTGAGGACGGCAAGCCGGCCCTAGCGGTCGGCTCTTGGTTTTTTGGGCGGCGGGCCCGGCCGCTTGACGATCCGCTGCACCACCCCGATGATGCGGTCTTCCGGTCCCAGGGGCAGGTCGGGGTAGAAGCGCTCGGGGTTGTTGGCCCGCAGGAGGTAGCGGCCGTTTTCCTGCACCAGGTGCTTCACCGTAACTTCCTCGCCGGCCAGCAAGGCCACCACGGTGTCGCCGGGCTGGGCGGTGGCGGTCTGCCTCACCCACACCACGTCGCCCGGAGCGATGCCGGCACCGATCATGCTGTCTCCCTGCACGGTTAGGGCGTAGTCCACCTCTAAGTCCGGCGGCACGGCGGTATAGCCCAGGGCTTCTTCCACCGCCAGGCGCGGCTTTCCCGCCCGGATGCTGCCGATCACCGGCACGCTTTTTAGGTCGTAGAGGGGAACTACCCGCGGGGGCAGCCGGGTGCCGGCCTCCTGCTTTTTTCTGGCCGCTAAAAGGTTTTTCAGAAAGGCTACCTGGCGCTCGGTCTCCAGGAGCTCTAGCCGGTTTCCGGCCTCGGCCGGGCCGGATCGATTAGATAACCGGCGCAGTCGCTCCTCGGCCGCCGTCAGGCGCCTTTCCAGTTCCCGGGCCGGGGTGGCGGCCAGGTCCACCATTTCCGCCAGATCCGCTCCCAGGATATGGGCCAGGGCCAGGAGATCTTCCAGGTCCGGCCGGCGCTTTCCCTGCTCCCAGGCCTGAAGGGTGGAGGGGGCCTTTCCCAACTTGTGGGCCAGCTCGCGGTAGGAAAGCCCCAGGGCGGCCCTTTTGGCCGCCAGGTACCGGCCTAGGGCTACGCTTCCCGTATCCTTTCTCTTGCCCTCCATTGCCGTCCTCCTTTCTGGTCCGGAGAGTTTTATCTCCCTGGTCAGAGCCGGGTGTCCCCTGCCGAGCCAGAGCATTGACGTTTGTTCACCCTGGGTGTACAATAATAATTGCCTGCGCGCGGACTATTTCTGGATTAGATTGTATCACTTCTTCACCCCGGGTGTAAACCCAAGCCCCAGTTCCTCCGGTAGGGTGACGGTACTAACAGGAGGTCCGGGAACCGCCCGGGGCCAATACCGGAAGCTGGAAAGACGGCATTAGGCGCGGGAGCAGGCTATGGTCAGCAGGAGGCGGGGGAAATGCCGGCACCGGCGTGGCTGCAGGAAGAAATCTTTATAGAGGGAGCGGTTGACCTTCAGGTGCTGGAGCGGGCCTTGGAGGAGCTGGCGGCGCGGCTGGCAAGGCGGCTGGAAGAAGAGGGCCAGGCCTACCGGGAGATTCAGTTGGAGGTGGAAACCGAGGGAGGAAAGCAGACCCTGGGCCGCCGCTTCCCCTATCTGCAGGAGGTGGCCGGGCTCCGGACCCGGCTTGCCGGCCTGCTGCGGCGGGCGGCGATTTCCGCGCCGGTGGAGCGCCTGAGCGTCCGGGTAGGGGGCCTGGCGCCGGCGCCGGTAAGGCAACTGGTCCTTTTCGGGAGCGGACCGCCTGCCTCCGCGCCCCGCTTCCCCCGGCTACCGGAGCCGGGTTTCGGCCCTTCCCCGCCAATACTCCGGGCCTCTCACTTGGAGGAGGAGCGGCGGGAGAAGATGCTGGCTTTTTATGATCCCTTCCGGCAGAGGAGGGCGGGGGGCCGTGGACCGGCCGCTTAGGGTGCAGGCGGAAGGCGGCGTTCCCCGCGCCTTCTGGTGGCGGGGCCGGCGTTATGCGGTGGCCGAGGTGCTGGAGAGGTGGCGGGACGTAGGCCGCTGGTGGGAAGGAGAGGCTCCCCGGGTTTTCTTTCGCCTTCAGACCACCGGGGGAGGGCTATGGGAGCTTTATCGGGAGCTGGGGGAGAATTCCTGGCACCTTTATAAGATTTACGATTAAAGCCCGGTCCCTCAAGGCGGCCGACGGCGCCGGCAAGCTAAAACCTTAAGGCCGGCGGACCGGCGAGGGTTAAGGTTGGAGCGGCACCCGGCTGAAAGTCAAGGTCGGCCTAATTTGGGAGCGGACGGCGATGTCCAAGCCGGAGTTCGTGCACCTGCACGTGCATTCCCCCTTTTCTTTCCTTGACGGCGCCAGCCCGGCGGAGGAGTTGGTTGCCCGGGCGGCGGATCTGGGCTATTCCGCCCTGGCCCTGACCGACCACGATAACCTCAGCGCGGCGGTGCGTTTTTTCCGGGCGGCCCAAAAGGCCGGGCTCAAGCCCATTCAGGGGGCGGAGGTCACCCTGGCCGGGGGTTACCACCTGGTACTGCTGGCCACCGGCCCTCAGGGCTACGCCAACCTCTGCCGCCTGCTCACCCGGGCCCACCTGGCTTCCCCGCGCGGGCATCCCCGCTGCGCCTGGGAAGATTTGGAGCGCTTCCAGGAGGGCCTTATTGCCCTCTCCGGCTGCCGGCGGGGGGAGATCCCGGCGCTGATCCTGCGCTACCGCTACCGCCAGGCGGAGGCGGCCGCCCGGCGCTACCAAAGCCTTTTCGGGGACCGCTTCTACCTGGAGCTCCAGAACCCGCTCCTGCCGGGCAACGGCTTTTTGAACCGGCGGCTGCTGGAGCTGGGCCAGGCCCTGGGGATAGAGGTGGTGGCCGGCAATGACGTGCACTACGCCCGGCGGGAGGACTTCCCGGTGCACGACCTTTTGACCTGCGTGCGCCTGGGTCTTACCCTGGAGGCGGTGCACCCCGAGCGGCGGCTCAACGACGAGAACTACCTCCAGAGCCCTTCGGAAATGGCCGCGCTTTTCTCCTGGTGCCCCCGGGCGCTGCAGAACAGCTTAGAGATAGCCGAGCGCTGCCGGCCGGCCCTAAACCCGCAAGAGCGGCGCTACCCCCGTTTCCCCCTGCCGGAGGGGGTGGCGGCGGAGGGGTTCCTGCGCGAGCTGGTGTACGCCGGGGCCCAACAGCGCTACCGGCGGGTTACCCCGGCGGTGACCGAGAGGCTGGAAAAGGAGCTGGCGGTGATCTTCCGGCTGGGGTACGCGGAGTATTTCCTGGTGGTGTGGGACCTGGTGCGCTACGCCCGCTCCCGGGGAATTCGCTGCTCGGGACGGGGGTCGGCCGGGGCCAGCGCCGTGGCCTACTGTCTCGGCCTCACCGAGGTGGACCCCATCGCCCGGGGGTTGGTGTTCGAGCGTTTCTTAAGCCTGGAGCGGGCGGAAAAGCCGGACATTGATCTGGACTTCGACGCCCGGCGGCGGGACCAGGTGGCGGCCTACGTTTACCGGAAGTACGGCGAGGAGCGGGTGGCGGCGGTGGCCACCTACTCCACCTACCGGGCCCGCTCCGCGGTGCGCGATCTGGGCCGGGTGCTGGGCTACGCCCCGGAGGAGATCGACGCCCTGGCCAAAAGCCTGCCCTACCTGCCCGCCGACGGGATAATTCCGGCTCTAGACCGCTTTCCCGAGCTGCGGCGCGGTCCCTGGAAAGAGGAGCGCTACCGCCCGCTGCTTTCCTACTGCGCCCGCCTGGCCGGGCTGCCCCGGTTTTTGGGTACCCACCTGGGCGGGTTGATCGTCACCGACCGGCCGGTGACCGAGGTGACGCCCCTGCAGTGGGCGGCCAAAGGGGTGCGGATCGCCCAGTTCGACCGGGACGACGTGGAGGACCTGAACCTGGTCAAGCTCGACCTTTTGTCCCTTAAGGCCCTAAGCGCCCTGGAGGACGCGGCCCAAGAAATTTCCCGCCGACAACCGGATTTTGCCTACGAGAAGCTGCCGCCGGACGATCCCGCCGTCTACCGGCTGCTGCACCGGGGAAAGACCGTGGGGGTGTTTCAACTGGAAAGCCCGGCCCAGCGGGCCCTGCAGACCCGGCTCCTGGCGGAGAACATCGAGGATCTGGTGGCCAGCCTGGCCCTCATCCGGCCGGGGCCCATCAAGGGAAATATGGTGGACCCCTTTGTGGCCCGGCGGCGGGGGGAGGAGCCGGTTACCTACCTCCACCCCAAGCTGGAGCCCATCCTAGGTAAGACCTACGGCGTGGTTCTCTTCCAGGAGCAGGTGATCGCCATCGCCACCGAGCTGGCCGGTTTTACCGCCGGCGAGGCCGACCGCCTAAGGCGGCTCATGACCCACGCCCGCTCCCATAGAGAGATGCGCTCCCTGGGGGAGGAGTTCGTGCGCCGGGCGGTACAAAACGGGGTGGAGGAGGAGACGGCGCGGCAGATCTTTGGCTGTTTAGAGGGCTACGCCAGCTACGGCTTTTGCGAGGCCCACGCCGCCGCCTTTGCCACCACCGCCTACTGGACCGCCTATTTGAGCGCCCATTACCCGGCCGCCTTCTTCGCCGCCCTTTTGAACAACCAGCCTATGGGCTACTATTCCCCGGCCACCCTGGTCCACGAGGCCCGCCTGCGGGGGGTGAAGTTCCTGCCTCCGGACGTCAACCGCAGCGGGGATAAGTTCACCCTGGAGAACGGGGCCCTGCGCGTACCCTTAACCCGGGTAAGGGGAATGGGGCCGGCGGCCCTGGAGGTCATCCTCCGGGAGCGGGAGCAAAGGCCCTTTTCTTCTCTGGCGGATTTTTACGCCCGCACCCGGCTGGACCGGGATCTTTTGGAGAACCTGGTGCGCTGCGGCGCCTTCGACGGCCTGCATCCCCACCGCCGGGCGCTCCTGTCCTGGCTTCCCCGGGTGGTGGCCTCGCTCCCGGGCCAGCGGAGCCTGGAGTTCCCCCCTCCCGAGGAGGGAGAGGATTTTTCCCCGCAAGATAAACAGCTTATGGAGTACGAGGTATTGGGCCTGGAGGTGGAGCGGCACTATATGGGCTTCTGGCGGGAGGTTTTGCGGCGAGAGGGGTATCTGAGCGGCGCCGAGCTTAGGCGGCTGCCCGCCGGGAGCCGGGTTAAGGTGGCCGGCCTGCCGGTAAGGCCGCACCGTCCCCCTACCCGGAGCGGCCGCCTGGTGGTGTTCTTTTCCCTGGAGGATGAAACCGGGCTTACGGACGTCACCGTGTTTGAGGACGTATACCAGCGCTACGGGCATTGGCTCTTCGGTCCGGAGGCGGGGCCGGTGAGGGTTATGGGCCGGCTGGAACGCCGGGGGAGGGGAATAAGCATTACCGCTAAATGGATTGGACCGCTTTTTTTGGCAGGAATCTGCCGAAAGAAGTCGTAATAAGTACGACACCCCTTCTTTGAAGGGGCACCGCTAAGGGCAAACCCGCCGAAAGGCGGGGGCGCAAAGCCACGGGCCTAAGGCCCCTTGGGGGTACGGCAGCCGGGTTGCCGGGGCAAAAAGCCAGGCGTCGGGTTGTCGCCTGGCAATTTTTATAGGTAAGGAGGCGTCGGCGGTGAAGGGTAACGGAGTCCGGTTCTCCCAAAGCATCGGCGGCAGGTTAATGCTCTGGTTTCTGATTCTCTCCTTAGTCCCCCTAATAGGGGTGGGAGCCATGAACTACTACATCATGCAGAATCAGACCACAGAGGTGGCGGAATCGCAACTGCAGTTGCTGGCCACCAACACGGCCGGCCGCCTGGATACCTGGATCCAGGGGCAGATCCAGAGACTGAAGGAGGCGGCCAAAGACCCTCTGCTGCTAGGAGGCAAGCCGGAGGACATCCGGGCCTTCTGCCAAAACGCCGCCCAAAACCACCCGGAGGCGGAGATGATCTTTTTCGTGGATCTTACCGGCTACGGCACCACCTCCACCGGCACCACCCTGGGTATGGGGGATAAAGATTACTTTATGGCCATCGTGGGCGGCCAGGAGGCGGTGGTTTCCAACCTGGAAAAGAACCAAGTTACGGGCAATCCGGGAGTGGTAATCGCGGTGGCGGTGAAAAACCCTTCATTGGTGGGGCTATTGGGCGCCGCCTACCCCTGCCGGACCCTGCAGAACCTCCTGGGAGAGGTCAAGTACGGGGAGACCGGCTACGGCTACCTCATCGATGCCTCGGGCATGGTACTGGCCCACCCGGACGAGGCGAGCGTGGCGCAACTTAACCTTACCCAGACCGACTCCGAAAGCCTGAACCAGGTGGCGGCCAATATGCTGCGGGGCCAGCCGGGGGTGGCCCACTATACCTACCAGGGAGTAGACAAGCTGGCCGCCTACTCTCCCCTGAAGGCAGCGCGCTGGGTAGTGGGCGTTACCGCTCCCACCCGCGAGGTTTACGCCGGGGTCAAGGCCACGACCGGCACCATCGTGATAATCGTGCTGGCGGTGGCGGTGGCGGTAGGCCTGGTTTCCGTGGCGGTGAGCCGCCAGATCAGCCGGCCCATAATCCGGCTCACCAAGCAGGCGGAAGAGCTGGCCACCGGGGACCTGAGGGTGGAGATCGCCACCGGTTTTCGGGGCGAGCTGGGAGCGCTGGCCGCGGCCTTAAGGCGCATGGTGGCCAACACCACCGGGGTACTGCGGTCGGCGGTGGAGGCCATTTCCCACCTGGAGGGGGCGGCCAAGGATTTGTCGGAGGCGGCGGAAACCACCTCTCAGGCCTCGGAACAGGTGGCGGAAACGGTGGCCCAGGTTTCGGCGGGAGTACAGAATCAGGCCCAAAATGCCGGCGAGGTTACGGCGGCGGCGGAAAAGACCCAGGAGCAACTGATGGGGGTGACCCAGAACCTCAGCCGCATTGCCCGGCATACGGCCGAGACCGTGGAGCGTACCCGGCGGGGAGAGGCCATAATGCGGGAACTGGCCGATCGGGTGGAGGCGGTGGCGGATAGGGCCGGCAGGGTGGGCGAGGCCATGGGCCGGCTCACCGAGCGGGCCAAGCAGATCGGGGGCATTACCGAGGTGATAACCGGCATTGCCGAGCAAACCAATCTCCTGGCGCTTAACGCCGCCATTGAAGCGGCGCGGGCGGGCGAAGCCGGCCGGGGTTTTGCCGTGGTGGCCGAGGAAGTGCGCAAGCTGGCCGAGGCCTCCAACCAGCAGGCGCAGGAAATTGCCGGCCTTATCGGGCAGGTGGCCGAGGAGGTAGAAGCGGCCTTCCGGCTGACACAGGAAGCGGTGCGGGTGATCCAGGACCAGACACAAATAGGGGAGCGGGCTCTGGAGGAGTTTGCGGAAATAGCCCGGGAGGCGAAAGAAGTGGCCGAGCTCCTGCAGCAGGTAGAAGAGCAGGCGAAAGTAGTGGGGCAGCAGGGGCAAAGGATGGTGGACGCCATTGCCGGTATTGCCGCCACCGCGGAGGAAAACGCCGCCTCCGCGCAGGAAATAGCCGCCTCGGCGCAGGAGATGAGTTCGGCCGCCCAGAGTATTAGCGGCAGCGCCCAGAACCTGGTGGTGCTGGTGGAGCGGCTTAAGTCGCAGGTGGAGAGGTTTAAGCTTCCCGAGGAAGAAGTGGGTGGAACCGGCGCAGATTCTGGCGAAACCGAAGAGGCATAGAGAGCAGGAAAAATTGACCTCCCGGCGAATAACAATAGATGTCGGCCCTGGCCGAACCATAACTTCACCGTTGGACGGGAGGGCATGAAGGCATGGCCGTACGGGTTGGTATCAACGGTTTTGGTCGGGTTGGGCGTCTGGTCTTGCGAGCGGCCAACGGTAGGCCAGGAGTGGAAGTAGTGGCCATCAACGGTTCCATTGACCCGCGTACCAATGCCCACTTGTTTAAGTACGATTCGGTGCACGGCATCTACGCCGGCCAGGTAGAAGCGCGGGAGAACAGCATAGTAGTAGACGGTAAGGAGATACGGGTACTGGTGGAGAGGGATCCGGAGAAGCTGCCCTGGGGAGATCTGGGCGTAGACCTGGTGGTGGAGGCGAGCGGCACCCTCACCGACGCCCAAAAGGCGGCGGTGCACCTGCGCCAGGGGGCCAAGCGGGTGGTCATCACCGCTCCCGCCAAAAACGAGGACGCCACCCTGGTAATCGGGGTCAACGCCGATCTCTACGATCCCTCCAAGCACCGGATAGTGTCCTGCGCCTCCTGTACCACCAACTGTCTGGCGCCGGTAGTCAAGGTGCTGCACCGGGAGTTCACCATCCAGCGCGGCCTGATGACCACCGTCCACGCCTATACCAACGATCAGCGTATTTTGGATCGTAGCCACCGCGACCTGCGGCGGGCGCGAGCCGCCGCCCTGTCCATTATTCCCACCACTACCGGCGCGGCCAAGTCCATAGGGCTGGTTATCCCGGAACTTAAGGGCAAGCTTCACGGCTTTGCCCTGCGGGTACCCACGCCCAACGTGTCGGTGGTGGACCTGGCGGTAGACGTGAGCCGTCCGGTCACGGCCGAAGAGGTAAACGGGGCCCTGCGCCGGGCGGCCGAGGGCGAACTGGCGGGCATTCTCGCCTATACCGAGGAACCGCTGGTTTCCACAGACTTTAACGGCAACCCTCATTCCGGCATTGTGGACGGCGGCCTGACTATGGTTATCGACCAGACCATGGTAAAGGTGGTGGCCTGGTACGATAACGAGTGGGGTTATGCCAACCGGGTGCTAGACTTGGTCGAGCTCATGGCCGGCCGCGGCATCTAGCGGCAGGAAGCTTTTGGCGTGGCCGGACGGCGGGGACGGGGGGTCGGAGCGGACCGGGTTCCGCGGCAGGGTTTTGGCTTTTGACGTGGAACTACTTATTTCGGTGAGGCGTCATGCCGCTGCCCGATCCCGTTTACCGCCGCTTAATAGAGCGCGAGGTACCGGTCGACCGAGAAGGAGGAGACCAGGCGGGTCAGGGTCTGCCCTGCCTGGTCTTGGTTTATCATAGCCCCAGTTTCTTCCGGGTGGGTCGGCACCTGCGGGAGGCCTTTCAGGGCGTGCTGACCACCGCCACTTCTTATTTCGGCTTTGGTGAAGCCCACCTGCTGCTTCTGCGCAGCGGCCACAAGCCCACTTACCTGGTGGCCGGCAAGCCCAGCGAGCGCGGCCGGGAAGTGTGTCTGGCCTGCCTGCAGGGACGCGCCGTCACGGAGTGTAACCCCGCCGCGGCCACCAACCTGCCCATGATCCTCCGGGCCGGCGATCCGGTAGGAGTCATCGAGGTGGGTATTTTCCTTCCGGAGACCGAGCCGGCGCGGGTGCTGCTGCACAAGGTGGTTCCCCTGGCCCGCCACCTGGCGGACCTCATTCAGGACTCCCTGTTCCGGCGCCAGAAAGAATCTCACCTGCGGCGGCTGGCGGTTTGGCTGGAAACGGTCAGCGCCATCAGTTCCACCCTGGACCTGAAACAGGTGCTGCACCTGGTAACCCAGTTGGCCGCAGATCTTTTGCGGGGCCGGTGCTCGATTCTGCTTTTGGACGAGGAGACGCAAACCCTGATTCCGGAGGTGGCGGTGGGGGCCTACGATCCCGTGCTCAAGAGGAAATTCAAGGGGTTGCGGGGGCGGGCGCCCTTTCCCGCCATCATCCGGGCGCTGCGCACCCAGCGGCCGGTAGTAGTAACTCCGGAGAATATGGACGAACTCATTCCCCGGGACGTGGCCTGGGCTTTTGAGCTGCAATGGACGGTGATCGCTCCCATTATGATTCGGGACCGGGGGGTGGGGGTAATGCAGGTGGACCGTCCTCCCTGCCCCTCGGCGGTGGGCGCGCCCTTTTCGCGGGAAGAAATCGAAATCATCGCCGCCATGGCCAAAGAGGCGGGCGTGGCCCTGGAGAACGCCCAGTTGGTGGAGGCCCTGGCCCGCAAGGAGCAGACCCTGCACCACCTGGTGAACAAGATTATCACCGCCCAGGAAGATGAACGTAAGCGGGTGGCGGGCGAGATCCACGACGGAGCCATTCAGGCGCTGTTGGGGATCTGGTACCGCCTGCAGCGTCTTACCTCCCAGCTCGATTCCCGCCTGGTACCCGGACTGGCGGCGGAGCTGGAGTATCTGCGGGACGAACTGGGACGGCAGATCCAGGACATCCGGCGCATCGTGTACAACCTGCGGCCGTTCATCCTGGATAACTACGGTCTGGTGCCGGCCATCCAGGCCTACATCGAGAACCTCCAGACCGGCTCAGGCCCGGCCATAGAGCTGGTCACCAAGGGGGCGGAGCGGCGGCTGCCGGTGAACGTGGAGATAACCCTGTATCGGGTCCTGCAGGAGGCACTGGCCAACGCCATCAAGCACGCTCAGGCGCGCCGGATCCGGGTGGAGCTAAACCTGGAGGATAAGGCCGTGACTCTGGAAGTGGCCGACGACGGCCTGGGCTTCGTCACTTCTGCCCGGGCCCGGAATCAGGATTATCAACACCTGGGTCTGGTCAGCATTGAGGAGCGGGTGCACTTAGTGGGCGGAACCTGCGAGATCCGCTCGCGCCCCGGCCGGGGTACCACGGTACGGGTTAGCATCCCGCTTTCGGAGGGACACGAGGAGGTTGGCGCCCGCTTGGGCGGAGGAGGGAGCTTGGGTTGGCGGTAAAGGTGATGATTGTGGATGACCACCCTATGGTCCGGGAAGGGCTGGTGGCCATGTTGAGCCCTTATCCCGATCTGGAGGTGGTGGCCACCTGCGCCGACGGGCAGGAAGCGCTGGCCAAGGCGGCGGCCTCCGCTCCGGACGTGGTACTGATGGACATCAAGATGGGGGGCCTTAACGGTTTTGAGACCACGCGGCAATTGCTGGCCGACAACCCGCGCCTGAAGGTATTATTTCTCACCATCTTCGAGGACGCCGAATCCATCCGCCAGGCCCTGCAATCGGGAGGCAGCGGCTACATCTTAAAACAAGTTACGCAGGAGAAGCTGGTGGAGGCAATCCTTAAGGTATACCGGGGAGAGAAGGTAATCGATCCCGAACTCTTCGGCCGGGTGGTGAACGATTACGCCCGCTTGGCCCAGGGGGTGGCTACCGTCGAGCCGGCCCTCAGCGGCGAAGAGCTCACGGTGCGGGAGCAGGAAATACTGCGGCTTCTGGCCAGGGGTATGACCAACAAGGAAATAGCCGCCGCCACCCACCTGGCCACCGATACCGTGAAGACCCACCTGCGCAACATTTACCGCAAGTTAGGGGTGAAGAACCGCTCACAGGCGGTTTCCCTGGCCCTTAAATTCTTTCGACCCTAGAAGGGCCGAAGGTCGGCAGCGGGCCGGGAGCGGTGCCGACCGCGGTGCCGACCCTGGCCCCAATCCGGTTCAGTCTTTGGCGTAGTACTCGGGATCGTCCCGGCGCGGCCGTCGCGGGCAGGGAATGACTACGATCTGACCGATCTGCAAGTTCTGGGGATCGGCGCAGGGGTTAAGGCGTATGATATCGTCTACATCCACGCAGTAGCGGCGGGCCAGGTTGTAGAAGGTGTCGTCCCGCTGAATCACGTGCAGGATATAACGGCGACAGAAGTAATCCCAGCCGGCCCAAAGGGCTTCGTTTTCCGCCATCATTCTTCCCTCCTTTCTGTTCCAATCTATGCATCTAATGGAATCTAGGTTCCATTACCGAGCGCCTTCATTCGTCTGTTTTGCGTACTGGCCCGTTATCGGGGAAAGTTTCGGTAACGAATTCCTGGACGAAGAAGGAGCCCGGAGCCATGAGGGCGAACCACTGGTTACCGGGGTAACAAGTAGGGGTGGAAGCGGTAAATGAAGCTTTATCAGCAGCCTGCGCCCTCCGGACGGAGGCGCCTTTTCCCCGGCTGGTGGGTCTTGGTGGTCGGTGCCTTGGCTTCCGGGCTGGGCGGGGCCCTGGCGAGCCAGGGGGCTTCGGTGCTGTTCAAGCCGGTTGCCGCCGATTTGAATCTTACGCGGGCCAAAGCTTCTACCGCGCCGGCGATCACGGCCCTGTCCAGCGGCGTTACCTTTTTCCTGGCCGGATGGCTGTCGGATCGCACCAGCCCCAAGTGGGTGGTTATTTCGGGCCTGGCAATAATGATCGCCGGGTGTTGGGGCATGCAGTACGTGGACGCTCCCTGGTCCTATTATCTGGTGTGGGGGGTAGTGGTCGGGGCGGGGCAGGGCCTGGGCCTGACGGTGGCCTGCGACAAGGCCGTCACCTTGTGGTTTGCCCGAAAGCAGGGCCTGGCTATGGGTCTCCGCTTTGCCATCATGGGGGTGGTAAGCATGGCCGCCCTGCCGCTTATAGCCTGGCTCATCACCGCTTATGGCTGGCGCACCGCCTGCGCCGCCTGGGCGGGGGTTATGACCCTGGTTATTCCCTTGGTGATAGGGTTTTTCAAGTCCGGCCGGCCGGAGGAATACGGTTTCCTGCCTGATGGTCTGCC
>JBNARC010000009.1:0-39394 GCA_049719955.1 Neomoorellales bacterium | reverse complement strand
GGTTTTTCAAGTCCGGCCGGCCGGAGGAATACGGTTTCCTGCCTGATGGTCTGCCTTTTCTCGGCCCCGCCGGCGAGGGGGGCTCGGCCGCCGACCCGAGGCAAGAGGCCCGGGGGGCGAAAACGGAGGAGTGGAGCGCCGGGGAGGTTCTTAGGACGCGGGCGTACTGGTTTCTGACCGCCGGCTGGATCGGCTACGTGGTGGTCATGCGGGGACTAAACGTTCACCTGGTCCCCTTTCTCACCGATCGGGGCTTGGACCTCATTACCGCCAGCCGCCTGGCCGCCTTGACTGGGGTATTGGGGGTGCCGTCGCTGCTACTGGGGGGATACGTGGCCGACCGCCTCCGCCAGGAGCACCTGAGATACTTGCTGGCCGGCTGCACCGGGCTTCAGGCCTTGGGCCTGGTGGTGCTCCTGGTGGGCGACCATACCGGCTGGGGGGTGTACCTTTTCCTGGCGCTGTACGGATTTGGCGGGGGGTCGCAGGTAGCCTTAGACGCCACCGTAAAGGCCCGCTACTTCGGCTCCCGGGCGTTCGGAGCGGTGCAGGGGCTTTCTCAGTTTCTGGCCACTCCTTTCGGGGTGCTGTCGCCTATTGTTGCCGGCTGGCTGTACGACGTTACCGCCAGCTACCACTGGGCCATGGCGCTTTTCGCCCTATCGGTGGCGACGGGAACTATGGCCCTGGTGCTGGCCCTCCCGCCCAGCCGGCCGCAGACTGCGGGCGAGGCGCGGGCAGTGGGCTGTCACCCCTAGTGCAACCGGAAAAGCGAGTTCCCCAGCTCCTCCCCGGTATCTCGCAACTCGCGTCCGCCCGATACGTAGGCTGTCGGCCGGACTTGCCACCCGTTGCTCCGGAAGGTGACGGCGCCGTGTGTATCGGTGCGGAAGAGGGGAACGGAGCGGTCCCGCCAGAAGGCGATAACCTCGGGGGAGGGGTGGCCGAAATTGTTGCCTTCTCCCACGGAGATCACTACTGCTTGGGGGTTGACTGCGGCCAGGAAGTCCTCCGCCAGCCCGTTGGCGCTGCCGTGGTGGGGCACCTTAAAAACGGTGCTCGCCAGGTTCGCCGGCAGCGCGCCGCGAGCCTCCGCTAGGAGGAGGTGCCGCATGGCCGCGGCCTGAATGTCTCCGGTGAGCAGGAAGCTGGTGTCTTTGTAGGTGCATTTCACCACCAGAGAATAGTCGTTTTCCGTCCATTCCGGCGCGGCTCCCGGATTATCGCCCGGAGCCGGAGGGCTGAGGACCACCATCTCTACCTCCGGGTCCACTAAGATGCGGTCCCCGCGGCTGACCTCCCGGTAGGAGAGGTGCCGGCCATCCAGGAAGGCGGTAAAGTCGGCGTAGGAAGCACCAAAATAGGATCGGGGCGGCAGCAGCACCAGGGAGGCGGGGATCTTCTCCAGCACGGAAAACAGCCCCTGGAGGTGGTCGCCGTGCGGGTGGGTGCTGATCACCAGGTCTAGGTGCCGCACCCCGCGACGCTGCAGGAACGGCACCACGGTCCGGGCTCCGGGGTCGTAGCCGGATTGACTTCCCGGCGGGGGGCCGCCGGCGTCGATCAGCACCTGCCGGCCGGCGGGGGTGCGGAGGTAGATGGCATCCCCCTGACCTACGTCGAGAAACACCACCTCCAGGCCGGAGGAGGCGAGCGGCAGGCAGGAGGCCAGGAAGGTAAGCATTAAGGTCGCGGCCGGCAGCGGCCACCACCGCTTCCAGTTGATCCGGCTTCGTCGGCGCCAGGCTTCCCGGGCCAGGACGAGCGCGCCGAAATAAAGCGCCGCCGTCCAAAGCGGCGGCCGGGGTACGGAGAGGGTGAGAGCCTTTATCCGCGCCAGGAGGGCCAGTACCTCGCTCAGGCCGTAGAGCAGTCCGCCCGCGGTCCAGGCCAAGGCCACCGCCAGCCCCGGCCCCAGCCCGGCCAGTGGCACCAGGGCTAGACCCAGGACCGTTGCGGCCGCTATTGCCGGCAGCACGATTAGATTGGCCGGCAGGGCGGCCAGGGAAAAGAGGTTAAAGTAGTAGGCTATCAGCCAGGCCACCCCCGCCTGGGCGGCCAGGGTGACGGTGAGGTAGCGGCGCCAGGGCGGAAGGGAAGAGAAAACCTCATCTAAGAACGGATTGAGGTAAACGATTCCCCAGGTGGCGGCCAGAGAAAGCTCCAAACCCGGCTCCAGAAGCTCGTAGGGACGCCAGAGGAGGATGGTTAAGGTGGCGGCGGCCAAGGCGGTATAGGAGTCGGCCCGCTCCCCGCGGGCCAGGGCCACCAGGCCCACCAGGGCCATAACTCCGGCGCGCGTCACGGAGGCGGTGAAGCCGGTGAGGGCCAGGTAGAAAAGGATGAGGCCACCACCCAGAGCCAGCTTTACGGCCGGGGCCCCGCCTGCCGGACGGGCCAGTAGGAGGGCCAGGAAGAGAACGAAACCCACCTGGGAGCCCGATACCGCGAAAACGTGATAAGTGCCCAGGGTTCGATATACCTCCACGTCCTGCTCGTCCAGCCGTTCCTGGTCGCCGAAAAGGACCGCGGTCAGGGTGCCCGCCTCTCGAGAGGGCAGGCCGGATTCGATCACCGCCAGCGCTCGCGCCTTGACTTCGTACACCCATTCGGTTATGAGGCTTTTCGGCCGGTGGCCCAGCAGGCGCACATCGGCCGGCTCCACGCTCATCCGGGTAAGAATGCCGCGTCGGGCCAGGTAGGCGCGGTAGTCGAACTCGCCCGGGTTGCGGGCGGTGGGCGGGAGCTTAAGCTGGCCGTAGACTTGAAGTATGTCGCCGTAGCGGTAAGGGGGAGCCGGGGCAATAGGGTTCCCGCCGACGTTAGCTCCGCTTGTGGGAGCCACGGAGGGGGCCACTCCGGCGGTGTCTCTTACCCGGCCGGTGGCCGCGGCAGCAGCGGCTGCCGGCCGGGGGGTTCCGGTGGCCAAAGGTAGCGCTTCGGGGCCGCGGGTCGCTGCCTCTGCCTGCCGGATGCCGCCTCCTCTCTCAGCTAGGTATGGTCCGGCCCCGTTGTCTCCCTTGTCTTTTTCTTCGCGGGCTAGTGCTTTATCTGTTGCGCCGCCTTGCGTTTTTTCGCGGGGCTGGTAAACGACGACCTCTACCTTCTCCTTTAGGCTTTCCCGCCAGTTTTCCTGGCGCGCCTCCCAGGCCTCCAGCACGTAGACCGTGCGGTTGGCGTACACCTTAGGTTCTTCCGCCACCCGGCCGATGAGGTAAAGGTAGGTGTGGAGGTCGTCCAGCAGGGTAGATTGCCCGGAGGCCACGTCAATCCGGGCCCAGGCCGCACCCAAGAAAAAGAAGAGGGCCAGCAGCACGAGGGGAGCCAGGGGCGTATCGCCGAAGGCCGCCCTCGGCGTCCGGTGGACGACCCGGTCTTCTTCCTTTTTCCCGGGTTCCCCCGGGCCGTCTTCCGGGGGAACCGTATTCTCCTGGCTTACACCTCCGCCTTCTGGAGGAACCGCCCCCTCCCGAGGTCCTCTTGGCCCCGGGTCCGCTATGAGACCGGTGTCCGCCTGGGGAGAAGCGGTGGTTTGGGCGGAGGTCCTCTGGGATTTGCCGGGGCCGCCGCTCGAGAAGCCGTAAACCTGCGCCGCCGCCACCCCGGCCAGGCCGGCCACCAGCCCCAGGAAGGTCAAAGGCCAAGAAGATTCGTACCCCGCCGCAATCCCGGCGGCAAAGGCTATGGTTATGACTACCAGGGGACGCATTGCCATACCGGGCACCACCTTGGGGTTAAAAGGGGTGGACCGGCATAGGCCGGGCTGTAGACCGGCCGGCGCCGGGTTTCGCGACGCCGTTCGCACAGGGCGTCGCGGTAATCGAGCACCTTCGTCACCCCTTGGGCGGCGCCAAGTAATCCCTGAGCGTGCAAATCAGCACCCCGGCCGCCTGCCGCGGTAGGTGCCGAACTGCTTTAGGTCGCCGGTGACAAAGTGCGTGGCCCCGGCTTGAATGGCCGCCAGCAATAAAGGTCGGACCTTGGAAGGCAGGGTGTCCGGACAGGAAAGCCCGGGGTCGGGCTCGGACACAGTTTTGACGGCAGAGAGTAGGTCCGCAAGGCGCCCTTTTTGCTCCTTCCGGTCCAGGTTGCGCCGGGCCTCTTCGGTGGCGTAGCCGGAAGTCAGGAGCTCAAGCTGTCCCTCCGTGGCCAACGTCCACAGCCTGGTCGGGCCGGGGCTGCCGTAGGCGGCGGAAAAGAGTACGTTGGCGTCCAGGAACACCCGGTCCACGACTACGCCCAAGGCTTCTCATGAGGGACCGACGTCGGCTCCACCCCGAGCTTCTTCACCTCTTCCAGCGCCCAGGCGTAGTCCTCGGGGGTGACCGCGCTGTTCAGCAGAAACTCGGCCTTGCGCTCCGGGGTGTAGGTTTCCACCGGCAGCACCGCGGCCGGGCGCAGCAGGATGCCGCCTTCTGCCGGCTCGGCGACTACCAGGCTCCCTTCCGTAAGACCGTAGGCGCGCCGCAGTGGCGCCGGAATAACGATGGTCCCGCGCTTTCCGATACGGACGGGTTCTCCGTTCCTTCGATCCCTCCGCACTTCAGAATATCAGATTAAGCGTGGAGTGTGAAGGGATTCTTCCTTCTTCGCCAGCCAGGCTCCTTCTACAATACTCCTTCGCTATCGCTTGGCCTTCCGCGAGGTTGTTGACGGCTCCACGGGTGCCGTCCCTTAGTTCCTTTACGAGTTCCTCTACGGCTTCATGACGTAAAGCCAACTGACGGGACCCGGCATAGGCCCGGCTCTTTCCGATAAACGCCAGAGTTATGCTCGCCAAAGCAAGAAACATTGAGAGAAAAAGGTTCGGACCATGGTTACATTGAAGTTGGCGCAGGCGCAGGGGGCTTGCTTCCCGGGCGGGTAGGCGTCGCGGCAACAAAGGTATATAATGTAGTAGCAAAGGAGGGAACGCCAGTTGCCGCGTCCGCCGAAACGGCGGCGGGTAGAATTCCTGCCGACCTGTGTTTATTTCAAGCCCGCCGGTATTCCCCTGCGCCAGCTTCAGGAGGAGCGCCTTACCGTAGAGGAGCTGGAGGCCCTCCGGCTGAAAGACGTAGAGGGACTGGAACAAGAAGAATGCGCCGAGCGCATGCAGGTTTCCCGTCCCACTTTTCAACGCATCCTTACCACGGCCCGGGCCAAGGTGGGCAGGGCCCTGGTGGAGGGCAAGGCGATAAGGGTGGAAGGCGGGCACTTTGTTTTTGCCGGCCGGCGCCTTTGCTGCCGGAACTGCGGTTTTAGCTGGGAGGAACCTCAGTGGGCGGCCCAGCCGGAACCAGAGCGTCGCTGTCCGCGTTGTCTCGCCTCCACGGTGGAGACGGTTTAGCATAAGGGACCACTGGGGGGCGTTCTCTTTTCTAGAGCCGGATGACCCAAAAGGGTTACTCCTTAACTCTCAGGGTAATCTTGCTTCTTTTCACTCCTTTTAGCGATTTACATAAGGCTCAAACTTGCTTATCATAACTTTGTGACCGGGAGAGCTAACTCCTTCCCTGCAAATCAACCGGCGCGGCCAGCGGCCGAAAGCCGGCCCACGGAGGCGAAAAGAAGGAGAGGGATGCGGTACGCCGAAACCGGATACAACCTGGAGATCGATCTTTCCCGGGGTACGGTAGCCAAGGTGGAAACCGACCCCAAATGGGGCCCCCTCCACCTGGGAGGGTTGGGCACCAATGCCAAGATGTTGTGGGACCGGGTGCCACCGGAGGTGGAGCCTTTCTCTTCCGAAAACCTGCTGATATTCAGCGCCGGCCTCCTGGGCGGCACGCCCGCTCCAGGAGCCAACCGCACTATTGTGTCTTCCTTTTCCCCTCAAACCCTGTTGATGGGTTTTTCCATGATGGGCGGGTTTTGGGCGCCGGAACTGAAGCTGGCCGGATACGACAAGGTAGTTCTGCGGGGCAAGTCGCCGGAGCTGGTTTACATTTGGATACACGACGACCGGGTGGAGATTCGCGATGCCCGCCACCTTCAGGGCAAGGGCGCCTACGAGACCACCCGCCTGATCCGGGAGGAACTAAACGAACCGCGCGCCCAGGTGCTGGCCATCGGCCTGGCGGGGGAGAACCGGGTGTACTACGCCTCTATCGAACACATGCGCTCCAGCGCCAGCCGCCTGGGACTGGGGGCCATCATGGGGGACAAGAAGGTAAAAGCCATAGCCGTCCGGGGCACCAAGGATCTGGCGGTAGCCCGGCCGGACGAGTTCTCCGAGTTGTGCGAGGAGGTCCTCCGCTACATCGAGTTTAGGAAGGCCAATCCCATTAAAGGGGTACCCCCTATCCTGGCCGGTCTGGGTTCGCCGCAGGAGATGGCCCTCCACGACGAGCAGTGGCACGTGGACAGCTTCGCCTGGGGGCACGCCCGCTACCGCCGCAAGGGCTTCTGGACCGAGGAGATCGCCAGACAGTGGAGCGAAACCCAGTCCAAGGCCATAGAGCGCCTCATAAGCTGCTACAATTGCCCGATGCGGTGCGGGGGGATAATCCGCCACCCCCTGATCAAGCGGTACATGATGAAGTGCTACTCCAAGCTTACCTACGTGATGGCCGCCATGGCCGACGATCTGGCCTTTGGCTTCGAGATCGCCGGTCTGGCCCAGGAATACGGGGTGGACGGCTTTACCACTCCCCAGGTTCTGGCCTTTGCCGTGGAGCTCTACGAGAACGGCATTTTAACCGACCGGGATATGCCCGGCTTCCCCAAGGACAACCGGGAGAGGTTCTTCTGGCTGCTGGAGAGGATCGTAAGGCGTGAAGGCATAGGCGACGTGTTGGCCAACGGGGTTTACTGGGCGGCGCGCCAGATCGGGCGCGGGGCGGAAGCCTTTGACCACAACACCATAAAGAAGCACGAGCAGGTACCCATCAAGCTGGGGGTGCTCAACCCCATCTACTACCTCCTGTGGTCTACCGGAGAGAAGGCCAACATCACGCAAATCGAGGGGCAGGTTCCCCAGGCCCCCTTCCCCACGCGGGAGGAAAGGGAGGAGTTTGTTAGGGACTGGATCCAGGTTCCCCACGAGAGGTTCAAGGACTTCATCCTCAACTGGGAACCCGGCACCTTCCCCTATTACCCCAGCATCGACATGGTCTGCGAACTGGTGGACTGGCAGGAAACCATGCACTACATCGACGACTGCACCGGGGTATGCGCCGGACTTTCCTCCTTCCCCATAAAGCCGCCCTACCACATCCACAACTTCCCCCGTATAATTTCGGCGGCCACCGGCTGGGAGATGGATGAGGAGGGGCTTTGGACCGTTATCCGCCGCAACCGGAACCTGGTCCGGGCCATCAACGTGCGCCGGGGCCTGAGGAGAAAGGACGAGCGCCCGCCCGAGGATCACTGGAAGAAGCGGTTCCCGGATTACGAGGCCAAGCTCCTGGACGAGTACTACCGGTTTAAGGGTTGGAACCTGGAAGGCATCCCTACTAAAGAAACCCTTAACCGGCTCGGATTGGACTACGTGGCCGAGGATTTGGAACGAAGAGGGATCCTGTAATGGCCAAGAGAAAAGTAAAGGTAATCAAGATCAACCTGGACGAGTGCAACGGCTGCCGGGCCTGCGAGGTCGTGTGCTCGGCCTTTCACGCCCAGCCCAAGTTCAGCACCAGCAATCCCGCCCGCTCCCGCATCCGGGTCCATTTCGATCCCTTCCGAAACGTATTTGTGCCGGTGCTGGCCAGCGCCTATACCGCCTACGAGTGCCCGGGCCGGAACCGCTATGCCTCTAACGGCACGGAATACGACGAGTGCTCCTTCTGCGGGGCGGCCTGCCCCTCCCGGGATCTTTTCAAGGAGCCGGATTCGGGGCTGCCCCTCAAGTGCGACCTGTGCGAGCAGGATCCGCCTCTGGATGAGCCCATGTGCGTGAAGTGGTGTCTGGTTCACGCGCTAACTTATGAGGAGAGAGAAGAGGAGGTGGAGGAGCCCGAACTAAGGGAACTGGAGACCGGCGTGGAAGCCCTGGTGGACCGGTTCGGGCCCGAGCGGGTCATGGACAGCCTGGCCCGGATACTGACCGATAAGGGTTACCTGAAGCCGGAAGCCTAGCGGGAGAGGGGGTGGCAGAGGATGCAGCAGGCGTTGACCAAGGCGGCCGAACTGCTGGCCAGGAAGCTCAGGGAGCGCAATCTCGGCGACGTTATGGTGGTGGGCGGCGGCATCAGCGGGGTCCAGGCGGCGCTCGATCTGGCCACCGCCGGCTTTAAGGTGTACCTGGTGGAGAAGGGGCCGGCCATCGGGGGAAAGATGTCCCAACTGGATAAGACCTTCCCCACCAACGAGTGCTCCATATGAATTCTGGCACCCAAACTGGTCGAGGTCGACCGGCAGATAAACATCCAGGTGCTGACCAATACCGAGGTGGAGAGGGTAGAGGGAGAGGCCGGGGACTTCAGGGTGGCCCTGGTGAAAAAGCCCCGGTATATCATCCTGGAGCAGTGCACCGGCTGCACCACCTGCGTGGAGTATTGCCCGGTAACTATTCCCAACCCTTTTAATCAGGGGCTTTCCAAGAGCAAGGCCATTCATTTGCATTATTCCCAGGCCGTTCCTCTTATTGCCTATATCGACGAGAACTGCCTCTACCTCCGGGAGAAGAAGTGCGGTATTTGCGCCGGGGTTTGCGAGAAGAAGGCCATTGATTTTACCCAGACTCCGGAAAGGCTTGAACTCCGGGTAGGGGCCATAGTGCTGGCCGCGGGCTACGACCTATCCTACGCGGTGGCGGTGGAGGAGTTCGGCTACCAGAGGCTGGCCAACGTGGTAACCAGCCTGGACTTCGAGCGTCTTACCTGCGCCACCGGACCGTACGAGGGCGAAATCCGGCGGCCTTCGGACGGCAAGCACCCCAGGAAGATAGCCTGGATTCAGTGCGTGGGCTCGCGGCAGGTGAGCGAAGGGGGCGCGAGCTTCTGCTCGGCCGTTTGTTGCACCTATACGCAGAAGCAGGTCATCCTGGCCAAGGAGCACGACCCCGAGGTAGAGGCGGTAGTGTTCCACAACGACATCCGCTCCTACGGCAAGGATTTCGAACGTTTCTACCAGCGGGCGGCCGGCCTTCCCGGGGTGCGGTTCGTGCGCAGTTACGTCTCCATCGGTAGGGAGATTCCGGAAACCAAGAACGTTACCATACGGTATACCACCCCGGAAGACGGCGTGCGGGAGGAAGAGTTCGAGCTGGTGGTGCTTTCCCTGGGCCTTAATCCCCCGTCTGAGGCCAGGGAGCTGGCCGAGAAATTCGGTATAGAGCTGGAGCCCCACGGCTTCTGCCGGACCAACCCGCTGAACCCGGTAGAGACCACCCGGCCCGGCATCTACGTGAGTGGAGCCTTCTGCGGCCCGGTAGATATTCCCGAGGCGGTGTTCGGTGCCAGCGCCGCCGCTTCCCGCTGCGGCGAGTTGTTAGACTGGCGACGGGGCAAGCTGGCCCGGGAAAAGCAGTATCCGCCCGAGAAGGACGTTTCTCAGGAAGAGCCCCGAATTGGGGTATTCGTTTGCTACTGCGGGGCCAACATCGGGCGGGTGGTGGACGTTCCCGCGGTAACCGAGTACGCTTCCACCCTGCCCGGCGTGGTTTACGCCCAGCGGCAGTTGTTCTCGTGCGCCAGCAACTCCACCAAGGAAATAGCCGAGGCCATAAAGGAGAAAGGGCTCAACCGGGTGGTGGTGGCCGCCTGCACTCCCCGGACGCACGAGCCCACCTTTCGCAGCACCCTGCGCGAGGCCGGGCTTAACCAGTACTACTTCGAGATGGCCAACATCCGGGAGCACTGCTCCTGGGTTCACCCCCGGGAAAAGGAGGCGGCCACGGAAAAGGCCAAAGATCTGGTGCGGATGGCCGTGGCCCGGGCGCGCATGCTGGAGGCCCTTCAGGACCTGGAGTTGCCCGTAACCAAGGCGGCGCTGGTGGTGGGCGGAGGCGTGGCCGGCATGACCGCGGCCCTCGCCATTGCCGACCAGGGCTTTGAGGTTCACCTGGTGGAGAAGCAACCGGAGCTGGGCGGAATGGCCAGGCGGCTCCGCTATACCCTGGAAGGGGTAGATGTGCCGGCCTTCCTCCGAGAGCTAACAGGTAAGGTGGCGCGACACCCCAGGATACGGGTGCACACCGGCGCCGAACTGCTTGAGGTTACCGGGTACATCGGCAATTTCCTCACTCGGATCCGGACCGCCGGCGAGGTGGCCGAGATCAAGCACGGGGTGGCGGTAATTGCCATCGGCGCGGAGGAGTACCGACCCACCGAGTACCTCTACGGAGAAGACGACCGGGTGCTGACCCTGCTGGAGCTGGAAGAGCGCCTGGCCGCGAAGGACGAGAAGGTCATCGGCTGTCAGACCGTGGTGATGATCCAGTGCGTGGGCTGCCGGCAGGAGGATCGGAACTACTGTAGCCGCGTATGCTGCAGCCAGGCGGTAAAGAACGCATTGAAACTAAAAGAGGTAAACCCGAACGCCGACGTCTACGTCCTCTTCCGAGATATGAGAACCTACGGCCTCCGTGAAGATTACTACCGGGCGGCGACGGATCGAGAAGTGAAGTTCATCCGCTACGATCCGGAGAACCGGCCGGAAGTGGAACCGGGGGAAGCGGAGGAAGACGGCCGGCCGGTGCTACGGGTAACGGTGCCCGACGCCGTCTTGGGGCAGAGGTTGGTGCTTGAGGCCGACCTAGTGGCCCTGGCCGCGGCCGCGGTGCCGGCGGCCGACACCGAAAGGGTGGCGCAGTTGTTCCAGCTTCCCCTGAACGAGGACGGCTTCTTTAAGGAGATCCACGTCAAGCTGAGGCCGGTAGAGTTCAGCACCGACGGGGTGTTCCTGTGCGGCTCGGCGCACTATCCCAAGCATCTGCCGGAAGTAATCAGCCAGGCTTGCGGCGCCGCGGGCCGGGCGGTGAACATTCTGGCCCGGGATTTCGTCACCGCTTCGGGCGCGGTGGCCGAGGTGACGGAGAAGAAGTGCATGGGTTGCGGGATCTGCGCGGCGGCCTGCTCCTACGGAGCCATAGAGCTATACCAGGCACGGGGGGCCAAGAAGGCCCGGGTCAATCCCTTCCTATGCAAGGGTGACGGTCTGTGCAACGCCAAGTGCCCCACCGGGGCTATCTCGTTAAAGCATTACACCGACCGGGCGCTGGAAAGCCTAATCGACGCCTTCGGCGCCGAGACGGAGCCCGGCGCCTCGTGGGCGGGCTAAGGGGCGGAAGGCCGCGGAAGGGGGGAAGAGAATGCCGGCCGGACGGGGGTTTAGGCCCAGGCTCATCGGCTTTGTCTGCCAGTGGTGAGCGTACGCGGCGGCGGACCTGTCTGGAGTTTCCAGACTTCAATACTCCACCGAAATGCGATTAGTTAGGGTGATGTGCTCCGGTAGGGTAGATTTGGGCCTCATCCTTCGGGCCTTTTATAACGGGGCCGACGGAGTCTTTATCGGGGGCTGTCGGCTGGGGGAGTGCAAGTACGACACGCACGGGAACTACCACGCCCTGAACACCGTTTCTCTGGGCAAGAGGCTTCTGGAGTATCTGGGCGTGAACCCGGAAAGGCTGAGAATCGAGTTCATGTCCTCCAGCGACGGGGCTTTTTTCGCCCAGGTCAGCAACCAGTTTATCAACCGGGTGCGCGAATTGGGGCCTTTGGGCGAAGGGGAAGGAATAAGCCGCGAAGCCCTGAAGCCGGCAATAGGGCGCCTGATGAAGCTGGTCCCCTACATCAAGCTGGCAAACAAAGAGAAGCTGGGCCTGCGGCTGAAGCGCCCGGAAGAATACCTGGAGCTTTACCGCGGCGAAGAAATACGGGAGTTGCTGGAGCACGTCCCTACGTACCGCATTGATCCGGAGAAATGCCGGGCCTGCCTCCGTTGCACCCGGCTTTGTCCGGCCGAGGCCATCGGAGGGGGACGCGATCAGCCACAGGTGATCGATCAGGAAAAGTGTATCAAGTGCGGGACCTGCCTGGAGGTGTGCCCGCCCCGCTTTGCGGCGGTGGCGCGGGATTAACCCTCGGCGGCTCCCGATCGCGTGGGGCCGGGGATGGAACTCGATGAGGGCCACCTACGGCCCTTTCTTCTTTTATGAGTCCGCCCGCCCCTGTCAATAGTTTGTCAACGGTCATCGTTTGACAGGTCGGTTGGGCCGGCTGGAAAACAAGCCGGTGAGGCAGTAGAATAGACTCGGAATTGATACGGCACAGACAACACCGATAGCTTGACAATTGATAAGCGGCGGAGTTAGGATAATTAAACTAAGCTTACTACACTGGGAAATATGTAACTACTGACTTGCCGGGCTACTTGCCCACCTTCGGGAGGGAAACGGGTGGCGGCCAACGGCTCGCGACTGGCAATACTTATGGACCGGCTAGAAATCAGCGGCAAGGAACTGGCCAGGATACTGAACGTTCACTCCTCGCTGGTGAGCAAGTGGCGTAACGGTAGCCGGCCCCTCCACCCGCGGTCGCCCTACTTGGGGCAAATAGTTGACTACTTCCTGAGCGTGGACTCGGCCCGAAAGTACGATACCATAAGGGACATTCTGGGAGCGGATTATCCGGACGCCAATCTGGACTCCAAAGCCGCCCTCTCCGCGCTTCTCGCCCGCTGGTTATGCGGCAGTCCGGCCGAGGGCGGGCCGGCGCTGGCGCGCGTGGGGGGCGCGGCCAGGTACCGCCTGTACCGGGTGCCCGTGGAGCTCTACCGGGGTAACGAGGGCCGGCGGGAAGTGATGCTTCACCTGCTCGAGCTGACCGGGTCGCTGCTGCAAGGGCAGGAACTCTTAATTTTCGGCGACGAAGACCCTTCCTGGCTGTTGGAGGAGGCGAGCTTTGCCGAGCTTTGGCGGGATAAGCTCTCCGAGGCCCTGAGTCGGAGCGCGGAACTGACGGTGGTGCACACCAGCCACCGCGATCCCGGGCAAGATCAACACCTCCGGTAATCACTCCTACCAGCAGATTCGGCACCTGGTGCAGATCATGGGAGAATATCCCAACGTAGAGGTGGCCCTGGTGTATCAGCCGCCGTTGCCCAGTCTGGGCCGGGTAAACTTGTGGCTGCGCGACAGCGGTTTCCTGGCTCTGTTCCTTCCTGAAGCTCCGGAAATGCTTACTACCGACGAGCCCACGGTGGTGCACAGCTTTTGGCAGTTCTTTGGTGAGTTTTGGGATACCATCCCCCCTATCCAGCGCGACCGGGAGTGGGTGAAAAAGAAGCTGTTGGGGTTGCCCTGGCCCCTACGACCGTCGTAAGAAAAAGCGTCTGTATCTTAGACCGGAAGGGAGGATGAGAAAGTCGACCGCGGCCGGCGGCCGGAACGCCGGGCCGGCAGGGGTCGCGGGGCGGGTTCGGAAGTCGTGGCAGGCGCTCTCAGCCGATTTCGGCCGCTCAGTTGAGGCGGAGCCCGGCCGGTACGGGTTCCCGATCCCAGAATTAATTCGCTCGGGAAAGGAGGAACCATTCGTGGCGAAGCCCCTGTTCACCCAGGTATTGCAGATCTGCGTGGTGGTGGACGATCTGGACGCTTACGTTAAGCGCTACAACGACGAGTACGGCATCGGGCCCTGGATCATCCTCAACTTCGACCGTAACACGGTGAAGGACATGACCGTGCGCGGGCAAAGAGTGGACTACTCCATGAAGCTGGCCTTGTGCAACGCCCTCAACATCCAGTGGGAGATCATTCAGCCCACGGACGAGAACAGCATCTACGCCGAGTTTCTGCGCACCCACGGTCCGGGCCTGCACCACGTGGCCTTGGCGGTGGAGGACTACGACCAGGTCATGAAGGAGATGGCCGCCCGGGGCAATTACGAGGTCCAGGGAGGTACGGATCTGGGAGGGCAGCACTTCACTTACCTGGATCTTACCCGCGACTTGGGTCTGATCGTGGAGATTTACAAGACCCCTAAGGATTTCGTGCTTCCGCCTCCGGAAAGGACCTATCCGTAGTAGTCATACGCCGGCTAGGCCTTCGGGCAACGGGGCAATCCGAAAGGGAGAGGATGAGAGTACCCCAGTAGGGGTAAGCTGTGAAGGAGTCTCACCAGCGCCTATAACGCCACCAAGGCGGCGGTCATCTCCCTTACCAAGACCGCGGCGGTAGAGTTCGCCCCCTTCGGCATACGGGTTAACGCCGTCTGCCCGGCCCTGGTCAACACCCGCATGATGCGCTCCCTGGAGGCCGGTTTCTCTCCGGAGGATCCGGAAGCCGCCCGTCGCCAGTTGGCGGAGAAGGTGCCGTTGGGCCGCTACAGCGAGCCCCGGGAAGTGGCCGCCGCGGTGCTCTTCCTGGCTTCGGAGGAGTCCTCGTTCATCACCGGCACCGCCCTAGAAGTAGTCGGAGGTATGACCGCGTAAACTATTTCGTTCATCTGCGGGAGGGGATTTCATGCCGGAGCTAGATTACCAAGTGGCGGTAATAGGAGCGGGCCCGGGCGGGTACGTGGCCGCCATCCGGGCGGCGCAGTTGGGGGCCAAGGTGGCCTTGATAGAGCGGGACGAGCCGGGAGGGACCTGTCTTAACCGCGGTTGCATCCCTACCAAGGCTTTGTTGTCCGGCGCCGCCCTGGTGCGGGGGCTGCAGGCCCACTTTGCGGCTACCATCAGGGCGATTCACAGCCGTCTACCCGAGGCCAGGGTGGAGGTTTTGGTTCCGGACTTTCAGGGCGATACGGCGGCCTTGGCTACCGTGCTGGAGGCCCGGCCGGACGTGTTCAACCACAACCTGGAGACCGTGCCCCGCCTCTACCCCACCGTGCGGCCAAAAGCCCATTACCGCCGCAGCCTGGAACTGCTTAAGGCGGCCAAGAAGCTGGCGCCAACCGTGTATACCAAGTCCGGCCTCATGGTGGGGCTGGGAGAAACCCGGGAGGAAGTGGAGGCGGTAATGCGGGATCTGCGGGAGGCCGGCTGCGACCTGATCACTATCGGTCAATACCTACGGCCTTCCCGGGAACATCTGGAGGTGTCGGAATACGTCCGCCCGGAAACCTTCGAGTACTACCGGCGAAAGGCGCTGGAGTTGGGTTTTGTTCACGCCGCCTGCGCGCCGCTGGTACGTAGCTCCTATCAGGCGGAATACCAGCCTGTGATAACGGCTCCGGAGGCGCAACGCGATGACTAGCCTACCCGGCGAGTTGCCAATGTGCTTAAGGGAGTATCCAGTACCGCCGCCCAACTCAAGTCAGCGCGGTTTTGGATTTCGGGCCGAGAGGGGGGAGGCCAGGGGTGCCGTAAACAAGACTAGATGGTCGGGTGGCGTTGGCGATCTGTAAGTGAAACCGTAAGGGAGGAGGGGTCCTAAGTATGGAAAGATTGAAGGACCGGGTAGCCATCGTTACCGGCGCCGCGCGCGGTATCGGCCGCGTGTTTGCCCGCCGCCTGGCCCGCGAGGGGGCCAGGGTGGTAGCCGCCGACATCCTGGATGTGGGCGAGACTCTGGAGGAGGTCCGCGCCCAGGGTGGCGAGGGGTTGGGTGTTCGGGTGGACGTGACCAGCTTCGACAGCACCCGGGAAATGGCCGAGAAGACCGTAGGGGCTTACGGCCGCATCGACATACTGGTCAATAATGCCGCCCTCTACGGCGGGCTCAAGCTAAAACCGTTTGATGCCATCCCGGAGGAGGAGTGGGATCGGGTCTTTGCGGTCAACGTTAAGGGGGTATGGCAGTGCTGCCGGGCCGTGGTTCCGGTGATGAAGAGGCAGGGCAAGGGGGTAATCATAAACATCTCCTCGGCCTCGATCATCGAGGGGGTAGCGCTCCTGAGCCATTACGTGGCCTCCAAGGGGGCGGTCTGGGCCCTGACCCGCTCTCTGGCCCGGGAACTGGGCGAATACGGCATTAGGGTAAACTCCATTACTCCCGGATATACCATGACCCAAGCTTCCAAAGAACTCTCCGACGACCCCAAACTGCTGAAGTTCATTCATAACATAGCCCTGGAGCAAAGGATAATCAAGCGGCCCATGGAGCCTGAAGATCTGGAGGGGGTACTGGTCTTCCTGGCCTCCGACGATAGCGCGTACATCACCGGCCAGAACATAAACGTGGAGGGCGGGGCCCGTCATTATTGATCCGCCCTCCATCCGCTGCCGTTTGTCCATTGGCTCCCGACAGAACCTCCGGAAGGGCGGCGCCACCTTGCGCTCCGCCCTTCAGTCATTTTTTTGTAACTACGTGCCGGGGGTAGAGGCGACGGCGGAAGTCACGGGCGCCTCAGTCGAGAACTTGCGGCTGGTTGGAAATGGGGACATTCAAATGGGCCTGGCAATGGACGATGCAGTATACCATGCGTTGAAAGGCATTCAAGAATTCAACGCCCCGATCAAGGTATACACGCTATTTGAAATGTATCCCCACTTCCTCCATATGGTAACGCTGAGCGGTTCCTCCATTAACAGCGTTTACGACCTAAAAGGCAAGAGAGTTTCAGTAGGCGCACCGGGTAGCGGTACCGAAGTAATGAGCAGGCAAGTGCTAGAGGCACTGGGCATCACCTACAATGACTTCACCGTGCACCGGCTATCCTTCACCGAAAACACCGAGGCCTTGCGGGATAACGTGATTGACGTGGGCATTTGGTCGGTGGGGCCGCCAACCTCCTCAATAATGGATTTGGCTACTACCCACAAGATCAAACTGATTGGACTGGCAAAAGAGGATATAGAAAAAGTTATCGCCAAACATCCTTACTACTACCCGATGGAGTTGCCGGCCGGCACCTACCAAGGCGTCGATTCTCCGGTGGCCGGCGTTTCCGTATGGAACGCCTGTGTGGTTAGCCCGGAGCTGTCCGAGGAAATGGTGTACAATATTGCCAAGGCAGTCTTCGAGCACGTCAACGAGCTCATTGCGGTCTACCCCGGTGCAAAGTGGACGACGCCCGAAAGCACCGTTAAGTATGCTACCGCCCCGCTGCACCCCGGGGTAGTAAAGTACTTCCGGGAAATCGGCGTGCAGGTGCCGGAACGGCTTCTGCCCGAGAAGGTAAAGTAGGTCAGCTTTAACGGGGAGGCCATGCAAATTCACCACAAAAATGAAACACGGGTTCACTACGTGAAACATCCCGGCTGGTCGGGCGATCAACCTGGTTCCTGCGGGCCAGCCGGGCCTCCCCGAGGGCAGAAGTACGATTAAGACCGGCCGCAAAATCCCGGACCTGAGCGGGGTTGGGAACAGGTAAGGCCTCGTAGAGCAGGATTATGTCGGAAGGGGATGGTATCTGATGGAAGCAGGCAAGGAGCAGAGCCGGCGGAAGACCGACAAGGTTACGACGCTACAACAGGCGGTACGCGATTATATCCACGATGGAGCCACCATTTGTTTCGGCGGATTCATTGGGCGCGATTCCGTAGCCGTAGCCCACGAAATAATCCGGCAGGGCAAGAAGAATCTAACCTTCCTGGACGATAGCCGGACGGATACGGTGGATATGCTCATTGGCGCGGGATGCGTTGCCCGGTGGGAGGGGGCTTACGTAGGTTACGGGGCCGTGGGGCTGGCGCCCAACTTCCGCCGAAGCGTAGAAGCCGGTGTTCCCCACCGGGTAGAGGTGGAGGACTGGTCCAACGCCGCCATCAGCATGCGCTATCTGGCGGCGGCACTCAACGTACCGTTTATGGCTACCAGATCTCTGCTGGGTTCGGACCTACTCAAGTACAACCAAAAGGTGAAGGTAATAGAGGATCCGTTCGAAGGCCGACCGGTAGCGTTGGTGCCGGCGGCTCGGCCCGATGTAGCCGTAATTCACGTTCACCGTGCGGATCCGGCCGGCAACGGCCAGATTTGGGGGTTTGTCGGTAATGACGAAAACAAGGTGCGGGCGGCGCGGGCGGTAATCCTCACTTGCGAGGAGATTGTCACCAATGAAGAAATAAGGCAGCAACCCAACGCCACCCTCATACCCTTCTACTGCGTGGATGCGGTCGTGCACCTGCCCTTCGGTTGCCACCCCCAATCCTGCTACGGCTACTATGCCTACGACGTCCTATTCTGCGCCGCCTATCACGAACAAGCTAAAACCAGGGATGGCTTCCTGCGCTGGCTCGACACTTATGTTTACGGCTGCCGCGACCACTTCGAGTACTGCTCCAAGGTGGGCTGGGATAGGCTTTACCGCCTTCAGTACCTCGAGCGCCAGTTTAACCGAGTTCGGGCGTAATGCCTCTGGTAGGAGGGGTACGAATGAGCCACAATCCGCCGACTGACATTTCCGGGAAACTAATGGTTCTGACGGCGGCCAAGGAACTTAAGGATGGCGAGATTGCGTTCGTCGGCATTGGGCTGACTCTCTTGGCGGGCATTGTCGCCCAGTTGCTGCACGCTCCCAACTTGACCATCGTGTACGAGTCCGGGTGCATTGGGCCCAAGAAATGGCGGGTGGACTTCAACGTGGGAGACTCAAGCGCGGCTGACGGTGCCGTAGCGCTCACCAGCATGTGGCGCGTTTTTGGCGACCTTCAGGCTTGCTTCTACGACGTGGGCGTGATTGGCGCTGCCCAAATAGACAAGTACGGCAACCTCAACAGCACGGCCGTCTTCGGCAGTGGCGATTACTGCGCGCCGGAGGTTCGGTTTCCGGGCAGTGGTGGCGGCAACGACATAGGCTCCTCGGTGGGCCGGACGATAGTTATGATGAAGTTCCAGGCGCGCAGGTTCGTCCGCCGGGTGGACTATATGACCACCCCCGGTTACCTCGATGGCAGCCCCGGTGCCCGGGAAAGAGCGGGCCTGGTGGGAGGCGGTCCCACGGCGGTAATTACGGATAAGGCTATATTCCGTTTCGACTCTGTAACTCACGAAATGTATTTGGACGCCCTTTACCCGGGTGTAACGCCGGAGGAGATAAGGGCGGGCGTGGAGTGGGACCTAAAGCTCGCCCCCGAGGTCAAGACCGTTCCTTTGCCCACGCCCGAGGAGCTTGCTGCTCTAAGAAGGGCCGATCCCGCTAATCTGGTGATGGGCCGGCAAAGGGCGTTCCAGGAGATCGGCGGTGATATTCGGCGGTACGTTTCTATTACCCTCTCTGCCAGCCGGGAGATTAGAGGTTACTAGTCGGCGGGCACCAAACTCGGAGTTACTAGCGAGGTCGGGTGGCCTGCCCGGCCTTGCTGTGTGTGTGCGGTTTGCCCTCCTACTCATTTGTTTCCTGAGGCAGGATCGTGGCCGGGGAAGTCGAATCTACTATTGTGGCAGTTTTGATAGGCCTGCGGAAGAAGGGGGCCGGTCGATGAGTACAAAGCGGGCGCGGTGGACCCGGTCGGAGGCGGAGGGGCTGGAGTCGCTGGCGGCGGCGGTGCTGGATTCTTCCCCGGAAGGCATCCTGGTGGCCGACGCTCAAGGAACCATTGTGTACGCCAACCAGGCTTATACCCGCATCCACCGTCGGGACGGCAGGGAGCGGGTGGGCACCAATATCTTCGTCACCAATCCGCACGGCGCCCTGGCAGAGGCCCTGCGTACCGGACGGCCGGTGTTCGGCAAGCTGCACCGGCCGCCTAGTTCCGAGGTACAGGTACTGGCCCATGCCTTTCCCGTTTACCGGGAGGGCCGGCTGTTGGGAGCGGTGGTGTTCTTCCAGGAGGTAAGCTGGGCGCTGGAGATCTTAGACCAGCTCAAACGGGCCCAAGAGACGCTGGCGGTGCTGTCGTCCAAGATCGAGGAAATCGGACGCGCGCCTCACACCTTTGCCTCGATTATCGGTCAGAACCCCCGTTTTTGCCAGGCGGTGGAGATGGCGCGCAAGGCGGCGGCCACCGACGCTACCGTGCTCTTGCGGGGAGAAAGCGGTACGGGTAAGGACCTGTTCGCCGGGGCCATTCACAATGCCAGCCGGCGGGCCAAGTACCCCTTCGTTCAGGTCAACTGCGCCGCCATACCGGAAACCCTGCTGGAGAGCGAGTTCTTCGGCTACGAGAAGGGGGCCTTCACCGGCGCTACCCAGCGCAAGCTGGGTACCTTTGAGCTGGCGGATCGGGGAACCCTGTTCCTGGACGAGATCGGCGATATGGATCTCCGGCTTCAGGCCAAGCTGCTCCAGGTGCTGCAGAGCGGGGAGTTCCGGCGTATCGGGGGCACGACGGCCATCAAGGTGGACGTGCGGGTCATTGCCGCTACCAACCGCAATCTGGAAGAGCTGATGGACAAGGGGCTGTTCCGGGAGGATCTCTACTTTCGGTTGAACGTGGTGGAAATCACCCTTCCTCCCCTGAGGGATAGAAAAGAAGACATCCCGTTGCTAATAGAGTATCTCTTGCCGCGCATCGGCCGGAAGATCGGCAAGCGGGTAGCCGGCATTAGCCAGGAAGCCCTGGAGATGCTCCGGCAGTACTGCTGGCCGGGGAACGTGCGGGAGTTGGAGAATGTGCTGGAGCGGGCCCTGGTTATGGCGGAAGAGGGTAAGCCCATCCAGCCGGAGCACATTCTTCCCTCGCGTCTCCGGGCCGTCGCCGGCGAGGAAATCCTGCCCCTGTCGGAGTTGGAGGAGATGATGATCCGGCGGGCGCTGTCGCGTTTCGGAACCTCGGTTCGGGGCAAGAAAGAGGCCGCCAGGGCGCTGGGCATTTCTTTAAGCACCCTCTACGAGAAGTTGCGGCGTATGAAAGAGGGTTGTTCCGGAATTCAGAAATAAGTTTCTGAAAAGACGAAACGAAATCCCCGGGCGGTTCGGTTGGATCTTCCGAAAATCGGAAAGATCGGTCCAATCGTCTAGATTCTTCCTAAGCCGATGGGCCACTTAGACTAGCACGAATATTGCTAAGTACAATAGCAGCAACCTAACCGAAGCCTTTGGGGAGGCGGATTAAGTGTCGGACTTGCGGTCGTTTTTGGCAGAGGTCAGGAGGCGCACGCCGAATGAGTATTTTGAAGTAGAGAAGGAAATAGATCCCAAGTACGAGATTGCCGCCCTGCACAAGCAACTGGAAAAACTGAATCGCTATCCGGTGCTGTACTTCAAGCGGGTTAAAGGTTCTTCTCTTCCGGTGGTACTGAACGTTTACGGTCATCGCGACCGTCTGGCCCTGGCCCTCAACACCACGCCCGACAAGGTTACCGAGGTCTACAGTCAGCGCGAGGATCACCCAATTCCCCCTCGCGAGGTGCAGTCGGCACCGGTCCAGGAGGTGGTGATCACCGGCGCCGAGGTAAACCTCTTTCAATTGCCGGTGCTTACCGCTCACGAGCCCGATATAGCCCCCTATCTCACTACCGGTATCGTAATCGCCAAGGACCCGGATACCGGGGTGCATAACGCCAGCTTCGGCCGACTGATGCTGGTAGACCGCAACACCGTCTACACTCACGTGACCCCGGGCCGGCACCTGCACCAGTATTACACCAAGGCCGAAAGTCGGGGGCAGTCCCTTCCCGTGACCATCAGTCTGGGCAGCCCGCCCACCTGGGCTCTGGGAGCCCTTTCTCTCATCCCCATTGATCAGGACGAACTGGCGGTTATGGGCGCCATGGACGGCGAGCCCCTGAAGATCGTTCCCGGCAAGACCGTGCCCGTGCCGGCTTTGGCCGAGGCGGAGATCGTGCTGGAGGGCGAGATCCTGCCCCGGGTGCGGGGGGAGGAGGGCCCGTTCTGCGAGTTCACCGGTTATGCCACCGGTCGGCGGCAGCGCCACGTGGTGAAGATTACCGCCATTACCATGCGCCGCGACCCCATTTATCACGCGCTGATTGCCGGGTCTACCGAGCATCGGGTGCTGGGCTCCATCGCCCGGGAGTCCTACCTGCTGAAAGCGGCCCGGGTGGCGGCCCCTTCGGTCAAGGCGGTGCACGTGCCGGTTTCCGGGTGCGGGCGCTTCCACTGTTACGTATCCCTGGAGAAGAGGGCCAAGGGACAACCCCTGAACGTGGGTATGGCGGTGCTGGGAGCGGACGTTTACACCAAAATGGTAATCGTGGTAGATCACGATATTGACGTATTCGACGAGCGGGAGGTGCTTTGGGCGGTAGCCACCCGGGTCCAGGGTAACCGGGATATTACCTTCATCCCCCGGGCCCTGGGGTCGGATCTGGATCCCTCGGCGGACGAAGACGGAGTAGTCTGTAAGACCATTGTGGACGCTACGGCCAAGCCCTTCCTGGATCAGTATCACGATCGGGCCGTAATTCCGCAGGAGGTGATGGAACGGATAAGGCTGGAGGATTATCTCCCCGGATTGGTGCGCTAACCTTTGTAGGCCGGGCCGGGGTCCGGCCCAACGGCACCGTCAACGTGGAGCGGGAGTAACTTTGGGGAGAGGAGGAACGGATGTGGCGAGGCTCTGGAAAAGGTGGAAGCGGGGAGCGTATGTTGGCCTGGTAGGTTTATTATTGGCGGCTTTGGTAGGGTGCGGCGGGGGGCAGGGCGCCGCCCCGGGAGGGGCCCAGACTCCGCCTGCCGCGCAGCAGCCGGCGACCGCGGCGGCGCCCAAGGTGCTGACCCTGGCTACCCACCCCGTGGGCAGCCTGGTTAACAGCCTGGGCACGGGAATTGCCACCGTGCTGGGCAAGTACCTGGGCAGCGAGGTAAAGGTTATGCCCACCAGCGGCCCCATTGAGTGGCTGCCCATGATCGCCACCGGCGAGGTCAACCTGGGGGTTCTGAACAACTGGGATGCCCAGATGGGCCGTCTGGGCAAGCAAGACTTTCAGGCCGCCACCGGAGGGAAGGGGGCGCCCATCTATCTTCTCACCTCCGGTACCCGCTCTATGGTGGGAACCATGGTGGCCGACAACTCGGGAATAAGGTCGGGGCAGGACCTCAAGGGAAAGCGAGTAGTGGTTACCGTAACCGGTAGCGGCGGCATTACCGCCCAGAATAAGGCCGCTCTGGCCAACTTCGGGCTGACCCCGGAGGACGTGAAAGCCATCAGCGTGCCCAGCATTGAGGCGGGCTTGCGGGCGGTAATCGAGGGACGGGCGGACGCCACCACCATCAGCCTGGGAACGGCGGTAATTACCGAGCTGGATGCGGAAAAGGGAGCCCGGTATCTTTCCTTCGATCCTTCGCCCGAGGCGGTGCAGCGGATGCAGCAGTACTACCCCTGCTACCTGGAGCGGGTAGAGCCGGCCCAGGGCCGGGTGGGCGTAAAGGAACCCGTGTACCTCATGTGCTACGAGTTCTACCTGGTAGGTTCGGAGAGCCTCAGTGAGAATCAGGCCTATCAGATCGTGAAGGCCTTGTGGGAGCACAGCCCGGAGCTGGGCGAGATTCACGCCCGTCTGAAAGACTGGGCGCCGGAACGCTTCGTCAACCCGCGGGCCACCATTCCCTACCATCCCGGGGCGGTGAAGTTCTACAAGGAAGTCGGCGCCTGGACGCCGGAGATGGACGCCCTGCAGAACCAGCTGCTGGCGGCGAAGTGAGGTAGATGGCTGTGGGCCGCGAAACTAACCGTGAGAACAAACCGATGAAGGCGGAGGGGCCGGATTTCCATCCGGCCCTCCGGTACCTGAAACGTGGCCTGGCTCTGGCCGTGCCGGTAGTGGGGGTGGTGGCGGCCTTGGACCTGCCCCTCTACCTGACCGGGGCCTCCCTGTTCAGCCAGCAGTATCTGGCCCTGTTTTGGGGACTGGCCAGCGCCCTGGTTTTCCTGACGGTACCGGCCTCCAAGAAACCCGGTCGTTCGGGTTTGCGCTGGTACGACCTGGTCCTGGCGGCCTTGAGTTTGATCGCCGGGATATACGTGGCCGTGGGGTATCCCCGGCTTCTTCCCACCCTGGGGTTGTTAAGCGGCACCCGCATCCTTTTGGGGATAGTGGCCACCGTGGTGGTGCTGGAATGCACCCGCCGGCTTACCGGCTGGCCGCTGGTTATCATCGTGTTGGTGTTCATCCTCTACGCCCGCTTTGCCTACCTGTTTCCGGGCCCGCTGGCGGGCAGAGGGGTCCCCTGGCCGCGGCTGATCAGCCAGTTGTACCTGGGAGCCGATTTCCTGTTCGGCACCCCGCTTAAGATCGCCGCCATAGTGGTCTTCGGCTTCGTGGTCTTCGGTCAGTTCCTATTTACCACCGGCGGGGGCGACTTTTTCGTGCGCCTGGCCGAGGCGGTCATGGGCCGGCAGCGCGGGGGCCCGGCGAAGGCGGCGGTTATCGCCAGTTCCCTGTTCGGAACCATTTCCGGCTCGGCGGTGGCCAACGTGGCCAGCGTAGGAGTGGTAACCATCCCGCTCATGAAGAAGACCGGCTATCCCGGGGAATTCGCCGGGGCGGTAGAGGCGGTTTCCGGCACCGGCGGCTGCATCATGCCTCCGGTTATGGGGGCGGCGGCCTTCATCATGGCGGAATTCTTGGGGGTGCCCTATCCGGTGGTAGCGGTGGCGGCCATCGTGCCGGCGGTGCTATATTACCTGGGCGACTTCATGCAGATCCACCTGCGGGCGGTGAGGCTGGGGCTCGAGGGACTGCCCCCGGAGGAGGTTCCCTCCCTGCGGGAAACGATGGCCCGGGGCTGGCCGTATCTCATCCCCGTGGCGGTGCTGGTTTACGCCTTATTCGGACTGTACCTCAGGCCGGAGTTCGCCGCCCTAATTGCTACCGCCGCGCTGCTGGTGGTAGCGGCGGCCAAATCCGATACCCGCTCCAGCCTTAGAGCGACCAAGATCGTGGAGGCCCTGGAGGGGGTCACCAAGGGTATGCTGGAGATCACCATTGTGTGCGGCGCCGCCGGTCTGATCGTGGGAGTGGTGGGCTACACCGGCCTGGGGCTTTCGCTTTCCGCCTTTCTCACCCAGTTGAGCGGCGGCAATCTCCTGCTGCTGGCGGTACTGACCGCCCTGGTCAGCACCATCCTGGGCATGGGCATGCCGGTGAGCGCCTGCTACATCCTGCTGGCGGCCCTGGCCGCACCCGCCATGGTGCAACTGGGAGTGGATCCTCTCTTGGCCCACCTGTTCATATTTTACTTCGGAACCTTCTCCTTCCTTACGCCCCCGGTGTGCCTGGCCGTGTACGCCGCCTCCTCCATTGCCTCGGCGCCGCTGATGGCCACCGCGGTGCAGGCTATGAGGCTCGCGGTCGCCGGCTACCTGGTGCCGTTCATCTTCCTGTATAAGCCCGGCCTGGCCCTGGTGGGTCCCACCGGTGAAGTTCTATGGTCCCTGTTTGACGGGGTGATTGCCACCGTGCTGCTGGCCTGCGCCCTGGAGGGGTATCTGCTCCGCCTGCTGAACCCGGCGGAGCGGGTGGCGCTGGCGGCGGCCGGCATCCTGCTCTTCGTTCCCGGCTGGGAAACCCGGGTGGCGGGCTTGGTGGTGTGCCTGGTGGTGGTGGCCCTAGAGCTTCTGGGGTACCGCCGGCGGCAGGGTGCGGAGAAGCCCGTGCGGGGGACGGGGGCGGCATGAGGCTGGTGGTAGGGATATCCGGGGCCAGCGGGGCCATTTACGGCCTGAGGCTGGTGCGGGTACTGGCCGGGCTGGGCGTGGAAACGCACCTGGTGGTGAGTGAGAACGCCTGGCGCAGCTTGCGGGAGGAGACGGGGGCGGGCCCGGAGGAGGTGCGACCCCTGGCGGCCCGGGTGTACGACCCGCGGGACGTGGGCGCGGCTCCGGCCAGCGGTTCCTTTCTGACCGCGGGCATGGTGGTGGCCCCCTGCTCTATTAAGACCCTTTCGGGAATCGCCCATTCCTACAACGACAATCTGTTGGTGCGGGCGGCGGACGTGACCCTTAAGGAGGGCAGAAAGCTGGTGTTGCTGGTGCGGGAGACCCCGCTGCACCGGGGTCACCTGAGGCTGATGCTGGCGGCCGCCGAGGCCGGGGCGGTAATCCTCCCTCCGGTACCGGCCTTCTACCACCGTCCCCGGACCATTATGGACCTGGTGGATCAAACCGTAGGCAAGGTCCTGGACCAGTTCGGCCTCCCCCATCACCTTTTCCCCCGCTGGGAGGGCGGGTCGCCGGAGCGGGACCCGTCTGCCGGACCGGCTTCGGGGGCGGAGGAGGAAAGCGAGGTGGTATCGGCGCTATCGTGATTGCTAACTTAGATTACTAAAGTATGTGAGGAGGTGCGGGAATTCGTGGCCAAACTCTCGCTAACCCTGGCCTGCCCGGGCTACGATCGGGTTCAGCCTCTACGGGACGGAACGGTAACCTGCGAGGGGGTAGACCTAAACGTCATACCCCTGGTGGTAGAGGAGGTGTTCTGGCGCCAACTCCGACACGCCGAGTTTGACGTGGCCGAGTGCTCCCTTTCTTCTTACGTCATGGCCCGCTCCAAGGGCGATGAGCGCTTCATCGCCATTCCCGTGTTCCCCTCCCGGTTCTTCCGGCACGGGTGCATTTTCATCAACACCCGCAAAGGCATCCGGCGGCCGGAAGATCTAAAGGGGAAGATTGTAGGGGTACCGGAATACCAGTTGACCGCCGCGGTCTGGATAAGGGGGATCCTCCAGGATGATTACGGAGTGAACCCGGGGGACGTGCTTTGGCGAAGCGGAGGTGAGGAAGAGCCGGGCAGGGTGGACAAGATACCCATGAACCTGCCCCCGCACATAAGCTGCGAACCCATACCCCCGGACCGGACCCTATCCCGGATGCTGGACGAGGGCGAGATCGACGCCCTGGTGGCTCCGCGCGCTCCTTCCTGCTTTGTGAACGGCTCGCCCAATGTGGCCCGTCTTTTTCCCAACTACCGCGAGGTAGAAGAGGACTACTACCGCCGCACAGGCATCTTCCCCATCATGCACACCGTAATCATAAAGCGGGAAATCTACGAGGCTCACCGCTGGGTGGCCATGAGCCTGTACAAGGCCTTCAAGGCGGCCAAGGAGATCACCATGCGCAACTACAGCATTATGGCCGCCCTTTACGTTACCCTGCCCTGGTTGATAGCCGAGGTGGAGCGCACGCGGGAACTCATGGGCGAGGACTGGTGGCCTTATGGGCTCGAGCCCAACCGGCGGGCGCTGGAGACTTTTCTGCGCTACCACCACGAGCAGGGACTGTCCGCCCGGCGCATGACCGCAGAGGAGCTCTTTGCTCCGGAAACCTTGGACGAGTTCAAGATCTAGCTTCCAGGCCCAACGCCTCGCAAGGGAGGAGGTCGCAAACATGTCTCAGGCTCAACCCGAACTGAGGACCCAGCCGGCTACCTCCGGTTGGCTCCGCACTCTGATCCGCATCTTCATCGGCCCCGTACTTTTCCTGATCGTGCAGGCACTCCCGCTGGGAGGACTGGAGCCCCCGGCTCACTTTGCCTTGAGCTGCTACGTGTGGATTATTGCCTGGTGGGTAACTCAGCCCGTGCCCTGGGCGGTAGCCGGGTTTCTACCCCTGGTATTGTTCCCCCTTGGGGGAGCCATGAGTTTCAAGGATACCATAGCTCTGTACGGCCAACCGGTATTCCCTTTCCTTATGGGGGTTATGCTTTTCGGGTACGCCTTTGAGAAGCACGGTCTGGCCCGCCGGATGGCGGTGAGTTTCTTGAGCCTTCCCGGTACGGCCAAGTCCGGAAAACGCCTGTTACTGGCCATTATGGTTACCACCACCGTGTTATCGGCCTTCGTGGATGACGCCCCGGCGGTAGCCATTATGATTCCCATCGCCCTGGCCATAGTGCGCCTGGCCGAGGAAGCCTACCGCCAGGGTACGGGCAACCAGCTCCAGACCCCCAGACTCACCACCGCCGCCTGTCTGGGAGTGCTGTACGGCTCGGCCGCGGGCGGTATGGCCACCCCGGCCGGGGTGCCGTTTAACCCCCTGGCCATCTCTCTCCTGGAGCAGCTTACCGGGTACAAGATAAACTTCGCGCAGTGGACTGCTACCGGTGTGTTTCTCGCCGTAGCGGCGCTGGTGGTGTACTACCTGGTGCTGAACTTCATGTCGCCGCCGGAGCTGCCCGCCCTTACCCAGGCCGGCGACCTTTTCGCCGCCGAGAGGAAAAAGCTGGGCCCGCTTACTACCGCCGAGAAGAACGTGCTGGCAGTATTCGTATTGATGATCGTGCTTTGGTTTGCTCCCATCTTTGTCAAGAGCGAGATATTGAGCATTTGGTACGTTCCCCCGGTGGCCATGACCCTGCTCTTCCTGCTGCCCACGGATTGGCGTAAGGGCGAGCCCACCCTGGCGCCCAGGGATCTCCAGAACGGGGTGCTGTGGAACGTGCTGTTCCTGGTGGTGAGCGGTACGGCCATCGCCAGCGGTTTGGTGAAGCTGGGAGTGGTGAAGTGGTTGCAGGGAGTAATCGCCGGCAGCCTCTCCGCCGCTTTTCTGCCCTGGTTCGCCGGGTTGATCACCCCCTTGCTCAGCCACCTCACCAGCGGTACGGCCACCACTACCATGGTGTGCAGTGTGCTCTTCCCCATTGCTGCCAAGCTGGGCTATAATCCGGCCATCCTGGCCCGGATCATCGCCGGCACCGCCCTGGCGGTTTCGGTCCCCTGGGCGGGTGCTGCGGCCGGCACCTGCTTCTCCTCGGGAGCGCTGAGATTCGGGGACATGTTCCGCATCGGCGTAGTGGCCACCGTATTCACGCTGGTGGTCATTACCGCCCTGAGTATCTTGCTGGTGCCGGCATTCGGTGCCTTCTCGGCTCCTTAAGCAGCCCATTGCGATCGGACAAGAAGTCAACGGGAACACGGGCGGGGGCCGGGGCGGATTTTCATCGGGGCCCCCGTCCTCTCTTCTTGAGCGCCAATATGATATAATGATTACAAAAGAGTACCAGGAAGGGGATTGTTTCTTTTGCGCTTACTGCTGATCGCTCCGGAAACTGCGGGAGGAAGAGGAGGAAAGGCGCGTTTGGTGCCTTTCCCCCAGTTAAGCCTTCCGTTGATCGCGGGGCTTACGCCCCGCCGGCACGAAGTCCGGATTGCGGACGAACGTTTGGAGGAAATACCCGGGGAGGAACCCTGGGATGTGGTCGGCATTACGGTGATGACCGCTACGGCGCCGCGGGCTTACGAGATTGCCCGTCAGTTCCGGAGCCGGGGGGTGAAGGTGGTGCTGGGCGGCAGTCACCCCACGGCCCTACCCGAGGAGGCCATTCAGCACGCGGACAGCGTGGTTATCGGGGAGGCCGAAGGTCTCTGGGAGCAGTTGCTGGAGGACCTGGAACGGGGCCGGCTGAAACCCTTCTATCGGCACCAGACCGCTCCTACGCTTGGCGGCCTGCCTTTTCCCCGGTTGGACCTGCTGCGGGGCCGATACCTCCTGAAGCAGGTATACCAGACTACCAGGGGCTGCCCGCATAACTGCGCCTTCTGCTCGGTTTCGTTAGTGATGGGAAGAAAGTATCGGCACCGGCCGGTGGAAGAGGTGGTGGAGGAGGTCCGGCGCAGTCCGGCCCGCGTCATCGGTTTTCTGGACGATAACATCGTGGGCGACCCCGCCTACGCGAGAGAGCTATTCCGGGCCCTGGCGCCGCTGGGAAAGAAGTGGATCAGTCAGGGCACGGTGAAGATGGCGGAAGACGAGGCCCTGCTGCGGCAGGCGGCGGACAGCGGCTGTCTAGCCCTATTCGTGGGCCTGGAATCGGTCAATGAGGAAAGCCTGCGTAGCATGCGCAAGACCTTTAACCACATAGAAAGATACGCCCGGTTGGTGGAGCGTTTTCACGCCCACGGCATTATGATTATCGGCTCCTTCGTCTTCGGCTTCGATGAGGACGATTGTTCGGTCTTTCAGCGCACGTTAAGTTTTATCGAAGAGGCCAAAATCGACTTCGCCCAGTTTTCTGTGCTCACTCCCCTTCCAGGGACGGAGTTGTTTGCCAAACTGACGCAAGAAGAGCGGATTTTCTCATACGATTGGTCCAAGTACGACTTCGCTCACGTAGTGTACCGTCCGGCCCGGATGACCCCTCAGGAACTTCAGGAAGGGTATAATTACGTTTTCCGGTCTTTCTACACCTGGCCCCGGGTACTTAAAGGAGTGCTGCGTCACTGGCGCTACCTGCCTTATATTATCCCTACCAAGCTCTATTATTCCTGGGTCAGCCGGCATCCCAAGGCGGTGGCGGAGCCCAACCTGGGCAGTCTGTTGAGGTAAGGAGTGGAGGCATGAAAGGCCGTTGGGCCTTGGTGTTGGTTATTCTGTTGGCAGTCGGGCTGGTGTTGCTAGGGGCTCGGTGGGAGCCCGGCGCCGCCTCCGGGCCTTCGGCGACGCCGGAAGATTTTCAGGTAGTGGTGGTGGGGGCGGAGCCGGAGGGCATTGCCGCGGCCCTGGCAGCGGCCAGAAGCGGGGCCGAGGTGTTGCTCCTGGAAAGGCGACCCGGACCGGGAGGGCTGTACACCTACGGGTGGCTGAATACCTTTGATCTAAACTACGCTCCCGGGTCTGAGAGGGAGTTGGTGACGCGGGGAATTTTTATGGAGTTCTTCCGGGAGGCGGGCGGCAGTTCCTTCGACGTGGAGCACCTGCGCCGTGTTTTCGAGCGGCTACTGCGGCAGGAGCCCGGCATTGAGGCCCGCTACGGGGTGGCCCGGATTGAGCCGGTGGTGGACGACGCCGCCCGATTGGTGGCCGTCCGGGTGAGGTGGCAGGGCGAAACCAGAGAGATCCGGGCTCGGGCCTTTGTGGATGCCACGGCCGATGCCGATCTGGCGGCCGCGGCCGGAGTGCCCTGGACGTACGGAGGCCGGGACCACGGGTCGGCCGAAGCCCTTCCCGCTACCCTGGTGTTCCGGTTGGGCGGGGTGGACTGGCAGGAGGTTCAGAAAGCGCTCAACCGGGATGCCAGCCCCTATACCGGCGCGGACGCGGTCTCGGCCTGGGGGTTCGGCAGCCAGATGGGTCATTACCGGCCCAGTCATCCCCGACTGCGTCTACCGGACCTGAACCTGGGCCGTCAGCGGGACGGCACGGTGCTGGTGAACGGGTTGCAGATCCGGGGGGTGAACGGGCTCGATCCGGACTCCTGTCGGGAGGCCTACGAACTGGCCCAACGGGAGTTGCCGGCCATAGTGGCCTTCATGCGCTCCCACCTTCCGGGCTTTGGCCGGGCCGAGCTACTGGGGGTAGCCCCGGAGCTGTACATAAGGGAGACCAGGCACATCCGCGGAGAGTACACCCTCACCGTGGATGACGTGCTCGGCAACCGCTACTTCCCGGACCAGATCGGCGTGGGGTCCTACCCCGTGGACCTCAAGCGGCCTGTTGCCCTGGGTAAGCCCCTCATGTACAGCCTTCCCTTTCGGTGTTTGGTCCCGCAAAGGATAGATAATCTCCTGGTGGTGGGCCGGTCGGCCTCCTTCACCTCGCTGGCCGCGGGTAGCGCCCGGGTGGTGCCGGTGGGGGTGGTGGCGGGGCAGGCGGCCGGGGTGGCGGCGGCCATGGCCGCCCGGGAGGGGGTGACTCCGCGGCAGATCGCCCGTGACCCTTCACTTCTGGAGGAGCTTCAGAACCGGCTGAGGTTGCAAGGAGCCTACCTCCCGGTGTTTCGGCTTAAGCACGCGGTGGCCGGTCACTGGGCCTACCCGGCGGTGCGAGAGCTGCAGCGTTTGGGTTTGGTGGCCGGCGGTTACGACAACCGCTACTACCTTGAGGATTCCCTGAAGGGCGGCACCTTCATGTGGCTGGCGCGGACGGCTTTTGCCCTTCGGCACCCGGAGGCGGAGCCGCCGCCGGAAGCCTGGCTTCCCTCCCTACCGGAAGACCGACCGGTGCAGTTCGGGCCGGCGGCGCGTTACCTGGGCCGGCTTCTGGACTGGTACGCTCCCGGCCACCGGCGGGGGTTTGTGCCCGCGCATCCCCGGTTGCGGGCCCTGGCCCCGGACCAGGACTTGAATCGGGCCCAGGCCTACACCCTTATCGTCGAGGCCCTGGCGGCGACCCAACCCGCCCGCTGAACCGGCATCGCCTTTACCGCCCATTTTCCGTGGGCTATAATGGAGGGTCGGCCGTACAGGGGAGATTGGCGGCACGAAGGCCGAGCTGGACGCGCACCGCATAGCCCGGAAGGCGGGAGATATTAAGGAAGATAGACCCTGCCGGGACCTGGACTTGGCCGTCTACTTGGCCGGCGTGTCCGCGAATGAGGAACTTGATTTGACCCTGCCATGCGTGCGGAGCTGAGTTATAAGCGACTTATGACGACCTGCTGGCTCCTTGAACAGGCCCAGGTCACCCGCTAGAACCCCAGGCGGCGCAACAGTTCCAGCCCCTGCCGGTAGGTCGGGGCGTCGCTTTGGGAGTGCACCTCGCACACCCGCAAGGCGTCCTCCTTAAGGTAGCGGGCTACCAGGGCAAAGTCGATCTCCCCGCTGCCCGGCGCCAAGTGGTCGTCGGGACCCCGGGCGTCGTGCAGGTGCAGGCCCACCAGGTGGTCGGAGAAGTCCTTTAGCAGGTCCTCCTGGCGGGTCCAGCCCATAACCTCCCAGTGGTGGGCGTGGCCGGTGTCGTGCCAGTAGCCCAGGGGCGCGCCGGCGAACTCCCGCAGGAGAAAGCGGATCTCCTCAGGAGAGGGGATCTCGTAGTAATGGTAGCGGTTTTCGATCCCCAACCGCAGTCCCAACCTTTCCGCCGCCCGCAGCAGGCGGTCCAGGGCCAGACACACGCGGTCCAGACACCACCTCACTCCTTGCGCCCGCAGGGCCCGGATTCTGTCCCATTCCTCTGTCGCCCGGCCTTTTCCCCGCTCCCGGCGGTAAAGCCGGTAGGCTTCTACGGCGTCGGCGGGAAGTTCCACCCGGCCCAGGTGCAGCACCACCGCCCGAGCTTCCAGGTCGGCCGCGGTTTCCAAAGTGCGTAAGGTGTACCGCAAGGCCAGGTCCCGCTCCCGGTCGTCCTCGGAGGTAAAGAGCAGGGCGTCTCCTCCCGGCTCGGGAACCACCTCCGGGGCGGGAAAGAAGTTGTGCACGCTCACTACGGTTAGGCCCTCTCTTTTAAGCCGCGGCCGCAGGCCCGCGAAGGTGGGGCCGTCGAGGCGGCAGTCAAGTTCCACCGCCTCGGCCCCCAGGTCCAGCAGGGCGGCCAGTATGGCTTCGGGCTCGGAGGTTCTGTCGCTTACCCAACTGGTGGAAACCGCAAGCATACCGGGAAAGCCCCTCCGTGTTTATTATAGGGTTTTTCTGCAGGCGGACGTTCAAAAAGCCGTAGCGAGGGGTCCGGCCCCACCTAGCCCGCCGCCTCGGCGGCGGAAAGCGCGGGCAGACGGGCGGCTTCTTCAGGAGGAAGGACCCGAGTAATGACCAGGTCCGGGAATTGGGCCAGGTCCAGTTCGTAGGGAGGGACGGGTCGGCCTTCACGGTCCAGCACTACCCTTACCAGGGGAGTTCGGGGCAGCCCCCGGGTGGTCTTCACCACCACCGCCACCTCCCCGGTGGAAAGCATTACCGGCGTACCGGTGGGATAAAGTGCCAGGTTCTCCAGAAAGGCGCACAGAAGACGGTGATCGAAAAGGTGGTTGCCGGAGCCCGCCAGGTACTCGTAGGCCTCGTGCACCGGGAAGGCGGGACGGTATATGCGGTCGGCGGTAAGGGCGTCGAACACGTCGGCCAGGCCGCAGATTACGGCGAAAGCGTGTATTTCTCCGGCCTTTAGGCCCTTGGGGTAACCGTTCCCGTTGTAGCGCTCGTGGTGCTGCAGGGGTATAATTGCCGCCAAGGGGCCGGCCTCGGTCAATTCCTTAGCCATACGGTAGCCCCATTCCGCGTGCTGCTTGACCAGCTCGAACTCCTCCGGGGTAAGGGAACCGGGCTTCTGTAGCACCGGCAAGGGGACCCGAACCTTGCCCAGATCGTGGAGGATGGCGCCCAGGCCCAGGGCCGTTAGGTGCGGCCGGGTCAGGCCCAGGCGAACGCCGGTGAGGAGGCTCAAGACACAGACATTGACCGAGTGCCCGAAGGTGTAGTCGTCCCAGGCGCGGATGTCGGTAAGGTTGACCACCACGTCGGGGCGCCCCAGCAACTGCTCGATGATTTCCCCCACCGTGCGGGCCAGGTTTTCCGCCAGAACCAGGGCCCGGGAGAGGGGGCGGGTTTCTTCCTGGGCGGTAACGAATAGCTCCCGCACCTGCTGAATAGCTTTTTGGCGGGTTTCGTCGGAGATTACATCTTCCACCGGCAAGTCCGGACCGTCTTCAACGTACAACGAGGGCACACCCAGCAGACCCAGCCGTCGGATGATACCGTCGGAAAGTATTACTCCCCGGTTGATAAGAAGCTGTCCGGTAGAGCTAAGAACCGCCCGGGCCACGCGCATTCCCGGCCGCAGGTAGGAAATGGGGAGACGGCGCACCAGAATCCCCCTGTTCAAGTTTGTCGAAACGGAATACTTAATTCGCATTCAAAGAAAAGAATCCTTCTTTTTTGGGAGTCCTTTTGACAGCGACTGCTTCCCGTGCCGACCCGCCCTGGTCGCGCCAGGGTCTAGGACAGACAGATACTTATCCCCGAGCCCCCGCCCCCTTTACGGCCTTGACCGGTGGAACTATGATAAAAGAGAACCTGAAGAACGTTAGGAGAGATGCCGCAATGGAATGGGGTCCCATTCGCCCGCCCAGCGAGGCTACCAGCCTATACTTGCGCCTGACCCGCAACTGCCCCTGGAACCGGTGTCGGTTCTGCCATATTTATAAGGGCCAGCGCTTCAGCCGCCGTACGGTGGAAGAAATCAAGCAGGACATCCGTGAGGCCCGGCACCTGGCGGACCGCATCAAGGAGCTTTCCTGGGCCTACGGCTACGCCGGCGAGGTAACGCCGGAAGTGGTGCAGATGGCCGCCTACCGCCTGGGCGAGCAGGCCGGCCATCTGGCCTTTTGGCTCTACCACGGCGGCAAGACCGTTTTCCTGCAGGACGCCAACAGCCTGGTGATGTCCACCGACGACCTGGTGGAGGTGCTGACCTTCCTACGGGAGAACTTTCCCCAGGTAGAGCGGATTACCACCTACGCCCGGGCCAAGACCCTGGCCAAAAAGCCGGTAGAAGACCTGGTCCGGTTGCGTGAGGCCGGGCTCTCCCGGGTGCACGTGGGGTTGGAGACCGGTTACGATCCCCTGCTGGAGTACGTGCAAAAAGGGGTTACCGCGGCGGAACAGATTGAGGGCGGCCGCCGGGCCAAGGCCGCGGGCCTGGAGCTGAGCGAGTACGTTATGCCCGGTTTGGGCGGCCGGGCCTGGTGGCGGGAGCACGCCCTGGGCACGGCTGAGGTACTTAACGCCATCAATCCGGATTTCATCCGTTTTCGTACCCTGGCCCTGATTCCCTCCATGCCTTTATACGACGACCTGGCCTCCGGACGCTTTGAGTTGCCTACCGAGGACGAAATGGTGCGGGAGCTGCGCTTGCTGATCGAGCACCTGGAGGGTATTTCCAGCTTTGTGGTGAGCGACCATTCCCTCAACCTGCTCATGGAGCTGGAAGGCCGCCTGCCGGAGGCCAAGCCAGGGCTTCTGGCCACCATAGACCGCTATCTGGCCCTGCCGGACGAGGAGAGGCAGCACTTCCGCCTGGGCCGCCGCCTGGGCATCTACCGGTGCCTGGACGACCGGCTGGACTATGATCGTCGCCGGCAGGTGGAGCAGGTGCTTGAGCGTCTGGCCAACCGGGGCGCGGACGTGGAGCAGGTAGTGGTGGAGCTACGCAACCGCTGCATCTAGCCGACAAGGTGGGCGGCAAGGTAGCCGGGCGGCAGCAGAAAGGCTATTGCCGTCTCTCAGCACACATCACCCGCGCCGTTTCGGTAAAGAATACTAGTATGACGTCCGGCCGTGGTTTCAGTCTTTCTGTATTTACTTGGCTGAAGTGGAAAAAAGTGGAGCAATAAAGCAGGATACCGACCGACAACGGCGTACTCCTCTATCGTTAGGGCATTCCTGCAGGAGAAAGAGGCGCATGAGCGGAAACAAGCGGTTCTGGTTATGGCTGGCCCTGGGCCTGACCGCAGCCTTTCTGGGGTGGCAGGCGCTGGCCTCTACTTACTCGGACCTTCTGGCCGAGATTCTGGCGCTGGAAACCCAAATGGCAGCCGCCTACCGGGAGATCCAGAGCCTGGAGGAGGAGATCTCCCGCCTGCAGGTTGAGGCCGGACAGCGCTCCCGCCGACTGGAGTGGCTGGAGCAGGAGTTGGAGCAACGCCGTGCCGGCCTGGGCCAGTGGCTTAACTACTACTACCGCCGGGGCCCGGCCCCCTTTCTGGCCGCCCTGCTGGGCGCGGAAAGCTTCGAGGACTTTACCACCCGCTACGCCCTGGCATCCTACCTGATGCGGGAGGGACTTAAGCGGCTGGAAGAGACCGAGGCCGTCTTGGCCGGAGTGGAGCAGGAGCGCGCGGCGCTAAAGGAGCGCGTGGCGGCGCTGGAGGCCCGGCGACAGGAGGTCGCCGCTACCGCCGAGCGTCTGGCGGCGTTAAAAGCTCAGAAGGAGGTGGCCCTGGAGCGGGCCCGTTCCACCCCGGGGGCGGAGGGAGAGAAGCTAGAAGCCTTGCTGGCGAACTGGGAGAAAAGCCTGCCCTCCCTGGCCCACCTGGTAGCCAACTTCGGTCGGCTTCCCTGGGACAGCCTGACGCCGGACCGGGTCCAGACCGATTATTACCGCCTGGTAGGCCGGGCTTATATAGGGGAGCAGAGCCTAGAGCGGGTGGTGGCCTCCGATCCCGCCTTGGCGGGGCTGAAGTTGCGCGTGCAGCCGGAAGCGGTTAAGGTGCTTGGCCCCGGGTACGAGCTTTCCGGCCGCTTGGAGTTGGTGACCGGGCCCGAGGGAGAGCAGCGCATCCGTTTTGTCCCCTTCCGTTTGAGTCTTCCGGAGACGGAGGCAGGCGAAGAACTGCTGTCGCGGCTCTTTGCGCCTTACGACCTTTCTTTCTCCTTCTCTAGTCCCTATCCGGGTCTCAAGCTCAAGGCGGTGGAAGCTCGGGGGGGCGAGGTGGAGCTCACCCTGGGGCTGCGGTAGGGCGGCGTCCGGAGCGGACTCAATGCGCCCGCGCCACCTCCGACTTGGGCTCCGGCACGAACAGGATCAGAAATAGCGCTGCGGCCGGCAGTAGGGCCAGCACCCGCAGGGCGGCCGGCACCCCGAAGACGTCTGCCACCATGCCCAGCAAGGTCACCCCCAGCCCGCCCGTGCCCACGGCAAACCCTAGCATCAGTCCCGAGGCCAGGCCCAACCGGTGGGGTAGCAGTTCTTGTCCCAGCACCACCGTGGCGGCGAAGGTAGAAATCCCCAGGAAACCGGTGGCGGCCAACACCAGGTACAGCCAAAGGCCGTGGGTCTGGGGGAAGAGCCAGATCAGGGGGATCTGGGTGATCATGCTGAACATCATTAGATTCTTTAGGCCCCAGCGGTCGGCCAGAGGGCTGCCCACCAGGGTGCCGGCGGCTCCGCTCAGGAGGAAGACGGTCTGCAGGTCGCGGGCGTGCATGGGGTCCCCGCCCAGGTAGCTGACGTAATAGAGCGGTATGTAGGTGGAAAGCCCGGCATGCACCCAGGAGCGGAAGCACACGGCCGCCAGCAGCAGCACCACCGGCAGGTAGCCGTAGGGCGGGGCGGTGGCATCGGCGGGCACCGGGTCGAGCTGCGGCCCGGAAGGAGGGAGTACGGGGCGAGCCTGGTGCTCCCGAGCCAGGGCTTTAATGCGCGGCTGTACTGCCCAGAGTATGAGGGCAATAAGTGCCGCGGGCAGAATAAACCCCGGCGTGCCGCGCAGGCCGGCCCAGGCGAAGAGCAGGCCGCCGAACAGCGGTCCCAGGCCGAAGCCGAAATTGCCGCCCACGGAAAACACCGCCATGGAGGTGGCCCGGTTGGGGCCGCTGGCCCAGCGGGCGGTCTTAGAGGCTTCCGGGTGATAGGCGGCCACGCCCAGGCCGCAGAGAATGGTCAGCAGCATTAGGGTGAGGAAGCTGGGGCTCAAGCCCGTCAATCCTAGGCCCACCCCCGCCACCAGACACCCCAGAGGCAGGAGCCAGCCCCGGCTTCCCCGGTCGCTCCAAAGCCCTATTACCGGCTGGACCACCGAGGAACTTAGGTTGGAGCCCAGCACGATGGCTCCCACCGCGGTGTAGGAGAGACCGAAGGCCTCCTTGAAGAAAGGCAGGAAGAAAGGTAGCGCCCCCTGGGCCAGATCCACCATCAGGTGCCCCAGACTGAGCAGCAGCAGCAGGGATAATTGCATCGCCCTCCGCCCCTTCCAGGAATAGGCTTGCCCCTATCTTACTGCCGCCGTTTCTCCAGGTCAATACCGGCGTGTGGGAGCGGTTAAGGCTGTCTTCCCCTCCGCCCAATGGCGCCGCCCCTTCTGAAGTCCGGCGCCAGGGCGGTGGAGGTCGGTCGGGCGCCGGGAGAGGAATGGTACCGTTGTTCTGTCGTGACCCCACGGGCCGCCGGGCTAACCCAGCAGACCCTCCACCAGAATGCCTTTCTCGTCCTCATCCTCCACCAGGGAAAGACGCAAGCCGTTTCTCGAAACGATGGCCCGTTTGCGAACGTAGACGGTTATGCCGTCGACCTCCGTCCGAACGTATATCTCCGGCGACTCCGGCGCGCCCACGTATACCGCCGGCTCGCCCCTCCTGCGTCCGCAGGTTCCGCACACTTCCATCTCCAGCGTGATGGCATCGCCGAATTGCCGGATGAACTCCTGCGCTTCGGGAGTAATGTCGATCTTCAGCATGGCGTTTCCCCTCCTTACTCAAATCCATGGACGGGCGACCGTATGGCGCGATCGTCGCGTCGGCGTTAGCCTAGCAGGCCCTGCACTATTATACCTTTTTCCGCTCCCCAATTGACCAACGATAGGCGCAGTCCTTCTTTGGCGATCACCGCCTCCTTGGGAAGATAGACGTTTAGACCGTCCACTTCAACCCGTTGGTAATTGGTGGCGTCCTCCGGAGCGCCTGCATACACGGCAGGCTCTGGCCTGGGACCCCCTCAGGTGTAGCAGGTTTCCATCAGCACGGTGATGCTGTCGGTAATCTCCCGAATGTACTGGTGGGCTTCGGGACTGATCTCCACCTTGAGCACGTTTAGGAACCCCCTTTAGCTGCGAGCCGACCGCCTGTCCCTCACCTACCCCGGAAGGACTGGCGAACCGGCCGAGATGCACCCTACTTCGCCGCGAAACGGCGGAATCCTCCTTCTCGGCGACACGTGCCAGGCAGGAAGTGCTGCGTCAAGGCTGCAGGTGGCGCGTAACCCCTCCCAGGCCCGCCTCGGAACATGCAGGCGGGGGCTGGCGCGAGGCGGCCGGTGAGACGACGGCTGATGACGTCCCGACCACCCGCCTTCTGCTCCATTGGCGCGGATAGACTGAGGCTTGTGGAAGGCGAGAGATCACAACCCCGTAAAGCCGTCTGCGCGGTGTGCGGAGCGAAGCACCCGGCCAGGAGATGACCGCCACGGTCGAGGTGGTCCAGTTCTGCCTGGCCTGGCCGAGGTTACGGGGATTTCGAGAGGGGCCCAAACTGAAGTGCGCTACCTCGTGGCGATCAAGAGAGCGGAAGGCAACTACTCCGCTTATTCCCCCGACGTTCCCGGCTGC
>JBNARC010000008.1:0-91072 GCA_049719955.1 Neomoorellales bacterium | reverse complement strand
AATCCCGCCACCGGAATCCCCCACTTCGGTAGTCATTTATCTTAGGGAAATGGGGTTCCTAGTTCTCATAGCAAATTATACCACTGCGCTTCCTTCGACGCTAGGCGACAAATTCCTTCTTTTTTATGGCCGTGAGGGAACCGGCAAGACCCGCCAGACCGCGTCCGATGGTCGCCACCATAGCGAGCAACAATGGGGTCAACGCAAAATAGCTCACCAGTACACCTTGGCGCATCCCCGCCTTTGAGTTGGATGGCGGTACCGGGTGCTTTCCTGAGTACATTGGCAACTCGGTGGGCACCGAACTGGGCGAGGGCGAGCGAGGAGGCGGGCGCCAGGCCTCAGGACGGCCGAAGCCGAGGGGCGCCACGGACGGCGCCTCCGAGGGGAGCCCGCCGGAGCGCGAAGGCCCGAGCCCTAGCTCGGCCGGCAAGGTGACAGTACGAACGGGGAGACCGGTACCGCCCGAGGGAAAGTGGAGATACGCAGAACGCCCACCCAGTTGTTCTTCTGAAAGGAATGCAGTACAATTAATTAGACCTCTTTTCAAGGCTGGCCGTGCCTACTGGGCCCTTCTTCCGGAAGTCCCGGCCGCCCGGGAAAACGAGGTTAATTAGAGCCCCAAGGAGGGTCCGGTAGATGTTTGAAGACCGCACCTTAGTGTGCAAAGATTGCGGCCGAACCTTTGTTTTTACCGCGGGCGAGCAAGAATTCTACGCGGCCAAAGGCTTTCAGAACGAGCCTTCCCGGTGCCCGAGCTGCCGCGCCGCCCGCCGGCAGGCTCGTCCGCCCCGGAACAATTCTTCCGCGCGAGAGGGGTACGGAGTAAAATATCGCGCCGTGTGCGCCGACTGCGGGCGGGAGGCGGAGCTACCTTTCCAGCCCACCCCGGGACGCCCGGTGTACTGCCCGCAGTGCTTCAGCCGGCGACGGGGAGCGGCCCGGCGTTAGCAGTTAGGTCCGCTACCCGGCCCGCGGTGGCCCGATGCCTATGGGTAACGCCGAGACGGTCTGGCAGAAGCTATTCGTTACTCTCCGCCAGCGGTGGGAGGGTTTTGAACCCCGACCGGGGCAAAGAGAGTTGGCTTCGGCGGTGGCAGCCGTACTCGAGCAAGGCGGACATCTCTTGGCCGAAGCGGGCACGGGTACCGGAAAGTCGCTGGCCTACTTGGTTCCGTTGCTGAGCCACCTGCAATCTTCGTCGGAAAAGGCGGTGGTCAGCACCGGTACCATTGCGCTTCAGGAGCAAATCCTCCGGCAGGACATACCGCGGTTGGCGGCCTTACTCTCCCGGCCGGTGGAAGTGGTGCTGGTAAAGGGAAAAAGGAATTACCTGTGCCACTGGCGGCTGACCCGCGAACTGGAGGCCCTACCCGCCCGGTTTCGAGAAGACGGTTGGCCGCAACTGCTGGCCTGGGCGGAGCAAACCGCCACCGGCGACGGGGCAGAGATAGAAGGAAAGGTGGCACCGACGATTTGGGCGCGGGTAGCGGCCGACGAGACTTGCCTGCGCCCTTATTGCCCTTATCAAGACCGGTGCTTCTTCCTTCGGGCCCGAGAACAGGCCCAGAAAGCTCAACTTCTGATAGCCAACCACCACCTGTATCTGAGCGACCTGGCCCTGCGACTGAGCAGCGACCACGAAGCCGCCGTTCTACCGGAGCACGCCATAGCGGTGTTCGACGAGGCTCACCATTTGCCGGATGTGGCCTCGGCCACCCTGGCGGTGGAGGTAAGTCCGGGCGCCATCGCCACCCTGACGCGAAGCCTTCACCTTTTGCGTCTACCCGGGTGGGAGGTCCGTACCGGGCAGGAAGTGGAGCAAGCGGCGGCGGTTTTCTTCGCCTCCCTGACCCCCGCCTCCGGCGAGGAAGAGGAAGCCTGGCCCCTAACCGCGTACCCGGCCGAACTAGCCGAAGGGCTGCTGACGGCATTGCGGCGGTTAAGCCTACAGATCCGAGATTTGCCCTTGGAAGGAGTGGATCTTCCCCGTCGGGAGGCGGCGGCCCGATTGGCCGAGACGGCGGACAGACTGGCCGAGAACCTGAGTTTCATCCTTCGCCGCGAACCGGGCTACGTATCTTGGGTACGAGCCGAGGTGGAAGGAGCGCGCCGCCGGGTGAGTCTGGTGGCTACGCCTCTTGAGATAGGGGAATTGCTGGCGGAGCACCTCTTCGGTCCGCTGAGGGCGACGGTGCTTACCAGTGCCACCTTGAGCGTGGCCGGCGATTTCCGCTTCTTCAGGCGTGAGGTGGGTCTGTCCGGCGGGGCCGAACTGCGGGTGGGTTCGCCTTTTTCCTATCGGGAACAATGCCTTTTGTACACCCCGGCCGACCTGCCCGATCCCAACCACCCGGAATACTATGGCTTGGCCGCGGCCCGGATAGAAGAATTACTGGCTCTGAGCCGGGGGCGAGCACTGGTACTGTTTACCAGTTTTCGCGGGCTGAATACCGTGTACGATTACTTGCGCCCGCGTCTATCCTACCCCCTCTACCGCCAGGGCGAGCTGCCGCGCCACCACCTTTTGGCCCGCTTCCGGGAAGAAGTAAGCTCGGTGCTATTGGCCACCGCCTCTTTTTGGGAAGGCATCGACGTGCCGGGAGAGACGCTATCGTGCCTGGTAATCGACCGTTTACCTTTTGAAGTGCCCTCCCACCCGGTAACCCGGGCCCGCCTGGAGCAGCTCCGATCCGCGGGAGGAAACCCCTTTTGGCAGTACAGTTTACCTCGGGCGGTGCTGCGGCTGACGCAAGGCTTTGGGCGCCTGATACGGCAGCGGGGGGATAGGGGAGTAGTGGCCATCCTGGACCCTCGCCTTTCCTCCCGGACCTACGGCCGACGCTTCCTGGAAGCCTTACCTTCCTGCCCCCGAACCGACCGTCTGGAGGACGTGCGCCGTTTCTTCGAAGAAGGCGGCACTTATAATCAGGCTCAGCCCTAAGCAGACTAGAAAACGGAGATGCTCTGGTCTATGGTGGCTACCCAACCCGATATCCGCCTCGAACCTGCCGACCCGGAAACCATGTTAGAGGACCTTAAGAACCTTTACCGGCGGGCCTACCGCGACCTTCCTCTCTACGCCTACACCACCGAGGAAGAGATCGAAGCCTATCTGCGCTGGCTGAAGCGCCGGGGGGAGGGGCGCTTGTTGGTGGCTTTTGCCGGCAACCGGCCGGTAGGTTTCGTGGCCGTAGATCACCGGTGGGAGACCCTAAACGGGCAGAGGGTAGGCGAGATCCACGAAATCGTAGTGGACCCCGACTACCAGGGCCGAGCCCTGGGAAAAAGACTCTTGGAGGCCGGGCTGGCGCTTCTCCGACAGAAAGGCATGAACCGGTTCGAGCTGTGGGTGGGAGACCACAACGAAAAGGCAAAAGCCTTCTACCTCAAAGCGGGTTTCCGTCCCCGCGGCTCCTGGGGAAAGTGGCTGCGCATGTGGCGAGAGGAATAGAGCTAGCCCAATTCCCCCAATAAGGTAATGAGTACTCCCGCGGCATCCGCCAGTTCGGATATGCGAATATGCTCTCTGGGAGTATGGGCTACCGCCAGCCGTCCCGGTCCCCACACCGCCGCCGGCACGCCCACGGCGTGGTAGTTTTCGGCGTCGGTCCAACTCTTGATTCCGGCAATCTCCGGCTCGCGCTCCAGGGCCCGGCGCATCGCCGCTCCCAGTAGCTTCACCACCGGCTCCTCGGGGGAAATCTCATAGGGGGGAGCCACTTCCACTATCTCACCTTCCAGCTCCGCGGCCTTCCAGAAGGCCTCCACTTCCTGCTGTACCGCTGCAAGATCCATAGAGGGCAGCAGGCGAAAATCCACCACCGCCTCGCAATGGGCCGGCACTACCAGCTCCGGCGCGCCCCCGTGAAGGTAGCGCAGGTTGTAGTCCGCTCGGCCCAACCGGGGATGCTCCCGGCCGAGGAAGGATAGGGAGGACAGGCGAGCCAGGGCGTTCAAAAGCTTGCTGCAGGCGTTCTGCCCCTGCTCGAACTCGCTCCCGTGAACGGCCAGCCCCCGCGCCGCCAGCCGCACTACCAGCGACCCGGCCTGGGCCACGCAAACGGCCAGCTCCGTGGGCTCCATTACCAAGGCCGCCCGGGGTTTGAGGGCTTGGGCCAAAACTTCGGAGCCCAGACCGGCATTCTCCTCATCCACGGTGAAGGCCACCGTTACCGGCAGCGGTGGGGGGGAGGGTCGGTCCAGCCACCAGTGAACCGCCGCCAGCACCGCGGCCAGACTGCCCTTGGCGTCGCAAGCGCCCCGGCCGTAGACCACGTCTTCCTCCTCCCGCAAAGGGCAGGTGATCCCTTCCAACCGGATGGGTACGGTATCCACGTGCACGTCGATCAACAGCCGGGGTTCCGGTTGCGGGTTAAGCAGCAAGTTGTAGCGGTCGCCGTTAACCGGCTGCCGGGCCCAGGGTATCCCGTAACGGGCCAACTCTTCCTCCAGGTAACGCAGAAGCGCGGCTTCCTGTCCGGTCTCGCTAGGAATGGCTACCAATTCTCGCAGCTTGGCCCGGACCCAGCTTTCCAGATTTACTCCACCAAGGAAAATCTGATCCCGAACTCTACTGGGCAAGTTTCTTCACCAGCCACGCCAGATTGGACGCAAAGTTGCGCGCCGTTGCCATGCCCTCGGCATCGGCGCTTACCTCTCCCGGCTCCCGACCGAAAGCCACGTTCCAGTAGGTGGATCCCGGCAAAATCATGCCCTGGTGCAAGAAGAAATTATTAAGTTCGTTCAGGGCAAAGATATGTCCCGCCCGCCGGCCCACTACCAGCCCGCCCCCCACCTTACGCTCAAATACCCGACCTTCCGATCCGCTGAGCCACCCCACCCGATCGATGAAGGCTTTCATCCGGGCGGTGAGGGAACTGTAATACACCGGCGAGGCCAGCACCAAAGCGTCGGCGGCCTTAAGCTCCTGGTAGATCGCGGGCAAGTCGTCCTCCTGGGCGCACTCGCCGGGATGCCGCCGGCAGTAAAGGCACACCCGACAGTCCTCGATGCGCTTATCGGACAGATCAATCAGCCGCGTTTCCAGACCCTCCTGGCGACATACCGCCAGCACCTCCTCCAACACCCGCACGGTGTTCCCGTTCCGACGGGTGCTTCCGGCCACTCCCACCACCTTCATCGCCTACCCCCCATTCCTAAAGGCCTTAAGATCAAAACTCCAGAGGAAACTCCATGCCGTCTCGAGCGGCGATCACCCTAACCCCGGTTTCCTCGGAGAGCCTGGCTGCCAACTCCCAAGGTCGCGCCTGCCACACCGTGGTGCCGAAATGGGTCAGTATGGCCACCTTGGGCCGGACGACCGATAACAGTTCCCGGGCCTCGGGTACCGAGAGGTGCGGCACGCCCGGTTTGGGTTCCTTGAGCAGAACGGCCAGGATCAGCACCTCTCCCCGATAAAAGTCCGCCAGCTCCGGAAAATAGCGCGTGTCGGGCAGGTAGCATACCACCGAGTCGCCGGTGAAGAAGCGAAACCCGAAAGTCTGTACCGCCCCGTGCCGGTGGGGCATGGAGGTCTCGAAGGTGGTTGCGCCCACCCGGTAACGCCGAAGCGGTTCCAGCACCACTACTTCTTCCACGAACGGACGCAAGTACCGCAGCACCACCGGATCCTCTTCCAGGGCATCCGCCGGGGCATATATCGTGCCTTGGCGCCGGGTTCCTCCTTCGGTCATGGCTTCGATCATTACGTTCACGTCCCCACAGTGGTCCAGGTGACGGTGGGAGATAACTATCCCCGCCAGCTTGGCCGGGTCCAGTCGGTGCTTCCGGGCGTGAACTATGGCTCCCGGGCCGGGGTCTAGGGCAATTTGCGTGCCGTTCAGTACCAGCCAAAGCCCGCCGGTAGCTAGGATCTGCCGGGCCATTACAAATCTTGCCCCGCCGGTACCCAGGAATACAATGCGGTCCATCCCCCTGCCCCCTTAAAATAACCCCGTTCTTACCCTTTTCGACCGAAGGTGGGACAAGGATTCTTCCCTTGCTTGGCGAATGCTTCCTTAGAAAGCGAGGGATTGGCGTTGACACCCGGCAAGAATCCTTCCAACCCGGCCGTTCTCCTGCTCGGCCTGCTACTTCTGATAGTGCTGGCCGGCCTGGTACTAACCGGCGGCGCGGTTTCTTCGGTCGAGCTTAACCGTCCCGACCCCTCCGGGCCTCCTTCCGAGCCCCCGGCTGCTTCTTCCCCCGAAAGCCGGACCGCCGGTTCCAACCCGCCACCGGCCGCCACCGCTCCGGCGGCGGTCCCGGAGGCTTCGGGCCCGAGCTCTTCCGCTTCAGCGCCTTCTACCTCACCCGCGCCGGAGTACCGGGTAGAAGTAAGCCTGGCGGAACAGCGGGTGCGGATATACCGCGACGGCCAGCTTATCCGGGAAATGATAGCTTCCACCGGCACCCCCGACCAGCCCACCCCCACCGGCCGCTTTCGCCTTCAAAACCGAGGGGAGTGGTTCTACAGTGAAAAATACCAACAGGGCGCCCGCTGGTGGGTATCCTTCCAAGGGTGGGGCCGGTACCTCTTTCATTCCGTACCTATGGACGCCAAGCAGCAAATCATACCCGAAGAGGCGGCCAAGCTGGGCCAACCGGCTTCCCACGGCTGCGTGCGTCTCAGTTTGGAGGACGCCCGCTGGTTTTACGAAACCCTTCCCGAAGGAACCCCGGTGGAAATCCACTAGTAAACCTGAGCGGCACGAACGTGCCCTTCCAGGTAGGCCACCTTCTTGAGCACCCGGATGGTCTTGAACTCCGGATCCTGGAGGCCCTGGAGCTCCGCCTTCTCCCGTCGCAGAACGTGTACGTAGTCCACGATCTCCTGGGTAATGAGTTCTCCGGGACAAACCAAAGGGATTCCAGGGGGGTAGGCGGTAATGGCCTCGGCGCTTATCTCTCCGGCAGCTTCTTCCAGGGGCACTACTCGCGTCTCGCTGTAGAAAGCCTCCCGGGGAAGCGCGGCCACCGGCGGTAGGGAGGGTAGGGGAGGGGTAAACTTTCGCACCTTGCGCCTTACCCGCCCTTCGGCCAGATCCCGCAGGGCCGCCACCAGGGCTCCCACGGTTTCGGGGGTATCACCCAGGGTGATGAGAAAGAGCAAGTTATAAAGATCGGATAGCTCTACCTGTACCCGATAACGCTGGCGCAACAGGGCCTCGGCCTCATATCCGGATAGCCCCAGGCTGGTAACATTAACCACTATCTTGCTCGGATCAAGCGCCCAGCAACCCGGCCGGCCCACTACTTCCCGCCCGAGAACCTTCAGTCCCCTAATTTGCCGCAGCTCTTCCCGACACTTCTCCGCCAAGTCCAGTACTCGAGAAAAGATCTCCCGCCCGCAGGTAGCCGCCTGCTTGCGGGCCAGATCCAGGGAGCACAGCAGCAGGTAGGAGGGACTGGTAGTTTGGGCGAGATTCAACACCGCCTTAACGTGCCGGTGATCCAAACGGCCCTCGCGCAACAGCAGCATGCTGCTCTGGGTTAGGGAACCCAAAAGCTTGTGGGTGCTTACCGCCGCCATGTCCGCCCCGACCTGCATGGCCGAGGGCGGAAGCTCGGGATGGAAGGCAAAATGGGCGCCGTGGGCCTCATCTACCAACACCGGCACGCCGTAATGGTGGGCCACGGCTACGATCCCGGGAAGGTCCGCGGCGGTGCCGTAGTAATTAGGGTAGACCACGAACACCGCTTTGGCGTCCGGATGTTCCTGCAGCGCCTCCTCCACCTGCTCCGGCCGAATCCCGGTGGAGATCCCGAAGTCGGGATTGACCTCCGGCCGCAGGTAAACCGGTCGGGCCCCGCTCATGATGAGGCCACCCAGAGCCGACTTATGGGCGTTGCGAGGGATGATTATCTTGTCGCCCGGCTGACAAACGGCCATGATCATGGCCTGTATACCGCTGGTGGTGCCGTTGACCAAAAAATAGGCGTAATCCGCTCCGTAGGCTTCGGCCGCCAACTCCTGAGCCTCGGCCAGCGCCTCGTGCGGATTGAAGATGTTATCCAGGCCGGGCAGACAGGTCAGGTCCATGGCCATGGCCTGGGGGCCCAAACAGGCGACCAGCTCCGGTACACCCCGCCCCTGCTTATGCCCCGGCACGTGGAAGGGAATTATGTCTTCCGCCAGATACTTTTGCACCGCTTCAAAGAGCGGGGCCCGGTTCTGCTTGGACCGCACTGTTTCCCGTTCCTCCCTACCTTGGGCGCGTACACTTTATTATGGTAGCGACGGAAGGAGGGGCTGTCAAGGATTAAATGGGCTGACGTATCCCCACTTTCCCACGGGCGGTACCGGGTGCTCCCCATTCGTACTGTCACCTCGCCGACCAAACTAGGGCTCCGACTTCGCGCTCCGGCAGGCTCCCCTCGGAGGCGCCGTCCGTGGCGCCCCTCGGCTTCGGCCATCCATAGCCTCCGGCCCGCCTTCGCGCTCGTCCTCGCCAAGTTCGGTGCCCGGCGAGTTGCCAATGTACTCAGGTGAGCACCCGGTACCGCCAGTAGATCAAAACTGGGAAGGACTCAACTGTATGGGCGTACGTAGGGCCAAGAAGCGGGGGGAAGCGAATGACGCCAGCAGAAGGCCCGGGGGCGCGGCCGTCCCCGGGCCAAGGGTCGGGCAAACGAACCGTTAGGAGCCGGCGGCCCTTTGGGAGGCCTCGGCGTCCACAAAGCGACCGCTGAGACGCTTGCGCACCTCGGGCATGGTGGTGTACTCCATCTCGTCCAGGGGCAGCCGGTGCGGCTCGAAGGGCCCCAGGCGACGAAGGTAGTCGGCCAACTCGTTGGCCCACTGCCGGGCCCGGTCGAAGGCGGGATCGGCGAAGAAGTCCTGCGGCTGGCCCAATTTGCCCTCGCAGAGCTGGAATCCCAGAGCCACCACCCTTGGCGGCCCGTCGAAACGGGTAGGCGTGGCCTGGGCCACGGAAACCGGCATCAGCGGGCCGTGGTGGCTACCCCGCATCCAGCCCGCCACCAGATGAGGAGTGGCAAAAGGCTCTAGAGCCTCGCCCACGGCGGGGAAGCCGCTCTGGCAGCGAACGATCAACACCGGATCGTCCTTGCCTATGTAGCGGCCCGCCATCAGGTTAAGGCGCTGGGTGCTGGACACGGCCGCAATCTCGCCGCTTTCCTTGGCGTAGACCGCCCGAATGCAGTAGTGTCCCGGAGCGCCGATAAACACCAGAAGATCGTACAGTTCCTCCGGCAGGGAGAAGGTTATGGTCTTGTGGCCTACCAGGTCCAGAACCTCGAAACGAAAGCCCTGGTGCATCTTGGGATCGATTATAAGGCCGATGCTGTTAAAGGGATCGGCAAACATCTTGTAGAGGGGCAGATTCCAGGCTCCCGGTTCGGTCTTATCGGCCATAAACACGATTATGGGCTCGCTGGGCCGCTCTACCAGCTCCATCTCCGCAATTCCCGGCCCCATGCCCCGGATGTTGCCCGAAAAAGCGTCGGCCAAAAGGTCCTGGCCCGCTCCGTAGAGTTTCATCTTTCGGGCCAGTTCGGTACAACTGGCGAAGGTATCCCACGCCAGCCGGTGAACGTCGGGGCAGTTCTCCCCCCGCTGGTGGGTCATGATCAGGTTGATATCGTCGCCCACGCTGGTCACGTGAAAATCTATCAGCAGTTTGCTGGAGGCCAGCATCTCGCGGGCGCGGGCCAGAAGCTCGGGATGTACCGCGCTGTGGCCCACCCACCCGCCTACGTCCGCCTTAATCACCGAGACGGTAACCTTAGACCCTGGCATGGCGGTGCCGTCCCTCCCCTAAGGCTAAATGTGTTATACTATATGGGTTCTTTTTTCGATGTAGAATAGCAGATTCCCTGCCGGGAGCTACGAAGTTTTTCCCTGCCGCCAAAAGGCCAGACGCCGCCGGGCCCGCTCCAAGGCCTCCCGCACCCGCACCGGCGCGGTGGCGCCGTAGGCATTGCGCCGGGCCAGGGCCGAGCGCGGGTCCAGCGCCGGATAAAGGTCCTCACCGAAGGCCGGGTCGAAACGCCGGTATTCCTCCAGGCTGAGTTCCCGCAGGGACCGCCCCTGCTCCAGGCAGTAGGACACCACCCGGCCCACCACCTGGTGGGCCCGCCTGAACGGCACCCCGCGGGTTACCAGGTAGTCGGCCAGATCGGTGGCCAGGCAGAGGTCGTACCTTCCGGCGGCGTTTTGAGCCAGCCTCTCCCGATCGATCTTCATAGAGCTCAGGAGGGGAGGGAAGATGCTCAGGCAGGACTTAACCGTGTCTACGGCGTCGAAGAGGGGTTCTTTATCTTCCTGCAGGTCCTTGTTGTAGGCCAGGGGAAGAGCCTTAAGCATGGTGAGCACGCTGACCAGCGCGCCGTACACCCGGCCGGTCTTTCCCCGGATCAGTTCCGGTACGTCCGGGTTCTTCTTCTGGGGCATCATGCTGCTGCCGGTGGTGAAGGGGTCGGCCAGTTCCACGAAGCCGAATTCTTCCGTTGACCAAAGTACCAATTCCTCGCAAAAGCGGCTGAGGTGCATCATTATCAGGGAGGCGGCGGCCAGAAACTCCACCACAAAGTCCCGGTCGCTAACCGCATCCAGGCTGTTCTCGCTGATGGCGGCGAAGCCCAGCTCTTCCGCCACTCCCTGCCGGTCCACCGCGTAGGCCGGTCCGGCCAGGGCCCCGGCCCCCAGGGGAAGCACGTCAATGCGGCGGCGGCAATCCCGCAACCGTTCCAGATCCCGCCCGAACATTTCAAAGTAGGCCAGGAAGTGGTGACCCAGGCTCACCGGTTGGGCCCGCTGGAGGTGGGTGTATCCCGGCATAACCGTTTCCACGTGCTCCTCGGCGAGGGCCAACAGGGTCTCCTGAAGTTTACATAACATCTCGATCACAACATCCGTTTCTTCTCTCAGGTACAGGCGCAGGTCCAGGGCCACTTGATCGTTGCGGCTGCGGCCGGTGTGCAGCTTCTTGGCCACTTCGCCCAACCGCTCGTTCAGCAGCGCCTCCACGTTCAGGTGAATATCCTCATGCTCCTGGCGGAACTCCACCTTGCCCGCCTCGATGTCGGCCAGCAGCTCCTCTAGGCCCCGAACCAGGGTCTCGGCTTCTTCCGGGGAGATGATGCCGCAGCGACCCAGCATACGGGCGTGGGCGATGGAACCAAGGATATCCGCCCGGTACAAGCGGCGGTCGAAATCAATGGAGGCCAGGAACTCCTCCGCCCGGCGGTCGGTTCCCTCGCGGAACCGCCCTCCCCAAAGCTTCATTCTCCTACCTCCCGCGCCGCAGCACCCTGGCCCGAACCTTGAGGGGCAGACCCAATAAGTTAATAAACCCGGCCGCGTCCTTGTGGTCGTAGCCCACGCCGGCGCCGAAGGTGGCCAGGTCGGCGGAGTATAAAGAGTAGGGAGAGTAAGCGCCGGCCGGGGTGCAGCTTCCCTTGTAAAGCTTCATCCGCGTCCACCCCGTGACCGTCTGCTGGGTCTGGTCTACGAAGGCGTCCAAGGCCTCGCGCAGGGGGGTGAACCAGAAACCGTCGTACACCAGTTCTGCGTACCGTAGGGCCACCGTTTCTTTGAAATGCAGGGTTTGGCGATCCAGGGTAAGATACTCCAGCTCCCGGTGGGCCAGGTGGAGCACCGTTCCCGCCGGGGTCTCATATACGCCGCGCGACTTCATACCCACGAGACGATTTTCCACCATATCCGCCACGCCCACGCCGTTGGCTCCGGCCAGACGGTTGAGTTCGGTAACCAGGCCAACCGGGTCCATACGCTGGCCGTTTAAGCCCACCGGTATCCCCTTTTCCCAATCAATGTTTACATAAGTCGGCACGTCCGGGGCCTTCTCCGGAGGAGTCACCAAGTAGTAAACGTCCTCCGGCGGCTCCTGCGCCGGATCCTCCAAAGGGCCGCCCTCGTGGCTCAAGTGCCATAGGTTTCGGTCCAGGCTGTAGGGCCGCTCCTTGCTGACCGGAACCGGGATGCCGCGGGCCTGGGCGTATTCGATGGCTTCCTCCCTGGAGCGGATGGACCAGAGCCGCCACGGGGCAACAATCTCCAAATCCGGGTTGAGCGCCTTAACCGAGAGCTCGAAGCGTACCTGGTCGTTTCCTTTTCCGGTAGCCCCGTGCGCCACCGCTTCGGCCCCTTCCCGCTCCGCCACTTCTACCAGCCGCTTGGCAATCAGCGGTCGGGCCATGGAGGTACCCAAAAGATACTTCCCCTCGTATATGGCTCCGGCCTTCAACACCGGAAACACGTACTCCTCGAGGAACTCGCGCCGCAGATCCTCGATGTAAACCTTGCTGGCCCCGCTCTTCAGAGCCTTTTCTTCCAGACCCTCCAGTTCCTCCGCCTGACCGACGTCGGCGGTGTAAGCTATAACCTCGTAGCCGTAGGTTTCTTTAAGCCAGGGAATGATGATGGAAGTATCCAGGCCGCCGGAATAAGCCAACACCACTTTGCGGGCCAAGGCCATCCCTCCTAATAATCGGTCATATCCCGATTTTGCCGTCAACGCAAAAGAAGTAGTAGCAGCGCCTTCTGCGCGTGCAACCGGTTCTCCGCCTGGTCCCACACCACCGAGCGGGGGCCGTCGATGACTTCATCGGTAATTTCCTCGCCCCGATGGGCGGGCAGGCAGTGCATTACCAGCACGTTCTTGGCCGCTCTGGCCACCAGTTCCCGGTTGAGCTGATAGGGCCGGAATACCGCCCGGCGCTCTTCGGCCTGAGCCTCCTGGCCCATACTGGCCCACACGTCGGTGTAGAGTACGTCCGCGGCCTCGGCGGCGGCCAAAGGATCCTCGGTGATCACAATCCGGCCCCCGCTCTTCTCCGCCAGACGCCGGGCCTCGGCCGCCAAGTCCTGCCGGGGAGCATAGCCGGGAGGTGAAGCCACCCAAACTTCCATCCCGGTCATCGCCCCCCCTAGGAGCAAGGAGTGGGCCACGTTGTTGCCGTCGCCTACGTAGGCCAGCTTAAGACCGCTAAGCTTTCCCCTTATTTCCCGGACGGTAAAAAGATCCGCCAGCGCCTGGCAGGGGTGAAGCAGATCGGTCAGGCCGTTGATCACCGGAACGGTGGCGTGGCGGGCCAACTCTTCTACTTCTTCCTGGGCGTAGGTGCGGATCATGATACCGTCCAGGTAGCGGGAGAGCACCCGGGCGGTATCGGCAATGGTTTCACCCCGGCCCAGTTGCAAATCCCGGGAACTCAAAAAAAGGGGCTGACCGCCCAACTGGTACATACCCACCTCAAAAGAAACCCGGGTGCGGGTAGAGGCTTTCTGGAATATCATCCCCAGACTCTTGCCGGCCAACCAGGCATGAGGTTGACCGGCACGTTGGCGATTCTTCAGGTCTTCTGCCACCCTGAATACCAGTTCCAATTCCGGGCCGCTGAGGTCGCGCAGGCAAAGAAAATCGCGGCCGCGCAGGGCCTGGGCTTCGGGAAGGGACAAGTACTCGGGATAATCCACTGCTGCCTTCCCTCCTTTGCCGGAAGCCTCCGGTTATCCCCGGAGCCGGGTCACGAATTCTTCGAACAGGTAGCGGTTCTCTTCCGGGCCCGGACCGGCCTCGGGGTGGTACTGCACGCTATAAATGGGGAGTTCTCGGTGACGGATTCCCTCTACCGTCCCGTCGTTTAGGTTGAGGTGGGTTACTTCCAATTCCGGCGGCAAGCTTTCCGCCGCCAGAGCGTAGCCGTGGTTTTGGGAGGTGATGTACACCCGCCCGGTTATAAGGTCCTTTACCGGGTGGTTGGAACCCCGGTGCCCGAATTTCAGCTTGTAGGTGTCTCCGCCCAGAGCCAACCCCAAGATCTGGTGTCCCAAGCAGATGCCGAAGATGGGCAGCTCCCGGCCTACCAACTCCCTGGCGGCGGCAATGGCCTCGGGAACGTCCTTAGGATCTCCCGGCCCGTTAGAAAACACCAAGCCCTGCGGCCGGTAGGAAAGGATCTCCTCCGCCGTGAAAAAGCTGGGCACCACCACCAGGTCTAGGTCGTAGGCCTGAAGCTGACGCAAGATGTTGGTCTTAACCCCCAGATCCACCACCACTACCCGGGGACCGGAGCCGGGAAGGTGATAAGGCTCGGGAGTGGTGACCCGGCGTACCAGTTCCGGACCGCCGAAAGGCGTGGCCCTTACCTCGGCCACCAGAGCCTGCGGATCGGCAACCTCTTCGGGTAGGGTGGAGAGCAGGCCCCGCATGGTGCCGTGCACCCGGAGCCGCCGGGTCAGCGCCCGGGTATCTATGCCCGCCAGACCGATGATGCCGTGGCGGGCAAGAAACTCCTCCAAAGTCTCTCTTGCCCTCCAGTTGCTGGGCTCCGGGCAGGCCTCGCGCACCACAAACCCCTGTACCCAGGGCCGGCGGGACTGATTGTCGTCGGCATTAAGACCGTAATTGCCTATTAGCGGATAGGTCATGTTAACGATTTGCCCGGCATAGGAGGGATCGGTCAGCACCTCCTGGTAGCCGGTCATGCCGGTGTTGAATACTACCTCACCGAAGGAGCGGCCCCCGGCACCGAAGGCCTGACCCTTGAAAACCGTGCCGTCTTCTAAAACCAACACACCCACAGCCACAGACGATCCTCTCCTTACGTCTCGTCCCGGGAGGTATACTCCCCCTGTACCTGGGAGAACACTTCCCGCAGAATTTCTAGCGCCCGGTCGATGTCCTGCCGGCTCACCACCAGCGGCGGCACCAGGCGCAGAACCGAGCCCGCAGCACAGTTTATCAGAAGGCCCCGGCTTTCGCAAGCCTTCACGATGGGCTGCCCCGCGATGGACAACTCCATGCCCAGTAAGAGCCCCAAACCCCGAACCTCCTTAACGAAGGGAAACTCCGAGGCCAGTTCCTCCAGGCCCTGCCGCAGATAGGCTCCTTGCCGGGCCGCGTTCTCCACTAACCCCTCCTCCCGAATAGTCTCGACGGTAGCTAACGCCGCCGCGCAGGCCAGGGGGTTGCCTCCGAAGGTAGAGCCGTGATCCCCGGGGCGAAAGGCCGCCGCCACCTCCTCCCGGGCCAACATGGCACCGATGGGTACCCCTCCGCCCAGGGCCTTGGCCAGAGTAAGGATATCCGGCTTTACTCCGTAATGCTGGTAGGCGAACCAGGCGCCGGTACGCCCCATGCCGCACTGAACCTCATCGAAAATGACCAGTACGTCCTGCTCCCGGCAGAGATCCACCAGGGCCGCCAGGTAGTCCTTCTCGGCGAGATAAACTCCTCCCTCGCCCTGAACCGGTTCCAGGATTACCGCACAGGTCTTGGGACCCAGGGCCTGCCGCAGGGCCGGCAGGTCGTTGAGGGGCACGTAGCGAAAGCCGGGCACCAAGGGCTCGAACCCCCCCTTGAACTTGGTCTGGGCGGTGGCCGCCAGCGAGCCCATGGTCCGGCCGTGGAAGGAATGCTCCATGGCGATAATCTCGTAGCGGTCCGGTTGGCCCTTTTCAAAAGCGTACTTCCGGGCCAGCTTCAATGCCGCTTCGTTGGCCTCGGTGCCGCTGTTGCAGAAAAAAGCCCGGTCCAGGCCGCTGAGTTCTACCAGGGCCCGGCCCAGAAGCACCTGCGGTTCGATCCAGTAAAGATTGGAACAGTGGATTAGGCGACCGGCCTGCTCGGCGATGGCCGCTACCAGTCGAGGGTGGCAGTGTCCCAAGGCGTTCACCGCGATTCCGGCCACGAAATCCAGATACTCCTTGCCGTCGGCATCCCACACCCGGATTCCGTCTCCCCGTACCAGGGCAATATCGGCGCGGGCGTAGGAGGATACCAGGTAGCGCTCCCCTAGGTCTTTGATTTCCGCGTTGCCCATTCTTCCCTACCCTTCCCTCAGGGCACCACCATGGTGCCGATGCCCTCGTGGGTGAATATCTCCAGCAGGATGGAGTGGGGAAGGCGTCCGTCGATAATGTGGGCCCTCCCCACCCCACCCGCCAGGGCGCTCAGGCAGCACTCCACCTTGGGGATCATGCCGCCGCCAATGGCCCCCCGGGCGATCAACTGCCGGGCCTCGTCCGCAGTAACCGTGGACAGCAAAGTGCTGCGGTCGTCGGCGCTGGCGTAGACCCCCTCCACGTCGGTAAGCAGCACCAGCTTATCGGCCCGCAGGGCTACCGCCAGGCTCCCGGCCACATAATCGGCGTTGATGTTCAGGGTTTCTCCTTCCGGTCCCACCCCGATGGGCGCCACCACCGGCAGGTAGCCGTGCTCTATTACCGTCTTGAGGATGCCCGGATTAATGCTCTCCACTTCCCCCACCAAGCCCAGATCCACCTCGGTTTCCCGACCGTCGGCCAGGGTCTGGCGCAGGGTCTTGCGCCGACCCACAATAAGATTGCCGTCCTTACCGGAAAGCCCAACCGCTTTGGCGCCCAGGCGGTTAATTTGGGCCACCAAATCCTTGTTTACCTTCCCCAATACCATTTCCGCCACTTCCATGGTTTCCTGGTCGGTTACCCGTTGGCCCTGAACGAATTCCGACTTCTTCCCCAACCGCTGCAGCAGTTGCGTAATCTCCGGCCCCCCGCCGTGCACCAGCACCGGGTTCATGCCCACGAAGCGCATCAGCACCAAGTCCTGGATTACCGAGCGCTTGAGCTCCTCGTTGAGCATGGCGTGCCCGCCGTATTTCACCACCACGGTCTTGCCGTAGAACTCCTTGATGTACGGCAGGGCCTCGATGAGGATGTTGGCCTTCTCGATTGCGCTTAAAGCCATGGTTGTCCTCCTCTGCGCGGTAATGCCCGGCCGCCCTCCCGCCTTGACCTATCCGCCCTCTTGCCTGACGGGCACATCTTGGCCGGTTCCGGGTTCTCCCCTTCGTACTGTCACCTCGCCGACCGATCTAGGGCTCGGCCTTCGCGCTACGGCGGGCTACCCTCGGAGGCGCCGTCCATGGCGCCCCTCGGCTTCGGCCATCCATAGCCTCGCGAGCGCCTGGCGCCCTCGGCCTCGCCAAGTTCGGTGCCCGGCGAGTTGCCAACGTACTTAGGGGAGAACCCGGTACCGCCCGCCAACAGAGAGCAGGGATAGCTTGGCCAAACTCCGAGTTTTAGGTCCGGTAGGCGGCGTTGATGCGCACGTAGTCGTAGCTCAGGTCGCACCCCCAGGCCCGGGCCGAAGCCGGCCCCGCGCCGAGGTCGGCTACAATAGTAACCTCCGGGCCCGCCAGGATGCGCCGCACCCGGCTCTCGTCGAAGGCCAGACCCCTTCCGCCGGCGCAGACCGCCTCCCTTTCTCCCTGCCCCTCCAGTACCACGCTCACCGCCGCGGGATCAAATTCCGCTCCCGAGTATCCCAGCGCCGCCAGGATGCGGCCCCAGTTGGGGTCGGCGCCGAACACCGCGGCCTTGACCAGGTTGGATCCCGCCACCGCCCGGGCGGCGCGACGGGCTTGGGCTTCGTCCGCCGCCCCGCGCACTTCCACGGTAATCAGCTTGGTGGCCCCCTCGGCGTCGGCCACCAGGGCTTTGGCCAGCCGGCGGCAAACGTTTTCCAGCGCCGCCTCCAGGGCTTTAAGATCCGCCTCCCCTGCCAGGACGGGACCGGAGGCGGCTCCGTTGGCCAGGAGGAGAGCCAGGTCGTTGGTGCTGGTGTCCCCGTCTACGGTGATCTGATTAAAGGTCCGGTCTACCGCCCGCACGAAAAGCGGCCGCAGCGCCTCGGGACTAATCGGGGCATCGGTGGCCAAAAAGGCCAGCATGGTGGCCATTTGGGGATGAATCATGCCGGCGCCTTTGGCCATACCGGCCACGGTCAAGGTTCGGTCGGCCAGCCGCAGCCGCACCGCGGCCTCTTTGGGTCGGGTGTCGGTGGTCATGATGGCGGTGGCCGCGGCCCGGCCCGCCTCCCGGCTGGAAGAGAGTTCGGCCGCCGCCCTTCTTATCCCCGCCTCCACGGCCGCTAAGGGAAGCGGTACCCCGATTACGCCGGTAGAAGCAACCGCTACCCGCTCCGGCCGCAGACCCAGAACTTCTGCCGTTACCTCGGCCATGCGGCGCGCCTGCGCCAGGCCTTCTTCGCCGGTACAGGCATTGGCCACCCCGCTGTTTACCACCACCGCCTGGATCCGACCGGTGCGCAAATGCTCTTTGGTCACCAGCAAAGGCGCAGCCTGCACCCGGTTGGTAGTAAACATCCCCGCCGCCGCGGCTTCGGTGCGGGAGTAGACGAGGGCCAGGTCCTTGCCCCGCTTTTTAATGCCCGCCTCCACTCCTGCGGCCAGAAAGCCCGGCACCGAGGTAATGCCGCCGTCAAACTCTTCTAGATCCCATCCCGGTTTATCGCTCACCCGATCACGTCCTCTCTTACGGATACAAAGGCACGGCCTCAAGGCCGGTAGTTTCCTCCCAACCGAACATCAGATTCAGGTTCTGTACCGCCTGCCCGGCCGCCCCTTTCACCAGATTGTCGATGGCGCTGGCCACTATCAGCCTGCCGGTACGGGCGTCCTCGCCCAGGGCCAACAGGCAATGGTTACTGCCGTACACCCACTTGGTGTGCGGCCAGGTGCCCGGGGGCAACAGGTGCACGAAAGGCTCGTCCCCGTAGGCGGCCTCATATAAGGCTCGAACCTGCTCCATTTTTACTCCCGGCTTCAAGCGGGCGTAGACGGTACAAAGAATTCCCCGGCTCATAGGCACCAGGTGGGGAATAAAAGTCACCCGCACCTCGTAACCGGCCAGGCGGCCCAGCTCCTGCTCAATTTCCGGGGTGTGGCGGTGATTGCCTACTCCGTAGGGGTGCAGGCCCTCGTTTACCTCGGCGTACAGGGTGCCTAAGCTGAGGCTTCTCCCGGCACCGGTAACGCCCGACTTGGCGTCTATCACAATGGTATCCGGCTCGATTAACCCCTCCCGAACCGCCGGCGCCAGGGCCAATAGAGCGCCGGTGGGATAGCATCCGGGGTTGGCCACCAGGCAAGCCGAGGCTATTTCCCGGCGGTATATCTCCGGCAACCCGTACACCGCTCGGGCCACCAGTTCCGCCTCCACGGGTTCGAGTTTGTACCAAGAACGGTAAGTTTCGGGGTCCCGCAACCGCAAGTCCGCGCCCAGATCAATCACCCGCCGACCCGCCTCCAGGGCTGCCCGGACAACCGGCTCGGCATGACCGGCGGGCAGGGCCAGGAACATTACCTCGGCTGCCAACAGTTGCTCCGTCTCCTGCTCCCCGCAAACCAGGGGGGTATAGGGCAGAAGGTGGGGATACACTTGCGCCAAAGGTTGTCCTACATAGCTTTGAGAACCGACCACCGTAAGACGCACCTTCGGGTGCCGGAGTAGCAGGCGCACCACTTCCACTCCCGCGTATCCGGTGGCTCCGGCTACGGCGGCGGTAACTCGGCCGGTCATGGTCTCTCCCCCTGCTTCAGATTGGCATAATTATACGCCTGAACGTATACAAATGCAACAGTCGAGATGATGGCACAAAAGGAGCACCCGATACCGCCACTAGACTGGTGGGGATGCGTCGGGATCCGGGTATATTGTACCTTGAGCAGCGAGATACTCTAAAAAGTGAACTTCAGGAAAGAAAAAGGAGGCCGACAGGTGATTGCCAGAACCCCCGAAAACGAGCTGCTTTACCGAGAACGTGAAAGTCTGATCGACCGCTACCTGACCGCCCCGGTCCAAGAACGCTCCCGCATCTTGAGCGCCATTCTGGACATAGACCGACAACTGGGGCACCTATAAGTGGTTTAACCGCAACGGGTAACCGCGCCGTTGGCTCGTAAACTGTCCAACATGGACAGGGCCTTGCCGGTGCCCAGGGCCACGGAGGAGACAGGGTCTTCCGCCAGGTGCACCGGTAGACCGGTCTCCTCCTGCACCAAGAGATCCAGGCCGTGCAGTAGCGAGCCCCCGCCGGTCATAACTATCCCCCGATCCACCATGTCGGCCGCCAGCTCCGGAGGGGTTCGCTCCAGTACCTCCTTAATGGCCGATACCACCGCCTCCGTAGGTTCGCGCATGGCCTCCCGCAACTCGGCGGAGGTAATCTCTACGGTCTTCGGCAGGCCGGTAACCAGGTCCCGGCCCCGGATGACGGCCGTGACTTCCCGCCCGCCGGGGTAGACCGTGCCCACCCGAATCTTCACCTCTTCGGCGGTTTGCTCCCCCACCAACAGGTTGTACTGCCGGCGTATGTACTGAACGATGGCGGCGTCAAACCTATCCCCGCCGACCCGCAGGGAGCGACTGTAAACTATACCCCCCAGGGAGAGTACGGCGATGTCGGTAGTTCCGCCACCGATATCCACCACCATATTGCCTTGAGGTTCAGAGATGTCTAGGCCCGCCCCTAGGGCGGCGGCCAGCGGTTCCTCGATAAGATAGGCTTCCTTCGCGCCCGCCTGGAGGGCCGCCTGCCGGATGGCCCGCTCTTCTACGCTGGTAATACCGGAAGGAACGCAGATCATAAGCCGGGGCTTGAAGAATAGCCGTCGACCGCAGGCCTTTTCTAAAAAGTAGCGCAGCATTGTCTGAGTGACTTCGTAATCCGCTATCACTCCCTCCCTAAGCGGTCGAACGGCCACAATATAGCCCGGCGTACGCCCTAGCATCCGCCGGGCCTCCTCTCCCACCGCAATCACCCGCTGGCTCTCCCGCTCCAGGGCCACTACCGATGGTTCGCGCAGGACGATTCCCTTCCCCCGAAGATAGATCAGGACGCTGGCCGTACCCAGATCTACACCCAGATCGCTCCCCCAACCGGGCACCGCTCGCACCTCCCGAGCTAGGCTTGTCTGGTGGAAAACTAATTCGGCAAATATTGCCTAAAGTCCTGCACCGTAAATTCATCCTCCGCGGTATTTCTTGCGGGTGGCCTCGCCCCCGCGAATGTGGCGTTCGGCCTTGTTGAGATCCAGGACGCGCCGGACCTGCAGGGCCAGTTCCTCATCGATCTCCGGCAATCTCTCGGTCATGTCTTTGTGCACCGTGCTCTTGCTCACCTTGTATACCCCGGCCGCCTGTCGCACCGTCGCCGCTGAGGCTACCACATAGTGGGCAATTTGTAGCACCCGGTGGCGGATGTGCTCCTGCATTGGGGGGCCTCCTTCAACTCAACTCGCTACTCACTTATATGAAGGGGCCCCGGGAAAAAGACCAGCCGCCCTTCGTAAGGCGAGGGCGGCTTGGGCTATCGCTGGCTCCTGATCGAAGGGCGGTTCCGGGTCTCCCCGGAGTACATTGGCAACTCGCCGGGCACCTAACTTGGCGAGGCCGACGGCGCCAGGCGCTCGCGAGGCTATGGATGGCCGAAGCCGAGGGGCGCCATGGACGGCGCCTCCGAGGATAGCCCGCCGTAGCGCGAAGGCCCACGGCGAGGTGACGGTACGAACGGGAGCACCCGGTACCGCCTAAGGAAAACTGAGGAGGCCCGGCGGGCGGCGGGGGCGCCCTCCTGGTTGGAGCCTACGCTTAGCGTAGAAACTCCAGCGGGTCACAAGCCTCTCCCTGGCGGCGCACCTCAAAGTGCAGGTGCGGTACCGGCGTGTCCGCTCCGGTACCGGGGGTACCGAGGTAGCCCAGGACCGAACCCGCCCGAACCTCGCTCCCCGGCGTAAGGTCGGCCAGGCGGTCCAGTTCCAGGTACACGGTTTCCCAACCGGAATGGTGACTGAGCACCACCTGCCACTGGTGTTCGGCGTCGTAGGCGGTTTCCTTTACCTCTCCGTCCGCCGCGGCCATTACCGGGGTTCCTGAGGAGGCGGCCAGATCGATCCCGGAATGGAAGCGGTAGTCGCGGTAGGTGGAAACGAATCCGTAGCCGTATCCCCGGGCCACTCTACCCTCAACGGGCCAGCGTAACCGCGAGAACGAAGCCGGCGCCGCTACCCCCGTAATCCCGTACCCGGATTCGGCCTGAGCGGACGTTGGTTCTGTCCGGGTGGGGGTGAGGCCCTCCCCTTCGGTCTTGACCACCGGGCCCGTCTCCGGCGCCGTGGCCGACCCGGCCGGCTTTTCCGTTACCTGCGGCTCGGCAAGCTGCATCACCGGCAGGTCGGGCTCAATAATCACCCTGGGCCCCGGGCGTTGTCCGTGGACCAAAAGCCAGCTTGTTCCCAGGCCCACCCCTACCAGAAGTACGGCGGCAGCAATCCGCTGCCATCCCCACTGCCTGAATGGTAACCGGGGGCGCCAACTCCATAACTTGAACCAGGATAACATAGGATCACCTCGGTTATATTCTTACCAATTATTGGTCGCTATAACCGAGGCTACCCAACAAGTGCCGGGTTAACGGCAAGCCTCTAAGGAAGTCTTAGTTCGCTGAGGGAAACCAGGCGGGTTCCGGGATAATAGTAGGCCAAGATCTCTCGAAAGGATTTTCCCCGCCGGGCCAATCCTTGGGCTCCGTATTGGGACATGCCTACGCCGTGTCCGTAGCCCCGGCTGTAGAAAACAAAATCCTGTCCCTTCTTTTCCCAGCGAAACCAGGTGGAGTTTAGACCCAGTAACTGCCGGAACTCCGGACCGGTGAAGAGGCGACCAGCGGCCACTACGGTCTTAATCCGACCGCTGGCGGTGTAGGAGGCCACCCGCAGAGAAAGATCGGCGCCGGAGGTAGCGGCCAGACCCAACCGGCGGCGCACCTCGGCCGCCGATAGCACGGTGACGACTTCGTTATAGGGCGACTCCTCTTCCCAGGGAGAAGGCTGACTGCGCAGGTAGGGGACCGAGCGGCCCCAGATTTCCCGGGGATCTTCGGTCCGACCGCCGCTGGCGGAATGATATACCGGATCGATCAGTTCCCCTTGATAGGTAAGCACCAATCCCCGGGTGGCGAGTACCGCCCCGGTAACCTTGCGACGGAAGAACCAGTAGCCCAGCCAGCCCCAGCGCTGCCGCATCTCTGCCTCGCTCAGCCAGCCCTGGCAATGTTTGGGGTCATTGCAGACGTCGGCCTCCGGGTGCGTGCCCGCGCCCTGTCGACTCTGTACCAGGCGCCTCACCGCGTAGGTGCGGGCGGCCACCGCCTGGGCCTTAAGGGCTTCCGGGGCGAACCGGGCCGGCATCTCCGCCGCCACCACCCCGCGCACGTATTCCTCCAAGGGAAGAACCTCTAGAGAGCCGGTAGCGGGGAGGTAGAGCCGGACGGCCCTATCGGTGGTAATCTGGGGTAGTCTCGGACCGGACAGAAGGGTGACTACCAGCAGGGGTAGCAATATGACCCCCGCCAGGAGTAGCGCCAGCCACCCCCAAAGAAACCTCGGCATCCTTGTCCCTCCGCTCTAATTTATGCCCGGGACAAGGATCCTAGACCAGAGCCTCGCTCCTTAGGGAAATCGGGCTGCCCACCCGAACTCCCAAATCGGCCAGCTTGCCGCCCAGGTTTTCGTAGCCCCGCTCCAGATGTTCCACGCCGCTGATCTCGGTTTCGCCGCTGGCCGCCAAAGCGGCTACTACCAGCGCCGCACCGGCCCGCAGGTCGTGCGCCCGTACCTGGGCCCCGCTTAAAATAGCCGGCCCGTGAATGACCGCACTGCGCCCCTCCACCCGGATTTCCGCCCCCAGGCGTCGCAGTTCCTCTACGTAGGTAAACCGGCTGTCGAAGACCATGTCCGTCACCACGCTCATTCCCCGGGCCAGGGTGAGCACCGCCGCCACTTGCGGCTGCAGATCGGTCGGAAATCCGGGATACGGTAGGGCCCGGATGTCGGCAGCCGCAAGCGGCCGCTCCGGGTCTCGCTCCACCACCACCGTTCCCCCCAGATCGGTAACGGTGGCTCCCATTTCCCGGAACTTGGCCAACACCGCGGTCAGGTGGCTTCCGATGACATTTTCCAGCCGCGCCCGGCCTCCGGCGGCCAATACGGCGGCCATGTAGGTTCCGGCCTCGATACGGTCGGGGATTACGGTATGCCTGGCCCCTTTGAGGCTTTTTACTCCCTCTATGCGGATACTGCGCGTGCCGGCTCCGCTCACGCGCGCGCCCATAGCGTTCAAAAAATTAGCCAAGTCTACCACTTCGGGCTCGCAGGCGGCGTTTTCGATGACGGTGGTACCGCGGGCTAAGGTGGCGGCCATCATCAAGTTTTCGGTTGCCCCCACGCTAGGCACGTCAAGGTAGATGCGCGCGCCCTCCAGGCGCCGGGCCTTGGCCCGCACCACCCCGTGGCTCACCTCTATGCTGGCGCCCAGGGCGGCAAACCCCTTAAGATGCTGGTCCACCGGTCGGGTGCCGATGGCGCAACCGCCGGGCAGGGCTACCTTCGCCCGGCCGGCGCGGGCGAGGAGCGGGCCGAAGACCAAGAACGAGGCCCGCATCCGGCGCACGAATTCGTAAGGCGCCTCCACTCCCGCCAGATGCGGAGTGCGTAGTATCATCTCCCGACCGTTCCAGTTGATCTCCGCGCCCAGGCTGCGGAGCAAGTAAAAACTGGTAACCACGTCTAGGAGCCGGGGTACTTCCTGCAGGTGACAGGTCTGGTCGGTAAGCAGGCTGGCCGCCATGATCGGCAGTACCGCGTTTTTGGCGCCGCTAATTCGCACCGTGCCGCTGAGGGGACGGCCCCCGCTAATCCTCAGGCTGTCCAAATCCCCACCCCTTTCTTTCCGGGAGCGGTCCAAGATTGGTTTCGCCGGCCCGAACCGATTTCCTGCCGCCTCAGGGACGGCAAATGGTAGAAGGCCGCCTAGAAGCTGCCAGGGATCAGGGGTAGCCCTACGACCACCCAGGTACAATTCTGCTCGCGGCTGGCCCTCAAGGCCAGTTGGAAATTCAGCGCTCCGCCCCCCGGCGGCCGGCGGCCGGGTCCCAGGAGCGGGCTATAACCGCTCAGGGTAACCATTCCCGGTTGGCGCGTGCCTTCCCGTACCTTACCGCCCAGTAGGGCCGCCATACGCCGGGCCTTAAGGTTCAAGATCGGGGTCGGAGGGGTTCCCGGCAGGCGGGCCCGGTAGAGGCGGTAAACCCGGGCCTCGTGCCCCCGCCAGTCCTCCGGCCACGGGGGTATGAGCGAGCGGCCTTGCCGGTGCCACTGCACCACCAGCAGGGCCGACGAACGGCTACCCGCCCACTCCGGGAGCGAGCGCAAACACACGCGCCACCGCCCGGCGGAATCGCCTTCCCCCTCCGGCTGCGAGCTTTCCTCACCCCGCCCCAGCCGCTCGGCCACGGCCGTTAACGCCTCGCGGCCTTCCCCTGCCGGCAAAAGGAGCTGGGCTTCCAGTGCCGCCGCCTGGGGTCGGGCCCCGACTTGCTCCAGCGCCCACCATACCAGCTCGTCGCCCGTCGGGCCTTTCGCCTTTCCCGGAGGAGAGGCGGCTAAAAGTATCAGGGCGCCGGCAAGTAGGGCCGGCGCCCCCCAATTTCTAAATCTTTCCCTGAGCGCCATCACCTGGCACTAATTTTGCCCCTCTTGGGCGGCCTTTATTCGGGCCAGGGCCCGCCGCAGAGCCAGCTCCGCCCGCGCCACGTCCAGTCCCGGCGGCCGCTCCTTTAGCCGCTTCAGCGCCCTCTCCTTGGCCCTCTGGGCCCGGGCCACGTCGATCTCCTCCGCCCGCTCGGCCGCATCCGCCAGGATAAGGGCCCGGTTATCGGCTACTTCCATAAAGCCGCCGCTCACCGCCAGGCGTCCCGTGCGGCCGCCCTGGCGGTAGCGCACCACTCCCGGGACCAGGCCGGTAACAATGGGGATATGCCCCGGCAATATGCCGAGATACCCCTCCGCCCCGGGCACCATCAGCGCCTCTACTTCTTCCTTGAGTACCACCCGCTCCGGGGTGATTACCTGAAAGCTAATCTGCTTGGCCGACACCAGTGCCGCCTCCCCGGCTTAGGCCGCCTCCTCAAGGAGCTTACGGCCCTTCTCCACCGCCTCGTCGATGGTCCCTACCATGTAGAAGGCTTCCTCCGGTAGTTCGTCGTGCTTGCCCTCCAGTATTTCCTTGAACCCGCGAATGGTTTCCTTCAGCGGCACGTAAACTCCCTTGGTGCCGGTAAAGGCCTCGGCCACGTGGAAGGGCTGGGACAGGAAGCGCTGGATCTTGCGGGCCCGGGCTACGGTCAGCTTGTCCTCCTCCGATAGCTCCTCCATACCCAGAATGGCGATAATGTCCTGCAGGTCCTTGTAGCGCTGCAGCACCTGCTGCACTCCCCGGGCCACCCGGTAGTGTTCTTCGCCCACCACCCGGGGATCCAGGATCCGCGAGGTGGAATCCAGCGGGTCCACCGCGGGATAGATGCCCAACTCGGCAATCTGACGCGACAGCACCGTGGTGGCATCCAGGTGGGCGAAGGTGGTGGCCGGAGCCGGGTCGGTAAGGTCGTCGGCCGGCACGTAAATGGCCTGCACCGAGGTTACCGATCCCCGCCGGGTGGAAGTGATGCGCTCCTGCAACTCTCCCATCTCCGTGGCCAGGGTGGGCTGGTACCCCACGGCCGAGGGCATGCGACCCAAGAGGGCCGAGACCTCCGAACCGGCCTGCACGAAGCGGAAGATGTTGTCTATGAAGAGCAATACGTCCTGTCCCTCGCTATCGCGGAAGTACTCGGCCAGGGTCAGGCCGGTGAGCGCCACCCGCAAGCGGGCTCCCGGGGGCTCGTTCATCTGGCCGAAGACCAGCGCCGTGCGCTCGATCACTCCCGACTCCTTCATGTCCAGCCACAGGTCGTTGCCCTCGCGGGTGCGCTCGCCCACTCCGGCGAATACCGACAAGCCACCGTGCTCGTAACCTACGTTGCGGATCAACTCCATGAGCAGTACGGTCTTGCCCACGCCGGCACCGCCAAACAGCCCTATCTTGCCTCCCTTGGGATAGGGGGCCAGGAGGTCCACTACCTTAATGCCCGTCTCCAGCACCTCCGGCACCGGCCGCTGCTCTTCCAGGGTGGGTGCCGGGCGGTGAATGGGAAGATACTCCGTGGCCTGAACCGGACCCTGCTCGTCTACCGGTTCGCCCAGGACGTTCAGGATGCGCCCCAGGGTGCCCCTCCCCACCGGCACCTTGATGGGAGCCCCGGTATCCTCGGCGATCATGCCCCGAATTAGGCCGTCGGTGGAATCTAGGGCCACGCACCGCACGGTGTCGTTACCCAGGTGCTGCATGGCTTCCATTACTACCCGGGTGAAGATAGGGCTTCTTACTTCCGGCGGCTGCCGGTCGTTGTCGATCACTATGGCGTTATAAATGTCCGGAAGTTCGCCCTTGGGGAACTGGACGTCCACTACCGGACCGATTACCTGAATTACCCTTCCCTTGCCCACCGTCCCTCTTCCCTCCTTTACCGCTTTACTCAAAAGCGCGGGCCGTTCCCACAATGTCCGCCAGTTCCTTGGTGATGGCCGCCTGCCGGGCCTTGTTAAAGGTAAGAGTGAGACGCTTGATCATATCTTCGGCGTTGTCGGTAGCCGCCTCCATGGCGGTCATCCGGGCCCCGTGCTCTCCCGCCTTGGCCTCCAGAAGCATCTGGTATATTTGCACCTCTACATACCGGGGCAAGAGGGCGGCGAAAAGCTCCGCCGGCGGCGGCTCAAACAAGTATTCCCGTCCGGACTTGCCCTCCTCGGGCCGGGCCACGGGAAGTAGGGGCACCACCTGGGGCTTCTGGCGCACGGGGGAAAGGAACTGGCTGTACACCAGGTACAACCGGTCAAACGCCTGAGAAACAAACAGCTCTACCAGCTCCCGGGCCAGCTCCCGGGCTTGGGGGAATACCGGGTCGTCCCCCAGGTCTACATATTCCCGCAGGATTTGGTGGCGGCGCCGCCGGAAGTAGTCGCGGGCCTTGCGGCCCACGGGCAGCCAGAGCACCTCGGCCTCCGCCGCCCGGGCGGTCTGCTCCGCCAGCCGCAAGATGTTAGCGTTGTAACCGCCGCACAGCCCCCGGTCGCCGGTAACCACTACATAGGCCACCCGTTTTACCGGCCTTTCCTCCAGCAGGGGGTGCTGTACCTCGGGCGGCAGGTTGGCCACCAGCCGCTCCAGTACCTCCCGGAGTTTGGCCGCGTAGGGCCGGGAGGCCACTACCCGGTCCTGAACCTTGCGCAACTTGGCCGCGGCCACCATCTGCATGGCCCGGGTGATCTGCTGGGTGTTCTGGATGCTGCGGATCCGCCGGCGGATCTCCCGCATGGTAGGCATAACCCATTCCTCCCCGGGCCGATTTAGGCGGCCTGCTTAAAGGCTTCCTTGAATTGCGTAATAGCTTGGTTTAGGCGTTCGGCCACCTCAGGCTTAATTTCCTTTTCCTCCCGGATGCGGCGCAGAATGTCCGGGTAATTGGCCCGCAAGAAGGCCAGAAATTCCTTTTCGAACCGGCCCACCGCCTCCACGGGTAGATCATCCAAAAAGCCGTTTACTCCGGCGTAGATAACCGCTACCTGCTCCTCCACCGGCATGGGCTCGTACTGGCCCTGCTTCAGCAGTTCGGTCATTCGCTCACCTCGGGCCAGCCGGGCCTGAGTTACCTTATCCAGCTCGGAGCCGAACTGGGCGAAGGCCGCCAGCTCCCGGTACTGGGCCAGATCCAAACGCAGCCGGCCCGCCACCTGGCGCATGGCCTTGATCTGGGCTTTTCCGCCCACCCGGGATACCGATATACCTACGTTAATGGCGGGTCGGATACCGGCGTAGAACAGGTCGGGCTCGAGGTAGATCTGCCCGTCGGTGATGGAAATAACGTTGGTGGGAATGTAGGCCGACACGTCTCCGGCCTGGGTTTCGATAATGGGGATGGCCGTCAGCGTGCCTCCTCCCATGGCCTCGCTGAGGCAGACCGCGCGCTCTAAGAGCCGGGAGTGGAGGTAGAAGATGTCGCCGGGGAAGGCCTCGCGACCCGGAGGACGCCGCAGCAGCAACGACAGCTCCCGGTAGGCGGCGGCGTGCTTGGACAGGTCGTCGTATACCACCAGCACGTCGCGGTGCTGCTCGTACATGAAGTATTCGCCTATGGCGCAGCCGGCATAGGGGGCCAGGTACAACAGCGGGGCCGGATCGCTGGCGGTGGCCGAAACCACGATGGTGTAATCCATGGCCCCGGTTTCCTCCAGTCGGTTCACGATCCCGGCCACCGTAGAGGCCTTCTGCCCGATGGCCACGTAGATGCAGATTACGTCTTGGCCTTTCTGATTGATTATGGTGTCCACCACTATGGCGGTCTTACCGGTTTGGCGGTCGCCGATTATAAGCTCGCGCTGGCCCCGACCGATGGGTATCATGGAGTCTATAGCCTTTATCCCGGTTTGCAGCGGCCGGTTCACTGGGCGTCGGTAAATAACTCCCGGAGCCTTAAATTCCACCGGCCGGAACTTATCGGTGAGGATCTTGCCCTTACCGTCCAAGGGCTCCCCCACCGGGCTGACCACCCGGCCGATCAGGGCCTCGCCCACCGGCACTTCGGCGATGCGACCGGTGCTGCGGACCTCGTCCCCTTCCTTGATGTGGCTATAGGGTCCCAGCAAAACGCAACCGATGTTGTCCTCCTCCAGGTTAAGGACCATGCCGTAGACGCCACCGGGAAACTCCAGCAACTCCCCTTGCATGGCCCGCTCCAGGCCGTAGACCCGGGCAATGCCGTCGCCCACCTGCAGTACCGTGCCCACTTCGCTGGTGGTGGTCCCGGCCTCGTAGCTCTCGATCTGCTGCTTGAGAAGCGCGCTTATCTCGTCAGGACGCAGGCTCATCCGGCCTTATCCCCCCTTAACTGCTCAAGGCTTAGCCCGGTCAGGTGCGCCTTCAGGCTCCGCAGGCGCTGGGCCAGGCTGCCGTCCCACACCCGGTCGCCGATCCTAACTACCAAACCGCCGATCAACTCCGGATCGACCCGGGCCTCAAGCCGCACCTTCCGGCCGGTGATCTGGGAGAAGCGTTCCTCCAGGGCCCGCACCTGTTCCGGCTCTAGAGAAAACGCCGAACGAACCTCCCCCTCTACCAAGCCCGCCGCCTCCTGGGCTAGGATCCGGAACTGCTGACAGATGGCCCCGAGGTAGGCCTCCCGCTTCCGATCGCAAAGGAGAAGGAGGAAGTTCAGGGTCAGTTGGCCCACCCGATCGGCCAGGAGCCGCCGTAAGACCGCCTTCTTCTCGTCCGGCGGTATGCCCCGATGCCTAAGCCAGGAGTTCAGTTCCGGCACTTGCTGAATCAGGCTGGCTACACCCTCCAGCTCCTGAGCCAACTTTTCCACCTGGTCTTTTTCCTGGGCCAGTTCGAACAGCGCCCGGGCATAGCGCTTGGCCACTATGGTTTCGCTCACTGCAACTCGCCCACTTCCCGAATGAAGTCACGTACCAGCCGCTCGTGGTCCTCAGGCCGCAATTCCCGCCCCAGCACCCGACCGGCCGCCAGCACCGCCAGCGTGGCCGCCTGCTCGTGCAGCTCCGCCACCGCCCGGGCCGTTTCCGCCCGAATCTCTTCCCGCGCCCGGGTTAGAATCTTCTCGGCTTCCAGGCGGGCGTTACGGACCGCCTCCTCGCGGATCTCTTCCGCCATCTTGGCCGCCCTTCCCACCATTTCCTGGGCTTCCTGACGGGCGCTCTCCAGTTGCGACCGGTACTGGGCCAGGGTGGCCTCCGCCTCGGCCTGAGCCTTGGCGGCGCCGTCCAGGGCGTTCTGTATCCGCTGCTCACGCGCCGCCACCATTTGGGTAACCGGCTTGTACAGGATGCGGTATACTATCAATACAACCAGGAGAAGATTGATCACCTGGAATAGAAAGGTCCAGGGGCTAAAGTTTAGCGCCCCCATGATAGCTTCCACCGCTGGAACCCCCTTTGGGCCAAACCCACTCCCCGGCGGCCGCCCACCGGCGCACCCAAAAGCTTGGTGCGGGCCCGGTGGACGGCCCCCGGAAGGCACTTAGGCGATCTTGGTCCACAGTAGGATGGCAATAACGAAGGAAAACAGCGTCAGCGCCTCCATGAAGGCCAGGGCCAACAAGAGGGTGGTGCGGATTTCGCCGGCCGCCTCAGGCTGCCGGGCAATGCCTTCCATGGCCCCCCTAGAGGCCAAGCCTTGGCCGAGGCCCGAGCCCATAGCGGCCAGACTTATAGCGAGACCCGCGCCTACAAAAGCTAGACCGTCCATACTAGTCCTTTCCCTCCTTTCGGGCTACGTTAAGCTCGGCAAAACCGCTCGCCACCGGTCCCGGGAGACGAGGGTTTGTCCCCGCCGTCAGTTGCCACCCTAGTGCTCGGAGGTGCGGGTGGCCAGGTAACTCATGGTAAGAACGGTGAAGATAAAGGCCTGAATAAACCCGAACAGCACCCCCAGTAACTGCATCACTGCCGGTACTACCAGGGGGATCAGTATAAACAGTATTAAAACGATCGTATCCTCGGCGAACATGTTGCCGAAAAGACGTAAGGACAGGGATACGATCTTAACCAACTCTTCGATGATGTTTAGCGGTGTCAAAAGAATCCCGTGGGAGACGTAGGTGTGCAGATAGCGTTTGAGACCTACCTCCTTGATACTCAGAAGCTGTACCGCCAGAATGGTGGTGACCGCGAAGGCCAAGGTGGTGCTGAGGTCCATGGTCGGGGGTTTTACCCCCGGGATAAGCCAGGAGAGGTTAAGGAAGAGAATAAGGATAAACAGAGTGCCCACCAGCGGAAAGTACTTGCGGCCTCTGCGCCCCATGAAGCTCTCCAGATAGTTATGGATAAACTCCACCACCATTTCCGGCAAATGCTGCCATCCCCGAGGAACGAACTGCATCCGTCGGGTGGTGAGCAGACCGATAAGTACGATTAAACCCATGATAACCCAGGTGGTGACCACGGTGGTGGTAACCGGCACCGATCCCAGATAGAACACCACATGCGGTTTAAGGTGCTCCATCACCGTGGAAAGCTGCGACATTCCGCCGCCCACTTATCTCCCCTCCTCCAAACCGGACCTTAAGCCCCTCGTTTCAAACCCGACAAGACCGCGACCGCTTCTCCTAATTGCGCCAGCATCTGCACCTCCACTCCCACGGCCACCCCGAGCAGGAACCAGACGTCCACCCGGAAGGCCAGCACCAGGGCTATTATTGCCAGGGTCCAACGCAGGGCTACCGTGGCGCCAAAGCGCCGCGCACCCCCTTCGGTACCCAGAAAACCCACCGCCCGGCAGGCCAGGTAATAATTAAACAGGCCTAAGGGCAAGCCCCACAGGATACCGCTACCGATGTAGCCGTACCCCAACAACCGGGCCCCCACCCCTAGGCCCATGCCTATGGCCAGCATATAGCCGAACTTCTTCCAGGAAAAAATCCGTCGCCCGTCCGCCGGTGTTGATTCGGTACTAGTTGGTGTCTTGGTTTCCTCCATTATTGGTTCTGCCTTCTTTGTTGGCTCCGCCTTCCTTGGGGCCAAATATCCCCAGTTCGTCGAACAGGTTCTTAAAGGCCAGCGCGGCTCCCAGCAGTACCCCCACCACCATGAACGCCGGCTCGGTTCCCAGGCGCCGGTCCAGCCACCGGCCGCCGAAAAAGCCTAGCAGCAAGGAAACTGCCATCGTGGTCCCGAAGGAAAAGGCCACGTTAGCGTACCTAACCCATGCCTCCCAGGACTGCCGACGGTCTTGCATCCTCACCGTCCCAACCCGACGAACCGTTCCGGCCCCAACCCGGGTTTCCTAACCCCGCCACACCGTTTAGCTATTTTCTTCACCAACTAACAGAATCCTTCCGACCCGCTACTTTTTTATGAGCAAAGGCCGGAGAAAAGGCCCGCGGTCGGCGTTGCCGCAACCCGAAGTAGTACTCCAGGGCCTGCCGGATGCGCCCGGCCGCCCGGCCGTCGCCGTAAGGGTTTATCGCCGTGGCCATCCGGTGATAGGCCTCCTGATCCGTAAGCAACCGTTCCAGTTCCTCAACTATTTTGTCCTCCGCCGTACCTACTAATCGCGCCGTTCCCGCCGCCAGCGCCTCCGGCCGCTCGGTGGTCTCCCGCAGTACCAGGACCGGCTTCCCCAATGCCGGCGCCTCTTCCTGCAGCCCCCCGGAATCCGTAAGCACCAGGTAGACCCGGGCCATAAGGTTCACCAGGGAGGCGTAGTCCAGGGGCTCGCAGGTAACCACCCGCGCCAACCCGGCAAGTTCCCTGGCCACCAGCCGCCGGATCTCGGGATTCTTGTGTACCGGGTAGACCACCAGCACGTCGGGGTGGCGCTCCACCACCCGCCTAAGGGCCCGGAATATGCGCTCCATGGGCGCACCCCAGTTCTCGCGCCGGTGGGCGGTCAGGAGGATAACGCGTTGCCGATAGTCTATCCCCGCCAACCGGGTATCGCTAAAGCGGTAGTCGGAACGCACGGTGCTCAAGAGTGCGTCGATCACCGTATTACCGGTGATGAAGATCCGGTCTTCACTCACTCCCTCTCGCCGGAGGTTGTCCGCCGCGGTGGCGGTGGGGGCAAAGTGAAGATCGGTCAATACCCCGGTAAGGTGGCGGTTCATTTCCTCGGGAAAGGGAGCGTACTTATTGCGCGTGCGCAGGCCCGCCTCTACGTGCCCGATCGGGATCTGCCGGTAAAAGGCGGCCAGCGCGCCGGCAAAGGTTGTAGTAGTGTCGCCGTGCACCAGCACCAGATCCGGCCGGACCCGGGCGTATACCTCCTCTAGCCCCCTCAAGGCCCGCACGGTTATGTCGGTCAGGGTTTGGCCCTCTTGCATAAGATCCAGGTCGAAATCCGGAAGGATCCCGAATAACTCCAATACCTGGTCCAGCATTTCCCGGTGCTGGGCGGTAACCACTACCCGGCAGTCAAAAGGGGAGGAGCGGCGGGAAAGCTCCCGCACCACCGGCGCCATCTTGATGGCTTCCGGCCGGGTTCCGAACACGCATACCAGCACCGGCCGCCGGGCGCCGGCGGAATTCATCCGCCCTCACCGCGAAAACGAGTCACCTCGATCTTCGCCTCCCGAAGAATCTCCGCCGCCAGAGGGTCCGGGTAGCCTTCCTCTACCACCACTTTGGCAATACCGGCATTTACCAACATCTTGGCACATACCGTGCACGGGTGGCAGCTCACATAAAGTACCGCCCCCTGGGTGCTCACGCCGTGTAGGGCGGCCTGAATGATGGCGTTCTGCTCGGCATGGAGCCCCCGGCAGAGCTCGTGCCGCTCCCCCGGAGGCACTCCCAATTGCTCCCGCAGACACCCGGTTTGATCGCAGTGGGGAAGCCCGGTTGGAGCACCGTTGTACCCGGTAGCCAGGATTCGCCCGTCCCGAACCAGAATGGCTCCCACCCGCCGCCGCAGACAGGTAGAGCGCTCGGCCACCACCCGGCAGATGCGCAAAAAGTACTCGTCCCAATCCGGCCGCAAACCCCCGCCCTCCTTGGAGCCTACGCCCGCCGCGCCAGCCACTCCGGGTAGAGAGGAAAAGCGCGGCAGAGTTCCTGCACCTTGGTGCGGATCCGTTCCAGCTTGCGCTGCTCTCCGGCGGCCAGCAGGGCTTCGCTGATCAGGTCTGCGATCTGTTCCATCTCCTTGGGCCCCATACCCCGGGTGGTGACCGCCGGCGTACCCAGACGGATACCGCTGGTCACCGAAGGCTTTTGGGGGTCAAAGGGTATGGCGTTCTTGTTAACCGTAATCCCCACGGAGTCCAGTATGGCCTCGGCCTCCCGTCCGGTCAACCCCTTGTCCCGCAAATCTACCAACAGCATGTGATTGTCGGTTCCTCCGGCTACCAGGCGGAAGCCGCGCTCGCTGAGGGCTTTGGCCAGCACCCGGGCGTTCGCCACTACCTGCCGCTGGTACTCGCGGAAGGCGGCGGTGCCTGCCTCTTTGAAGGCCACTGCCTTGGCGGCGATAACGTGCATCAGTGGACCGCCCTGCAGGCCGGGAAAGACGGCCTTGTCCACCGCCGGACCGAACTTCTCCTGGCACAGGACAAAGCCCCCACGCGGGCCGCGTAAGGTCTTGTGGGTGGTGCTGCTGACATAATGGGCGTGGGGCACCGGGCTGGGGTGTAGGCCTGCGGCTACCAGGCCGGCAATATGGGCCATATCCACCAATAAGTAGGCGCCTACCGCGTCGGCAATGGCCCGAAAGCGGGCAAAATCAAGCTGCCGGGGGTAACTGCTGGCGCCGGCCACGATCAGCCGGGGGCGCTCCCGCTCGGCAATGGCGGCCACCCGGTCGTAGTCTATTTGCTCCGTCTCCGGGTGTACCCCGTAGCTCACCGCTTCGAACCAGCGTCCGGAAAAATTGACCCGACTGCCGTGGGTGAGGTGCCCGCCGTGGGCCAGGTCCATACCCAGGATGCGGTCCCCGGGCTTTAGGGCGGCGAAATAAACGGCCATGTTGGCCTGGGCGCCGGAGTGGGGCTGAACGTTGGCGTGCTCGGCCCCGAACAGCTCGCAGGCCCGCCGTCGCGCCAGATCCTCGATGACGTCCATATACTCGCAGCCGCCGTAATAGCGCTGGCGGGGATAGCCTTCGGCGTACTTATTGGTCAGAATGGATCCCTGAGCGGCCATGACCGCCGGGCTGGCAAAATTCTCCGAGGCAATGAGCTCCAGATGGTTGGCCTGTCGCTCGGCTTCCCCCAATATGGCGGCGGCGACCTCCGGGTCGGTTTCTACCAACGCATGCCAATCGTCCACTCCTACTTCCTCCCGCCGGTACCAGCACCGTATTTCTGCTCAATGGCCCGGATTTTCTCCAGCCGACGGAGGTGCCGGCCCCCGGCGAACTCCGCGGCCAACCAGGTTCGAACGATCTCTCGCGCCAGGCCCGGACCGATGACCCGCGCCCCCAGAGTAAGAACGTTGGCGTCGTTATGCTCCCGGCTCGCCCGGGCGGAGAAGGTATCGTGGCATAGCGCCGCTCTCACTCCCGGCACCTTGTTGGCGGCGATGGCCACGCCGATGCCGGTACCGCAGCACAAAATGCCCCGGGCGAACCGACCGGCGGCCACCGCCTCGGCCACCGCCAGGGCAAAGTCGGGGTAATCGACTGCCTCCGGCCCGAAGGCGCCGAAGTCGTGAAACCCTATGCCGGCTTCCCGAAGATAAGCCTTGATTTCTTCTTTCAGAGCGAAGCCGGCATGATCACTACCCAGGGCTACCTGCAATCCGGGTCCCTCCAAACTTGACCATAAGTTCGACGCCTACTACCGGTTTCCTGCCGAACCCCCAATTTCCCGGAGGTAACGCGCCAAGGCCGCCTCCACCCCCCGGCGTAGCTCCTCGGCGCACCGCCGGTATTCTTCTTCTCCCTTGCCTATAGGGTCGGCCACGTCGTAGCTATCCAGTTGCTCCTCCCCGGCCGCGTACTCTTTCAGGGAGAATATGCGCCCCGCGTACTGCGGCCACAACCTCCGCAGGCTCTCCCGCTGAGCCGCCGTCATGGTCAGAACCAGATCGGCCTCGGCCAGCAACTCTTCTCGCAGGCGTCTGGCCCGGTGCGGGCGCAAATCCAGGCCCTTTTCGGCCATTACCAGGCACGCCTCGGGGCTGGCCGGTTGGCCCTCGCAAGCGCCCACTCCCGCCGATTCTACGCTTACCCCTTCTACCCCCCGGCTTCGCAACCAGGCCTCCGCCCACGCCGCGGCCATGGGGCTGCGGCAGGTATTGCCGGTGCACACGAAAAGAATGCGGCTCATGGCTTCCATACCTCCGCCAGCAAGCGCCAAGCAATAAGCAGCAACAACGCACCGCCCAACAGGCGACTGCGGGCTCCGGCCCAGGCACCCAATCGACGGCCGCAGAGAAAGCCCGTCCAGGTCATGCCGCCGGCAATAACCCCCATAACCAGCACGGTCAGCCATAAATCTACCCGCAGCGCCCCCAGCCCAAACCCGACGGTCAGGGCATCCAAGCTCACGCTTCCGGCCAGGGCCAGGAGGCCCCAAGGACCGGAAGGGGAGAATGTTTCCCCCGCCACCGCGATCCGGGGTCCGGTAGGGGCCGGGGTCCGGCTGCGCCATCCCTCCCACAGGAACTGGGTACCGATGGCCATCAGGGCCAGGGCTCCCACCACCCCGGCCACCCGTCCCAGAAGCCGGCCCAGGTACTGTCCCAACAGCAACCCGGCGAGGGGGAAGAGTATATGCAAACCCAAAACCAGCAGGGCGAACTCCAGCGCCCGGCGCCGGCTCACTCCTACCAGGCCCATGCCTACCGCCAGGGAAAAGGCGTCGGTTCCCAGGGCTACCGCCACTCCCAGCACTGCCGGCCAGCCCACGCTTCCCGCTCCCCGTCTTATAGTAGTCGGCTCAATCCCAAACCCACCACCAGACCGGCCGCGCTGGCCAACACCGGGTGGGTGCGGGCGGCCGGCAGGAGTTCCGCCAGGGCCACAAAAAACATGGCCGCCGCGGCCGCGGCCAAAAGCGGGGAAAGAGCGGCGGGTACCGCTCTCACCGCCCACTGCCCCAGCCCGGTTCCTACCGGGGTAACCGCCCCCACCAGGCCGATAAGCGCCAGCACGCGACGCCGGCTAAAACCCCCGGCCAGAAGGGGACCGGCCATCACCATGCCCTCGGGCAGGTTGTGCAGGGCGATGGCTACGGCCAAACCCAAACCTACGGCCGGGCCGGCAGCATACCCCACGGCGATGGCCATTCCCTCGGGCAAATCGTGCAGGGCCACTCCAATCCCCACCAGATAGCCCAATCGCCGGTAGTCCGGTTCCGGCCCGTACTCGGCGACCAGTTCCTTACGCAGCCTGACCAAAAGCAGTACCACCGGTGCCGCCCCCACCACCAGAGCCCTGACTCCGCCCAGGTGCAGGGCCGCCGGCACCAGGTCCAGAGCGCTTACCCCCAACATTACCCCGGCCGCTAATCCCAAAAGCCAGCCCAGGAAATACCGGTTGGGCCTCCCCAGAAGCGTTACCAGTAACCCTCCGACCCAGGTGGCCAAGCCGGCAAGAAGACTGAGGTATCCGGCGCTCACCGTCGCCTCTCCGCTTCCAATACTTAGGCTTGGAGTATTCTGCCCCCGGCGGCCTTACGGAGCCGGTTGGACAGGGCCAGACCCAGACCCTCCTCCGGCCAGGCCTCGGCCAAAATCAGACTTACGCCCTGGCGATCACATAGTTTCAGGCTGGCGTAAAGCTGCGCCGCCGCCACCGCCGGATCGTGGCGCGGCCCCAGGGCCACCAATAGATCCGGCAGCTCCTTTTGCCGACATACCGCGGCGGTTTCGTCGCTGGCCAGCACCGCCACCTTTTGCCCCTTTGCCTTGGCTTGTCGGACCAGTTCCGCCATCCGCTCCCCCACCACCCGGGGCTCCCCGCTTACCAGCAACAAAGGGGCGCGGGGAGCATAGTGGCGATATTTCATCCCCGGGGCTCGGGGGCGGGCCTCCGGTCCGGCGCCGCCCCGTACCGTGGGATCCAACCGTACCGGGCCGATTACCGCCTCCAAATCCTCTACCGCTACCCCTCCCGGCCGCAGCACCATCGGCGGCTTCGTCGTGAGGTCCAGCACCGTGGACTCTACCCCCACCTGGGCGGGGCCGGCTTCCAGCACCAGATCTATGCGTCCCCGCAGATCCTGTAACACGTGCCGTCCCAGGGTGGGACTGGGGCGGCCGGAAAGATTGGCGCTGGGTGCGGCTACCGGCAGACGGGTGAGGCGCAGGAGCGCCAGCGCCACCGGGTGCCGGGGCATACGTACGGCCACGGTGTCCAGACCCGCGGTAACCTCCGGGGCTACCCGGCCGTTGCCGGGTAAAACCAGGGTGAGCGGGCCGGGCCAAAACCGCTTCATGAGCACTTCGGCGGCCCAAGGCAATTCGCGCACCAGTTCGGTTACCTGGCTCCGGCGCCCCACGTGCACGATTAGCGGGTTGTCCTGCGGCCTACCCTTGGCCGCGAATACTGCCCGCACCGCCCGGGAGGAAAAAGCGTTGGCCCCCAGCCCGTAAACGGTTTCGGTGGGAAAGGCCACCAGGCCGCCCCTTTGCAGCACCCGCGCCGCCCTCGCCAGTACGGCGGGATCCGGCCGTTTGGGGTTTACCGGCCAGTACCGGGTGGATCGGCGCAAAAGCCGAGCCTCCTCATTCCTTGGTTGGGTACAGGGCCCCGCGCACCTACGTTAGCGGAAGAACACCAGCGTGTCCAAAAGGAATAGCGGCAGAAGAATTCCTCCCGACCAGGCCATGTACCCGAAAAAGCTGGGCATGCGGATCTGATTCTCTTCGGCAATAGACCGCACCATGAAGTTGGGCGCGTTGCCGATATAAGTATTGGCCCCCATGAATACCGCGCCGCAGGAAACGGCCAGGAGCATTCTCGGATCTATTATCCCCACGGTGGTAGGCACTCCTTGAGCCGCTCCCAGGCTGGCGGCGGTGGTCATGAACACCAGGTAGGTAGGGGCGTTATCCAGGAAGCTGGACAGGGCTCCGGTGCACCAGAAAAATTGAGCCGGGTGGGTCAGGCCCAATTCCGGTCCCCGGGCGTGGAGGATGGCCAGGGCGGGTATCATGGTTACGAAGATGCCCGCAAACAGGGTGGCCACCTCCTTAATGGGGCCCCAGGTAAAGCGGTTGTCCCGCCGGATTTCCGGCCTGGTGGTCCGGAGGGAAAGCAGGGCGGCCAGCAAGATGATGGGCTCGCGGATCAGGTCTACGTACGGTAACACCACCGCCTCTTCTCCGTGCCGCATCACGGTAAGGCCGCGCAGCTCGCCGGTGGCCGTATCCGCGAAAAGCGGGTTTTTCGCCAACATCCCGCTAAGGATTACCGAGCCCACTACCATGGCCAGATAAACCAGGTTGTGCAACCCTTCCACCCGCAACTTCTCCTTAACCCCATCGTCCGGAGGGGCCGCTTCCTTCCGATACCAATGGCTGTCCAGCAGGTAGTACAAGACTGCCAATACCAGCACGTTCAGGCCCATGGGGGCGATCAACCTCATGGTCCAGAAGAACGGCACTCCCCGCAGGAAGCCCAAGAATAGAGGAGGGTCACCCACGGGAGTGAGGGCTCCACCGATATTAGAAACCAGGAAAATAAAGAAGATGATGGTGTGGGCTTTGTAGCGCCGCCATTCATTGGCCCGGATGACCGGCCGGATGAGCAGCATACTGGCTCCGGTAGTACCTATCCAACTGGCCAGGAGAGTGCCGATAAGCAGGAGCACCGTGTTCACCGCGGGGGTACCCCGCAGACTTCCCCGGAGAATAAGGCCGCCGGATACTACAAACAGACCGAAGAGCAATAGAATAAAGGGCACGTAGTCCAGAAGCATTACTTCCACGCCGTGGGTGAAGGCGGTTCCGGAACCGTAGGCCACCAGGAAGGGCAAGAAAAAAACCAGCGCCCAAAAGGCGCTTACCTTGGCCATGTTCTTTTCCCACCAGTGGGCGTTTACCAGCGGACAAACAGCAATGGACAGGAGCATACCCACAAAAGGAAGAATACTCCAAATGGGAAGCTGGTGCCCCAAATCCCCGGCCGAGCCGCCACTGGCCCAGGCGGGCGCCGCCTGAGCGAACACCGCCAGGGTGCCGGCCAGACCCCAAGAAACCATGCGTCTTGCTTCCACCGTTGCCGAGAACCTCCTTTCGCGGTTAGACCGTACCCGGACAACTCAGCCCGACCGCCGCCTTACCCCTCCCTGCTAATACTACAAACCTACCCTGGTTCCCTGCTTTACCGGGAAAAACCGACCGCAAAATCCCCGCGGTCTACCCGCGCCGTCCCGTATTACCCCCACGCGTCGAAACCCGGCGGCGACCAGCAGCCGGCGCAGCGGATCTTCTTGCTCCGGACTCATCTCCAAGACCAGGTAGCCTCCGGGACGCAAAACGCCGCCTAGTTGCCTTAACAGGCGCCGGTAAAGGTCCAGACCGTCCGAACCTCCGTCCAGGGCCAGGCGAGGCTCGCGTTGGACCTCGGGGGGCAGCGACTTTAGATGGCCGGTGGGAATGTAGGGCAGATTGGCCAGTACGAAGTCCACCCGCGGCCCTCGACGACCACGAGAGCCGCCGGCGTCGGGTTCCGCCGGCACCGGAGGCCCGCCGGGGCAAAGGAGAACGGGGCCGGCCTTGGACCGAAGGCTCCGGCCGGCGGGCGGCGAAACAAGCGAGCGAGCCCGCGAACCTCCCAAGCCTGAGCGCCGCGGGAAAGTGCCATAACCTCGGTAACGGTACCGAGGCACACGGTCCCGGAAAGCCCCGCGCCGGGACAGCAGCGGGCGCAGCAAGTCTCCCCGGTAGAATTTCACCCGGTGGGAAAGCCCCAGCCGGCGGGCATTAAGGCGCGCCCACCTCAGGGCGGCGGAAGACAACTCAGTAGCGACTATGCGAGCCCGGGGGAAATAGTAGGCCACACTGAGGGCGAGGTTACCGCAGCCCGTGCCCACGTCGGCCACCACCGGGCGGCGCCGCCGGCCCCGCCTCAGAATCTCCAGCGCCTTTTCCACCAGGGTTTCCGTTTCCGGACGGGGTACCAACACTCCCGGCCCTACCCGAAATTCCAGGGACATAAACTCGCGGCGCCCCAGTAGATAGGCCACCGGCTCGCCTTCCAGACGCCTGGTTACCAAATACTCCAGAACGGCCAGCTCGCCGGAGGACACCGGCCGACGCAGCTCGGCCAGCAGCCGGGCCCGGCTTTGGCCCCGTACCTCGGCCAGCAGCAGTTCTGCCTCCAGCCGGGCAGCCGCACCGGCGCGGGCCTTCAGACGGCAGGCGGTTTGCCGCAACACCTCGGCCACGATCACAGGGCGCTTTCCTTCAGCCGCTCGGCCTGGTCGGTGGTAACCAGAACCTCGATTATGTCGTCCAGATCTCCGTCCAGCACCTGGTCCAATTTGTGCAGGGTAAGGCCGATGCGGTGGTCGGTAACCCGACCCTGAGGGAAGTTATAGGTGCGGATGCGCTCGCTGCGATCCCCGGTTCCCACCTGAGAACGCCGGGCGCTGGCCAACGCATTCTGCTGCTTCTCCTGCTCCAGGGCCAATAGCCGGGCCCGCAGCACCCGCAGGGCCTTTTCCTTGTTCTTGTGCTGTGATTTCTCGTCCTGACAGGTGACCACCAGCCCGGTGGGCAGGTGGGTAATGCGCACCGCGGACTTGGTGGTGTTCACCGACTGCCCTCCTGGTCCGCTGGAGCAGAAGGTATCGATGCGCAGATCCTCGGGGTCGATCTCCACCTCCACTTCCTCCGCCTCCGGAAGCACCGCCACCGTGGCGGTAGAGGTATGAATGCGGCCGCCGGACTCGGTAACCGGGATGCGCTGCACCCGATGAACCCCGCTCTCGAACTTCAAGCGGCTGTAGGCACCCCGCCCGTCCACCGAGAACACGATTTCCTTAAACCCGCCCAATTCCGTGGGATGCACGTCTATCAGTTCCACCCGCCAGCCCTTTTCCTCGGCGTAGCGGCTGTACATGCGGAAAAGATCGGCCGCGAAAAGCGCCGCCTCCTCCCCGCCGGCGCCGGCGCGGATCTCCATAATCACGTTCTTCTCGTCGTTAGGATCCCGGGGCAGGAGCAGCAGGCGGAGCCGGCGCTCTAGTTCCTCTTCCTCGGCTTCCAACCGCACCAGCTCGGCGGCCGCCAGTTCCCGCAGTTCCCGATCCCCGTCTTCCTCCAAGATCTGCCTGGCCTCGGCCATCTCCTGCCGCACGCGCTTGTACCGGCGGTAGGTGCTCACAATCTCCTCCAGTTCGGCGTGAGCCCGGGCCCGCTTCTGATAGGCCTCAGGATCGGCAATAATCGCCGGATCGGCCAGTTCTCGGCTCAAGTTTTCGTAGCGGGATTCCAGCTCCTCCAGCTTAGCCCACACTCCTGCTCACCTGGTTCAAGAAACTTGACTGTTTTTTATCTCCAGCCAAGCCGGCCCCCAGACCAGGCTTTCGCCTCCTTCCCGATACTTGATTTGCCCCCCGGGGGGCAGGGCGACAGGGGACCTCGGCCCGGGAGTCCCACCCGGACGGGAGGCCTTCGCCGGAAGGGCACAACCAGCACGGGCCGCTTAACAGCGGGGAACCTTTAGGCTTCCGCCAGGCGGTGTTGGCCTTCCGGCGGGAAATTAGTCCCGCCTCCCGCGTCCTGTCAGGACGCCTGCCGGTTTTTCCCGACACCGGCTAAGCGGGGTCACCGCAAGGACAGGGCCAAAAGCTTTAAGTCGCGCCAGACGGAAGTATAAGCCTCCTGCTGCCACGGGGTAAGTCCGTTATGCCGCAAGAGCCTTTCCTCCAGCCGCCTCAAGCCGGCCCTGACCCCACGGGTCATCCCTTCTCCTTCCCCCGGCGTATCAGGATTGACCTTTTGGGTCAGGTCTTGCTTGATACGGGCTACCAGTTGTTTAAGTTCTTTGGTTACCCGCTCTTTCCTGCCCATCGCCCGGCGGCCCACAGCCAGCGCCGCCGCGCAGTGCACCGGTACGGCGTAACGCTTCGCGTACTTCCAGTACCCGATGGTGGAGGTGTGCCGGGCAGCCACGAGCTTGGAAGGCACCCCTTCTCTGGCCGCCCTCCGGCACACGGCTTCCACCATCCTGGCAAAGGGAAAGTTTGCGGCCACGCGGTTGAATTTCTTGTCGGTGTCCAGCCGGTCTTTGCCGAAGTCCAGGTCCTCTAGGGCTATTGGCTTGCCCAAAGAGAACGCTATGCCTACCACCACTTGGGCTAAGACGCCTATCAGGTAGTCCCTCCGGAAGCCGGAAGTGTAGGCGAGATCGGGCACTCGGATATACAGAAAACCGTTAGGATAGGTGATGACCTGAAACTCTCCTTGGTACTTGCCCAGGCTGCCGGGGTAGGGGACACTGAAGCCTTCCGGCCACGGCTCCGGCTGGCCCGAAACGTTCACGTTACATAAGCCCACCCCGTCAGGGTTGGTGTCCAGGGCTAAACAACCTTTGGCAAAGTCGGGTTCCCGTATGGTGCCCAAATCAAAGGTCAGATGCCCTATATAGCGGCCCTCCAGGGTGCGGACCAGCTCTACCGTGTAGGGCAGCTTCATGGCCAGCCAAACCCGCACCAAGTCCCGGTGTTTCTCTGGCAGCCACAACCTGCCCTCCACCCTGGGGGCGCGGCTCATCCTGGGGCGGTTGAGTTTGTCTTCGCCCACCTTCTCCGAGAGGTGGGAAACGGTTACCGCCAGGTAGAACTCCCCCTCCCGGTAAGTGACCTTTATGTTCGCGTTGCCGCCCTTGGTCTCGTCCCCCCGGCAGTAGAGGCGGTTTTGGCGGGCCGCCCGCCACTCCTCCCGTGTGGCCCGGCCTTTGCAGACTTTCTTCCACAACCTCTTGCCACCGAAGACCACCTTGGGTATGGCGCCGTCCCGGCGGTAAACTTTTAGCTCGAAAAGCTTTCTCTCCAGAGAAGCCACACGCATCTGGCGGCCTCTGACCGCAAGGCGTAGCTTCTCCAGCTCGGCAGGAGCCACACCTTTCTTTTCGGCCCTGGCCAGTTTCTTAGCGGCCAGGCCAAGTTTTTGCCTTGCCCGGCCCAGTTTCTTCTCCGTTTCCTCAATCTCCAGCTCCAGAAGCTCCTTCTGGGAGTCCAGCAGGGCCTTTGCTTTAAGCCGCGCGTCGTCTGCATACCGGGAGTTCAGCCCGAAAAGCTCCTGGCCGAGCTTCTTGATCTCATCGCGGGAACCGCCTTCCAGAAGCCGATTAAAGGCCCACCGCAGGCAGGCAGAGAAAAGACGCATCTCCGTCGCCAGGGGATCCTCTTCGCCGCGGCTCCACCTGGAAGACCGGGAGGTGGGATAGACTTCCGGAAAAAATTCCCCGCATACGGTAAAGCTAAATTTGTCCTTCTCCTGCTTCTTCGGCATCCCTTATCAGCTCCCGGAAGCCCTGCCGGATTCTCCTGCCGCCCCTGGCTCCGTACAGCCGGGCCGAGAAGGACGGCCGTCGCAAACCTCCTTAGTTCCGTCCGAATTCTCATCCGCCAGTACCGCCTCCAGGGCGGCTGCGGCTACCTCCAGTTGGTCCCGATCGGGCTCGCGGGTGGTCATCTTCTGTAGCCCCAAACCCGGAGCGATGAGCATTCTTACCGGCCAGCGGTCCTGTAACCGCGCCGACCAACGCAAGACCTCGTAGCTCAAACCGGCCACCAGGGGAAGCAACCCCACCCGCACCGCCATTCTGACGGCGAGGCCGGATACGGGAATAAGCGAATAAAGCAGGACTGCCACCAGCATTACCAAAAGGACGAAGCTGGTGCCGCACCGGGGGTGCAAACGGGGAAAGGCCTGGGCCGCCACGGGATCCAGCCCGGCGCCTGCCTCCCAGCAGTGGATCACTTTGTGCTCCGCCCCGTGATAAGCAAAGAGGGTGCGCACTTCCTGCAACCGGGCAATGGCCGCCAGATAACCCAGGAAAACCGCCAGACGCAGGCCGCCCTCGAGGAGGTTCTGGCCCCAAGGGCCGAGCCGGACGGCACTCCAGTGCCCCGCCAGGGCGGGTAGGACCACAAACAGGCCCACCGCCAGGCCCACCGCCAGCAGGAGGGCCAAGGCCATTTCTCCCCTGCCCAGCTCCTCGCCCTCTCCCTCGGCCGCCACGCCGGCGGAAAAGCTTAGCACCCGGATGCCCAGCACCAGCGCCTCCACCAGAGCCAGCACCCCGCGCACCAGCGGCCAGCCTCCCGGCCCCCGACGCGCCGCCCAGGCCGGAAGAAGCTGACGGTCAACCAGTATGCTCCCGTCTCCCCGGCGCACGGCCACGGCAAAACTCCGGGGGCCGCGCATCATCACTCCCTCAATGACCGCCTGCCCGCCGTAGGCGAAGGCCTGGGGCCGCGGCAGAGAAAAGAAAAAAGCAGAGCTCGCGCTCCGCCCAATGGGCTTGGCCAAGCTTTCAAACCCCATACTTCTTTCGGAACTTCTCCACCTGCCCGCCCCGCTCTACGATCACCTGTTGACGGGACCCGGTGTAGAAGGGATGGCAGCGCGAACAGACTTCCACGTGCATTTCCTTCTTGGTGGAACGGGTCTCGATCACGTTGCCGCAGGCGCAGATTATCCGCGCCTTCTGATAAGGCGGATGAATCCCCTTCTTCATGGCTGTTCACCCCTGACTTCGGTAACGAATTCTGGGCTTTCGCCGAGCTATTATAGCACAGGCCTGGCCGGAAGGCAAACCGAAGAAAGCCGGCAAAGCTATAGACGAGCGGTTTCCGGGAAGAAGTGGGGTAAAGCCCGCAGTAGGTCCCGGTTCGACCGGGTCTTACGCAGGGCATCGATGAGCATCTCGGTCACTTCCACCGTACTGAGGGCATTGGTTTCGCGCCGGAAGTGCCACATCAGCTCTAGCTCCTCCGGGCTGAGTAACGCCTCCTCCCGCCGGGTACCGGAACGCTTTACGTCTATGGCCGGGAAAATGCGTCGCTCGGCCAACCGACGATCGAGAATCAGTTCCATATTGCCGGTACCCTTAAACTCTTCAAAGATTACGTCATCCATGCGGCTGCCGGTCTCTACCAGGGCGGTGGCCACTATGGTGAGGCTACCGCCTTCCTCCACATTGCGGGCGGCTCCGAAAAAGCGTTTAGGTTTGTGCAGGGCCGCCGGATCCACACCTCCGGAAAGGGTGCGGCCGCTAGGAGGTACTACTAGGTTGTGGGCGCGGGCCAGGCGGGTAATGCTGTCCATAAGGATAACTACGTCTTTCTTCTGCTCCACCAGGCGCTTGGCCCGCTCCAGCACCATATCCGCCACCCGCACGTGGTTCTCCGGAGGCTGATCAAAGGTGGAGCTGATCACTTCCGCCCGCACCGAGCGCTCCATATCGGTAACCTCTTCCGGGCGCTCGTCGATGAGCAGTATCATCAAGATTACCTCGGGATAATTGTGGGCAATGGCGTTGGCGATCTTCTTCAGGAGAACGGTCTTGCCGGCCTTAGGCGGAGCCACAATCAAACCGCGCTGCCCCTTGCCCAGCGGAGCGATCAGGTCGATCATGCGGCAGGAAATATCCGCGTCCGGGGTTTCCAGGGTGAGGCGCTCGGTAGGGAAGATGGGGGTAAGGGCATCGAAGGAGAGCCGGCGGGTTACCTGTTCCGGCGGCACCCCGTTGATGCTTTCCACCCGCAAGAGGGCGCTGAAGCGCTCTCCTTCCTTGGGAGGCCGAATCTGGCCCCCTACCAGATCGCCGGTGCGCAGATCCAATCTCCGGATTTGGGAAGGGGAAACGTAAATGTCGCCTTCGCTGGGAAGGTAGTTTACCGGTCGGAGAAAACCGTACCCTTCCGGCAGTATCTCCAGCACCCCTTGAGCGTAGAGGTGGTTTCTTTCCGCCGTGACCTTGGCGACCTCGTTCTTCTCCGCTTTGACCTCTTCGTTCTTCTCGGATTTGAGCTTAAGGATTTCTTCAATCAACTCCTTCTTTCGTAACCGGTAATACCCCGGAATGTTCAGTTCCCGGGCCATACGATATAATTCGGCAACCGTCTTACCTTCCAGCTCGCTGGCCTGCAAGGAAAGCATTAGCCTCCTTTCCTGAAAACCAATTCGCCTTTACCGGGAAAAAGGGAGGTTTGATAGGGACCCTGAAACCAAAGGCCTCACACCAAGTAGTTTATCCCCTAGGAAGGAGAAAATAAACTTCTAACCCCGGTTCTTGAGTTTTTCCCAATCCCGTAGGAAGCGTTGAATCCCCGCCTCGGTGAGGGGATGGTTAAGCATCTGCTGCAACACCGCAAAAGGCACGGTAGCGATATCCGCTCCCAAGCGGGCGGCCGCTATCACGTGCTGCGGGTGACGGATGCTGGCGGCGATTACTTCGGTCTCCAGACCGTACTGGGCGAATATGGTCACGGCATCGCCCACCACCTCTAGGCCATCCTGTCCCACGTCGTCCAGCCGGCCGACAAAGGGGCTTACATAGGTGGCGCCCGCCAAGGCCGCCAGTAGCGCCTGATTGGCCGAGAAGATCAAGGTCATGTTGGTGCGGATGCCTTCCCGGCTCAGGGTCTTGACCGCCTTCAGCCCTTCGGCGCCCATGGGCACCTTAATAACAATATTGGGATGCAAAGAGGCCAGTTCCCGAGCCTCGGGCACCATTTGCGCCGCCTCGGTGCTGACCACCTCGGCACTCACCGGGCCGTCTACCAGCTCGCATATTTCCAGCAACACCTGCCGGAAGTCCCGTCCTTCCCGGGCCACCAGGGTGGGATTGGTGGTCACCCCGGAGATTACGCCCAGTTCAACCGCCGCCCGTATTTCCTCTACGTTGGCCGTATCTAGGAATATGCGCACTGCCAATCCCTCCTTGGCCGCTCAAGCCTTTCCCGAGGACCCGAAGAGGCGGATCTTCTCCCGCACCTTGGCCTTTACTGCCTCGCGCGCCGGCGTCAGGAGCTTGCGCGGGTCGGTCTCACCCGGGCATTCGGCTAAGGCCTGACGCAGCGCCCCCACGAAGGCCTCACGCAGCTCGGTGTCAACGTTGAGTTTGGCCACCCCCAAGGCGATGGCCTGCCGCACCGCCTCGTCGGCCAGGCCGGAGCAGCCGTGCAGCACCAGCGGCACTTCCACCTTGGCGGCGATTTCCCTTAGCCGGGAAAAGTCCAGCCGCGGGTCGCCCCGGTAACGACCGTGAGCCGTACCGATGGCCACCGCCAGCGAGTCTACCCCGGTCTGTTTAACAAACCAGGCCGCCTCGTCCGGGTCGGTAAAATAGGCCTCGCGCTCCTCCACCCGAATTTCTTCTTCCGTACCGGGGATACGGCCCAGCTCCGCTTCTACCGATACCTCCGAAGCGTGGGCTACCTCTACCACCCGCCGGGTGAGCGCGGCATTCTCCGCCAGGGGCAGATGCGAGCCGTCCACCATTACCGAGGTAAAACCCGCCCGCAGGCACTGCCATATCAGCTCCACCTCAGTGCCGTGATCCAGGTGTACCGCCACCGGCACCCCGGCGCTGTCCGCCACCGCCCTGGCCAAAGCCCCCAAACCGGGAAGGCCGCCGTACTTTAGTGCTCCCTGGCTGACCTGAAGGATTACCGGCGCCCTCTCCTCTTGGGCCGCGGCTACTATGGCCTGGACGCTTTCCAGATTACTGGCATTAAAAGCCCCGATGGCGTAACCCTCTTGGCGGGCCCTACGTAACAGAGGAACGGCCGCGGTTAGCGCCAACTTCGCCCACCTCTAGTCCGACGTGGAACGCCCCGGTGATCCCGGATTCCGGGTGGCCTGACGGCACCGGAAGCCCCGGCCTACCAGTTCGATCTCCCGGATCCGGCGAAGGGCGGCTAGGTCTTTGCGAGTTTCGGCCATGACCGAGCCACTGGCCTGACACTCCGGACAGTGAAGCTCTACCCGATCGGGGAAGACTTCTACCTCAATATCATTATTGCCACAGTGGCAGTAAAGGTTTCCGGAGAGGGCCAACTGGTGCAGGTACTGCAGCACCCGGTACATTACCTCCGGGTTGGCGAAGTACTCTTCCTGTCCTAAATCCCGAATTAGCTCCCGCAACCGGCGCTCCTGCGCCTTACCCGCCCGGCGCAGGCGTTCCCGCGGCCCCACCAGGGCCACCTCCGCCCCGGTAGTCTCGCAGACCAGAGATACCACCGTCAACTCCGTTAACTCCCGCAGGGAGATCCGCAAGGGGTGCAGCCCCTCGCAAAGGATACACTGTAGCCAAACCCGGAAGCACCGGTCTTCGTCGCTACTATAGGAAAAAAGGGGAGCCCGGCAACTGCAACTTACCGCTACCTCCCCGCCCCGGTAGCAAGCAAAAAGCGAAAGCGGTTTCACCTGCAGGCGTCCGCAGCCGGGACATCTTACCGCTAGGTAAGTAACGGCGGGAATGATCATTGCCCAGGAGCCCCCTTCAAGTACCTATGTTTTCGCTAACTCCGAGCTCTATTCCTGCCGGGCAGAAAAAAAGTTCCACCGGGGTGGAACTCAGCACGTAAGCTCGCTCCTCTTCGGCGCTTCGCCAAGCAATTCTTCAACCGCGCCCACCAATTCATCCAAGTCGAACGGTTTGCTGAACCAGTAGGCCGCTCCGAGATTCTTGGCCTCTAGCGCCGCATCGGTGTCACTGTAGGCGGAAAGCACCACCACCTGCCCCCGGAACTGCCGTCTTCTCATCTCCCGCAGTAGTTCCAGGCCGTTCATGCCGGGAAGCCGTAAATCGATAATGGCCAAGGCCGGCGGATTGGTCGCCACCTCGGTCAGGGCTTCCCGGGCGTTGGCCGCCAGCCGTACTTCCCACCGCGCATCCTGCAGCACTTCGAACAGTAGCTCTCTGATACCCGGTTGGTCATCCACTACCAGAACCACCGGCTTGCCGGAGTATTCCGGGCATTCCGCGTCCACCACGAAGCCTCACCTCGCGGATGCGGATATTCCGCTCCGCTTCGCTCCGCTGGCACAGTCGGCCTAGGGTCGGCTCCGCTCCACCAGAACCCGAGCCTGATGGCGTGACAGCACCGCTTCGTGCCGGCTGTCACGGAACTTAATCAGGTACGAACCGTTGGTCCAGGGCACCAGCCGTTCCACCAGGTTGAGGTTCACTACGTAGGACTTGTGCGACCGGAAAAAGGTGTGAGGGTCTAACCGCTGCTCGATCTCGGCCAGGGTTTCGGTAGTTTCGTAGCGCCCGTCCCGCGTGTATATGACCGTCTTTCGCCCCTCCCGCGCCACGAAGATGACGCGATCCGGATCAATAAACACCAACTCCCGGCCGTTACGCACCACCAGTCGATTGGGTCGGTGCAGAGCGGCCACCATCTCTCCCAGGTTGAGGTCCGACGCCACCGCCTGCTGCTGTTGCTGAAGGCGGCGAAGGGTCCGCCTGACCCGCTCCTCGTCGATGGGCTTTACTATGTAATCGTACGCATAGACCTGAAAGGCTTCCAGAGCGTACTCGGGATAGGCGGTTACAAAGACGAGGTAGAGCTCGGGGTGCTCCTCCACCAACTGTCGGGCCACGCTCAATCCGTCGGTGTCCGGCATGTCAATGTCCAGCAGTATTACGTTCGGCCGCACTTCCCGGGCCTTAATAAGCGTCTCCTGCCCGCCCGTTGCTTCCCCCACCACCTCCACCTCGGGCAACTCCCGCACACAGCGACGCAAGACCGCCCTTGCCCCGGGATTATCGTCTACAATCATTATACGCAGGGGCACGGGCCTATACCTCCCACCGCCGGTCCGTCCTCTCCCCCTCCCCCACCAGGGGGGAAAAGAGCGGCGGGCAGTCTCGCACCAACCCGCCGCATCACCCAGGGAGAGGAAGACCGTCTAGCTAATCATTAACAACGGTGCCGGCTACTGCCTCATGGCCGGTTTCTTACCAGACCGTTCCGGGCTACCGTAAAGCCATCTGGCGGCCGGACACCGCTGTTTTCCCGGTTGGCCGCAAAAGTTATGCGAAATACCGTTTTTCCGTTGCCGCTTTCTACCTCGGGGTAGCCCCCATAGCGGGCGGCCAGAGCCTTAACCGTATAAAGGCCTAAACCTTCGTGGTCGCCTCCCGCCTTAGTGGTAAATCCCGGCTCAAAGAGGTGTCGGGCCACTTCACCCGGTATCTCTCCGCCGTTGGCCACGGCGATGGCGAAGTGATTGGTGTCTACCGAAAGTTCTAGATCTACCCACCGCTGAAGGGGCTCGGTCTTACCCCCTACCGCCTCCACGGCATTATCTAGAAGATTACCTATTATCCGGTTTAGATCTTTGGTCGGAATCGGGAGGTAACGGAACTCCGGATCCACCCGCAGAGTAACCCGCACCCCCTTGGCTTCGGCCGCGCTGATTTTGGCCTGCACTAAGGCAATCACCGCCGGTTCCCCTAGTTGCAACAGGTGGCCGGCCTGACGCACTTCGCCGTAAACGGAGTGCACGTAACGCAGGGCCTCGTCGGCTTGGCCCTCCAGCAACAGCCCGTAAATCGCCTGCACGTGGTTTATAAAGTCGTGGCGCTGGGCCCGCAGGGCGCGCAACAATTCCCCCAGGCTGGCGATCTGGGCAGCCTGCGCCTCTAGTTCTATCTCCCTTCGGGCCGCCTCCACCAATCGGCGCACAATCACGAAGGAGGCGGTTACCGTAGCCACCACCAGGATACCTTCTCCTATTTCCCAACAGGCCGGATGGAGGCCGGGAAACAGGGGCTCTAGGTACCGCGCCAGGTGGCTCAGGGAGAAAAACATCGCCTGACAAAGTATCAACAAAAGGAGCCAAAAATGAGTTCTGGCCTTCTCCGTTGGCCTCTCCCCACCCGGCAATACCCTCGCCCCCTAGGGTCCGCCTCTCCCTTCTTCATCCCGGGCCAGAACCGACCACCGGTGGCGCCAGCAAACCCAGGCCAGCACCGCCAGAGCCGCTTCGTAGGGAAGGGGTAGGGTTACCCGTAGCCAGGCATTAGCCAGCAACGCCTCTCGGGATACCCCGAACAGGGCGGTAACCAGCGGTAACCCCAGGCTCTCGGCGGCCAGCACCGATATGCCGCCCAGGACGGCGGCCAGGAAAGCCGTCCGCCAGGTCAGAGGCATCAAGAACCGAAGCCCGGCGGCAATTATGCCCAAGCCGCAAAGAGTATGTACCCCGAACGGTATGGGCAGGCTACGGATAAAGTACATGGCCACACTCTCGCCCACCGCCACCACCCCGACCGGAACCAACCGGGGTCTAACTCCCGCCAGCACCAGCCCCAGGGTAATCAGTATCAGGCCTTCGGGTATAGCTTGTAGAAAGAGCGCTAGTAACGGCATGCGGTCCAAAGGCTTCCACTCCTTTTATTTACTTTGTGATCGCGCGAACTCCTCCTTCCCCGTCCATCATGCCGGCCTGGACGCTTAAGATGTTGGTGTTGACGTCCCATTTGCCAAACGAATCTGTCGGGGTTACGATTCGCCAATCTGGATCGTATTTCCTTCCGAGCGGCAGTCAGGCCCCTGTGCCCCTGACTTTATCACCCACCCTGCCACGCCAGGCCCAGCGAAACCAGCGCCACCAGACCCAGCCCTCCCAAGACGACAACCGGTAGCGCCACCACCAGGAGGGCCCGCCCTCCGGACAACCCGTACGTCTCCTGCACCGCCATTACCTCTAGGCCCAGGGTCCACAATCCCGCCAGAAGCCAAAAGCCCGGGGCTAACAGCCAGTAAGCATCGCCCACCAGACGCACCAGCCCCGCCCCGGCGTAACCTACCGTCAGGGGTAGGCCGGCAAACCCCAGGCTGAAGAAAAGGTTGGTACCCCGCCCCTCGCCCCCCAGAAACTCAGCCATCAGGTGCCAAACCGCCGTCTTTACCCACCAGTACGCCAAGGCCAGAGGGAAATATAGCCCCCACCCGTAGCGGAGCAGGCCCTCCGGCATCTCGGCAAGGACGCCGCCCAAACAACTCTGCAGACCATCGAGGCTCATCGCCCCCAGAGTTTGACCGAAGATCTGTACCCCTCCGAATACCGCCGCCGCCCACCACCAGGGCACGCCCTCCCGGATGCGCCTGAAGACCGACCGGGGCCGGACGAACCCCAAATAAACCAATTCCAGCAACTCCCGCATTAGTCGGCCCCTCCTACGGGCAGAAGCGCCGGTGTTAGCAACCACAGACCCGGCCGAAGCTCAACTCTTTCCGCACCCAAGCCGGACCGCAACCACTCCCAGGGCCCGGGTCTTTCTAGGGGACGCACCGGAGCTCCCGCGGCCAGTCCGGCCAGTTCCCTGGCCCGCCGCACCGCCAGCTCGTAGTCGCCCAGCTCATCCACCAACCCCTTTTCCTGGGCCTGCCGGCCGGTGAACAGAGAGCCGTCGGCCAACTCTTGCACCTTAGCCTGGGGCAACCCCCTTCCTTCGGCCACCGCCTCCACGAACTGCCGGTAGATGTCCTCTACCAGACCTTGAAGTAGCTTTCTCTCCTCGGCGCTGAGCGGCCGCCAACCGGCTCCCATATCTTTGTGCGGGCCGCTCTTGATTACTTCCACCTCTACCCCCAGCTTCTCGAAAAGGCCGCGTAAGTTCTGCAGTTGCATAATCACCCCAATGCTGCCGGTCAGAGTGGCCGGGGTGGCTACGATGCGGTCGGCCTGCGAGGCCACCCAGTAGGCGCCGGAGGTGGCAGCATCCCCCAGAAAGGCCACCACTATCTTCCCTTCCCGACGCAAGGCGCGCACCGCGCCGGCCACCTCCTGACAGGCGGCGGCGCTGCCGCCCGGACTGTTAATCCGCAAAACTACCGCCCGCACCGAGGGATCCTCTCGGGCCCGGCGCAACTGCTCGGCCAGGCTTTCACTCCCGGCCACCGCGCCGAAGAGACCGCCCGTACCGCGGCCGTCCACAATAGGGCCCTCGATACGTACCAGACCTACCGCCCCTCCCCTCGCCCCACCGGACGAATGAACCCCGGCATACCAGTAGACCACCCACCAAATCGCCACCATGGCCCCTACTATGGCCAGACCCGCCAGCCAACCCCTACGCATACCCCTCGCCCTCCTCCTCTAGCTCTACCCAGCCTTCGCTGGTTCGCAACCGATAGGCCCGCCCGCCGGACAAATAAAGCCTGGGCAGTCGGGCCGAGGCCGCCGTACGCCTAAGGCCTCTTATCGCTACCTCCTGTCCCGGAAAGACCGCGCCGGCAGCGCTGAGGTCCACCACGGCCAACTGCATACTCAACCGGCCCAGAACCGGCACCATCGTCCCGTTTACTTCCACCCCCACCAGACCCCTATAACCCCGTCCCAGGCCGATCGCCAGGCGGGCCACCCGGACCGCCAGCTCCCACCAGCCTTCCGGCCACCGGGAGGGTTCCATTCCCCAACCATCGGCCAGCCCTACCGCCACCACCCCCAGCCGGCAAGGCCGAGACAACCTCGTTCCCCAACCATAGCCGATGCGACTACCCGCCGGCAACTCCCGCACCTGAAGGAGGCGGGCCTTAACCCGCCACGGGTCCTGAAGCGCGAAGGGCCGGGGAACTCCCGCCGGCCACTGTCCGTAAAGCAGAGTACCTATGCGTACCATGTCCGCCTGAAATTGAGGGTAACGCAGGAGCCCGAAACTGCTACAAAGGTGGTATAGGGGTACCTGCCAACCCGCCTTCTCGACCTCCCCCCGCACGCGAACAAAGACCGCGGCTTGCTCCGCCGCCAGGCGAGAATGGGGGCTGAGGTGGGAATATACTCCTTCCAGTTCCAACTCCGGCCGAGCGCCCAGTTCCTGGAGCAATGCCGGTACGCCCGCCGGCGGCACCCCCAGGCGTCCCAGCCCGGTATCCACCTTGAGGTGCACCTTGGCCTTCAGGCCCACTTCTCGGGCGGCCCCAGCCAGCGCCCGGGCGGTATCCGGGTGGGTCACGGTGGCCGCCAGTCCGTTCGCCACCATCAGTCGGGTTTCCGAGGCCAGAGGAGGGGCGAATACCAGAATGGGGGCGGAAATGCCGTGGCGCCTGAGTTCCAGCGCCTCGGACAGAAGGCTTACCCCCAGCATGGTCGCGCCCTCCTCTAACGCTATTCGAGCCGCTTCCACCGCGCCCAGCCCGTAGGCGTCGGCCTTAACTACCGCCAGCAGCCGGCAGGGAGGCGCCAAGAACCCCTTTACCTGACGAAGATTATGGCGCAAGGCATCGGTGTCGATCTCAATCCAACGAGGCCCCAACTGCTCCTCAAGCGTGGTGGTTCTCTCCCCTTAAACGGAGGCCTCCCCTTCCCCGGCTCCGCGCCGACCGCGCCGCCGCAACCACCCTCGGTAGGCCGGCTGGGCCGCGCGCCACAGACGGTACCACCAGGGGGAGAGCACCAGATCGTATTCGCCGATGAACTCGGTGAACCGGCCGGAAAAGCCTTTCTTGAACCGGTAAAGGCCATGAAGGGGGTGGGCGGGGTCAGGGGTAGGGGGGACGCCCCGAAAATCATATAGAGTACAGCCGCGCTCCTTGGCCCAGCAGATCATGGTCCACTGCAACAGGTAGTTGGGCATGACCTCGCGGTGCCGGCTGGCCGAGGCCCCGTAAATGTACCAGGCTTTAGTGCCCAAGGTGAAGGCCAGGGTCCCGGCTATGGCTTCGCCCTGGTAGTAGGCCAGGAAAAGCCGGGCATAATCGCGCGGCACCAATTCCTCCCATAGCGCTTCAAAATACGAAGGGCCGCGAATGAGAAAACCGTCCCTGCGGGCCGTCTCGGTGAGAAGCCGATAGAACACCGCCAAGTCGCTCCGGTCGCAGTCCGTCTTGACGGTCACGCCCCGGCGCTGGGCCAACCGCAGGTTATAGCGGGTCTTGGGGTGAAAGGAAGCCAGCAACTCCTCCCGGGACGGGGTGATATCCAGACGAAATACGCAGCGGGGCTGTGTGCCCTCGAACCCCCCGCCCCCCACCGCGGAAACAAAACCCCGCTGCCGAAGGTAGGCTACCAACTCCGGGGCGGGCGCCGGTATATCGGGATCAATCTTCCAGAGCAGGGCGCCGTATCGCCGACCTAACTGCCGCACTTGGTCGATAAGAAAATCGAAAAGCCGGCGGTTGCTCGGGTCCAGCACCGGTCCCCGGGGCGAGTAGAAAATTCCGCGCCCCGCAATCGGCAGGGGGCGGTACAGTAACAGGGTGGCGGCCCGGATCTCACCGTCTTCTTCCAGCACCAAATATACGGGCTTCCACCCGGTTCGGGCCTTTACCTGGCCCCAGGCGTAGGTCTGCAAAATATGCCCCTTGGGCGCCGCGGCCACAAAGGCGTCATAGCGGGCCTCCTCTTCCGGGCCGATAGTTCTGGCCTGCCAGGTCAAAAATTCCCCTCCCCTGCCTGGTCACTCTACTACCCTAGACTCCCACCGTCGAGCGCCGACTATCCCGGGCGTAGGCCAGAGCCGCCCCGATGAAGTCACGGAATAGGGGATGAGGACGGTTAGGCCGCGACTTGAACTCCGGATGGAATTGCGAAGCCACAAACCAGGGGTGATCCCGCAGCTCTACCACTTCTACCAGCCGGCCGTCGGGCGACACCCCGCTTATTACCAAGCCGGCTCGGGTCAGCCGCTCTCGGTAGGTGTTGTTGAATTCGTAGCGGTGACGGTGCCGCTCCCTCACCGCGTCCGCGCCGTAGGCCCGACGGGCCAGGGTAGAATCGGCCAACAGACACGGATAGGCTCCCAGGCGCATGGTGCCGCCCTTGTCCTCTATTCCTTTCTGGTCCGGCATCAGGGCGATTACCGGGTGAGGGGTCTCGGAAAAGAATTCCTGGCTGTGGGCGCCGTCCAGGCCGCACACGTGTCGGGCGAACTCTACCACCGCCAACTGCATGCCCAGGCAAATCCCCAAAAAGGGCAGCCCCTTCTCCCGGGCGTACCGAATAGCCGCGATCTTCCCCTCTATTCCCCTATCCCCGAAGCCGCCGGGCACCAGGATACCGTGTACCCCGGCCAGAATCTCTTCCGGCTCGGCATTCTCTAAGAGCGAGCTGTTAATACGCAGGATGTTCACTCGGGCCTCGTGAGCAATGCCCCCGTGATTCAAGGCCTCGGCGATGCTGAGATAGGCGTCCGGCAACTCCACGTACTTGCCCACCAGAGCAATGGTTACTTCCTGCTTGGGCTGCTTTATCTTCTCCACCAAAGCCCGCCATTCTTCTAGCTCTAGGGGAGCCTCCGGAAGCCCCAACTCCTGGACGATAATTCTATCCAAGCCCTGCGCCTCCAGAATAAGGGGCACCTCGTAGATACACTCGGCATCCACCGCCTGGATGACCGCTTCCTCGGCGATGTCGCAAAACAGGGCGATTTTCTCGGCCACCGCTTTGGACAAGGGCCGTTCGGAACGGCAGACGATCACGTCCGGTTGAATACCCAGGCCGCGGAGCTCCTTGACGCTATGCTGGGTGGGCTTGGTCTTGGCTTCTCCGGCCGCCTTGAGATAGGGCACCAGGGTGACGTGAATGTACATGACGTTCTGGCGCCCTACGTCGCTCTTAAGCTGGCGGATGGCCTCCAGGAACGGCAGGGACTCGATATCCCCCACCGTACCCCCGATTTCGGCGATCAAGACGTCCGGTTTCTCTTCTTCCGCCACCTCCAACAGGGCCTGCTTGATGGCGTTGGTGACATGGGGGATGACCTGCACCGTTCCACCCAGGTAGTCTCCCCGACGTTCCCGACTGATCACCGACCAGTAAATCTTCCCGGCCGTAACGTTACTGTTGCGGGTTAGGTTAATGTCCACGAAGCGCTCGTAGTGACCGAGATCCAGGTCGGTCTCGGCCCCGTCCTCGGTAACGAAAACCTCGCCGTGCTGATAGGGGTTCATGGTGCCGGCGTCCACGTTGATATAGGGGTCTAACTTTTGAATGGCCACCTTGAACCCCCGGCTTTTCAGCAATCTTCCGATGGAAGCGGCAGTAATGCCCTTGCCTAGGGACGATACCACTCCCCCGGTAATAAAAACGAACTTGGTACGGCTCACCCTCGATTCCTCCAAAACGAGCGGAGAGAGTGCCACCGCACTCTCTCCACCAGCCTATTTCCGGGGATAGTTCAGCACCACTACCTCTGGCCCCGATGGGAGATGGTCCTTATCCAACTCCAGGACTTCCTTTTCGATCACGTGCTCGAAATAGCGGGTAAAATCGGTTACGGGCGCGATGGGAAAACTGGCCTCGGGCATCACCGGAGTTTTATAATGCATGGGCAACACCACCCGCGGTTTCACCGCCTCTACCACTTCCTTGGCGGCGGCCGCATCGATGGTATAGTACCCTCCCACCGGTACCATAAGCACGTCGACCGGCCCTATTTCCGCTATCTGCTCGGCGCTGAGCACGTGTCCCAGGTCTCCCAAGTGACAAAGAGTAATTCCGTCCACCTGGAAGACAAAAACCAGATTCTTTCCCCGCTGCTTACCTCCCACCGGATCGTGGAAGGTACTAATCCCCTTAAAAGTTATGCCCTCTACCTGATGCAGGCCCGGCTCCTCTACCACCTTGGGTTTGCCCGGCACCAGGGCTACGGCGTTGTGGTCGAAATGCTGGTGACTCACCGTTACTACGTCCGCCCGAGATTCGATCCGGGGATAGCCCACCTCCCGGGCAAAAGGATCGGTAAGAATGGTTACGCCTTGAGCGCTCTTTATCTGAAAGCAGGCGTGACCGAGCCAGCGGATTTCCACCGCCCAACACCTCCTCACATGCTTTCCGGAGCGGTAACCCCCATTAGGTTAAGAACCCGGGCCAGGGTTATCCGGGTAATCTTGACCAGCACCAGCCGGGCGCCCCGCAGCTCGGGATCCGGGTGCAGCACCCGGCACTGGGTGTAGAACCGGTGAAATATCGAAGCCAGCTCGTGCGCGTAGTAGGGCAGCCGGTGCGGCTCCAGATTGCGGGCGGCGGTTTCCACCACGCCGGGCCACTCGGCGATTTTGCGCAAGAGCTCCACTTCCGCCGGATGGGTCAATAGCCGCAGATTGGCCGCGCCTGCCGGTGGAACCTCATAACCTTCCGCCCGGGCGTGCCTTAATATGCTGGCAATACGGGCGTGAGCGTACTGCACGTAGTAGACCGGATTTTCCTCGGACTGGCTCTTGGCCAGGTCCAGATCAAAATCCAGGTGGCTGTCGGCACTGCGGAGCAGGAAAAAATAGCGGGCCGCGTCCTTGCCTACTTCGTCCAGCAGCTCGTCTAGAGTAACGTATTGCCCCGTACGCTTGGACATGCGCAACAGTTCGCCGCCTTGGAACAGGCGCACCAGCTGCATCAGGATGACCGTCAACCGCTCCGGATCGTAACCCAGGGCGGCCAGAGCCGCCTTAAGCCGCCCTACATGCCCGTGATGGTCGGCCCCCCAGATGTTGATCACCCGGTCAAAGCCGCGGGCGAACTTATCGACGTGGTAGGCGATATCGGCGGCAAAGTAAGTCGGTACTCCTGAGGAACGCACCACCACCTCGTCCTTGGCCTTGGCCAAGGCCGAAGCCCTAAACCATACCGCTCCGTCCTGGCGGTAAAGATAACCCCGCCGTTCGAGTTCGGCCAGGGTATCCCCTACCAGCCCCCGCGAGTGCAGGCTTTGCTCGCTAAACCAAACGTCGTATCGCACTCCGAAGCGTTCCAGCGACCGGCGGATGCCGGCTAGCTTCTCCTGGAGGGCAAAATCCACCAGCGCCTGGCGCCGCTCCTCGGGGGGGCTCGTAAGATAGCGATCGCCGTAACGGGCGGCAAAGTCCCGCACCGTGTCCACCAAATCCTCGCCGTGGTAGCCTTCCTCCGGCAGCGGCGCTTCCCGCCCGAACAACTGCAAGTACCGGGCTTCCAGAGACAGGGCAAAAGTCTCGATCTGATGGCCGGCATCGTTGATATAATACTCTCGGGTTACCTCGTATCCGGCCGCGGCCAGGAGGTTGGCCAGAGTATCTCCCAGGGCCGCCCCCCGGGCATTACCCATATGCAACAGCCCGGTGGGGTTAGCGCTGACGAATTCCACCTGAACCTTCACACCCGCCCCCAGGTGGCTGTTACCCCAGCGGTCCCCTTGGGCTTCTACCAATCCCGGTACCTGGTAGAGCCAGCTCGGGTCCAGCCAAAAATTAATAAAGCCCGGCCCGGCAACCTCCGTCCGGTGCACCCAGGTACCGGTAAGGTTTAGGTGGCAGAGGACGCTGTCCGCCACTTCTCGGGGCGGCCGGCCGGCCCCGCGGGCCAGCACCAAAGCCAGGTTGGTAGCCAGGTCCCCGTGATCTCTTTCTCTGGGCACCTCCACCGTGAATTCCGGGAGGCGGTCAAACTTTACCTCCCCCCGCTTTCGCGCCTCCAGCGCCGCTTCCGCCAGCGCCGACTTGATTTTGGCTGCGATCTGGCTCAGCAGGTTCATGCACCGGTCTCCAAACGTTGAACGGTAATCAGCAGCCGATTGTCGCTTACCTTCTCCTGTTCGATCTGCAATTCATACTCTAGGTTAATGCTTCCCCCGCTCTCTGTCAAGTCAACGTCTACCCGCGACGGCATCACCCCCACCCGCAACACTCCGTAAGGGGTCACATAGTAGCTCTGATGCCAGACCCCCTCCTCAAAGCTTTGACGTTGACTGGTTCCCCCGATACGGTTGAGCACTACCCGAGTGGGCTCAATTTTTAGAGAAGTAAGAGTGCCCTCCAGCCCGGTAAGGCAACTCTCTTGGTAAAGGATGTAGTAGGAGCATTCCCGCCGGTACAGCCGACCCTCGGTAACCAGCTCTATGCTGTCCTCCTCTCCCGGTCCCTTTACCTGCGTCCCGCGAACCCTTACCAGAATCGGACGGTACACTTATCTCTCCCTTTCCGGGCCCGACCTGACCGAGGTAGTAGCGCAGTCCCGGAGGCCACTATTGCCTACTAGCGAGTTCTATGCCCTATACGGTTTTTCCTGCCGCCCGGCCGGAGGCCGGCCCAAAAAACCCGCCAGGCAAAGGCGGGAAGCACGCTTTGACGTCGCCAACGCCGAGGTTCGCGAACCAGGCGATAGAGCCACTCCAGGCCCCGCCTTCTTACCCACTCCGGCGCCCGCCGGGACTTCCCGGCCAATACGTCCAGACTGCCCCCTATTCCTACGGCCACCGGCACCCCCAGCTCGGGAAGATTCCTGGCAATCCAATACTCTTGCTTGGGGGAGCCCATACCCACCAGAAGCACCTGGGGCCGGGTCGAGCGGATGGCGGCTTTTACCGCCTCCTCACCCTCGGGGGTCTGGTAGCCGTGGGCCACGCCGGCTATCTGAACCCCGGGGTGATGTCGGCGCAGTTCCTCGGCTGCGGCCTCTGCCACCCCCGGCCGGGCCCCGAAGAGAAAAAACCGCCACCCTTCTCGGGCCCCGCGGCGGGCCAGGGCCCACACCAGGTCTATGCCCGCCACCTGGGCCAGCGACGGTTGCCCCAAACGCCGGGCCGCCCAGAGCACCCCTACGCCGTCGGCGGTGACCAGGGCCGCCTCCGCCAGCACTCGGGCGAAGGTTTCCTCGCGCCAGGCCCGCCACACCATTTCCGCGTTGGCGGTTACCACCTGGTGGTGCCCGCCCTGGCGTATTAGCCGGGCCACCCGGTCCACCGCCTCTTCCAGGCTGCAGACGTCCACCCGGACCCCCAGAATATCTGCCGTAGCCAACTCCTTCCCCCCTGAGTTGTCCCTAATTCTGGGCTGGCAAGCGGTACCGCCTAAGGCCTGGAGGTGCGCCGGCTTCACTACTACGTCCTCACGGTTCCTTGGCCTGGGCCTGGTTGGCAGTAGGCGGGTTTTGCAATTCCGCCAGGGTGGAGCGAAGCCGCTCGGTATCCGGGATCCAATAGCTCACCCCGTTAATGTAATCGGGGGTGCCGGGTAGAAGGGCAAGCGAGAGGTGGCTACCCTCCAGATCGGAGAATACTTTGGCCAGGGAGAGCAACTCCGTCCAGGAAAGGTCGGTCTTTACCAGTCCGTACAGCTCCTGGAGTAACTGGGGCGACTTTAGGACCCCGCGCAGGCTTACCATCTGATCCATAAGGGCCAGAAGGAAACGCTGCTGCTGACGAATGCGACCGATGTCGCCCTCGGGATAGTTGCGGAAGCGTACCAGAGCCAGGGCGTCCTCCCCGTTAAGCCGCTGTCGACCGGGCTTGAGGTCAATCCCCTCCGGTGGGTAGTACATGCGCTGGGGAACCTCAATTTCTACTCCGCCCAAAAGGTCTACCAGCCTAACGAAGCTGGCGAAGTCTACCTCCAGGTAATGATCTACCGGCACTCCCAACAGGCCCTCCACGGTTTCCACAGCCAATTCCGGTCCGCCGTAGGCGTGGGCGTGGGCCAGCTTGGTTCGACCGTGCCCGGGTACCACCACGTAAGTATCCCGCGGCAGGGAAAGGACTCCCACCCGACCGGCAGCCGGATCCAAAAACACCAACATTAAGGTATCCGCCCTACCCCTTTCGGTTTCTCGCCGGTCCACCCCCAACACCAACAGGTTCATGGGCTGCGGACGGTTGGTTACCCCCGGAATGGGCACTACCAGGGGTGAAAGTGAAGAAACACTGGCCAGGTAGTAGCCCAGGCCGCCGGAGGCAAAAAACGCCAGCGCCAGCAGTACTATTAACGGCCACACCCGCAGTCGCCGCCGGGCTTTAACGGCGGAGCGGGTTTGCAATTCCGGTTCCATAGCCAGCCCCCCTTGCTCCCGGGCTACCCCCCACGGGTTAAGACCAGGAAATAGTAACCTCCTTACGTTGCGGGTTCCACTGCACCCGGGCCCCCAGATACTCGGCTATCACCCGCAAGGGAACCATAGTGGTACCTCCCACCAGCCGGGGCGCCACCTCCAGCTCCCGCCGGCTGCCGTTCACCTCCACCCAACTTTGGCCCACCTCTAGCCCCACCACGGTGGAACCGAGACGGTAGGCGATCCTCTTGGTCTGGGCCTCCCAGCTCACGCCGGCTCCCAGGGCCTCACCAATGAACCGGAAGGGTACCATTACCCTGCCTCCCAGCAAATACGGGGCCTGTTCCAGGCTTCGGCTCTGGCCGTCCAGTTGGGCGGTAGTGCTACCCACCCGCAGGACCAGGGTATGACCGCCGGCGGAAGGGGGAGTAGAGGCTTCTAACCTCTGGCGGAGCTCCTTTACCTGCTGCTCCAAAGAGGCTACCCGACTGGAAAGCTGGGCCACCTGGGTTTCCAGCGCCCCGCAACGTTGAGATACGTAGTTTTCCAGATAACTTCTGCTGATGAGGGGATCGGCCTCGCTCCCCGGAGCCGGGGTTTGAGCCATTCCCTTGCCGCCATACCACCACCACCCGCCCAGCACCACGCCCAGGCTTAAGCCCACCGCCAGCCAGCGTTTGAGATTCACGTTGCGATCGCCCTCCCCCAAGGTTGGCCTCCCGGCCGACGTATACTCCTTGTGTCTCGGGCTCATTCTAGAAACACAAGGAGGCCGATTACATGCCCGATACGGTTTGCGATTGCCTAAGAATCAGTTGTCCGGGCCCGGAACAGTGCGAAATAAGCGCGCTGCTGGAAACGCCGCCCTCAAGGCGAGCGGGTCAAACGGGTACCCCCGGGCTTCCAGGACCGGACTTCTCCGATCCCTGGACCCCGGGGCTGTCCGAGCAAACCCGTCGATCGGCTCCGGCTCCTAGAGATAACTTTCCAAGCCCTCCTGCCGGAGCTGGCCCAGAAGTTCCTTCAGGCGCTGTTCCTCCTGCTTCTTACAAATGAGCAAAGCGTCTTCCGTATCCACAATGATTAAGTCCTCCACTCCTACTGCCGCCAGCAACCGGTGCCCATTATAGACTACACAACCCCGGGAGTGCAATAGTATAGGTTTGGCGCCGCCTTCCGGACGGGAACCGTACGCGCCCGCCACCACGTTACCCTGACCGTCATGAGTCAAGACGCGGCTGAGCGCCGACCAGGTTCCCACGTCGTCCCAACCGAAAGAGCCCTTTACCACCGCCACGTTATCGGCTTTTTCCATTACCCCGTAATCCACCGAAATCCGCGGAAGTTGGCCGAAGAGATCCTCCCACGGCCTTCCGTCCTCCAGCCGAGCCCGCAACTCCTCAAGGCCTTCGGCCAATTCCGGTAAGTAGGTGGCGATCGCCCGCTCGATCACCGACCGCCTCCAGGCGAACATACCGCTGTTCCAAAAGAACCCGCCCTGGCGGAGGAAGAATTCCGCCGTGGCGCGATCCGGCTTTTCCCGGAACCGCTTTACCCGAAACACCGGAACCTCCGCACTACCCGGCCATTCCGGCCCGCACTCGATGTAGCCGTAGCCGGTTTCGGGGCGGGTGGGTTCGATACCGATACATACTAACACTTCCTCCCGACGCGCCACTTCGGTGGCCACCTTGAGGGTGCGGATGAAGGCGCCCAGGTCGGCGATGAGGTGGTCGGCCGGGAGGACCAGCATCACCGGGTCTTCCTCCGGCCGGAACCGGCGCAGGAACACCGTGGCCAGGCCGATGCAGGGAGCAGTATCCCGCCCCTGGGGCTCTACCAGGATGTTGTGCCGGGGCACCTGCGGTAGTTCCCGGCCCACCTGCTCCGCGTAACGCCTTCCGGTGACCACAAAGGTATCTTCGGCTCTCACCAGACCGTCAAGGCGCGCCACCGTAGCCTGTAACAGGCTCTGCTTACCCACCAGTCGCAGGAACTGCTTGGGACGGGTCTCGCGGCTGAGCGGCCAAAACCTTTCGCCCCGACCGCCGGCCATAACCACCGCCACAACCGGCATGCCCGACGTTCACCTCCTCAATTTCCCGCGCTCTAGGGCCTCGCCGAACCGGACGCCGCCCGACCGTAGCGGTCCTCCAGCCGAACCACGTCTTCCACCTGGGGGGTAGAAACCTCGAATATCGTAAGATCGGTCACGGCGGTAATACGGTGCGGCATTCCGGGCGGCACGGTAACCGCCAAACCGGGACGAATGGGAATGACCTCCTCCCCCAGACGCAGTTCCCCTTCTCCCTGCCAGAAATACATGGACTCTAGCTTTTCCCGATGGTACTGCAGGCTTAGGGCCTGTCCGGCCTTAACCTCCAGGATCTTCCCCACGTACTGCTCGGTTTGGGCCCACCAGATCTCGCGGCCCCACGGCTTTTCTACCGTTCGCACCTCTTTTCCTCCTTCGTCCGCCAACCTTTTTCGAGCCGCGCGAAACCCGGCTGGCTCAAGACCGGGGGCTCAGAGCCTGGCCAGGTACTCCGCCCCGGCGGCCAGCAAAGCTTCCGCCGCCTGAGGAGAGGCGGCCTCGGCGTAGATCCGCACCACCGGCTCGGTACCCGAAGCCCGAAATAGGATCCAGGAGCCGTCCTCCAGGAAAAACTTCTGCCCGTCCAGGCCGTCTTGGTTCTCCACCCGGCGCCCGCCCAGATCGGCGGGCGGGCGCTCCGCCAAACGCCGCACCAAGGCCTGCGCCTGAGACAATTCCAGGTCCAGCCGCCGGTAGTAGTGCGGCCCCACCTCGACCAGCAGCTCGGCCACCAGCTCCGAGAGTTTCTTTCCCGAAAGGGCCATGATTTCCAGCAGCAGCAAGCCGGAAAGGATGCCGTCCCGCTCGGGCAGGTGGTGCTTGATACCAATGCCTCCGCTTTCTTCCCCGCCTATTAGTACGTCGTCCTCCAACATTAGCCGGCAGATATGCTTGAAGCCGATTGGGGTTACGTAGAGCTTCTTACCCAGGCGGGCGGCCAAAAGGTCGATCATGCGGGTGGTGGAGAAAGTTTTTACCACCGCGCCGTCCCAACCCCGGCCCGCCACCAGGTGACGCAGCAGGAGGGCGAAAATTCGGTGGGAGTCTACGAAGTTACCCTGCTCGTCTACCGCCCCTACCCGGTCGGCATCGCCGTCGGTAGCCAGCCCTACCGTGGCGTGCCGGTCCCTCACGGCGCTAAATAAGGCCTCCAGATTCTTTTCTATCGGCTCCGGATTAACCCCCCCGAAGCCCGGGTTGAGCTCGCTACGAATTTCCACCACTTCTATACCGGTACCGGCCAAGAGGTCCTTCCAGTACCCCCGGGCGGCACCGTGCATGGTATCCGCCACAAGACACCAACGTTGGCGGGCGAAGGCCGAAAAGTCCACCAGGCGCCGCAACTGGGCAAAATAGCCGGGCTTGGGATCGAACCGTTCTATCCGACCCTCGGCCAGTGCCCGCTCCAAGGGAAGAATACGAACGGCACTTTCCTCGGCCAGATAGCGCTCGACGGCGGCAGTCAATTCGGGCAGGGCCGAGCCGCCGTAAGGCCCCTTAAACTTCAGGCCGTTATACTCGGGCGGATTGTGACTGGCGGTAACCATCACTCCGCCTACGGCTCCCTTTTCCCGAACCGCCCAAGAGACTGCCGGCGTGGGCGCGGCTTCTTGGGTTAGCCACACCCGAAAACCGTTTCCGGCCAGCACCTCGGCGACCATTTGCCCGTACCGGGGGGACAGAAAGCGGGTATCGTACCCCACCACTACGCCCTCTCCTTCGTAACCCTGGGCCAGCAGGTAGGTAGAAATAGCCTGGGCCACCCGGCGTACGTTGGCAAAGGTAAAGCCGTCGCTGATCACGTCTCGCCAGCCGTCGGTACCGAACCGAATCGCTGCCATACCCGCCCCTCCCCTTAGCCAACGTTTTTTCAGTATTATAACAGACCCTCACCGGTACGGCCACGCGCCGGAACCATTGTTAACATAATTACGGGCCCGTATGCCGGAGAAGAAGCGTCCTTAAGACAAATTGCTTCGTAAGACGGTTAACTTTGACGCCAAATGCTGGTTGGCCGAAACCGGTGTTCGTGTTAGAATAATATCGGACCTGTATCCCGGTTAGCCAAGACGGTGCTTACGTAGTGCCGGGCTGACGGGCGGGAACAGGATAATAGGCTCGCCGGTATCAGCATATCCTAGTAAGGCTTTCCCTATCCGAGCCAGGTATTACGTTCCTTCCTGCCGGTCAGCCTGGCAGTCGGCACTTGGGTTCGTCCTTAAGCTCAGGGTTCGGAAACGGTTGCCCGCCGGAGTGCGAGGTAAAGCCCCAGCGTTAACCGGCGGTACGGGTGCTCGCCTGAGTACCTTGGCAACTCGCCGGGCGCCGAACTTGGCGAGGACAAGCGCGCCAGGCGCTCACGAGGCCACGGACGGCCGATGCCGAGGAGCGCCATGACGGTGCTTCCGAGGGGAGACCGCCGTAGCGCGAAGACTGAGCGCAAGTATCGTAGGCGAGGTGACGGTACGAACAGGGAGTGCCCGGCAGCCGCCCGCGGGAAAGTGGGAATACGGTTAGCGAGAGTAGTTTTTGCCCTGTCGACAAACAATAACTAAGGAGGTGGCCCGGTTGACAACCAGACTGGAAGTTGCCTACGTCAGCACCTTTCCTCCCCGCCAGTGCGGTCTGGCAACCTTTACGTCGGACCTAACCGCGGCGATCGACGCCACCGGTAGGCTGGCTCCTTCGCAGGTGGTAGCCATCAATCACCGGGGTCAGGACCTGGTTTATCCGGCTCAGGTCAGCCAGATAATCGTTCAGGAAGACCGCTCTTCTTATGTCCGCGCAGCCAACTTCCTGAACCGCAGCAGAGTGGATGTGGTAGTAGTCCAGCACGAATTCGGGATTTTCGGCGGTACTAACGGCAACTACCTGCTTTCCTTCCTGAGTCACTTACGCAAGCCGGTAGTAACCACGTTCCACACCGTTCTTCCCAACGTGGACTCCCACCGGAAGGCTCTGGTGCAGGAGATTGCCGCCCACAGCGCGGCGGTGGTGGTACCGGCCCAGAAGGGCAAGGAGATCTTAACCCAGGTGTACAAAATTGCGCCGGGCAAGATACACGTCATCCACCACGGCGTGCCGGTACTGGACCTGCCTTCTAAGGAAGAACTAAAAGAGCGTCACGGGTGGCAGGATCGGCAGTTGCTGTGCACCTTTGGGCTTTTGCATCCCGGCAAGGGGATAGAATTCGTGTTGCAGGCACTTCCCCCGGTAGTAGAAAAGCACCCTGAGGTACTCTACCTCATCCTCGGCCAGACCCACCCGGAAATAATCCGGCGGCACGGTGAGGCCTACAGGAATAAGCTAGAAAATTTGGTAACCCAGTTGGGTCTGAAAAACCACGTGCGGTTCGTAAACTCCTACCTGAGTCAGGAAGAGTTGTTGTCCTATCTACAGATGACCGACATCTACATCACTCCCTACCTGGAACCGCAGCAAATTTCCAGCGGTACCTTGGCCTACGCGGTATGCTTGGGCAAGGCCATTATTTCCACGCCTTATCTGTACGCCCAGGAAATGTTGGCGGGCGGGCGGGGGATCCTGGTGCCCTTTGCCGACGCGGAGGCTATGGCCGTAGCCCTGGAGGAGGTCCTGGCCGACCCGCGCAAGGCCCGGGCCTTAAGCCACGCCGCCCGGGAATTCGGCCGACAGATGACCTGGCCACAGGTGGCGGAAGCCTACGTTGACCTCGTCCATGACGTGGTGGCCATGGGCCGGCAGGCGGTTCCGGGTATAGAAAACCCGGCCACCAGATAGGACCGGGTGGCGATCGCGACTTCGGACCGCGGAAAGGAGGTCGGCTTGCCTCGTGGATAACGGCTTTCCGGAACTAGACCTAAGACATCTCAAGCGCCTTACCGACCGCACAGGCATCATCCAACACGCGGTACATGCCCTGCCCAACTACCAGACCGGCTACACCACCGACGACAACGCCCGAGCCTTGCTGGCCGCCTTTCAAGCCTACCAGCAGCGGCAAGAGCCGGAGGTGCTGGGGCTGGCGGAAACCTACCTGGGCTTTCTTAATTACGCCCAGCGCGCCGACGGCAAGTGGCACAACTTCGTAGACTACACCCGTTGCTTTCTGGACGAGGAGGGTTCGGAAGATTCCTTTGGCCGGGCCCTATGGGCGGTGGGCTACGTTGCCGCCGCGGCGCCGGAGCACTACCTGGGCCGGGCGGCAAGAGATATGTTGGAGAGGGCCCTTCCGTGGGTTCCCCGCCTCACCTATCCCCGGGCCAAGGCCTTTGCCTTGCTAGGGCTGGGTTATTACTATTCGCTGGTCCCTTCGGACCAGGTACGGGACCTGGTGCGAATGCTGGCCGACTGGTTTCCCACCGCCCTAAAACGGGAGGAAACGCGGGAATGGTGCTGGTTTGAGCCCTTCCTTACCTACTCCAACGCCATTCTACCGGCGGCCCTGGTGATGGCCTATCTGGTTACGCAGCACCGACCCTATTGGCAGGCGGCGACGCGGGCCTTGGAGTTCCTCACCAGCCTGCACCTGGCCAACGGGCACCTCAAGCTGGTAGGCAATAAGGGTTGGTACTTCAAAAATCGTCGGCCCGCCCCTTTCGACGAGCAACCTGAGGATGCCGGCTGCCTGGTGTTGGCCTATACTATGGCCTACCTGGCCAGCCGGGAACCCTCCTACCGCCAGTTGGCGGAGAAATGCTTCCGCTGGTTCCTGGGGCAAAACGAGCTGGGTGTTCCCCTCTACGACCGGGAGTCCGGAGGTTGCTTCGACGGTTTGACCCCCGAGGGAGTTAACCCCAACCGGGGGGCGGAGTCCCTGCTGGCCTACCTGCTTTCCCGCCTGGCGGTGGACGGCCTGAACCGGGCGGAACAGGGAGAGGAGCAGGTAGGAATACCCTTAGCCGTGCCCGGTTAGGAACCCTACACCACCACGGGAAGACGGGTGCCGCAGTGCCGGCAGCGGTTGCCGTCCAGGCCTTGCCGGTTTACCCGGTATCCGTAACGCTCGATCACCGGTTGAGCGCAGTGCCAGCAGTAGGTGGTGGAGGCTTCTGCATCGGCCACGTTTCCCAGATACACGAAGGCCAATTTGCGGCGGGCCAATTCCCTTGCCCGCCGCAAAGTTTCTACCGGAGTGGGTTCGAGTTTCAGGCGGTAGTTGGGGAAGTAGCGGGAGAAATGTAGAGGGGTGTCCGGCCCCAAGGCCGTGGCCACCCAGTCGGTCAGCCGCGCCAGCTCCTCCTCGGAGTCGTTCAGGCCCGGGATTAGCAGGGTGGTAATCTCCACGTGACAACCGGCTCTCTTGGCCGCCACGGCGGTTTGCAGCACCGGCTCGTAGTCCCCGTGCACCACCTGCCGGTAGAAACGATCGGTAAACCCCTTGACGTCGATATTCAAGGCATCGATAAAGGGCAGAAGTTCGGCTAACGGCTCGGGGTTGACAAAGCCGTTGGTTACCAGCACGTTTCGGTAGCCGGCTTCTTTAACCCGGCGGCTGGCCGCCAGAACGTATTCGTACCAGACCAGCGGCTCGGAGTAGGTGTAGGCCACCCCTACGCAATCATGAGGAGCCTTCTCGGACAGGATCTTTATCAGATCATCGACCGGAAGTTCAAAGGTTAAGTTTTCGTCCCCCCGGGCGATCTCCCAGTTCTGGCAGAACTCGCAATGGAAATTGCAGCCCACGGTGCCCAAAGAAAAGATGGTGGAGCCGGGATGGAAATGATACAAAGGTTTCTTCTCCATGGGGTCAAAAGCCCAGGAGGACACGCGGGCAAAGTTAAGCGTATAGAGGGTGCCGTCCCGGTTTTCGCGCACCCCGCACCGGCCCCGTTTACCCGGAGCCAAAAGGCAACCGTGGGGGCAAAGCCGGCAACGCACCCGCGCCTCCGCCATCGTTTCGTAGTAGGCCGCCTCTCGCATGTTTTCAGTCTACCACCTATCAGGCGGTACCGGGTGCTTCCCGTCGGTACTATTTTCACCTCGCCGCCGAACTAAGGCTTGACCTTCGAGTTGCTAATACACGCAGGCGAGCACCCGGTACCGCCAGGCTAACTCAAGGTTAGGGATACCTCGGCCGCGCCGCCCTCCTGGCGGCCGCTACTGCCTAGTAGTATCTCTTCACCTCGAAGCGCTCGATTTCGCAATCTTCCTCCGGTGCGATTCCGGCCTTAAGCTTGGCTATGCGCAACTGCTCCTCCACCGTATCTACACCCTCCAGGTCCGGCAGCAATACCCCCGTACGCCACCCCCGACGCACAATTACCCCGTAGCGTTTTGGGTCTAACTCCACCGGGCTGCGGACCGGCTCGGGCTCGGTCAATACGTCAACCGAATAGGTGAGTTCGGGCAACTCCTCCGGTCTGACCGGTTCGAAACGAGGGTCTCTGGTTCCGGCACTGATGGCGTTGGCGATAATCTCTTCCGCCAGCCGGGGCCGGGTGGGACGTATGGTGCCGATGCACCCCCGAAGCTGACCGTGCTTCTTCAGAGAAACGAAGGCTCCGGCCGCCCGGTCGAATTCCGGCGGTACGGAGCGCGGGGGCGGGAGCTGCCGTCCCTCGCGCACGTACGCTTCCAGGCTCTGCCGGGCCAGACGCACCGGCCAGGATTCGTCCCCCCGACCGGAAAGAAGCTCCCAAAGCCGGCCGGCCGGGTCCTCTTCTTCCGGCTCCAGACAGGCCACCAGGTACCCCACCCCAAATGGGCCCTCGTAAGAGAGCACCTCGGTCCTTACCTTGTACCCTTCCAGGGTTCCCAGCCCTACCACCAGGGAGCGCCAACCGCACTCGCCCGCCCTCTCCGCCAGGTCTTCGGGGAGGTTAACAATCTCTAACCGTGCTCCTCGCTCTAGCAGCTCCCGCAGGCGTCGGTCGAACTCCTCGCCCCGGGGATCGTAACCGGCCGGTGCTCCCGGTAGTAACCGGTGGGACAGGTCGCCGCTGGCCACCACCGCCGCCCGGCGGCCGGTAGCCTCCACCGCCTCCTGAATTACCATGCCCAGCCGGTAAAGCTGCGGCCGGGGCCAAAGGGCGTAGGTAAGGGCCACCAACCGGAAGGAGGACCAGCCCTTGCCCAGGTAATATAAAGGCGCGGTTATCCCGTGATCCAGTCCCGGTCCCGTTCCCGGCCAGCCGCTCCAACGGTCGGTGATTTGCACCGCCAGCCCCGCCTCCCGGGATCGGTCCCGGATGGCCGAAGCCAACTCCAGATCGTTGGCCAGACGGAAGCTCACCTGCGGCGCCCCGAAGGCACCCAAGTCCCCGGTCAACTCCCGACCTCCGGCTACGAACACCACATCCCGGGCCAGCGGGCCGTGAGGAGTGATAAAAACCAGCACCTCCGGCGCCAGCCTCGCCAGCCTCGCTCCAACCTGTTGCAGGGCCTGCGCCGTGGACCTCACCCCCTTCGCTTCCACTCCCCCTACCTCGGGAACCATAACGGGCGGATGCGGTACCAGGCAGGCCAGCACCACCCGTCCGGTCTTGGCCGTCAACCTTCTTCACCTCCCGCGTGGCCGGGTCTCGCTACCTAAGACCCTGGCCTCCTCCTTCCAGTTTCAGAAGCCTGCGCTTGAGAGCCTGTCCGGCCGAATAGCCTCCCAACCGCCCCGCGCTCCCCACCACCCGGTGACAGGGTATTACCAGGGGCCAGGGATTGGCCCTTAGAGCCTGTCCCACTGCCCGGCAGGCCTGAGGTCTGCCGATTTTCGTCGCCACCCACCGGTAGGGGCGGATATGCCCGTAAGGGATCTCCCGGACTGCCAGAAGAACTCGGCGTCGGAAGTCGCCGGTCCGGCTCCAGTCCAGGACCACCCCCCGGGAGAGATCTACTTCATCGCCGGCGAAATAGGCCTCCAGCCGAAGGGGCAGGTCGCCGAAAGCCTGACGGTCTTCTTGTCCGCTCCCTCCCCCGAGTTTCGCCCGCAACGCGGTCAGCGCCTCCTCTTCATCGGGGCGGGGCGGGATTACGGCTAGCAACCCGTTCTCGTTCCGGGCCAGGGCCACCCAGCCCCAGGCCGTAGGTACGCATAGGTATCTCATTTCACCTAAATAATTCGGCAGCTTGGGCGCCAACCCTGCCGTCACCTGACGTATCCCTAGTTTCCCCTAGGCGGTGCCGGGTGCTCCCCGTTCGTACTGTCACCTCGCCGACCAAACTGGGCCTCGGCCTTCGCGCTACGGCGGGCTCCCCTCGGCTTCGGCCATCCATAGCCTCCGGCCGCCCTCGCCTAGTTCGGTGCCCGGGGAGTTGCCAAGGTGCTCTGGCGAGCACCCGGTACCGCCAGCCAACTCAAAGGCGGGGATGCGCTCCCCGAGGCGGCCCCACGACGTTCGGCCAGGTAACGTACCACCCCACTGTACACCGCCACGGCCACCTTCTGCTGATAGTATGGATCGTTAAGCAGCCTTTCCTCCTGGGGATTGGACAGAAAACCCACTTCCACAATGACCGCCGCGGGCACGGGAAGGTTTCGCAAAAGGTATAGGTCTAGCGGTCGGGCCCGGCGGTTGGTGTTCCCCAGGATGCGCACCAGTTCCGCCTGAATGGCTTCGGCCAACAGCCGCCCCTCGACCGAGCCGGGATCGTAAAAGGTCTGGGCGCCCGACCAGCGACTGCCAAAGGCGTTGGCCTGAATGCCCAGGTATATTTCCGCCCGGTGTTCCCTGGCCAGGGCTATCCGCCGGTCCAGGTCCTCTCGCTTGCGGGCGCCGAGGGGTTTTCCCGGCGTGCCCAAATCCACATCCGTCTCTCGGGTCATGGCCACCGACGCCCCGGCCTTAACCAATAGATCCCGCAATCGCAGGCTGATGGCCAGGGTTATGTCCTTTTCTCTGGTCCCCGCCGGTCCTACGGCTCCGGGATCTACTCCGCCGTGGCCCGGGTCCACTACCACCGCCCGGCCGGCCACAAGCCACGAAAAGGTGGTCAGGGCTTCCTGTGGGTGCGTCCACCGCCAGAGAGCGATGGCGGTCGCCAGCAACACGACCACCAGGAACAATATTCTCAGTCGCCGGCGCTCTAGCACCACTATCACCGTTGCCGCCCCCAACAGGAAGTGTATGCCCGAGAAAGAGGGCCCAGAACCGCGGGCAGAAAAACAAAAAAGCAGGGTAACAGCTCTACCCCGCTTCTGAGGCTTTAGATACGGCCGGAGCCGATTTAACGCTTGGAGTACTGCGGCGCCTTTCGCGCTTTCTTTAAGCCGTACTTGCGCCTTTCTTTCATCCGCGGATCACGGGTGAGGAACCCGCCCCGCCGCAAGGTGGGTCGCAGACCGCTGTCGGCCTGCACCAAGGCCCGGGCTATGCCCAGGCGTACCGCTCCTGCCTGTCCGGCCACTCCTCCTCCCCGCACGTTGGCCACGACGTCGTAGCGTCCTTCCAGTCCTACCGCGCGCAAGGGCTCGAGGATCTGCTGGCGCAGTATCTCGATCGGAAAATAGTCCTCCAGCGGCCGCCGGTTGACCCACATCTGACCCGAACCGGGTTTCAACCATACCCGCGCTACCGCTTCCTTTCTCCTTCCGGTGCCGTAGTACAATCCTTTCACTCCCTCCAGCCTTGCCAGGGTTCGGGCTTCTGGGCCTGGTGCGGGTGCTGGCTGCCCCGGTAGACCCGAAGTTTTTTCAGCATTTGCCGCCCCAGGCGGTTCTGAGGCAACATCCGGCGCACCGCTTCTTCTATAGCCATTTCCGGCCTCTCGGCCAGCAACTGCTTGTACGGTATCTTTTTCAGGCCTCCCGGGTAACCGGTGTGGTAAACGTAAAACTTGCGCTCCGGCTTCCTGCCCGTTAGCCTGACCTTTTCGGCATTGATTATGATTACGTGGTCACCGGTATCAACGTGCGGGGTAAATATGGCCTTATGCTTACCCCTGAGGATTCTGGCCGCTTCTGAGGCCAACCGACCCAGGGGCCGGTCGGTAGCATCCAAGATGTACCAGCGCCGTGCTACCTCCCCCGGTTTGGCCGCGTAGGTAGTCTGCACACTTTTCACCCCGTTCCTGAGCTCAGCGTTTCTTATTTTATCTGCCGTCTGCCGGATCTGTCAAGCTCGCGTCTCGAAAAACTACCCGCTCCAGACACAGGCCCCGGGCGGGCGCGGTTGGCCCGGCGGCCTCCCGCCGGCCGCAAGCCAATATTACCGCCACCTGCTCCGGTCGAAGGCGGCCCCGTCCCACTTCCAGCAGGGTACCCACGATAATCCTTACCATGTGATACAAAAAGCCGTTGGCCGTAACTTCTACCCTTATCCAGGGCCCCAGGCGGCGGACGCGACACCGGTATATGGTACGCACCGTGGTCTTGGCCGCGGCGCCGGCGGCACAAAAAGCCCGAAAGTCATGCCTTCCCACCAAAAGGCCGGCGGCTTCCTGCATTGGCCCCACCGCCAGGGGCGTGGGCACCTCAAGGCTGTACCGACGGCGGAACACGTCGGGCAGGAAGTGGTTGTGAATGGTATAGCTATAGGTCTTATACAACGCGTCCCGGCGCGGGTCGAAGTCCGGCGGCGCTTCCTCCGCCTTTAACACCACGATGTCGGGAGGCAGAACACTGTTAGCCGCCAGCGGCCAGCGTTCCAGGGGGATGCGGCTTTCGGTGGTGAAAGTCACTACCTGCCCTCGGGCGTGCACCCCGGCATCCGTTCGGCTGGCCGCCACCAGATTGATCGCTTCCCCGGTTAGCCGGCTCAGCCGCTCTTGCATGGTCCCCTGGATGGTCCGGCCCTGCCTACCGGGTTGTATCGCCCAGCCGTGGTAGGCGGTACCGTCGTAGGCCACGGTCAGCTTCAGCCGCCGCATAGGGGGTTAAACCAGTTCCACGATGGCCATGGGGGCTCCGTCGCCCCGACGCGCCCCGGTCTTGATCACCCGGGTATATCCGCCCTGCCGCTCCCGATACCGGGGGCCCAGTTCGTCGAATAGTCGCTTGACCACGCTTTCGTCTAGCAGAAAAGCCAAGGCCTGACGCCGGGCGTGCAGGTCCCCTCGTTTGCCCAACGTAATCATTCTATCGGCCAGGCGCCGCAATTCCTTGGCCCGGGTTTCCGTAGTTTCTAGTCGCCCTTCGCGCAGGAAGGAAGTAACCAGGTTACGAAGCATGGCCCAGCGGTGATCGCTTCGCCGCCCCAACTTCCGGTAACTCATTGACTCGCCACCCCTTACTCTTCCGATTTCCGCAATGACAGTCCCAGCTCTGCCAGTTTTTGCTGCACTTCCTCCAGCGACTTCTTGCCCAGGTTGCGCACCTTCATCATGTCCTCTTCGGTGCGTTGGATCAATTCCTGCACGGTGTTAATCCCCGCCCGCTTCAGGCAGTTGTAGGACCGAACCGAGAGGTCCAGATCTTCAATGCTCATGTTAAGGATACGGTCCTGCCGGTTGTCCTCCTTGTCTACCAGCGTGACCTGTTCCGGAACCGTATCCGTCAGACCCAGGAAGAGCTTCAGGTAGTCGGTGATGATCCGGGCGGCGGCGCTAATGGCTTCTCCCGGTTCCAGGCTCCCGTTGGTCCAGACCTCCAGAATCAGCTTGTCGTAATCGGTAACCTGGCCCACGCGAGTGTTCTCCACCCGATAGTTAACCCGGGGAACCGGGGTAAAGATGGAATCGATCGGAATTACCCCGATGGCCTCTCCGTCCCGCTTGTTCTTCTCCGCCGGCACGTAACCCCGGCCCTTCTCCACGGTCATTTCCATGAACAGCCGGCCCCCCTCTTCCAGGGTGGCGATGTGCCATTCGGGATTAAGCACTTCTACATCGGCACCGCAGATAATGTCGCCGGCCTTGACTTCACCTTCGCCCTCGGCCTCGATCCTGACCGTTTCCGGGCCGTCGCCGTACATCTTCAGGCACACGCCTTTAAGGTTTAACAGGATGTCGGTAGTGTCTTCCACTACCCCCGGCAGGGTGGAGAACTCATGCAGGACCCCCTCGATTTTTACCTGGGTTATGGCCGCGCCGGGCAGAGAAGACAGCAGCACCCGCCGCAGGGCATTGCCCAGGGTTATGCCGTAGCCTCTCTCCAGCGGCTCAATGACATAGCGGCCGTAACGCCGGTTGGGGCTGAGCTCCACGCAACTAATGCGGGGCTTTTCGATCTCCAGCACTACGCTCCCTCCTCCCACTTACCGGGAGTACAGCTCTACAATCAGGTGCTCTTCTACGGGCACGTCGATTTCCTCGCGCTCCGGCAACCGCAGGACGCGACCCCGCAGGTTTTCCTTGTCGACATCCAGCCAGGCCGGCAGCGTGCGGTGGACCAGCGCCTCGGCCAGGGCCTTAAACCGGGGCAGGTCGCGGCTTGTCTCCTTTACCGCAATCTCGTCGCCGGGGCGCACCTGATAGGAGGGGATATCCACCTTCCGGCCGTTGACGGTGAAATGGCCGTGCCGCACCAGTTGCCTGGCCTCCGGCCGGGACCCGGCCAGCCCCAGGCGGAACACCACGTTATCCAGGCGCCGTTCCAGGAGCACCAATAGGTTCTCGCCGGTAGCGCCCTTTTGCCTTTCCGCCTTCTCGAAGTAATTGCGGAACTGCCTTTCCAGCACCCCGTAGATGCGTTTGGCCTTCTGTTTCTCCCGAAGCTGCATGCCGTATTCGGTAACCTTCCTGCGTCCGTGGCCGTGCAGGCCCGGAGGGTAGGGCCTACGCTCCATGGCGCATTTCTCCGTGTAGCACCTTTCCGCCTTCAGAAAAAGCTTAACCCCTTCCCGACGGCACAGACGACACACCGGTCCGGTATACCTTCCCACCTTTTCACCCCCCTCTTAGACCCGACGCCGCTTGGGCGGCCGGCACCCGTTGTGCGGTATGGGTGTGACGTCCTTAATAACCGTTATCTCCAATCCCGCCGCCTGCAGGGAACGGATGGCCGCCTCCCGGCCGGCACCCGGTCCCTTCACCCGGCACTCTACTTCCTTCATCCCGTACCCCAGCGCCTCCTTGGCCGCGGCCTCGGCCGCCATCTGGGCGGCGTAAGGCGTACTCTTGCGCGACCCCTTGAATCCCACCGTACCCGCGCTGGCCCAACACAGAACATTACCGGTCCGGTCGGTAATGGTGACGATGGTATTGTTAAACGTGGACTTGATGTGAGCGATGCCGCTCTCCACGTGCCGCTTCTCTTTGCGCCGGGCTCTGGTAGCTCTTCTTCCCATGAGGCCTTTTCCTACCCCCTCACTGGAATTAGTTACTTCTTCCTCCGCACGCCTACGGTCTTGCGCGGCCCCTTGCGGGTGCGGGCGTTGGTCCGGGTACGCTGCCCGCGGACCGGCAGCCCCCGACGATGGCGTATGCCGCGGTAGCAACCGATGTCGATCAGCCGCTTGATGTTCATGGCCACTTCGCGCCGCAGGTCGCCTTCTACCGTACAATTGCGGTCAATATACTCCCGAAGCCGGCTGACTTCGTCTTCGGTTAGATCCCGGACCCGGGTGTCCGGGTTTACCCCCGTGGCCTGAAGGATCTGGCGCGAACGAGAACGGCCGATACCGTATATATAGGTGAGGGCTACCTCTACCCGCTTATCCCTGGGCAGATCCACCCCGGCTATCCGTGCCACTCTGTCACCTCCCCCTAGCCTTGCTTTTGCTTATGCTTGGGATTCTCGCAGATAACCATTACCCGGCCGTGCCGCTTGATTATCTTACACTTTTCGCAGATCGGTTTTACCGAAGGCTTAACCTTCAATGCTGGTCCCTCGCTTCCCGCTCTATTTGTAGCGATAGGTGATTCTTCCCCGGCTAAGGTCATAAGGGGATAATTCCACGGTCACACGGTCCCCGGGTAGAATTCTGATGAAGTTCATCCGGATCTTTCCCGAGACGTGGGCCAGAACCCGGTGACCGTTCTCCAGCTCCACCCTGAACATTCCGTTCGGTAGGGGTTCCACTACCGTGCCCTGAACCTCAATAACCTCCTTTTTCGCCATCCCCTTCCTCCTCTCCACCGGGGACGCCAGTCAAAGCCGCCAGCGCTCTTCTGATCTCCGCGTCGGTAGGAATTCTTCCGGCTTCTATCCGAGCGGCCAATTCCCGGTCCACTCGGTTCGTCGGCTGCAAATGCTTGATGTTCTTGCGTTTCGGTCTGGCCACCCTTCGAAGGTCCCCGTCCACCACGTAGGCAAAGCCGTCACCGGTTATCTTAAACACCAGGAACGGCCGTCCCCGGTCCCGACCGGCCTTCGAAAATACCAATTGTCCGATCTTAAGCCCGGGCGAAGTATATGCCGCCACCGCCCGCCCACCCCCTATGGCAGGGTGAGGACCTGGGGTCCGTCTTCGGTAACGGCCACCGTGTGCTCAAAGTGGGCGGAATAGCTTCCGTCGCGAGTAACCACGGTCCAGCCGTCCGCCAGCACCATCACTTCCGGCCCCCCGAGGTTAACCATGGGCTCGATGGCCAGGGTCATGCCCGGCATCAGCCTGGGCCCCCGGCCCGGCCGCCCGTAATTAGGAACCTGGGGCTCCTCATGCATGGCCCGCCCGATACCGTGCCCCACAAATTCGCGTACAACGCTGAAGCCGTTTCCTTCCACGTGGCTCTGGATGGCGTGAGAAATGTCGCTGAGGCGGCGGCCGACCCGCGCCTGCTCAATACCCAACCACAGGGCTTCCCGGGTTACGCGCAACAGCCTCTCTACCTCCGGGGCCACCCGGCCCACGGGTAGGGTTATGGCCGCGTCCCCGTGGTAGCCCTGGAATTCGGCGCCAATGTCGATACTAATAATATCCCCCTCCACCAATTTCCTTAAACCCGGCAGGCCGTGCACCACCTCTTGATTGACCGAGGCGCAGATGCTGGCCGGGAAACCCCGGTACCCCTTAAAAGAAGGGTAGGCTCCTCGCTTTAGGATGAGGCTCTCGGCCGCCCGGTCCAGTTCTCTGGTGGTTATTCCCGGCTGCACCATTTTCTCCAATTGGGCCAGGACTTCGGCCACTATCCGGCCGGCCTCTCGCATCAGCGCCAGTTCTCGGTCCGACTTGAGTATTATCACCGCCTGTCTGGCCCTACCTCCGGCCCAGAGCCTCCAGCAAGGAGGCCAATACCTTCTCTACGTCCTGGTCGCCGTTGACCGTCTTGAGCAGGCCCCGCTCGCGATAGTAGGCCAGGAGGGGAGCAGTCTGTTCCCGGTATACTTCCAGCCGATTTCTCACCGTAGCTTCGGTATCGTCACTGCGGTGATACAGCTCACCGCCGCAGCGATCGCACACTCCCGGTTGCCGGGGCGGGTTGAACTCCAGGTGATAATTGGCGCCGCACTGCCGGCATACCCGCCGGCCGGTAAGCCTGGCCACCAGTTTCTCCTCCGGCACCTCGATGTTAAGCACCGCGTCCAGGCTTAGACCCATTTCCGCCAGCATCTTCCCCAAGGCCTCGGCCTGAGGCACCGTACGGGGAAAGCCGTCCAGCAGAAAACCGGCCTGACAATCGGGCTGGCTCAGGCGCTCCCGCACCATTCCCACCGTCACCTCATCCGGGACCAACTGCCCGGCGTCCAGGTACTTCTTGGCCTCCAGGCCCAGTGGGGTGCCCTGGCTTACCGCCGCCCGAAACAGGTCGCCGGTAGAGATGTGGGCTATCTTAAGTTCCTTGACTAACCGTTCGGCCTGAGTGCCTTTCCCGGCCCCCGGCGGGCCCATAATTACCAGGCGCATTGCTTTCACCGGCGCGGCACTGGCTCCGCGCCGATCCTCCCCCTTTCTTACTTAATGAAGCCCTGATAATGCCGCATCAGGAGGTGGGCCTCCAACTGCTTCATAGTGTCCAGCGCTACTCCTACCACTATGAGCAGCGAGGTGCCGCCGAAATATACGTTCAAACCCGTAGCCGCAGTAACCAGATTGGGTAGTACGGCAATAAAGGCCAGGAAAACCGCCCCCACGAAGGTGATGCGCGTGAGGATACGCTCCAGGTACTCCGCCGTAGGTCGACCGGGCCGCAGGCCGGGTATGAAGCCCCCGTACTTCTTGATGTTATCCGCCACGTCCACCGGATTGAAGGTGATGGCGGTGTAGAAGTAAGTGAAGAAGATTATCAGGACCGCGTACAATATCATATACGGCACGGTACGAAAATCAAAGAACCGCACCACCGCCTGCGCCAGGGCGTTCTCCGGAAACCACGAGGCCAGGGTATTGGGAAAGAGCAGAATAGACATGGCGAAGATCACCGGGATAACCCCGGCCTGGTTGACCTTCAAGGGAATATGGGTGCTCTGCCCCCCGTATACCCTGCGACCCACTACCCGCTTGGCGTACTGGACCGGTACCCTCCTCTGACCCTCGTTCATAGCCACTATGGCCGCGATCACCACTACGGCAATGACTACGAACCCGATTACACTAAGCACCCCTACGGTACCGGTGCGCAGGAACTCGTAGATGCTGTAAAACTCCCGCGGCAACCGGGCTACAATGCCGGCAAAGATCAAGAGGGAAATCCCGTTCCCTATACCCCGCTCGGTGATCAGTTCCCCCATCCACATCAGGAAGGTGGTACCGGCGGTAAGGGTAAGGGCTACCAAAAGGTAGGAGGCTATCCCCGGGTGCTCCAGGGCCGGTGGTTGAGAGCGCCCCAGGAACAGGGCCATGCCGATGGCCTGAATAAAGCCCAGCACCACGGTGCCGTAGCGAGTATACTGGACTATCTTGCGGCGACCTTCCTCGCCTTCCTTGGCCAACTGCTCCAGCCGAGGAATAACCACCGTCAGCAACTGCATGATGATGGAGGCGTTAATATAGGGCATAATGCCCATGGCAAATACGGTGAAGCTCTTGAAGGCCCCGCCGGATACGATGTCCAGAAATCCGAACAGCAGCCCCGTTTCCATAATCCTGGCCAGCGCTGCCTTATCTATCCCCGGCACCGGGACGTGCGCCCCGACCCGAAACACTACCAGCATGAGCAGAGTAAAGATTATCCGCCGGCGAAGATCCGGCAGTTTCCAGGCGTTCGCCAGGGTCCCCAGCACCTAAATCACCTCGGCCTGACCGCCGCAAGCCTCGATCTTGCGCCGAGCGGACTCGCTGAAGCCGTGGGCCCTCACCGTTAGCGCCTTGGTCAGTTCTCCTTTACCCAATACCTTTACGCCCCAGGAGAGGTTCTTTACCAACCCCTCTTCCTTCAGCCGCTGCGGAGTAACCACTTCTCCCGCGGCAAACCGGTTCAGATCGGCCACGTTGATAACCGCCGCCCGGGGACGGACGTTGGTAAATCCCCGCTTGGGAATGCGACGGATTAACGGCATTTGCCCGCCCTCGAAGCCGGGCCGTACGCCGCCGCCCGACCGGGCCTTCTGGCCTTTGTGGCCCTTTCCCGCGGTCTTGCCCACGCCGCTCCCGATGCCTCGGCCCACCCGGACGCGATTCCGTTTGGCCCCGGGTGCCGGTCTAAGCTGATGCAGTTCCACCCGCCTTCCCTCCTTAGCCCTCAGCCACTTCTTCCACCCGTACCAGGTGTTCTATCTGCCGCACCATACCTCTGATGGAAGGCGTATCCGGATGCACTACCTGACTGTTTAGCCTACCCAATCCTAACGCTCGCACCGTTCGCCGCTGCTTTTCCGGTCTACCGATCAAGCTTCTTACCAAGGTTATGCGCAGTTGTTTCATACCGGAGCGCGCCTCCCTTAGGCCAATAGCTCGGCCACGCTCTTGCCTCGTATGCGGGCCACTTCTTCCGGCCGCCGCAACTGCTTCAGACCCTCAACGGTGGCGTACACCACATTGATGGCATTGTTGGAGCCCAGCGACTTGGTGAGTACGTCTTTTATTCCGGCCAGTTCCAGCACCGCCCTTACCGGCCCGCCCGCGATTACCCCCGTACCCGGACTGGCAGGCTTCATCAGCACTTTGGCGGCTCCGAACTCACCTATCACCTCGTGGGGTATGGTGGTGCCGTTGAGGGGGACCTCCAGAAGATTCTTTTTGGCCACCTCTACTCCCTTACGAATGGCCTCCGGAACCTCGCCCGCCTTCCCCAGGCCCACTCCCACATGGCCGTTACCGTCCCCCACTACCACCATGACGCTAAAGCTAAACCGACGTCCGCCTTTAACCACTTTGGCCACGCGGTTAATGCTTACTACCCGCTCGCTAAACTCCGTCTGGGAAAGATCTATCCGCTTGGGCAACTTGCCGCCTCCTTTCCGGCGTTGGGTTAGAAGTCAAGCCCGCCGGCCCGCGCCCCCTCGGCCAGGGCCGCTACCCGACCGTGGTAAAGATTGCCTCCCCGGTCGAATACCACCTTGGTGATCCCCAAGGCCTTGGCCTTGGCCGCCAGCTTTTCTCCTACCAGCCGGGCCGCCTCCACGTTCTTGGTCTTGCCCCCTAATTGAGCCCGGATCTCCGGCTCCAGGGTAGAGGCCGCCACCAGGGTGTGCCCCCGGGTATCGTCTATGATCTGGGCGTAGATGTGGGCGTTGCTACGGTAAACCGCCAGGCGCGGCCGGGACTGGCTGCCGAATACGCGCTTGCGGATGCGCACGTGCCTTTTCGCCCGCAGTTTCTTACGATCTTCCTTCTTAATCACTTACACCGCCCCCTACCTCTTCTTGCCGGTTCCGGCCTTGCCCACCTTATGGCGGACCCGCTCGCCTTCATAGCGGATGCCTTTGCCCTTGTAGGGTTCCGGCGGACGCACCGACCGGATACGAGCGGCCAGATTACCCACCGCCTCCTTGTCTATGCCGCGCACGATTATGCGGTTGGGCGCCGGCACCTCGATGCTCAACTCCGGCCCGGGGTCGATCTCCACCGGGTGAGAATAGCCCACCTGAAGAACCAGTTTTTCGCCCTGCTTGCTGGCCCGGTAGCCCACCCCGTGAAGTTCCAGCACCCGCTGAAAGCCCCGGCTTACCCCGTCCACCATGTTTTGAATGAGAGTTCGGCACAGACCGTGCAGGGCGCGGTGCTGGTGGCTGTCCGAGGGACGCTGCACCACTACCTGACCGTTCTGTACCTTTATGGCTATGGCCGGAGGCAGGGTGCGGGCCAATTCCCCTTTCGGGCCCTTGACCCGAACCAGGTTGCCCTCTACACTTACCTCCACCCCGGCCGGAATTTCTACCGGTTTTCGTCCGATGCGGGACAAGCTCCGTCCCCCCTTACCAGATGTAGCAGACTACCTCGCCGCCCAGCCCGCGTTTACGCGCCTCTTTATCGGTCATCAGCCCGCGGGAAGTAGAAATCACGGCGATGCCCAGCCCTCCCAGTACCCGGGGCAGTTGGTCTTTACGGGCGTACACTCGCAGACCGGGCCGGGAGATCCGCTTTAGACCGGTGATTACTTTTTCTTTGTTGGGGCCGTACTTCAAATACAGCCGCAGCACGCCCTGCTTGCCGTCTTCCAGATATTCGTAGTCCCGAATGAAGCCCTCGCGCTTTAGAATCTCGGCCAGGGCCCGCTTCATCTTCGAGGCCGGTACCTCCACCGTCTCCTTCCGGGTGGTGGTGGCATTGCGAATTCGGGTTAAGAAATCGGCTATGGGATCGGTCATGGGTCACAGGCCCCCTTACCAACTAGCCTTGCGAACGCCCGGGATTTCTCCCCGGTGGGCCAAGGTCCGGAAGCAAATCCGGCATAGGCCAAACTTGCGCAGGTATGCCCGGGGCCGACCGCATAGGTAACAGCGGTTATAAGCGCGGACCTTAAACTTCGGCGGCCGTTTCTGCTTAATCACTAAAGCCTTCCTGGCCAACCAGTCTCCCTCCTCTAGGATCGGAAGGGCATGCCCAACAGCCGCAGCAACTCCCGGCCTTCTTCGTCCGTTCGCGCCGTAGTTATTATGCTGATATTCATGCCCCGAACCCGATCCACCTTGTCGTAATCTATCTCGGGAAAGATCAACTGTTCCCGCAGCCCCAGGTTATAGTTACCGCGGCCGTCAAACCCTTCTGCCGGGACCCCGCGGAAATCGCGTACCCGGGGCAGGGCCACGTTTATCAGCCGCTCCAGGAATTCGTACATCCGATCGCCCCGTAAGGTCACCATGCAGGCTATGGCCGTTCCCTTGCGCAGCTTAAAAGCGGCAATGGAACGCTTGGCCCTTCGGATGGCCGGTCGTTGCCCGCTAATGGCGGTGAGGTCTTCTACCGCGGCATCCAGGGCCTTGGGATTCTGGGTGGCCTCCCCGACGGCGATGTTCAGGACCACTTTCTCCAGTCGGGGCACCTGCATGATGTTCTTGTAGCCAAAACGGCGCATGAGCTGCGGCCGTACTTCTTCCAGGTAGCGCCGCTTAAGGGCGGGCATTTCCCTATTTACCGCCGCCTCCAACACCAACCCTCCTTACTCACGCCCTAATCCAGATGCTCCCCGCAGCGCTTGCACACCCTCACTTTTCGGCCGCCCTCCAGGAAGGCGCGGCCTACCCGGCTGGGTGCGTCACACTTGGAGCATAGGGGCAGCACGTTGGAAAGATGAATGGATGCCTCTTTTTCTACGATCCCGCCTTGGGGTAGCTCCCGGGTGGGCCGGAGGTGGCGCTTCACCAGATTAACCCCCTCCACGAGCACCCGGTTCCTCCGACGGTCGACGGCCAGCACCTTACCCCGCTTGCCCTTTTCCTTGCCGCTGATGACTACTACGGTGTCGCCTTTCTTCACGTGCATACGCCGCCACCCCGTCTCTACAGCACTTCCGGGGCCAGGGAGATGATCTTCATAAAATCCTTATCCCTCAACTCCCGAGCCACCGGACCGAAAATGCGCGTTCCCCGGGGATTACCCTGGTCGTTGATGATCACCGCCGCGTTCTCGTCAAAGCGGATGTAAGACCCGTCCGGCCGGCGGATGGGACGGCGCGTGCGTACTACCACCGCCCGCACCACGTCGCCCTTTTTTACCACGCCGCCGGGAGTGGCCTCCTTCACCGAGGCAATGATCACGTCGCCCACCGAGGCGTAACGCCGTTTGGAACCCCCCAGAACGCGAATGCAGAGCAGCCGTTTGGCGCCGGTATTATCGCCGACCTTGAGGACCGATTCTTGCTGGATCATTCTTCCACCACCTTCTCCTCCGGCACTACCGTACGGCGTTCCAGGATCTCCACCACGCGCCAGCGCTTATCCTTGCTTAGGGGCCGGGTCTCCATGATGCGTACCACATCACCTACCCGGCACCGGTTCTCCTCGTCGTGGGCTTTGAACCGGCGAGTCCGCCGCATGGTTTTTCCGTATAAAGGATGGCGGACCGTGGTTTCTACTGCCACCACTACCGTCTTCTGCATCTTGTCACTGACCACGGTTCCCACCCGGACCTTGCGCTTGCCGCGCTCCTCGCCTGGCATGGCCCCTAGGCCTCCTTCCTTTCCCGCTCAAGCTCCCGTTCCCGTAAAACGGTTTTCGCCCGGGCAATACTTCTCTTCAAGTCCCGGATACGCATGGGATTGTCCAACTGCCCGGTGGCTGCCTGGAAACGAAGGTTGAATAACTCCTGCTTCCAGTCTAAAAGCCTCTGCCGGATTTCCTCGTTAGTAAGGTCCCGGATCTCCCTAGCCTTCACCGGCTTCACCACCTAGGTTTTCTCGCTTAATGAACTTGGTCTTTATCGGCAGCTTGTGGCTGGCCAACCGCATGGCCTCGCGGGCGGTTTCCTCGGACACCCCCGATAACTCGAAGAGGACCCGTCCCGGTTTCACCACCGCCACCCAGTACTCCGGGCTGCCCTTCCCGCTTCCCATGCGGGTTTCTGCCGGCTTGGCGGTTACCGGTTTGTGGGGGAAGATTTTGATCCACAGCTTGCCGCCGCGCTTGACGAACCGGGTAATGGCCACCCGGGCCGCCTCGATCTGACGGGCGGTAATCCAGGCCGCCTCCAGCGCCACCAACCCGTAATCGCCGTAGGCCAGTTCCGTACCGCCCTTGGCCTTGCCGGCCAGGCTGCCCCGCTGTTCCTTCCGGTACTTAACCCGCCTCGGTGCCAGCACCGCTATTCTCCCCCTTTACCCGCCGCCCTGGCGGCTTCCGGCAACACGTCGCCCCGGTAAATCCAAACCTTTACCCCGATCTTGCCGTAGGTAGTGTTGGCCTCGGCGAAGCCGTAATCGATGTCCGCCCGTAGGGTCTGAAGCGGCACCTTTCCCTCGGTGTACCACTCGGTACGGGCGATCTCCGCCCCGGCCAGACGTCCCGAACAGGCGATCTTTATTCCCTGGGCGCCCATCCGCATGGCCCGGGCCACCGCCTGCTTCATGGCCCGGCGAAAAGATACCCGTTTCTCCAACTGCGCCGCTACCCCTTCGGCCACCAACTGCGCCTCCAGCTCGGGCCGCTTGATCTCCACAATGTTAAGGCTCACTTGCCGGCCGGTGCGCTTTTCCAACTCCTGGCGCAGATTCTCCACCTCGGCTCCGCCCCGCCCGATGACGAGCCCCGGCTTGGCGGCATGGATGGTGATCTTCAGCCGGTTGGCCGCCCGCTCAATCTCGATATCGGAAATGCCGGCGGCGTAGAGTTTGGACTTAAGATAGCGTCGCAAATCCAGATCCTCGTGCAGAAGTTTGGCGTAATCCCGGTCCGCGTACCAGCGGGCGTTCCAGTCACGGGTTATGCCCAGCCGCAGGCCTTCCGGGTGTACCTTTTGCCCCACGCATCACCCCTCCTTCTGGGCCACGACCACGGTAACGTGGCTGGTGCGGTGGCGCCGGAGATTGGCCCTACCGTAGGCCCGGGGAAAATAGCGCTTTAGAGTGGGTCCCTGATCCACATAAGCCTGCGCCACGTACAGAAAGTCCGGGTCCAGGTTATAGTTGTGCTCGGCGTTGGCCACCGCGGACTTTAGCACCTTGGTGATGATCCGGCTGGCCTTATGGGGAGTGAACCGTAGAATGGCCAGGGCCTCGGCTACCGGCTTCCCCCGGATCAGACGGACCACCCCTTGGGCCTTTTTGGGCGACAAACGTACGTATCGAGCGCACGCGCGTACCTGCATGGTTATCTACCCCTCTTTTACTTTAGGGCCGTAGACCTCTCGGTATGGGCCCCGTGCCCCCGAAAGACCCGCGTGGGCGCGAACTCTCCCAGCTTGTGCCCCACCATGTCCTCCGTAATGTATACCGGCACGTGCCGCCGTCCGTCGTGTACGGCAATGGTGTGCCCTACCATTTGGGGGAAAATGGTGGACCGCCGGGACCAGGTCTTGATGACCCTCTTTTCGCCCTTCTCGTTCAGGGCCTCAATCTTCTTTAACAGGTGGGCATCGCAAAACGGCCCCTTTTTCTTGGAACGGCCCATAACAACCCTCCTTATTCCCCTCGACTACTTGCGGCGCTTGACGATCATCTTATCCGACGGCTTGTTCTTCTTGCGGGTCTTGACCCCCAGCGCCGGCTTGCCCCACGGCGTTACCGGGTGACGACCGATAGGGGATTTTCCTTCTCCACCGCCGTGAGGATGATCTACCGGGTTCATGACCACGCCCCGCACCGTGGGCCGGATGCCCAGCCAGCGCTTGCGGCCCGCCTTGCCGATGACCACGTTTTCGTGATCCAGATTGCCCACCTGACCGATGGTGGCCCGGCAGTTGAGGTGAATTAGTCGCACCTCTCCGGAAGGCAGGCGCACGTGGGCGTAGTCCCCTTCTTTCGCCATCAACTGGGCGGCGGCTCCGGCTGAACGCGCCAATTGCCCGCCCTTTCCCGGCTTTAGCTCGATATTGTGGATGATGGTACCCACCGGGATGTGGCGTAAGGGAAGAGTATTACCCACCCGAATATCGGCGTTCTCTCCGGATTCTATCCGGTCTCCCACCGACAGCCCGTGGGGAGCCAAAATATAGCGCTTCTCGCCGTCGGCGTAGTTCACCAGGGCGATGTGCGCCGACCGGTTGGGGTCATATTCCAGCGCCGCCACCCGCCCGGGTATGGCATCCTTGGTGCGCTTGAAGTCTATAAGGCGGTAGAAACGCTTCGTGCCCCCTCCCCGGTGTCTTACGGTGATGCGACCCTGGAAATTGCGCCCGGCGTGCCGCTTAAGAGGCACGATCAGGCGCTTTTCCGGCTCTTTGCGGGTAAGGTCGCGGTAATCCACCACCGTCATCTGGCGAATACCCGGTGAGGTGGGCTTATAGCCTTTTACCGGCACCTTCTCCACCCCCTTTACAGCCCTTGGATGATTTCGATCTTGTCTCCCGGCTTAAGCGTAACTATGGCTTTCTTTCGGTCCGAGGTTCGGCCTATAATGCGGCCCAGGCGGCGGCGTTTGCCCCGGACTTTCATAGTGTTAACCTTAACCACGGTCACGTGAAATAGTTCTTCCACCGCCCGCCGGATGTCTACCTTCGTGGCCTGGGGGTGAACGTAGAAGGTATACTTGTTCTCCGCCATCAGACGGGTGGATTTTTCCGTTACCACCGGCCGAATGATGATGTCCTGCGGCAGCATTTACCCCAGCACCTCCTCGAGCCTGGCTACAGCCTGGCGGCTCAGTACCACCTTTTCGTGTGCCAGGAGGTCGTAGGGATTAAGGCTTTCCACCGTGGTCAGTTTGGCCCCCGGCAGGTTACGAAGCGCCCGCCTCAGTACCGGATCCGGCTGTTCGGTTACCACCAGAGCCTTGGGCCAAGCGTTCACCGCTCGCAGGAAGGCCAACGCCTCCTTAGTCTTGGAGGCGCCCAACGCCAGGGAATCTACCACGATCAACTTGCCCTGGGAGAGCTTGGCGGACAGCGCCGCCCGCAGGGCCAGCCGCCGAAGCTTGCGGGGCAACGCAAAGGAGTAATCTCGGGGCTTGGGTCCGAATACCACCCCGCCTCCGCGCCACAGAGGGGAGCGAATGCTGCCCGCCCGCGCCCGACCGGTTCCCTTTTGCCGCCAGGGTTTGCGGCCGCCTCCGGCCACCTCGCCCCGCCGCTTGGTGGAGGCCGTTCCCCGCCGCCGGTCGGCCAGAATCCTCTCCACTGCCCGGTGAACCGTGGCCGTGTGTTCCCGGGGGTTAAGGCCGAAAATGTCCTCCCGCAGGGGCATCTCCCCGACCGCTTGGCCGCTATGGTTGAGCACCGCTACACTGATCAAGTCTCCCACCGCCTCACGATTTGACTTGCGCCTTTACCGCATTCCTAACCGTGACCAGACTGCGCCTAATGCCCGGAACCGACCCCTTCACCAGCAGCAGGTTCCGCTCGGGGTCGACCTTAACTACCTCCAGGTTCTGAACCGTTACCTGCTCCCCGCCCATACGGCCGGGCAGGCGCCGTCCCTTGAATACCCGCGCCGGACCCTTGGCGGCCAGGGAACCCGGCCGACGGTGATACTTGGAACCGTGAGACATGGGACCCCGCTGAAACCCGTGCCGCTTAATTCCGCCGGCAAAGCCGTGCCCCCGGCTGATTCCGGTAACGTCCACGCTCTCTCCCGGGCGGAACATGTCCACCCGCAGCTCCTGGCCCACTTGGTAATCCTTCGCGTTCTCCACCCTGAGTTCGCGCAAGTACCGGAACGGACCCACCTTAGCCCGGGCAAAATGACCCCGCAGAGGCCGGTTAACCTTATGCTCCGCAATCGGCTCGAAGCCCACCTGGATGGCCTCATAGCCGTCGGTTTCCACTAATTTTTTCTGAACCACCACGCAGGGCCCGGCCTGGATTACGGTTACCGGCACGCAGCGGCCGTCTTCGGTAAACACCTGCGTCATGCCCAGCTTACGGCCAATAATTGCTTTGCGCAATGCCCATCTCTCCCGCCTAAAGCTTAATCTCGATATCCACCCCTGCCGGCAGATCCAGTCGCATCAACGCATCCACGGTCTTGGGCGTAGGGTCCAGAATATCGATTAGCCGCTTGTGGGTGCAGAGCTCGAACTGCTCCCGGGAGTCTTTATACTTGTGCGGGGCCCGAATAACCGTGTATACCGACCTTTCGGTAGGCAGAGGCACGGGGCCGGCTACTTGCGCCCCGGTGCGCCGCGCGGTTTCCACGATCTTCTGCGAGGACTGGTCCAGCACTCGGTGGTCGAAGGCCTTGAGGCGGATGCGGATCTTCTGGTGTGTCACGCCCTCCCCCTCCCGGCCTACTCTTTAATAGCGGTGACCACGCCGGCGCCCACGGTGCGGCCGCCCT
>JBNARC010000007.1:8331-95737 GCA_049719955.1 Neomoorellales bacterium | reverse complement strand
TAAACTCACACGCCGGACCCGCTTACCTTCCACCACTGTTCAGTTCTCAAAGACCAGGCTTTATAGCGCACCTTTTATTTTAGCATCCCGCCGCCGCTCCGTCAAGCCCGTCTTCTCGGTCGCCTGAACCCGCGGCGCATTTAAGACTATAGCACCGAAACGCCGGCGCGTCAACCCCCCGCAATCGCTGGTGTGTGTCAAGGGTTAGTAAGTGACTCGTGTTCCGGTGCCGGCCAGATGATCCTGTTGGTGACTACCAAAAGCCATTGCTCGACCCCCCGGGGAATCCGCTCCTTCGGGCACATGGCCGGGAAACGGCTTGTGCTATTGAGCCCGCAGTGGTACCATCGGTACGGCGGGAGCTCGACATGGATATTGAGAGCATTAGAGAAAAGATAGCCAAAGGCCAGTACCGGATGACAGCCCACGCCCTAACCCGCTTCAAAGAGCGGGGAATAACTGCGGCCGACATGGAGGCGGCCATCATGGATGGGGAGATCATTGAGGAGTACCCCAACGACTATCCCTTTCCGAGTTGTCTCATCTACGGCCGCACCGGTGACGGACGGCCGTTGCATGTGGTGATAAGCCTTGCTCCCGTCAGTCACGTCATAACGGTTTACTCTCCAAACGAGAAAAAGTGGGTGGGCCACAAAGTCAGACGAAGGGAGGGCAAAGAACAGTGAGCGACAACGGCGTCTGCCCCACCTGCGGCGGCGTCCTGGAGGAAAGGGAGATTCAGCTCGATTTCCGGCACCAGGGCCGCCTGGTAATAATTGAAGGGGTTCCGGCGCAGGTATGCCGAAACTGCGGGGAACGCTTGGTATCCGCCGCCTCCTCCAGGGCTATAGACGAGCTGCTGGAGTCGGGCGCAAGACCGGTGAGGGAGGTAACCGTGCCGGTGCTATCCTTCCGCCACCTCGCTCAGGCCTGAGCCTCAGGGCACCACATTGCCGCCGGGGCTCCTTCGCCGGTTTCTTATCGCCGGACCGGAAGCCGCAGGCCAGAGCCGTACCGAAAAAAACGGCCGGGGCTCGGGCGCAAGGCCCTTAGCCCCGGCGGCGTTGTGAGCGGAAAGCGCATCCTCTATTCTCTAGCCTGCGTTGGTGCCGCAGCGGGCCATCAGCTTGGCCCACTGCCGGTCCACGTCCTCCTGAATGGCCGCAAGCACCTCCTGGTTTCCTTCGCCCTTAAAGAGGTGAGTAAAGCGCCCCTGCAGCTTAAGCCACTCCGTGACCGGGAGGGGGTTGGCCACGTCCACGGTGAGGCGCCACTGCCCCTTTTCCACCTCGTACAGGGGCCAGAAACGGGTGCGCACCGCCAGCCGCGCCACCTCCACCGTCTTCTCCATGGGGAAGCGCCATCCGCGGTGGCAGGGAGATAGGATGTTCAGGAACACCGGCCCTTCCTTGGAATACTCCCAGGCCTTCTGCGCCTTGGTCACGGTATCCCGCCAGTGGCTGATGGAAGCCTGGGCCACGTAGACCAGGTTATGCTCGGCCATTATGGCGGTAAGGTCTTTGCGGCCCTCGCGCTTGCCCGCCTGAACGTGGCCGGTGGGGCTGGTGGTGGTCCAGGCGCCGCGCGGGGTGGCGCCGGAGCGCTGGATACCGGTATTCATATAGGCCTCGTTGTCGTAGCAGACGTATATCATTTTATGGCCCCGCTCCATGGCCCCGGAAAGCGACTGGAACCCGATGTCGTAGGTGCCCCCGTCGCCGCCGAAGGCGATGAAGCGAAAATCGTCGGCTATTTTGCCCTTACGCTTCAGGGCGGTGTAGGCCGCCTGCACTCCGCTCAAGGTGGCGGCGGCGTTCTCGAAGGCGTTGTGAATATAGCTGCAGCGCCAGGAAGTGTAGGGATATATGGTGGTGGAAACCTCCAGACACCCCGTAGGGCAACACACTACCGCCTGGGCCTCGGGAGGAAGGGCCAGCAGTACCTGCCGGACGGCAATTGGGGCTCCGCACCCGGCGCACAGGCGGTGCCCGGGGGCCAACAGCTCGCGCCGGTTACTTAGTTCGGCCAAGGTGGTCATGCTTTCACCGTCCTTTCTTCCGAAACTACTCGCGCAGTCCCAGGTAGCGTACCGTCTCTTGCCCGGCCGGTTCGGTCAGCTCTTTTAAGGCGGCGTCCACCATGGTGAGGGTGAGGTCCCGGCCGCCGATGCCGTAGACGTAGTTCAGCAGTTGGGGCGTTTGCGGTAGCCCGTACAGCGTGGCGGCCAACTCCCGGTATAGAGGGCCGCCCTGATTGCCGGCCAAGGTTAGGGCGCGGTCGAATACCGCCACGGTCTTAAAGCCGGCCAACCTTTCCCGCAGTTGCCGGGCGGGCCAGGGGCGGAATACGCGCAGCTTCAACAGCCCGATCTTGGCTCCTCTGGCCCGCCACTGGGCCAATTGGCTGCGAATGGTGCCGCAGGCGGAATTCAGGGCCACGATGCAGGTGTCGGCGTCCTCCAGCCCGTACTCCTCCCACAACCCGTAGGCCCGGCCGGAGACCTGCCCGTACTCCTTCCCTACCTCCTGAATGACGTCCAGGGCCCGGACCATGGCCTCTTCCTGCGCCCGCTTGGCCTCGTAGAAGTAGCCGTAGAGGCCGTCGAACATACCGATGCTGACCGGCCGGGAGGCATCCAGGAGGGAGTAACCCGGCACGGGCCGGTACTCGCCCACAAAGGCCTTGGCCTGAACATCCTCCAGGATCTCCACCCGGTCCACGGCATGGGAGATAATAAAGCCGTCCACGCACACCATTACCGGCAGGCGTACTTCGGGGTGCTCGGCCACCCGCACCGCCTGGAGGAGATTATCGTAAAGCTCCTGAGCGCTCTCGGAGTAAAGCTGAATCCAGCCGCTGTCCCGCGCGCCCATGCTATCGGAGTGATCGCAATGGATGTTGATGGGGGCGGAAAGCGTGCGGTTCACGTTAGTCATGACGATGGGCAGCCGCAGGCCCGCGGCTATATAAAGAACCTCCCACATCAGGGCCAGCCCCTGGGAGGAGGTGGCGGTCATAACCCGCGCTCCGGCCGCGGCCGCTCCCACACAGGCGCTCATGGCGCTGTGCTCGCTCTCCACGTTGATCATTTCCGTACTGACCTGGCCTTCGGCCACGTATTCGGCGAACTTTTCCACTATGGCCGTTTGGGGGGTGATGGGGTAGGCCGCCACCACTTCCGGATCTATCTGCCGCATGGCCTCGGCGGCGGCGTCGGTTCCCACTATTGCCAAGGTCTTAGCCATAGGCTACCTCCTTTCGCCGGCCAGCGGTTACTGCCCGTGCTCCGGTTTAATCTCGATGGCCTTGCGACCGCACTCCGAGGCGCAGATACCGCAACCCTTGCAGTGCTCGTAGTCTATCCCGGTCATCTTGCCTTCCCGCACCTGAATGGAGCCCTCGGGGCAAAAAATAAAGCACATGAGGCAGCTATTGCATTTTTCCGCGTTCCACACCGGCCTTTGCGTGCGCCAGTTGCCGGTAATCACCAATACGCTGTTGCCCGGATCTAACCCCGCCAGGCCCAAAGGGTGACGATCCCAGGGCCAACTCTCGATTCCGGTGATGTCCCACTTCATATGCCCTGCACCTCCGCATAGGCCCGCTCCAGGGCGGCGACGTTTCCGGCCGTCACCTTGGGACCGAACTTGGGAGTAAAGGACTCGCGCAGGTACTCCACCGCCACCTCCAGAGGAATAAGCTCCAGCACCCTAAGCAACGCGCCCAGCATGGGAGTATTGGGCATGGCCCGCCCCAGAGTCTCCAGGGAAATCCGGGTGGCATCTACGGTGAAAAGCCGGTGATTATCAATTCCCAGGTCTTTTCGTAGGTCTTGCGGGCTCTTGGAACTGTTGATCAGGATCCTGCCGTTCGCTTTCAGGCCCCGAGTTACGTCCACCGTGCCCAGAAGCGACGGATCGACCACTACCACCAGGTCCGGCGCCTCCACGCTGGTGTAGACGGAAAGAGGGGCTTGGGAAAGCCGATTGAAGCACTGGATGGGTGCGCCCATGCGCTCCGGTCCGTATTCCGGGAAGGCTTGGAAGTACAGGTTTTTTGCCAGGGCCATCTCCGCCAACAACTTGGCGGCGGTAACCGCACCCTGCCCGCCACGAGCATGCCAACGGATTTCGGTAAGACCTTCCACCCGGCCACACCTCCCGCAGTCACAATAATGAACACTCCACGGGCCGCGTTCGTCCAGGGCCCGAGGATTTAACTTGGATTTTACCACAAGCCAAAAATGCTGTCTAGTATGCCGAAAAAGCGGGAATTTTGGGTGGTTAGGCGGGATAACCGGCTAGGAAGCCCTCTCAATGCGGATGGCGCAGTCCGGGCAGACCCGCTCGCAGCGCTTACAGGCAATGCAGGGGCGCCCGTGGCCGGGTTCCACGGTCGGAGTGCCCAGAAAACCCAGTTCCTTCGACCAGCCGATGGTATCTACCGGACACTTCTCAATACAAAGGCCGCAACCCTTGCAAAGACCCGGGAACAGGTAGAAGACCCCCTTCCCGTCCCGGTGGGTGCGATAGGTAAAGCTGGGTGCGGTCACACCCGTTCCTCCTTTATGCTAAATTGGGTTCCAGTGCTCGATGTCTCAGACTCTGGCCCCATCTAACAGTTCCCGGGCGGTTTCCCTGCCCAGGTCCAGGGCCCGGAAGTTCAGCTCCCGGAGTTCGGGCTGGCGAATGAACCGGTAGCCCAGCCTTTCCTCCAAGGCCTGCCTGACCTCTTCTTCGGATACCATCCCTACCACTTCCACCAGCGCGCCCAGGACAAAGATGTTGAACACCCGCGGGTGAAGCCCCTCGCTTACCCGAGCCACCGCCGGCAGGGGAAGGATTTTCCCCACCGACCGGGGGAGGTGGGCCGGGTCCGACGCCGCCGAGGTTTCGTAGATAAGAGTAGTTTCCGGCCCGGCGTACGCCCCGGTGCGCGCCACCGCCCGGTCGCTTAGGGCCACCACCACGTCGGCGCGCGAAAACCGCGGAGCGGCGATGGGCTCTTCTCCCAACTGCACGAAGGCCAGGGACACTCCCCCCCGCTGCTCCACCCCGAAGCTGGGGATGTATAGGGCCTCCAAACCGGAGCGAAAGGCCGCCTCGGCCAGTACCTCGGCCACGGTCTGCACTCCCTGTCCTCCCTCCCCGCCCAGCACCAGGCGCCGGTTACTCATGGCCGTCTCCCTCCTTGGCCCCGTTCTTTAACTCGCCCAGCGGGAAGAATTGGGGCATTACCTCCTCCACCCACCGCCAGGTCTCCGCCGGCTGGGTGCGCCAGTTGGTCGGGCAGGTGGACAAGACCTCCACCAGGGAAAAATGGGGGTTTTGGAGCCCCTTGAGGCAGTAACGCTTGAGCTGAGACAGGTTGGCCACCGTACCCCGGGCCACGTAGGCCCCGGGGTTGCTTGTCGCGGCCGCCATTTCCGCCCCCCGCAGCGGGGGACCGTACCAGGAGGGATCCCGCCCGAAGGGCGTGGTCTCGGTTTTCTGATCCGGTAGGGTAGTAGGCGCCATCTGACCGCCGGTCATGGCGTAGACCGCGTTATTGATCACCAGGGTGAAAACCGCCTCGTCGCGAGCCGCGGCGCTCACCAGGTGCTGGGCGCCGATGGCGTAGGCCCCGCCATCGCCCATGTAGGCCACGGGCACCAACTCCGGTCGCACCCGCTTTAGCCCCACCAGCACCGGCAGGGTGCGGCCGTGGTGGGTCTGGACCGTATCCAGGTCGAAGAAGTTCCAGGCCAGAAGGCTGCACCCGATGTCCACGCCGATTACCACCCGGTCCTGCCAGCCCAGCTCGTCCAGCGCCTCGCCCAGGGCCCTCAAGGCCAGGGGATGGCCGCAGCCGGGGCAAAACAGGTGCGGCTTGGTCTCCCGCCGCCAGACTTTAGGCATGGGGGGCTGCGGCAGCAAGTCTCTTCCCTCCGTCTAGCAGGCTGGCCACCTGGGACTCCAGCTCCTCGGGAGTGATGCCCATGCCGGGCCGCAAGTAGGAATGTATCGGTACCTGAGACCCGTAAAGGTGCGCCCGCACCAGCCTTTCCAGTTGCCCCTGGGCGGATTCGGCCACCAGCACCGCCCGGCAGCCCTCCGCGGCCCGGCGCAGGGCTTGTCCGGGAAAAGGCCGCAAGGTGACGGGGCGGAAGAACCCCACCGCCGCCTTTTTCCGGCGCCAGCTTTCGACCGCGGCCCGGGCCGCCAGGGCCACAATGCCGTGGGCTACCAGCAGCACCTCCGGCCGCTCCGGGCCTTCGCTTTCGTACTCGGCCGCTTCCCGGGCCAGGGCCTCGAAGCGGGCCGATTGTTCCTGCACCAGCGCCAGCAACTCCTCCTCCAGGTTGTAGGTGTTGCGCAAGTGCACCGGCGGCCGCTCGCTACCCGGCCGACCGGGCGCGCCCAGAAGCGGGCGGGCGGTGCCCACGTCCACCCCGCGCTGGGCCGGATCGTACAGGGTCACCGCGGTGCGCATCTTGGCCTGATAGCCGTCGCTCAGCACTATAGTGGGAAGGCGGTAGCGCCAGGCGGTACCGAAGGCCTTCAAAGTGTAGTCGTACAGGTCCTGCAACCCGGCGGCGGAATAAACCACCCGGAAGCCCTCGCCGTTGCCCCCGAAGCAGGCCAGGTTAACCTCCTGCTGCGAGTAAATGACCGTGGCCGTGGACGGGCCTCCCCGCTGGCAGATTATCAGCACCAGGGGCAGGGCCATCATCTCCGCCATGGCCAGGGGCTCCTGCATCAGGATGTGACCCGGCCCGGCGGTGGCGGTGAAGGCCTTGACCCCGCCCAATACCGCCCCCAGGGTGGCGTAGCCGGCGCTCAACTCGTCCTCGGTCTGCAGGAACTTGCGGCCGTGACGCGCCGCCAGCCGGGCCCAGTGGTGCATGATCTCGTTCTGCGGGGTGATGGGATAGCCGTACATCACCTGGGCTCCCGCCGCCAGGGCCGCCCGGGCCACCACTTCGTTGCCGGTAATGAAGGCTCTTTCCGTTTCGGCTGCCAAGGGCTCCTGCCTCCTTCGGGAGTAGTGTGAACCCCCGAGAGGAGGTTAATGCACCTAGAGCACCAACTGCAAAAGAATTAGAGCGGCCAGCCCCGGAACCCCCAAAAGCCCCACCAGCAGCACCGTTACCGGGTTGAGCGGCACCGCCAGGCCCAAATAGGGCCCGGCCAGGTTAAAGCCCCCTACCAGGAGCAGGCCCAGCAGCACGCAGTAGGCCAGCCGGCCCAGGAAGCGCCAGGGCCTGAGCCACCAAAGCACCAGCAAGAAAAGAAAAAGGCCCGCTACCACCCACCACCGACTCACGCCCATCCCCCCCTAACGCCCACCCGGCCGTGCACTCCGGCGCGGCGGGCCTGGCGCCAAAGGTAGCGGTAGCGTTCCTCGCAGGCCTTAAGGTGCAGGGACGCCCAATCCACCAGATCCGGTTCTGTAACCTCGGCGAACAGTCGCTGCGCCGCCTGCCACTCCTCGTAGGCCAGCCGCAGGTGCCGCAGCAGTTCCGCGCCGGGATCGGAGACCTTCTTCGCTCCCGGCCGATCACGACCTCTGCCGCCCATAAGCATACCTCCCCGCAGATAGCTTATGCGGCGGGGAGGCCAGGTCATACCAATTCCTGCCGTCCGCTAAGGGCCCGTCCCAGGGTAAGCTCGTCCGCGTACTCCAGATCTCCGCCCACCGGCAGGCCGTGGGCCAGGCGCGTCACCCTCACCCCCAGGGGCCGGCAGAGCCGGGCGATGTAAAGGGCCGTGGCCTCGCCTTCGGGATTGGGGTTGGTGGCCAGAATGACCTCCTTTGCCTCGCCCCCCTGCAGGCGGGCCACCAACTGGGCGATCCGCAACTCATCCGGCCCGATACCTTCTAAGGGCGAGAGGGCGCCGTGAAGCACGTGGTAAAGGCCCTTGTACTCCCCGGTGCGCTCGATGGCCACCACGTCCCGGGGCTGCTCCACCACGCAGATGAGGCTTCTGTCCCGGGCCGGATCGCGGCAGAAGCGGCAGGGATCTACGTCCGTCAGGTGGGCGCAAACGCTACAGGGTTTAACCTTGCTCCGGGCTTCGGTTATAGCCCGGGCCAGAGCCAGAGCCTCTTCTTCCGGGCAGCCCAGAAGGTAGAAGGCCAGCCGCTGCGCCGACTTGGGGCCTATGCCCGGAAGCCGGTGCAGGGCCTCGATGAGGCGGGCCAAAGGCTCGGCGTAGTACCACATTAGGGCAACCCGGGCAGCTTGAGCCCGCCGGTTATCTTCCCCATGGCCTCGGCCACCATCTGCTGGCTCTGGCGCAGGGCCTCGTTAGCCGCGGCCAGGATGAGGTCCTGGAGCATTTCTACGTCTCCCTCTTGAAGCAGCTCGGGCGCGATCTCCAGCGTCACCAGCTCCTGCCGGCCGTTGGCCACCACCCGCACCACGCCCCCGCCGGCCGTGGCCTCTACCGTGCGCTCGGCCAGTTCCTCCTGCATCTTGGCCAACTGCTCCTGCACCTTTTGCACCTGCTTGAGCATCTTTCCCATGCCACCGAAACCCACGGAACCAACCTCCTTAGTCGTATCCCCAGTTCCCCTTCGGGCGGTACCGGGTGCTCGCCGTTCGTACTGTCACCTCGCCGACCAACTCCCAAGTGGGCCCAACTTAGCCTTACTCGCCGTTTTCCTCCCAGTGATCCACCACCCGGCCCCCGAAGAGGCGAAGGGCCTCGTCCAGCACCGCCCGCTCCTTTTCTTTTGGATCCGGCTTCCGCTCCGGGGCCCCGGCCGGGCCGTCCGGCCCGGCGGAGAGCACCACCGGCTCCGGCTCCAGCCTCCGCCCCCGGATCCTGGCCAGCACCTCCCGCACCGCCGCCCGGTTGGCGGGCTTGTCTAACTCTTCCCGGTAAAACTCGGCCGTCACTCCCAAGACCAGGGTATCGCCCCGCTCGGCCACCGCCTTCACCCCGCCCAGAAGTGCCCTCACCTTGGGGGCGCGCCGGGTTGCCTCCAGCACCCGCGGCCACCAGGCCAGGCTCTCCACCGCCACCAGGCCGCCGGAAGAGGGCTCGGGCCGGGTCGCGGGCGGCTCCGGTTCCGGTGGCGGCGCCGCCCGGGTGACCACCGCCTCACTTTCGGTAACGCCGGCCCCGGCAGGCGCCTCATCCCGGCCGGCCACTTCGGCCGGCGCGGTAGCGGCCCCGCTTTGCGGCTCTGAGGCCTCCAGCAGGGCCAGCTCCACCAACACTTCCGGCTGGCCGGTGAGCCGCAACTGGGTTTCCACCTCGGCCAGCACCCGCGCCGCCGCATAAATGCGCTCGGCGGCCGCCAGGCGGGCCTGCTCCCGGAGCTGCGGGTGGGAAGCCGGGGAAAGAAGCAGCAAATCGGCCCGCTCGGGGCAGAACTTCACCGCCAAAAGATCGCGCAGGTAGCTCAAAAGCTCCCGCACCACTTCCGGCGCCTGCTTGCCCCGGGTCCAGGCCTCCTGCAGCAACTCCAGCACCCTGCCCTGATCCCCGCGCCACAGGGCCTCGCCCAGGGCCAGCAGCGCCTCCTCCGGCAATAGCCCCAGTACGGTCCTGACGTCCTCCTCGGTGAGCCGGTTGCCGGCGTAAGCGGCGCACTCCTCCAAAAGGCTTAAGGCGTCTCTTAGGGCGCCGCGGGCCATGCGGGCCACGGCCCAGGCCGCACGCTCCTCCAGCTCCAGCCCCGAGGCCCGGGCCACCTCTAAGAGGAAGCGGCTGATTTCTTGCGGTCCCAGGGGCCGGAAGTCGAAGCGCAGGCAGCGGGAAAGCACGGTGGGAGGGATCTTCTGGGGTTCGGTGGTGGCCAGAACGAAAATGACGTGGGCCGGCGGTTCCTCCAGGGTCTTCAGCAGGGCGTTGAAGGCTTCGGGGGTGAGCATGTGCACTTCGTCCACGATGTAAACCTTGTAGCGGCCCTGAACCGGTCCGAAGGGAAGCCGCTCCTGCAGTTCCCGCACGTCGTCGATACGGCGGTGGGAGGCGGCGTCTATTTCCAGGATGTCCAAAAACGCGCCGGTATTGATGGCCTCGCAGTTGGCGCAGCGGTTGCACGGCTCGCCGTCCGCCGGCGCCAGGCAGTTAAGCGCCTTGGCGAAGATTTTGGCGGTGCTGGTCTTCCCCGTACCCCGGGGGCCGCTGAACAGATAAGCGTGGGCCAGCCGGCCCCGGCGCAAGGACTCGCGCAGGGCCCGGGTAACGTGGGCCTGGCCCACCACCGCGGAAAAGGTCTGCGGCCGCCATCGGCGGTACAGCGCAACGTACATGGTCGACCTCGCGAAAAAGGCCCGGTAAGCCGTTCACCGGGCCTAAATGGATATCGAGCGAGTTATGCGGCCGTGCACCCACCCTTGTCCTGCCCCTCCGGGCGATACCGAAGCAGTTAGTTCCGGCCAGGCACTCCTGCGGCACCCGCGGGGCCTTACTTACCGCTGCTTCCTTCCGGACCTGACGGGGTTCATAAGTCCGCGCCGCGCAGGACCCGGCCCTCCTCACCACTTACTCCGGCCGGTCCCCACAGGCGACAGCCCGCAGGTGGGAGTTCAACCCCGCTATAGCGGCTTGCGGGTTACAGGGCACCGCTACCTCCCCGTCTAGCACGGCCGCGCGCTCTCTCAAGTAAAATGGCGGAGAGGGTGGGATTTGAACCCACGAGGCAGACTCAACATCCGCCTACTCGCTCTCCAGGCGAGCGCCTTCAGCCAACTCAGCCACCTCTCCGCGTACTGGCTTCCCCATGCTGGCGGAGAGGGTGGGATTTGAACCCACGAGGCGATCCGCTCGCCTACTCGATTTCGAGTCGAGCGCCTTCAGCCAACTCAGCCACCTCTCCGCGCTTTTGCCGACGTTTGGTTTCAAAGAACCCGGAGATCAGCCGGCGGCATTCTTCCGCCAGCACTCCTTCCCGTATCTCCACCCGGTGGTTCAGGCCGGGAAGCTGCACCACATTTAGGAGGCTGCCCGCCGCTCCGCCCTTGGGGTCCCTCACCCCGAAGACCAGAAGCTCCACGCGGGCCAGCACCAGCGCCCCCGCGCACATGGGGCAGGGCTCTACGGTGACGTACACCGCGCAGCCGTTTAGTCGCCAGGACCCCAGCTCGCGGGCGGCGGCCCGCAGCGCCAGGATCTCGGCGTGGGCGGTGGGATCCTGCCACTGCTCCCGGCGGTTGTGCGCCCGGGCGATTATTCGGCCCCGGTGCACCACCACCGCCCCTACGGGCACCTCCCCTAGGGCCTGCGCCCGTTCCGCCTCCCGCAGCGCCTCCCGCATGAAGGCTTCGTGATCCGGTTCCAAGGCTTCTTCGCCCCGAAAAAAATGGCGCGCCCGAGAGGACTCGAACCTCCGACACGCGGTTTAGGAAACCGCTGCTCTGTCCTAGCTGAGCTACGGGCGCGAGCAACGCCGCAAAGAAATGGCGCGCCCGGAGGGACTTGAACCCCCAACCTACAGATCCGTAGTCTGTCGCTCTGTCCAAGTTGAGCTACGGGCGCGCGGCTGGCGGAGAGAGTGGGATTCGAACCCACGGTACAGGCTTTGTCACCTGTACAATCGCTTAGCAGGCGACCGCCTTCGACCGACTCGGCCATCTCTCCGCACCAGTAATTATACCCGGCCGCCGGGCGAAAATCAACCCTGACACGGTGCTCAACCCATTTCCCGCTCCCGGCCTAGGACGCGCGGCCCGGCCCCAGACAATCCCCGGCAGCTCCTGGCTCCTCCTTGTAGAGCGTGACAAGTCCTGCTATACTTATTGTATAAACAACACGGCCTCTTAGGGGGAAAAGGGCTATGGCCCGCGAGAAGACAAAGCTGACCGCCGTGCGGTTTCCCGAAAGCCTCCTGCGGGAGCTAAACCGGGCAGTGGGCCGGGGCAGGCGAAGCGAGTTCATAGTTCGCGCTACCGAGCAGGCGCTCCTACGGCTGAAACAAGGCAGGGCCCTCAGGGAGTACCGGGGGATCTTTCGGGCCGAGGAGTACCCGGAGTTTGATAACCCCGATAAGACCAGGGCCTGGGTTGAAAACCTGCGCCGCGAGGCGGACGAGAGGATGAAAACCCTCGATGAGGACCGTTGAGCCCCGGCCCAGAGGTTTTCTGCTGGACACTACGGCCCTTATCGACTTCCTGCGCGGAAAGAAAGAGGTGGCGGCGCTACTGGAGGTGCTCATGGAAAAGGCGCCGTTGGCGACCTGTCCGGTAACGGTGGCCGAAGTGTTCGCCGGCACCAGAGAAAAGGACGCATCTAAGGCTGACCAGTTTCTGTCCACACTGGTCTACTATCCCATCACCTACTCGGCCGCCCGCCTGGCGGGTTCCCTGCGGTATGCGTATGCGCGTAAAGGTATTACGCTGAGCCTTCCTGATACGCTCATCGCTGCCGTAGCTCTGGAGAACGGTCTGGCCGTAGTAACCGCGAATACCGGCCACTTTCCCATGGAGCAATTGATAGTAATCCCCCACTAACGGGCGCGGGAGGCCTGAAGGAAGTTACCTATCAATGTCCTGCCCGCTTTCTACCCGCTGGCGGTAGGCGCGGCCCAGGGCTAGCGTTATGGGTCCCGGCCGGCCGCTGCCGACGCGGCGGCCCTCCACCAGCACCAGGGGCATTACCCCCGCCAGCGAGCTGGTGAGAAAGGCCTCCTCCGCCTCCAGAAACTCCTCCGGCCGCACCGGCCGCTCCCGCACCGCCAGTCCCAACTCCGCCGCCAGCTCCATCACCGCCGCGCGGGTAACCCCAGGAAGCAGGCCGCTTTCCACCGGCGGGGTGACCAACTGCCCGCCCCGAACCAGGAACACGTTGGTGTAGGCCCCCTCGGCCACCTCTCCCGCCAGGTTGAGGTGCAGGCCCTCGTCCGCCCCCCGCGCTAGCGCCTCCCGCCGGGCCAACAGATGCGGCAGGAAGTTCAGGGTCTTGTGGCGGCACAGGGGCGAGTTCTGGTCCTGGCGGTAGGAGGAGATGACGGCGCGCCAGCCCCGGCGGTAGTGCTCTTCCGGGTAGCGCCGGCCCTCACCCGCCGCGACCAATGCCAGCCCCCCTCCCGCTCCCCGGGTGAGCACCAGCCGGACCCAGCCCTCACCCACCTGATTGGCAGCTATAACCTCCTCCAGCGCCTCAAGCCACACCTTCCTCCCCGGGTCCGGCAGGCCGAGCCACGCCGCCGAGGCGGCCAGGCGCTCCAGGTGCGGCTCCGGCAGCACCGGCCGGCCCCGGCAAACCGCCAGGGTCTCGAAGAGCCCCTCCCCGTACAGGAAGCCCGGGTCCCCCGCCGGAACCGCCGCCTCCTCACCGGTCAGCCGGCCGTTAACCCAAACCCGCCCCATAAACCCCGCACCCCCCTTCCGGCGCCCGCGCCCCGCCCTGCACGGCGGCCATCAGCGCCCGGGCTTTGGTAACGCTTTCCTCGTACTCCAGTTCGGGGACGGAATCCGCCACTATGCCTCCGCCGGCGCCGAAATACACCCGGTCCCCTTTGATCACCAGGGTGCGAATGGCAATGTTGAGGTCGGCCGCCTCCCCGGTGAAGGAAATATAGCCGATAGCCCCGGTGTACACCCCCCGGGTCACCGTCTCCAGCTCGTCTATTATCTCCATGGCCCGGATCTTGGGCGCTCCGGTGATGGAGCCGCCGGGGAAACATCCGGCCAGGCAGTCAATAAAGTCTTTTCCCGGCGCCAGGGTCCCCACCACCGTGGCCACCAGGTGGAACACCGTGGCGTAGGTCTCCAGGCAATAGAGGCGGGGCACCCGCACGGTGCCGATCTCGCAGGTGCGGCCGAGGTCGTTGCGCTCCAGGTCCACGATCATGGCCAGCTCCGCCCGGTCCTTTTCGCTGGCCCAAAGCTCGCGCTTCCGGGCCCGGTCGGTAGCCGGGTCGGCCCCCCGCGGGCGGGTGCCCTTTATGGGCCGGGTTTCCACCCGCCGGCCGCGCAGGCAGAGAAACCGCTCCGGCGAGGAGCTGGCCACCTTCAGCTCCGGCAGGTTCAGGTAGGCGGCAAAGGGGGCGGGGTTGAGGCGCCGCAGCCTTAGGTAGAGGGCGAAGGGATCGGTGGTTAAGGGGGCTTGAAAGCGCTGGGTGAAGTTGACCTGGAAGATGTCGCCGGCAAAGATGTACTCCCGCGCCCGGGCCACCGCCCTAACGTATTCTTCCGGCCGGAAGTTGGAGCCGATGGTAACCGGCCGCGGCGGCGGCGACCAAGGCGCGCTCCGCTCCGCCTCCGGCGGGGGCGCCTCCAGAGCCGCCCGGGCCTCCTCCAGCCGCTCCCGGGCCCGGCGGCGCCTGGCCGGACCATCCGGAGCCGGGAGCCCGGTGGAGAACAGCGCCGCCCTTTGGTAGCGGTGGTCGTACACCAGCACCCGGTCGTAAAAGCCCAGCCAGAGATCGGGAAGGTTTAGGTCGTCCGCCGCGGTGCGGGGCAGCCGCTCCAGGTGGTGGCAGAGGTCGTAGCCGAAGTATCCCACCGCCCCGGCCCAAAGCGGCGGCAGGCCCGGCTCCGGGGGAAGCCGGTGGGCGGCCAGCAACTCCTTAAGCAGGGCGAAGGGGTTGGCGGCAACGGTGCTCTCCCGCCCCTCGGAAATCAGGGTAACCCGCGAGCCCTTGCTCCGCACCACCAGGAAGGGATCCCAGCCGAAGAAAGAATAGCGGCCGTAGCGGCGCTGAAGTAGGGCGCTGTCCAGCCAGAAGCCGTTTTCCCGGGTGGCGAGCCTCGTTCCCAATTCCTCGGGAGACCACCGGTGGCCCAGGTCTAAGTATTGCATGCCACCCGTCCCCTCCCCTCGTTCGCCTTCCGGGCTAAATCCAGGAAGTTGGCCAGGATTTGCTTGCCCAGCGGGGTAAGTACGGATTCGGGGTGAAACTGCACCCCTTCCACCGGGTAGCGGCGGTGGCGCAGCCCCATCACCAGCCCCTCCGCATTGCGGGCGCTCACCGCCAGTTCCCCGGGAAGGCTTTCTTCCTCCACCACCAGGGAATGGTAGCGGGCCGCCCGGAAGGGCCGGGGAAGCCCACGGTACAGCCCGCGGCCGTCGTGGTAAATCTCCGAGGTCTTGCCGTGCACGGGATAGGGGGCCCGCACCACCCGGCCGCCGAAGGCCTGACCGATGGCCTGGTGCCCCAGGCACACTCCCAGAATAGGGTAGCGGCCGGCAAAGCGGCGCACGCACTCCACGGAGATGCCGGCTTCGTTGGGGGTGCAGGGGCCGGGGGAAATGACAATGGCTTCCGGGTTTAACCCCTCAATCTCGTCCGGGGTAACTTGGTCGTTGCGGCGCACCAGGCACCTGCCGCCCAGCTCGCCCAGGTACTGGACCAGGTTATAGGTGAAGGAATCGTAGTTGTCGATCACCACCAGCCGCACCGCTTCCCCTCCTCGCCCGCACGGCAAGATATAAAAAACCAGCACGAAGTTTCGTGCTGGTTCGCCTCCCAGCCGGTAGCGTCCCGCGGGGATTGCCCGCACCCTAGCTCCAAGCCGCTATGTTTAGTCCCGTTAGTAAGGGTACCCGGCCTTGGCCCGGCCGTCAAGGGGGGCAGGCTGGTGGCCCTAGGTCAACCGCCGGAACTTGATACGGTTCTCGGTGACAGTAATCAGACAGGCCGCTGCTTCCAGTTCCTTCGCGTATCTTGAGACTACCGCCTCGAGGAGGGCCTTCCTCTTACCCACTGATACGTCCGGCAGTCGCACAACACTGGTCCGGACCCCATGTGCCACCGCTATTTGGCCAAAGTCTTTATCTACCGTCACCACCACGCGCTTCTCCTCCGCCGCCCACTGCAGGACTTCATCGTCTCCCATCTGGGGGTTACGGCTCCTAACCTCCGCCACGTCGTGGCCCAACTCGCGGAGCCATAGCGCGAGCTTCGCACCCGCACAAACATCCACGAGGAACCTCAACGGGCTCCCTCCACGCGTACCGCACTCAGGTCCTCATTGGCGACCAGAGCCCGCGCGTAGGCCAGGCAGGCCCGGATATCCTCACGCTCAAGATCTGGGTAGTCTTCCAGTATTTCCTCCTCTCGCACCCCCTGCTCCAAGAGAGAGAGAACAGTTTCGACTTTGATCCGCATGCCCCTGATGGTCGGTTTGCCCCGGAAAACCGCCGGATTCACGGTAATTCGGCTCAACAAGTCGGCCTCCTTGGACATACCCACACCTTCCCGGTAAAATGGGTTCCTTTTTCAGTTAACCTCTAGGCCGAGTATACTACCAATGCCGAGGTTTGGGTAGATGAGGACCTTAATTGGTTTTCTCCCGCCGCCTGCTGGCCCCCACCGAGGCTCCGCGGTCTTGCCGTGCACGGGGTAGGGGGCCCGCACCACCCTGGCCCCGAAGGCCTGACCGATGGCCTGGTGCCCCAGGCACCTGCCGCCCAGCTCGCCCAGGTACTGGACCAGGTTATAGGTGAAGGAATCGTAGTTGTCGATCACCACCAGCCGCACCGCTTCCCCTCCTAGACGGCCATGCCACGCAGGTGGCACCGCAGGAGCTTGAAAATGGCGCTGCCCGGCTCATTTTTAAGGCAGCCTACCTGCCACAAGATATAAAAACCAGCACGAGGTGTCGTGCTGGTTCGCCTCCCAGCCGGTAGCGTCCCGCGGGGATTGCCCGCACCCTAGCTCCAAGCCGCTATGTTTAGTCCCGTTAGTAAGGGTACCCGGCCTTGGCCCGGCCGTCAAGGAGTTCTTGCAACGGACTCAGCCTGTTTTTCGGGTGAGGATGGGTCAGCTCCTTGGCTACGAGCATTAGGCCGCACAAAGGAAACGGGACCCGCAACGCGGAAGAATACAACCGTCCCGGCTGTCCGCAGTTGCGCCAGCTTGCCGGTCGGCTCGGCCGTCCCTGTGCTTCTGTTTCGCCTTCAGATCCGTGACCTCTTGCTCCAGTTGGGCAACCCGCCGCTGAAGCACCTCAATCTCTTCTAGTAGATCCTGCGGCAACTGCTCCTTTCTAAACCGCATTAGCGACACGCCAGATCCGTCCAGCAAGAAACCGGGGAAGCCCGCCCGGTCGGCAGGCCTCCCCACTTAGTCAAAACCCGTTACCGCAGCAACTGCAGCACCAGGGCCGGCGTCTGGTTGGCCTGGGCCAGCATGGCCGTGGCCGCCTGGCTGATGATCTGGTTCTTGGTGAAGTTCATCATTTCTTCCGCCATATCCAGGTCGCGGATGCGGGACTCGGCCGCGGTAATGTTCTCCTTGGCCACGTTCAGGTTGTTGATGGTATGCTCCAGGCGGTTCTGGATGGCGCCGAGCTTGCCGCGCTCGGCCGACACCGCGGAAATGGCCGCGTCTATGACCTCTATGGCCCTGGCGGCGTCTTCCTTGTTGGAGATGTTGAGCGCCGCCTCAGACAGGATGTTGTTAGTGCCGTTGGTCACGGTATTGGTGGAGGTGAAACCGGTCTGGCCCGCGTTGCCGCTCACTCCCAGGGCGGCCGCCCGCATGTCGTTGATGGTGAGCACCATGGACTGCCCGGTATTGGCGCCGATCTGGAACTTGGTGCTGTAGCCGCTGCCCATGGCGCCCGGCCCCACCACCTGCTGGACGTTGCCCACGCTTTCGCTCCCGTCAAACCCCAGGGCAGCAAGCGGGCTGCCGGTCCCGTCGGTAAGCGTAATGTCCTTGTTGGTCTCGGAGATGAACTGCACCTTGTTGTCCGCGGAGAGCGCGGCCGTGACCTTGTCGCTCAAGCCCGCCTCCTGCAAGGCGGCGTTGAGGTCCCGGATCAGCTCCTGCATGGCCGCGCGGGCCACGTTGGGATCAGTATCGTTGACGTTGTAGGTCTTGCCCTGCTTAAGGGTTACCGTGACCGGGCTGTCCGAGCCCACCGTTATCTGGAAGGTGGAGTTTGCGGCTATGGTCACGGCGCTCGCCCCGAGCGCGGTGGTTGCCTGTACGCCCAAGCGCTCCATGGTGGTGGGGGTGCCGGTGACCTTGGAGGTGTCGTCAGTCGCGAGCAACCCCAGAGCGGCGTCATCGTCGGATGCCGTAAACTGTATATAGCTGTTTGCGCCTTCGGACTTGGTAGTGAAAGTGAGGTATTGATCAGTACCGGAGGCGGTGTAGGTTATATCCACTACCTCGGAGAGTTTGACGCCACCCGAGGTGACGTTACCCAGGGTCTCGATCGCGTCATCTATGGTGGTCGACAACACAAGTCCGGTCAGGTCGAAGGTCTGGTCGTTCACCGTTATCGTGACGGTGCCTATCGTGCCGCCTGAGAATTTATTGCTCAAGGTAATCGTCGCGGCCGTGGCCTCGGTGATCTTGGCGCTCTCGCCCGAGGAGATGCCGCCGTTCAAGAGTTTCTGGGTGTTGAACTCGGTGGTGTTGCCGATGCGGTTGATCTCCGAGGTGAGCTGGTTGAGTTCGTCCTGGAGCGCGGCCCGGTCCTCGTCGGTGGCGGCGCCGTTTGCGGCCTGCACCGCCAGCTCGCGCATGCGCTGCAGAATGGAGTGGATCTCGTTAAGGCCACCCTCGGCGGTCTGGATGAGCGAGATGGCGTCCTGGGCGTTGCGCACCGCCTGCGCCAGGCCCCGGATCTGGCCCCGCATCTTCTCGCTGATGGCCAGGCCCGCGGCGTCGTCCGCGGCGCGGTTGATGCGCAGGCCCGAGCTTAAGCGCTCCAGGGACTTCTGCAGGGCGCTGTTCACGCCGCTAAGGTTGCGGTAGGTGTTCAGCGCCGAAATGTTGTGGTTGATAATCATGCGCTTTCTTACCTCCTCCTTGAGACTTTCCGCCCGCCTCCTTGCGGGCTAGCTTCTACGGCGATACAGAGGCTTAGCTTGGCCTCGGCTCGCGAACCACCTCCCTCTGGCTACCAGGCTGGAATCTACCCGCCGCGCCTTGGCCGGTTCCGGCGCGCCTTCACAGGCGCCGGCGCTGCCGGCCACGCCGGCGCCTGGCGCGCGGTCTTTCTATAACTAATACATCGGCGAAAGCCGACAAGACTTTAGACCGAAAGGCGGTCTACCCGGCCCCGCCGTAGTGCCCCGTGGCCGCGGCATAAAGGCAGCTCTCCAGCGCGCGAACGGTATTGGTCCAGTGGAAGCGCAGGGCGGTTTCCCTCCCCCTCCGCGCTAGGTACTCCCTGGCCCCGGCGTCACCCAGCAGGTAGATCACGGCGTGGGCCAGCGAGTCCACGTCCCCGGGGTCGGCAAGCAGGGCGTTTTCGCCCGCTTGGGCGTAGGCCTGTATGCCCCCGCAGTCGGTGGCTACAACCGGAACGCCGCAGGCCATGGCCTCTAGCGGGGGATTGCCAAAACTCTCGTACCACGACGTGAAAAGGAGGAGATCGGAGCTGGCGATATGCTGCGGTAGCTCGGCCTGCGGCGGGTTCACCACGAAGCTCAGGGGAAAGCTTGTCCCTTGGACTTGTGGCCGGACCTGGCAGATCCACTTCACCTTGAAGCGGGCCCCGAAGTCCCAGGCGCGCTGCAGGGCGCGAAGCGCGACCTCAAAACCCTTGAACCTGAGAAACGGGTTTCCGATGAGAAGCACGGTCCCGTCGTTCGGCCGCCGGCCGGGAGAGTAAGGCGCGGTGTCTATGCCGTTGGGGACAACGCAGGAGGCGCGGCCGAACCGCACCCGGAGGATTCTGGCCTCGGTGGGCGAGACACTGACCAGGTGGCACGGCTCCCGGTAGCACTGCGCCATCCACCTGCGCAAGGGGGCACCGGGGCTCAAATCGCCAACCTCCCCGTACAGGGCCTCGTGGCCTTTCTCCCAGTAGACCACCGGCACGCCGGCCTTCACCAACTCGGGAAGCTGCTCCCACCATACGACGAACAGCACGTCCAAGGAAGCGGACCGGGCAGCCGCCCCTAAGGACCCGCGCGCAGGCAGGGGTAACACCGAATCGGGTGCGAAATCGCTCCATGCGGGAGTGGCTTTGCCGTGCCGTCTTCCGGCGCAAGCAGGATAACCTCGTGCCCTCGGGCCTGGAGCCACTTCAGGTGCGCCAGATAGGTCTTCAAGCCGCCGGTCAGGTTTCGGTGGGGCAAGTAGCCGCCGATTCTCAAGGGGCGGGTCCGGCCCGGTGGTTGGGGAACTAGGTGCTCCTGCGGCCCCGCCGGCCGCTCATCGGACGGGAACAATGCGAAGAGCTGCGCCCCGTTATCGCCTATGGGCACAAGCTTGTAGCTGAAGTCAAAATCCAAAAAGTCGGTGACCACCCACCTGCTTCTGTGCGCCTCGGCCTCGTTCCCGAGGTAGCGGCCTTGCGGGGCGGGGTAAAGCGGCGTGGAAATCAGCAGGCACTGCGCGCAACGACGCACGAGCCCCCGAAGCAGCTTCATCCCTCGCTCCTTTTCTAGATGCTCCAGGACGTCGACCAGCAGGATAAGGTCATAACGCGGAAGCCGGTCAACCAGATTCATTATGTCCCCGTAGTAAACCCGGTCGTAACAGTACTCGTGGAGCGGATTTCGGTAGCCGCAAAAAACCTCTACGCCGTCAATCCGGAGCTTCCACTGGGATTTATGGTAGCGCCCCGCCGGAACCTCCAGAGTGTCCCTCAACAGGGCTCCGTACTTCCCGAGGCCCACCCCTACGTCCAGAATGGAGCGCGGTTGGCACCGCTCCACCAACTCCAGGACGGCGGGTATCACCTGATACCAGCTCGTCGGCACGGCCAGCCCTCCTCGTACGGCTAGAGGTCCCTTATCCTGGTACGGCAAGAAACGTGTGCGCCGCCTTTAGCGGCCGCAGTACCTACTGCCTAATCCGTGGCCACAGGCGATACCGCCTGTTGCACGGCTCTGAACGCTGCTACCAGATCTAGCAGGCGCCGCGCCTCGGCGTTGGAAGGGTCAAGGCGGAGGACATTTAGCAACGCGTTTTCGGCATCAGTCCACCGGTGGAGGTTGATCATGAGGAGGCCTATTCTAAAGAGGAGTTCCGGATCGTCCGGGTTCGCACGGTAGGCCTCAAGGTAGCAGTTCGTGGCCGGAGCCCAGTCCTGTAGCCCGAACCAAGCGTTACCCGCCACCAGGCTGGCCTCGAACCGTTCCCCCGGAGGTAACGGTCTCCCCTCCAGGCTGCCCAAAAGATCGAGCGCCTCGCGGTAGCGGCGTAAAGAGTTCAAGCACCTCGCGGCTAGCAGCACCGCCCGCGCATACACGCTCTCGCCGGCCGCGGTGGCAAACGGGGACACGGTCGCCAGCGCCTCCTCCACCCTGCCCTTCAGCACCAGCACCTGCGCCAGGTTGGTGGCGGCAGCCGCGTGGGTGGGATCTTGGGCGAGCACACGGCGGAAAGTATCCTCGGCCTCGTCCAGCGCCCCGCGCGCCAGCAGCACGCAGCCGCGCTCGTTCTCCACCTCGGGATGGGCCGGCGCGCCTCTCAGCGTATCCTCCGCCTCGGCGAGCCGCCCCAGGGCCCTGAGCGCCCGGGTCTTCAGCACTAGGGCCGAGAGGCTCCCGCCGTCCCGCAAGGACAGCTCGGCCGCCTCAAGCGCTAGCCCGAAGTCCTCCGCGTCCACGGCAGCGCTCGCCAGGCGCAGGTAAAGCGGGACAACGGCTCCCGGCGGAAGGCCCGATCTGTCCAGGTGCTCTTTCGCCGCCGCAAGCTCCCCGGCGGCAAGCAGGGCCTCAATGTATTCGGTGTGGGCCGGAACCGCGGCGGGGTGCGCCTCTACCGCTCTTTTGGCCCACTTCAACGCTTCGCGGTGCCGGTCTTGCAGCCGCTTGGCCCAGGCCACTCCCACCAGCGCCGCCAGGTTCCCCATGTCCCCCGCCAGGGCCCGGCGATAGTCCTGCTCGGCCTCGGCGTACCGCTTCTGCTTTTCCAGGAGGCTCGCGGCGGCAAGCGAGGCCCGCCACAGCTTAATCGAAGAGTCGCTCTGATTGAAGACCTGGTAGAGGCTCGCGGGCGGGTCGGGGAGCGAGGCCGCCTGGCGATAAGCGGCCACGGCCTCGTCCACCCGGCCCAGGGATTCCAGCACCTGCCCCTTGGTGAAGTAGCACTCCGGCAGCGGCGCTTCGCAGGCCTTCTCGGCGTACTCCAGCGCCAGCTCCTTGCGCCCGCAGGCAAGGGCCGCCCGCGCCGCGTGCCAATAGGCCGAGGGGCGGTAGCGCGCCTTCTCCGGCGATTCCAGTTCTAGGTAGCGCTCCAGCGCCTCCAGGGCCTCCGCCGCCCGGCCGACGGACAGGCGGGTGAGACCCAGGTTGTACCAGTCGAAGGGCGTGCCGCACTCCGCGACGCTGTCTTCCAGAATTTCCTCGTTCCGAACCAGCTTGCTCTTGCGCCCCACCACGGACGGAAGGTAGCCGTAGTGCAGCACTACGGGCCCGCCTACCATTTCCTTCGGAAGGGAGGCCACTAACTGCTCGTGTATCTTGCCGACGTAGCGGGCGTCGCTGGTGCGGTAGAAGAGCCTCACGTTCGCCTGGTCGGTGAAATGGGGCACGCTCTCACTATGGTAGTTGTAAGTGCGAAGGTAGTAAACCTTGGGCTCGCCCTTTTCGGCCAAGCGCCGCAGGCATAGCCCGGCTTCCGGCGTGAGGTATTCGTCGGCGTCCAGCGTGAGGACCCAGCCGTCCGCAATCCGCTCCAGGTAGGCGTTGCGGGCTGTGGCGAAGTCTTGTTCCCACTCCCGAAAGACCACGTCCGCGCCGTAAGCCCGGGCGATCTCGGGCGTGCGGTCGCGCGAGCCCGTGTCCACCACAACAATGCGGTCCACGTATGGCAAGGCCTGCTCCAGACAACCGGCCAGAAACTCTTCCTCGTCGCGCACGATGGCCGCCAGGGTGACGGTGGCGCGCCCTTTGACCGTTTCTAGCTCCTGCGCCGGCGCGGGCCAGGGCTTGCCCCTCAAACGAAAAGGCACTCCCAGCTTTGTTAGTTCTTCTTCCAGAAGCTTTATGAAGAACCTGTTGCCCAGGTGACCCGGCAGGGTAAAGGTACCGACCGCCGGTTGGGGGAGAAGCACGCCGAGGGCGCCGTTAAACCGGAGTATCCCATTGTCCCGAACCCGCTCCCAGCGCGACCAACAAACCGCCTCTTCCCCGGCCCACCCGCCAGCGTCGCGAAGAAACTCTGCGGCGAAACGCGAAGGACCCCAGTAGAATAAACCCGCGCCCGGCTTCTTCCGCTCCATAAAACTATTGAATAGCCGGGCGGCGCTCGCCCACCACACGGTACGCCTGGAGCGGTTCGACTGCGGGAGCATGGGGAAGAGGAGTTCGGCCTCCTCCAAACCAGCACGCCGGAACTCTTTCAGGATCGCCTTTTCGTCCCCGTCCAGCACCAGGAAAAAGGCCCGGGCATTATCCATACGCCAGCCCTCCTTGACGGCTTGGCCCTGTCGAAGATGGGGCGGAATGCCTCCCGGGGTCCGCCGGGCCAGGTTCCCCAGGTGGTCGTCCAAGCGGACTGCAATTCCGTCTTGGCCTTCATCTCTTGAAGTGAAAAGCTTCTCCACGGCGGCCGGGTCTTCTCAGGCACCTTCGCAAAATTCGCCCCCGCCGCAAGATCTCACTGCACGTAAGCGCTTTCACTACTTAACATCGGACGCCTCTGGCCAATCTTTAGGCCAGAGGGAGAACCAAGGTCAAGAAACCTAGCGAGCAGGAGATAGTCAGGGTGGTGGGCAAGAAAGGAGCTAATACAGAGGCTTTACTGCGTGGAAGGCGAATCCGGCGGCACCTCCTGCGTTTGCGGGGTGTTAAACCGGTGTCGGTGAGAGGCGGCGCCAGTGCCGGCGGTCTTCACCTGTTGCTTCCGGCGGTCGGCCAAAAAAATATGGCGGAGGGGGAGGGATTCGAACCCCCGGAGGCTCATCACCTCAACGGTTTTCAAGACCGCCTCCTTCGGCCGCTCGGACACCCCTCCGGTAAGCAGTATAGCACCGGCGGCGGCGCCGGTCAAACCCCCGCCGGGGCTAGCGCGCGCTTTCCCGGGTGAGGCGCGCGAGGCCCCCCAGGTAGGGACGCAGCGCTTCGGGGACCACCACCGAGCCGTCCTCCTGTTGGTAGTTCTCCAATATGGCCGCCAGGGTGCGGCCCACGGCCAGGCCGGAGCCGTTCAGGGTGTGCACGAAGCGGGGCCTCCCGCCGCCGGCCGGGCGGTAGCGGATCCCGGCGCGCCGGGCCTGGAAGTCCTCGAAGTTGCTGCAGGAGGAGATTTCCCGGTAGGTCTGGGCGCCCGGCAGCCAGACCTCCAGGTCATAAGTCTTGGCCGCGGAAAAGCCCAGGTCCCCGGTGCAGAGCACCACCACCCGGTAGGGAAGCCCCAGCAACTGCAGTACTTCTTCCGCGTCCCGGGTGAGCTTTTCCAGCTCCTCGTAGGAGGTTTCCGGGGTGCAGAACTTCACCAGCTCCACCTTGTTGAACTGGTGCTGGCGGATAAGACCCCGGGTATCCCGACCCGCGGCGCCGGCCTCGGCCCTAAAGCAGGCGCTGTAGGCCACGTGGTAGATGGGAAGCTGCGCCTCCTCCAGGATTTCCTCCCGGTAGAGGTTAGTCACCGGCACCTCGGCGGTGGGTATGAGGTAATAGTCGGTGCCCTCCACCTTGAACATGTCCTCGGCGAACTTGGGGAGCTGGCCGGTGCCCACCATGCTGCGCCGGTGCACCAAAAAAGGCGGGAACACCTCCACGTACCCGTGCTTGCTCACGTGCAGGTCCAGCATGAAGTTGACCAGCGCCCGCTCCAGCCGGGCGCCCGCGCCTTTAAGAAACGTAAAGCGGGAGCCGGCCACCCGGCCCGCGCGCTCGAAGTCCAGGATGTCCAGTTCCTCCCCGATTTCCCAGTGCGGCCGCGGCGGGAAGGAGAAGACCGGGATCTCGCCCCAGGAGCGGACCACCGGGTTGTCCTCCGACCCCCGGCCCACCGGCACCGAGGGATGGGGCAGGTTGGGAAGGGTGAGCAGAACGGACTCGATTTCCGCCTCCACCTCGCCCAGCTCGGCGTCCAGGCTCTTGATCTGGCCGCCCAGTTCCCGCACGGAGGCGATGAGGTCCTCGGCCGGCTCGCCAGTCTTCTTGCGGCGGGCCACCTCCTCGGAGGCCTGGTTGCGCCGGCGCTTAAGCTCCTCCACCTCGGTTAGGATCTCCCGCCGCCGCTTCTCCAGCTCCAGGAAGCGCTCCAGGCTCAGCGGCATTCCCCGCTTTTCCAGCCCTTCCTGCACCCGCTCCGGATGTTCGCGGACGAACTTCAGGTCCAGCACCGCCCCATCCCCCTTCTTCGGATTCGAAGCCCTACAAGGACGTAGCTTAGTCTCCCTCTGGCGGAGCCGGGTGGTCGCCGTTCGTACTGTCACCTCGCCGACCGAACTATGGCTCGGCCTTCGCCCTCCGGCGGGCTCCCCTCGGAGGCGCCGTCCGTGGCGCCCCTCGGCTTCGGCCGTCCGTGGCCTTCGGCCCGCCTCCGCGCTCGTCCTCGCCGAGTTCGGTACCCGGCGAGTTGCCAATGTACTCAGGCGAGCACCCGGCTCCGCCCCCGAACGGCCCATTGGCTCACTTGCTTATAGGCTCACGTACTTGACGTCCAGCACCCCGTCTATCTCTCTTATTTTAGCCAAAGTGGCGGCGGAAACGGGAGCGTCGATATTCAAGAACATCACCGCCACGCCCCCGACCTCTTTGCGTCCCACCTGCATGCCGGCGATGTTCACGTCTTCGGCGCCGATCAGGTTGCCCACCGGGCCGATGATGCGCGGCTTGTCCAGGTGCGGCACCACCAGGATGTGGCCCTCCGGAACCGTGTCGATGCGGTAGTCGTTGAAGCTCACCAGCCGCGGCTGGCGGTCGGGCGCCAGGGTGCCGGCCACGGAGAGAGTTTCTTTGTCGGTCTTAAGGTTCAGGGTGATCAGGTCGGCGAAACTTACCATCTCCGTGGACTTGCGCTCCGCCACCTTAATGCCCCGCTGGCGGGCCAGGATGGGCGCGTTCACGTAGTTTACCGCGTCGTTTAGGGTGGGTCGCAACAGCCCCTTAAGCAGGCTGTTGGTAAGCACGGTGAGGTCGTGCTGGGCCAGGGTGCCGTTGTAGCGGATTTCCACCTCTTCCACCCGGCCGGCCGCCACCTGGGCGGCGAAGTGACCCAGCTTTTCCGCCAGGCCCAGGTAGGGCTCCAGCACTCCGAATATCTCCTTGGGCAGGGTGGGGATGTTGACCGGGTTCAGCACCGGCTGGCCGGAGAGGCAGCGGATGATGTCCCGGGCCACGTCCACGGCCACGTTCACCTGGGCCTCGGCGGTGGAGGCACCCAGGTGCGGGGTTACCACTACCTGGTCCAGCTCGAACAGGGGGCTGGAGCGCTGGGGTTCCTGCTCGAACACGTCTACCGCCGCCCCCGCCACCTTGCCGCTCTTGATGGCCTCATACAAAGCCTGCTCGTCCACTATCCCGCCCCGGGCCACGTTCAGCACCCTCACCCCGGGCTTCATCAGGGCGAACTCTTCCGGCCCCACCAGGTGGTAGGTGTCCTTGGTGAGGGGCAGGTGGAAGGTGAGGAAGTCCGCCTCCTGCAGCACCGCCCTGAAGTCCTTAAGCTCCACTCCCAGGTGTTCGGCGCTCTCCTCGCGCACGTAGGGGTCGTAGGCTATCACCCGCATGCCGAAGGCCTTGGCCCTTCGGGCCACCTGGCTGCCGATCTTGCCCAGCCCCACCACTCCCAGGGTCTTGCCGTTCAGCTCCACCCCCATGAACTTCTTGCGCTCCCACACCCCCTGCTTGAGCAGGCTGTTGGCCTGGGGGATGTTGCGCGCCAGCGCCAGCATGAGGGCGAAGGTGTGCTCGCAGGCGGCGATGGTGTTGCCCTCCGGGGCGTTTACCACCACTATCCCCTTTTCCGTAGCCGCCGGCACGTCGATGTTGTCCACGCCCGCGCCCGCCCGGGCGATGATCTTTAGCCGGGAGGCCGCCTCGATCAGGCGGCGGGTAACCTTGGTCTCGCTGCGCACCACCAGCGCCTCGAAGCCGCCGATTATCTCCAGCAGCGCCTCCTCCGGCTGGTTGGTCCTGACTTCCACCTCAAACCCGGCTTCCCGGAGCAGCGCTATCCCTTCCTGGGCCACGGGGTCGCTCACCAGAACCCGCACCCGTATCACCCCCTTGATGGTCTTCTTCCTCCGGTCGGGCGGCCGGCGCTAGGCCGCCAGGTACTTGGCCAGCACCTCTTCTGCCGCCGCCACCGCGCTGCCGCGGGAAACGGCCAGACCCTTCTCCGCCAGAACCAGTTCCAGAGCCGCCAGGGCGCTGATGATGTCGTTGGGGTCCACGTAGCCCAGATGGCCGAAGCGGAAGATGGCGTCGGAGAGCTTGCCCTGCCCGCCCGCGCTCACCACTCCGAAGCGTTCCCGAAGCGGGGCGCGAATATCCTTGGGCGCCATGCCCGCCGGGACTTTAATGGCGGTGACCGCCGGGGAGGCCACGTCGTCCGCGGCCAGAAGCTCCAGCCCCAGCGCCTTTACGCCCGCGCGGACCATGTCCCGGTACAGGCGGTGCCGGGCGCGGGCCTTCTCCAGCCCCTCGGCCAAAAGCAGTCTTAAGGCCTCCCTGAGCCCGAACATTACCGAGACCGCCGGGGTGAAGGGGGTCTGCCCCTTGGCCAAAAACTCTTTGGCCGACTGCAGGTCGAAGTAGTAGCGGCGGTTGCGGCAGCGGGCGTTAACCTCCCAGGCCCGCGGGCTTACGCTGATCATGCTGAGGCCCGGCGGGATCATGAAGGCCTTCTGGGAACCGCTGATTACCACGTCCAGGTTCCAGGCGTCGGTCTGAAGCTCCGCTGCTACCAACCCGCTGATGGCGTCCACGATGAGCAGCGCCGGGTGGTTGCCCCGGGCCCGGCTGATGGCCTCCAGGTTGTTAAGTACGCCGGTAGAGGTTTCGTTGTGCTGCACCAGCACCGCCTTGATCTCGCCGTTGGGGTCCCGGGCCAGGCGCTCGGCCACGTCTTCCGCCCGGGCGGCGGTGCCCCACTCGTAGGCCAGTACCTCTACCTCCACGTCGAAAGCCTTGCAGATCTTCACGAAGCGGTCACCGAAGGAACCGATGGACACCACCAGGGCCTTATCTCCGGGAGAAAGGAAGTTGGTCACCGCCGCCTCCATGCCCCCGGTACCCGAGGCGGTGAGGATCAGTACGTCGTTCTGGGTCCGGTAGACCGTCTTCAACCCCTCGGTTATTTCCGTGATCATTTCCTTGAATTCCGGACCTCGGTGGTCGATGGCCGGGGCGCTCATGGCCCGCAGCACCCGGGAAGGAACCGGGGTGGGTCCGGGCAGAAGCAAGATCTGCCTTCTGTCCTCCATGGTAGCTCCTCCTTCACAGCCGAATTGGGGTTTAGATAAACTAAAACTCCCGTCCCGAAAGGGACGGGAGTTTCCCGCGGTACCACCCTTCTTGACGGGGGTGAGCCTGGCGGCTCCTTCCCCGCCCACTCTGGGGCCGATAACGGTTGCCCATCCGTCCAACTTAACTTTCGCCGCCGCACCGGCGCGAATTTCTCGTTGGCCGCTTCGGGGCGCCACCTCGCGGCTCCTCACCGGTTTGCACCCGCCACCGGCTCTCTCTAGAGGCTGGCCGCTAGTTTCCCCGTCATGGCGTTGGCGTTATGGCTTTGCCGGTTATTATACTATAGCCTTAGTCCGCGCGCAACCTAATTTTGGCCGGAAATCATTTTCAGAAAGTATCGGTGCAGCCGCAGGTCGGAGGTAAGCTCGGGGTGAAAGGCGGAAGCCAGCCACCGGCCCTGCCGCACCAGCACCGGCCGGTCGCGAAAGGAGGCCAAGACCTCCACCCCCTCGCCCACCCTTTCCACCCGGGGGGCGCGGATGAACACCGCCCGCAGGGGTTCGGGCCCCAGGGCCGGGGCGGTGATATCGGCCTCGAAGCTGTCCACCTGCCGGCCGTAGGCGTTCCGCCGCACGGTCAGGTCCATTACTCCCAGGGTGGCCGGCGCCGGGCCCGCGACCTCCCGGGCCAGCAGGACCAGGCCGGCGCAGGTGCCGAAGGCCGCCAGCCCGTCCAGCAGCCGGTCTTTGAGGGGGTCGAAGAGTTCTCGTCGCTGCAGCAGATAGCTAATGGTGGTGCTCTCGCCGCCGGGGATTATTAAGCCGTCAAGGTTCTCCAGATCCTGAGGGTAGCGGACCTCCACGGCCTCCGCCCCGCAGCGCTCCAGGGCCAGCCGGTGCTCCCGGAAAGCGCCCTGCATGGCCAGAACCCCGATGCGCACCTCACCACCCCCGCTCCTGCAGCCGGGTGGCCAGGGTAGCCACCTCCAGCCCGGGCATGGCCTCGCCCAGGCCGCGCGAAACCTGGGCCAGCACCGCCGGATCCTGGTAGTGGGTCACCGCCGTAACTATGGCCTTGGCCCGGGCGGCCGGGTTCTCGGACTTGAAGATGCCCGACCCCACGAACACGCCGTCCGCGCCCAGTTGCATCATGAGGGCGGCGTCGGCGGGGGTGGCAATTCCACCGGCGGCGAAGTTCACCACCGGCAGCCGGCCGGTCTGCGCTACCTGCCGTACCAGCTCGTAGGGCGCGCCCATTTCCTTGGCCGCGGCCATTAGTTCCTCCGGCGGCAGGGAGCTCAGGCGCCTAATGCCGTCCATTACCCGGCGCATGTGCCGCACCGCCTCCACCACGTTGCCGGTGCCGGCCTCGCCCTTGGTGCGGATCATGGCCGCGCCCTCGGCGATGCGGCGCAGGGCCTCGCCCAGGTCCCGGGCGCCGCACACGAAGGGTACCTTGAAGCGGTGCTTATCGATGTGGTGCTCCTCGTCGGCCGGGGTAAGGACCTCGCTCTCGTCGATGAAGTCCACGCCCAATGCTTCCAGTATCTGGGCCTCCACGAAATGACCGATCCGCACCTTGGCCATAACCGGGATGCTGACCGCCTCCATGATGGCCAGGATTACCTCCGGGTCGGCCATCCGGGCCACTCCCCCGGCGGCCCGAATATCCGCCGGCACCCGCTCCAGGGCCATCACCGCGCAGGCGCCCGCATCCTCGGCGATCCGGGCCTGCTCCGGGCTGGTAACGTCCATTATTACCCCGCCCTTAAGCATCTGGGCCAGACCGGTCTTTACCGTCCAGGTTCCCTTTTCCTCCATGGCTCTTACCTCCAGTTGCCCTGGCAGGGATTAGCTCTTTTATTCTTGTTATTGTACTATGGCCATCGCGCAAACACAAGCGCCGGCGCCGCCCGGGACCTACGACTGAGCGTTCCGTACACATTCCGGAACACGTGGCGAAACCGGAGGTACTCGTCCAGGGTGCGGGCGAGATCCTTGGATATTACCGGTGGCCGGACCTCGGGCACTTCCAGCGTCATGCGGTTAAGAAGCTGCTTATGCCACCGGAGCGTTTCCGGTAAGCTCCCGTTTATGTCTCCGGCGATGAGCTCGAAAACGTCCTCTATGGCGGTGTAGAAATCGTGGACCAGGCTGCCGATGCCCCGGAGGTCGAAGGCGGTAGGCGGGGTGCGGGCGAAGTCCTCTCCCTTGACCTTGGCCTCCCGTACGGTGATGTCTAACGCTTCCAGGGCGCGGTCGAGCTGGGCGATGGTTTCCAGCAAATTTTCCCGGCTACGGACCCTCACGGCGCGGTTCTCCTTCCGGGAGGTCGCGGTGGGCCAGGAGCCGGCCCTGTTGCCGCACCGCCTCGGTCAGCCAGGGCGGGCAGGCGTCGAGGTCGATTAGGTCGAGGTCGAATTCCTGGTCCGCGTTTACCTTCGATAGAATCCGGAAGTACTCGCGGGCGGGCAGACCCCGGGCCGCCAGGTATATGTCCGATCCGGGCCGGAAGCGGCCCCGTGCCAGGGAGCCGAACAGCCAAACCTCCGTCGCCCCGTACCGCTGCACCAGGGTTGAGGCCACGCGCCTAGCGACCTCTTGCGCCCGGGCGGCAAGTTCCCTTCCCCTGGCCTCCTCCCGGGCCAGGCGCCTTCTCCACGCTGCGGCGTAGGCTTCCACGTCCGGATGCTCCACGGTTACTTTTCCTCCGTTGCCGAGGGGTACAGACCTACTTATGGCCTGCCGGACTAAAGGTCGGACCGCGTCCCGGCTGCGGCTGGCGCTGGGCGGTCACTTAAACCAGGCGGCTACGGCCACGGCCACACCTGTGGCCGCCACCACCAGACCAATGAGCCAGTGAATTTCCCCGTGCACGCGGTCTAGCTTACTTTCTATCTGCTTGACTTCTCCCCGCAGGCTGGCCTCTACGGTACCCACTTTGTTGTCTAGCTGTTTGATGTCGTTCCGCAGGCTGGCTTCTGTGGCCTCCACTTTGGTGTCTAATTGTTTGATGTCACTCCGCAGGCTGGCTTCTGTGGCCTCCACTTTAGTGTCTAGCTGTTTGATGTCGCCGCGGAGGCTGGCCTCCACGGCGTTCACCTTGTTATCTAGCTGTTTGATGTCGCTGCGCAGGCCAGCCTCCACGGCGTCCACTTTGTTGTCTAACTGCTTTATCTCGCCCCGCAGACTGGTCCCTAGGGTGTCTACCTTCCCGTCTAGTTGCCTGATTTCGCCCCGCAGGTTCGCCTCTACCGCGTCCAGGCGATGCAGTAGGTAATGGGCTAGCAGGTCGAAGCCGCGATAGGAGGCGGGAGTTTCCTCCCCGGCGGCGAGCTGCCTTTTGAGTTCCTCTTCCGGCATGGCCATCCTGTTTCCCTCCCGAGGTCATCGTACCACGACCGCCGGCGGTAGACAACGGGAAAACGCGCGGGACCAGTGCCTAAATGGGCGCCCCGGCCTACCCCTCTTCAGGCAGGTTGGCCCGGAGGGCGGCGATGAACTGCTCCACGTCGCGGCGGAGGGCGGCTACGGTAGGGGGCAGCCTGAGCAGGAGGTCGCGCAGCTTCTCCGCGCTCAAGTTGAAGCCGTACACGTTCCGGAATACGTGCCGGAAGGCGCGGAAGTCGTCCAGCCGTTGTGCCGTTTCCTTGCGCAACACTGCCGGACGAACGCCGGGAATGGTGAGAGTCATCTGGCGAAGGAGGGCATGGTGCCAGGTGGGGCCTTCGGGCAGCTTCTCGTCCAGTTCGCGGGCTATAGCTTGGAAGAGGTTTTCGGCGGCCACGTAGAAATCGTGCAGGACCGAGCCGATGGCCCGCAAGGTGAAGGTGTCTCCGGCGGGAAAGGCGGGTGCCCGGGACTTTGATCCTGCACGGCCGGCGGGCCAGTACCCCTTTTCGCGTAGCTCCTGCTCCAGCCCGGCGATGTTGTTCAGCTCTTCTTCCAGCCGGCTTATAAGGAGGAGAACTTCCTTCCTGGTCACAGGCGCACCCCTTCCCGGGTGGCGCGGGCCAAAAGCGACGGCGAGGCGTCCTCTGCCGGAACCAGGCTGACGGCGAAAGGCGCCGCCAACTCCTCCGCCTCCACCAGGGCCCGCCAGAAGTTACTTCCCTTAGGAAAGCCCTCCACCAGAAGGTCTATATCGGACTGAGCGGTGAAATGCCTGCCCCAAACCAGGGAGCCGTAGAGGTACACCTGCCCGGCGCCGTAATGGATCTTGAGGTGGGAGGCTACCGCCTTGGCCTTTTGTAGGGCCAGAGCGCGCCTTTCCTCTTCGGCCCGCTTCTTGGCCGCAGCCCGTTGAGCCCACTGGCGGCGGACGGCCGCCCAGACGGGGTCTCCGTCCGGCGGCATAATAGTTTTCTGGCGCCGCCCTTTCTGCAATTGTTGTGTCCTTTGCGGCCGGTCCTTCACCTCTGCCGCCCCTCCGGGTACATCATACCACGGCCGGTATCCACCGTAAGACCCGGCTTTGTGAAGATACGGTTCCGCCGGGCTAGTCACCGCCGGCCACCACCGCCACCGCGGCCACCCGGTCTTCCGGGGCCAGGCGCATAAGGGTTACGCCCTGGGCGGTGCGGCTGCGGCGCGGGATTTCGGCTGCCGCCAGGCGGATCACTTCCCCCTCGCCGGAGATGAGAAACACCTCGTCCTCGCCGTCTACCACCCGGGCCGCCACCACCCTACCCTGACGCCGGTCGGCGCGCAGGGTGAGTATTCCCCGGCCGCCGCGGCCCTGCCGGCGGTAGGCGGCCAATTCCGTGCGCTTGCCGTACCCGTCCTCGGTTACCACCAAAAGGTCCTTGCCGGGCTGGGGCCGTACCAGGGCCACCACCCGGTCTTCCGGGGCCAGATCCATGCCCTTGACCCCGCGCGCGATGCGGCCCATGCTGCGCACCTCATCTTCGGGGAAGCGGATGGCCAGGCCCTGCTCCGAAACCAGCATCACTTCGTCCCCGCCGCCGGTGATCTCCACGCCTACCAGGGCGTCGCCCTCCTCCAGGGAAAGGGCGGTGATCCCCTCCCGGCGGGAGCTGGCGAACTCCTCTAACGGCGTGCGCTTGACCGTTCCCTGGGCGGTGGCCATGAAGAGGTAGCCGGCGGAGAATTCCCGCACCGGGACGATGGCCGTGATCCGCGCCCCTTCTACCGGCAGGAGGTTCACCAGGGGAAGGCCCCGGGCCTGGCGCCCCGCTTCCGGGATTTCGTACACCTTGAGGCGGTACACCCGGCCGGCATCGGTAAAGAAGAGGAGGTAGGCGTGGGTGGGGCAGACGAAGAAGTGCTCCACCACGTCCTGCTCGCGCACGGTGATGCCGGTCACCCCCCGGCCGCCGCGGCGCTGGCTGCGGTAGGCGGACAGCGGCAGGCGCTTGGCGTAGCCCCGGCGGGTGATGATCACCGCCACCTCTTCTTCGGGGATGAGGTCCTCTTCTTTTAGCTCCTCTTCTGCCTCCAGGATGGTGGTGCGGCGCTCGTCGGCAAAGCGCTCCCGCACCGCCAACAGTTCTTCCCGCACCAGGCCCCGAACCAGGGCCGGGTCGGCGAGGATCTGCTTCAGGCGCTCGATGGCGCGCACCAGTTCCGCGTACTCGGCCTCCAGCTTCTCCCGCTCCAGGGCGGTGAGCCGCTGCAGGCGCATGTCCAGTATGGCCTGGGCCTGCACCTCGGTTAGCCCGAAGCGCTCCATCAGGCCCCGGCGGGCGGTTTCCCCGTCCCGGGACTGGCGGATGAGGCGGATCACCGCGTCCAGGTTCTGCAGGGCGATTCTCAGCCCCACCACAATGTGCGCCCGCTCCTCGGCCTTGCGCAGCTCGTACTGGCTGCGCCGCCGCACTATCTCCTCCTGGTGGGCCAGGTAAAGCTGAAGCAACTCCCGCAGGCTGAGCAGCCTGGGCTGCCCGTCCACCAGGGCCAAAAGGATGGCGCCAAAGGTTTCCTCCATCTGGGTGTGTTTGAAAAGCTGATTGAGCAGCACCCGGGTGTTGGCGTCCCGCCGCAGTTCCAGCACCACCCGCAAGCCCGTGCGGTCGGACTCGTCCCGTAGCTCGGTCACGCCTTCTATCTTCTTCTCCCTTACCAGTTCGGCTATCCTTTCCACCAGCGCCGCCTTGTTCACCTGGTAGGGAATCTCCGTCACCACCAGCCGCGGCCGGCCGCCCTCGGTTTCCAGCTTCACCCGGGCCCGGATGCGGATGCTGCCCCGGCCTTCCCGGTAGGCCTGCTCTACGCCCTGGCGGCCCACGATCACCCCGCCGGTGGGGAAGTCCGGCCCGGGAACCAGGCGGAACAGTTCGGTATCGGGCAGGTCGGGATGGTCAATTAGCGCCACCAGGGCCTGCACAATCTCCCCCAGGTTGTGCGGGGGAATGTTGGTGGCCATGCCCACGGCGATCCCGGCGCTGCCGTTAATCAGGAGATTGGGCACCCGGGCGGGCAGCACCACCGGCTCCTGGAGCGACCCGTCGTAGTTGGGGATGAAGTCCACCGTTTCCTTCTCTATGTCCCGCAGCATCTCCATGGCCAGGGCGGAGAGCCGGGCCTCGGTGTAGCGCATGGCCGCGGGGGAATCACCGTCCACGGAACCGAAGTTACCGTGTCCGTCCACCAGAGGATAGCGGGTGGCGAACTCCTGGGCCATCCGCACCATGCTCTCGTATACCGCGGCGTCGCCGTGGGGATGGTAGCGGGCCAGAACGTCGCCCACCACCCGGGCGGATTTCTTGTGCGGCCGGTCGGGGGTCATGCCCGCCTCGTACATGGCGTAAAGGATACGCCGCTGCACCGGCTTAAGCCCGTCCCGCACATCCGGCAGCGCCCGGCCCACGATTACGCTCATGGCGTAATCGATGTAGGAACGCCGCATCTCCTCTTCTAGTTCCAGGGGCAAAATTTTACCAGCGGTTGGCGCCATTTCCTCACCTTCTCAAAGCCTGGCTATTACACGTCGAGATTCCGCACTTCCCGGGCGTGCTCCTCGATGAACCGGCGCCGCGGCTCCACCCTATCGCCCATGAGGATGCTGAATATGCGGTCGGCTTCGGCCGCGTCCCGCACCGACACCCGCAGGAGGGTGCGTTTTTCCGGGCTCATGGTGGTCTCCCACAACTGCTCCGGGTTCATCTCGCCCAGGCCCTTATAACGCTGGAGGGTGGTGCCCTGACGCCCGATGCGGCCCAGGAGCTCCTCCAGTTCCGCGTCGCTATAGACGTAGTACTCTTTCTTACCCTTGCTTACCCGGTAAAGGGGCGGCTGGGCGATGTAAACGTAGCCCCGCTCGATCAGCGGCCGCATGTAGCGGTAGAGAAAGGTCAGGAGCAGGGTGCGGATGTGGGCGCCGTCCACGTCAGCATCGGTCATGAGGATGAGCTTATGATAGCGGGCCTTGTTGAGGTCGAAGTCCTCCCCCACCCCGGTGCCCATGGCGGTGATGACCGCCCGGATCTCTTCGTTCCCCAACACCTTGTCCAGCCGGGATTTTTCCACGTTCAGGATTTTTCCCCGCAGGGGCAGGATGGCCTGAAAGCGCCGGTCCCGGCCTTGCTTGGCCGAGCCGCCGGCCGAGTCTCCCTCTACCAGGTAGAGCTCGGCCTGCGCCGGGTCGCGCACGGTGCAGTCGGCCAGCTTGCCCGGCAGGGTGGTGATCTCCAAGCCCCCTTTTCGTCGGGTAAGCTCCCGCGCCTTGCGCGCCGCCTCCCGGGCCCGCGCCGCTAGCAACGCCCGTTCCACGATGCGGCGGCCCACCGCCGGCGTCTCTTCGAGGAAAGCGGCCAGGCCCTCGGCCACCACCGCCTCCACGATGCTCTTTACCTCGCCGTTGCCCAGGCGGGTTTTGGTTTGACCCTCGAACTGGGGCTCGGGTACCTTCACGCTAATTACCGCGGTAAGGCCCTCCCGGATGTCCTCACCCGTCAGCGTGACCTGCTCCTTGATGAGGTTAAAGCGGCGGGCGTAGTCGTTGACCACCCGGGTAAGGGCGGACTTGAAGCCGGTTTCGTGGGTTCCGCCCTCCCGGGTGTGGATATTGTTGGCGTAGGAAAGGATGTTTTCCACATACCCCTCGTGGTGCTGCAGGGCCACCTCCACGCTCACTCCGTCCTTTTCGCCGGAAAGGTACACCGGTTCGGGGTAGAGGCTCTGGCGGCCGTTATTAAGATAGCGCACAAAATCCACCAGGCCTCCGGTGTGGATAAAGGTCTCCTGACGGCCGGTGCGCCGGTCTTCTAAAGTTAAGACCAGGCCCCGGTTGAGGAAGGAAAGCTCCCGCAGCCGCTCGGCTATTACCTCGTAGCTAAATTTCACCTGGGGAAAAATCTCGGGATCCGGACGAAAGGTGATGCTGGTTCCGGTTCCTTCGGCAGGACCCACTACCTCTAAGTCGCTTGCGGGCTCGCCCCGGCGGTAGGACTGGCGGTGGAGCTTACCGTCTCTCTTGACCTCCACCACCAACTCCTCCGAGAGGGCGTTCACCACCGAGACCCCCACCCCGTGCAAGCCTCCGGTGACCCGATAGCCTTTGCCCCCGAACTTGGCGCCGGCGTGAAGCATGGTGAGGGCCACTTCTACCGCCGGCCGTCCGGTGGCGGGGTGAAGGTCTACCGGTATCCCCCGACCGTTGTCGGTAACCGTCACCGCCTCGCCCGGATGGATGATTACTTCGATGCGGGTACAGTACCCGGCCAGGGCTTCGTCGATGCTGTTGTCGATTACTTCGTTAACCAGGTGGTGAAGGCCCTCGGGGCCGGTGTCGCCGATGTACATGCCCGGACGCCGCCGCACGGCCTCCAGACCCTCCAGCACCTGGATTTGACTGGCGTCGTAAATCTCTGGGCCCGCTTCCGGCATTTTCAACCCTCCATTGCTCCGGCAGCCATTCTAGCACAAAAGGGGGTAGGCCACAAGCGCCGCTCGGCCCCCGTGGGACAAAGGCCTTGCGCCGGCAGGCGGTTCCGGCCTCTTCCCTGAGTACATTGGCAACTCGCCGGGCACCGAACCGAGCGAGGGCAAGCCCGGAGGCGGGCGCCAGGCCTCAGGACGGCCGAAGCCGAGGGGAGCCCGCCGGAGGGCGAAGGCCGAGCCGTTAGTTCGGTCGGCGAGGTGACAGTACGAACCGGGAGCACCGGACCCGCCTGGAGAGCGAGAACGGGCCAGACGAGCGGACTGCCGGCGTGTCCGGGCCCGGCCGGGAGGTCCCGAGCCGGCGCTAGCCGGAAACGACCCGCACCTGCCCGGCCTCCACCTCCAGGGTCCGGGCGGGTTGACATTCCGCCGGTACCAAGGCGGCGTCGGTGGCGGTTACCAGCACCTGCGGCCACTCGACCAGCGCCTGCCCCAGCCACCGCCGGCGGCGGGCGTCAAACTCGGCGAACACGTCATCCAGAAGCAGCAGCGGGCGCTTTCCCAGCGCCTGGGCCACCAGCCGGGCCTGCGCCAGCCGCAAGGCCAGGGCTACCTCCTTCTGCTGGCCCCGGGAGGCCCAGCCCCTCACCTCTTCCCCTTCGATGCGCAGGGTGAAATAGTCGCGGTGGGGTCCCACCCGGGTGTGGCCGAGGCGGCGGTCCGCCTCCCGCTGCCGGTGCAGGGCGGTCAACAACTGCCCCTCCAGGTCGGCCGCCGGGCTCTCCAGCCAGCGGGGCCGGTATTCCAGGCTAAAGTATTCCCCGCCGCCGGTGAGGGCCCGGTAGTCTTCCTCCGCCCAGGATTTAAGGCGAGCCAGGGCTTCCAGGCGCTGCCGGGTAAGGCGGGCGCCGTAGGCGGCCAATTCCTCTTCCCAGGGCTCCACCGCGGTGGGCCGGCCGGCGCGCAGGCAGGCGTTGCGCTGCACCAGGGCCCGCCGGTAGGCCTTTAGGTCGGCCTGGTACTGGCGGCTGAGGCGGGACAGCAGCCCATCCAGGAAGCGGCGCCGCCACTGGGGTTCGCCGTGCACCAACACCGGGTCTTGCGGCCAGAAAGCCACCGCCGGCAGCAGGCGGTAGATTTCTTCCGGGGTGGTGGCCACGCCGTTTATCCAGTGCCCGCGCCGCCTCTGGCGGTCTAAGGCTGCACGCAGCACCAGCCGGGCGTCGCCCTCCAGGGCCCCGGCCTCCACTTGGGTCCACGGCTGCTGCCGGCTTATGAGTTGCTGCCCGGCGCCTAATCCCCTGCCCGCCACCAGAAAATAAATGCTCTCCAGGAGCGAGGTCTTGCCCTGCGCGTTTCCCCCCAAAACGACGTTAACGCCAGGCGCAAGCCGGATCTCCGCCTGGCGGTACAGTCTGAAATTCCGCAGTTTCAGCCAAACCAGGTGCATGGCCGACGGCCGGGCGACTAGGTTACGGGCCCGCCTTGCACCACCACCGGCAGTATCAGGTGAACGTAGCCCTCGTCTCCTTCCGCCCGCAACACCGCGGCGCTAAAGTCCCGGCTAAAGCCTATAAAGGCCCGTTCCCCGTCCAGGGCCCGGAGGCCCTCCAGCAGGTAGCGCACGTTGAAGAATACCTCGCCCTCGCTGCCCTCCACCTCCGCCGCCACCGGCTCCAGCAGGCTGCCCACGGTGCTTCGGCCGCTTACGGTTAGTCCCTCGGCGGAGATCTGCAGGCGCACGATGTTGGCCCGGTTCTTCTCCTCCTCCCGCACCAACACTGCCGCCCGTTCCAGGGTCTCCACCAGGGGGGAGATCTCTACGCGCACGCCGGTGCCCAACTCCCGGGGGATTACGGCCTGGTAGCTGGGATAACGCCCCTCCAAAAGCCGGGACAGCAGCAGGAAGTCCTCACCTTCCAGGCTGATCTGGTGCGGTCCCAGCCGCACCTCCAGGGGAACCGGCGCGGCCTGGGCCAAGCGGGCGGCGATCTCCATGGCCCGGCGGGGCACTATGGCCCGGATCTGGTTTTCTACCGGCGGCACTAACTCGGTACGCAACCAGGCCAGGCGGTGGGTATCGGTGGCCACGAAGCTGAGAGGTCGGTCCGGCCCCAGTTCCCAGAGCACGCCGCCGAACATCGGCTGCACCTCGTCGTGAGCGCAGGCGATTGCTACCTGTCTCAGCACCGAAAGCCACTGGTCCGAGGAGAGAGTGATCCGGGGTCCGTCTTCCGGGGCCGGAAACACGGGGAACTGGCCGGGCTCCATGGTGGCGATTTCGTTGCGGCCGCGGTGATAGCGCACGGTTAGGGCATTAGGTTCCTCTTCCAGTTCCAGTTCGGTTTCCGGGAAATGGCGTACCAGCTCAGCGGTGTGGTGTCCGGGCAGCACCACCCGGCCGGGGTGCAGGACCTCGGCGGGAAACTTCACCCGCAAGGAGACTTCGAGGTCGGTGGCGCTTATCCATACGGCGCCGGCGTCGGCCTCCAGCAATATCCCTCCTAGTACCGGGAAGGGCGGTCGGGCGGGCACTACCCGGGCGGCCAGTTGTAAAGCTTGGTTGAATTCTTTTTGGTTGACTTTTAGGCGGAGGGGCATGCGCGCTTACCTCCTCGGTATTCTTTTATAGCATCCCAAATGTAGGGCGTCCTCGTAGTAATAGGGCGCGCCGACTTGTGGATAAACCGGGTAGCGACTGGTGTGACAGGAACCAGCGGGACCTTTGCCTCGGGGGATAACTGCGGCTACAGGGACTGCAATTGTTCCACCAAATCCCGGAGGGTTTGCTGGAGAAGCGGATCGTTTTTGAGATCGCGGCTGATTTTTTCGCAGGCGTGGATGACCGTGGTGTGGTCGCGCCCGCCGAAAGCCTCTCCTATGCGCGGTAGGGAGTACTCGGTGAACTCCCGGCAAAGGTACATGGCGATCTGGCGGGGCAGGGCCACGTTTCGGCTGCGCTTCTTGGCCCGCAGGTCCTCCGGCCGGAGGTTAAAGTAGCTGGCCACCAGCCTTTGAATAACCGGGATGGTTATTTTCGGGGTCTGGGTTTTGGGCAGCATGTCCGCCAGGATGGTGGCGGCCGTCTCCACGTCTACCTCCCGCTGGTAGAAGGAGGCGTAGGCGGCCACCCGGATGAGGGCCCCTTCTAGTTCTCGGATGTTGGCCTGGAATTGCGAGGCAATGTACAGCATGACCTCGGAGGAGAGTTTGGCTCCTTCCAGTTCCGCCTTTTTCTCCAGAATGGCGATGCGGGTTTCCAGGTCCGGCGGCTGGATGTCGGTAATAAGGCCCCACTCGAAGCGGGAGCGGAGCCGGTCCTCCAGCGTGGGTATTTCCTTGGGAGGCCGGTCGCTAGAAAGAATGATCTGGCGATTTGCCTCATGCAAAGCGTTGAAGGTGTGGAAGAATTCTTCCTGGGTGCGCTCTTTGCCCGCCAGAAACTGCACGTCGTCCACCAGCAGCACGTCTATGTGGCGGTACTTGGTGCGGAACTCCTCGGTGGTGTCGTCGCGTATGGCGTTGATCAACTCGTTGGTAAACTGTTCGGAGGAAACGTAAACCACGCGGTAGTGGGGCAGCCGGGCCAGCACGTGGTGACCGATGGCGTGCATGAGGTGGGTTTTACCCAACCCTACTCCCCCGTAGATGAAGAGGGGGTTGTAGGTACGGGAGGGGTTTTCCGCCACCGCCAGCGCTGCGGCGTGGGCAAAGCGGTTGCTGTTGCCCACCACGAAAGTTTCAAAGGTGTACTTGGGATTCAGGGGCATGGAGGGACAGTCGTCCCCCGCCCCTCGGGGTTCGGCCCCGGGCGGCAGGATAAACTGGATCTCCAGTTGGCGGTTGACCACCATCCGCAGGGCGTTCTTGATGGTGGTGGCGTAGTGGTCCTGGAGCCAGTCGCGGGCGAACTGGTGGGGAACGCTCAGGTAAAGAGTGTTCCCCTGCAACGCCAGGGGCCGCGCCGACTGGATCCAGGTTTCGAAGCTCGGTCGGCTAACCTGCCGAGAAATCAGCGCCAGGGCTTGTTCCCAGATGGTCTGAACGTTTTGGGAAGGCAAGGTGCCTTGACCTCCCAGCACAGGTTGAAGCTGGACCTATGGTAGCAGGATTCCGGGGTAAAGGCAAGGCCGGGGAAGGGCGAAGGGTGGCGAAGAAAGGCGAGATGGGGGTGGGCTTGGCCCGCGCGCTAGCTCCGGCGGCTTCTTTTTATCTTGACAGCTAATGGGGCCTTGCGTACACTAGGGTTAGGTTGCCCTAATATCCGTCGGGGAGGTGTTGCCAGGCCGCGGACGGCGGGTCTGGCAATAATACATTGAAGCGGACTTATCAGCCCAAGATCAGACGCAGACACCGGCGGCACGGGTTCCTGGCGCGGATGCGCACGCGCGGCGGCCGGAAGATAGTTGCCCGGCGTCGGGCGGCCGGTCGGAAGCGGCTGGCGGTGTGAGGCGGGTTAGAGTTTGCTTCCTAAGGACCGAAGGCTGCGGCGCCGTTTGGAAGTGGCGGCGGTATATCGCCAGGGCCGCGCAGCGTTCGGTCGGTACGTGGCCGTGCGCTGGCGGCCTAACGGGCTGGAAGTGAGCCGATTCGCCTTTGCGGTTTCCCGCCGGGCGGGCAAGGCGGTGGCCAGGAACCGCTGGCGGCGGCTGCTGCGAGAGGCGGTGCGGCGGTTGTCTTGTCGGGTGGTGCCGGGCCACGACGTGGTGGTTCGGGTTTTGGATCCGCCGTCTAAAGGAGCCCCGCCTCCCAGTTTTGCCGCCCTGGCGGCGGATGTGGAGCGGGTGTTGCGCCGGGCGGGGCTGGTGGGGAGCGGGGGCCGGTGCTGAGGTTGGTGCTAGTGCTCATAGGGTTTTACCAGCGGTGGATCTCCCCTTGGCTGGGACCCCGCTGCCGTTTTTATCCTACCTGTTCCCAGTACGCGCGGGAGGCTTTGGAGCGGTACGGCTGGCGCGGGTTGTGGCTGGGGCTGAAGAGGCTGGCGCGCTGCCACCCGTTTCATCCCGGCGGCTGGGACCCAGTGCCATAAGCGGTTAGGAGGTGGCACCTGGCTTAAGTCCGGAGGCCGGGTTTAGGCGCAGGGTTAGATTTGAGCTTACTGGTAGGTTGGTTGTCGCAGGCCATTCACTTCTTTTACGTGGTTTGTTCTAGCCTGGGTCTTCCCAGTTACGGGTTCGCCATTGTGCTGTTTACCATTGCGGTGAAGGCGGCTTTGCTACCCCTTACCTACAAGCAGATGCAGGCCATGCGGCGCATCCAGTTGCTGCAGCCCAAGGTGCAGGAGCTGCAGAAGCGCTACCGGGGCAATCCCCAGAAGGCGCAGCAGGAGATTATTAAGCTCTACCAAAAGCACGGCGCCAACCCCTTGGGTGGTTGCCTGCCGCTGTTGATCCAGTTGCCCATATTGTACTCCCTGTTCCTGGCTCTGCGCCGTTTCTTCGATCCGGTTCAGCATCCGGCCTACGTGAATTTGGCGGACGCTCAGTTCCTCTGGATACCCAACCTGGGCGTACCGGACCCGGTAGTGTTGCCCTTGCTGGCCGCGGGCAGCACCTTCCTGCAGCAGTGGGTTAGCCTGAACGTGGCGGGCACTACCGACCAGACCCAAAAGACCATGCTTTACGTGATGCCGATTTTCATGGGATGGATTAGTCGCAGTTTTCCTGCCGGTCTGGCGCTTTATTGGGTGGTGTATTCCCTGGTAGGTACAGTGGAGCAGTTTCTGCTGCGTCGGGAGGCAGGGGGGCTTAAGGAGGAGATAGAGGCGAAATGAGGACGGTAGAGGCCACGGGGAAGACGGTGGAGGAGGCCATCGAGCAGGGCTTGCGTCAGTTGGGGGCTCCCCGGGAAGAGGTAGAGGTAGAGGTTCTCGAGGCAGGTAGTAAGGGTTTTCTGGGCCTGGGGGCGCGGCTGGCGCGGGTCCGGCTGGTGTGGCGTCAGGATGTAGGGCGGGTGGCGGTGGAGCTGTTGCAAGACGTTTTTAGGATCTTGGGAGTTACGGTCAAAACGGACGTTTCGGAGCGGGACGGTTGCCTGTTTGTGGCCTGTAGGGGGCGGGGTTTGGGCGTATTGATCGGACGGCGGGGAGAGACGCTGGACGCGCTGCAGTACTGGCTTAACCTGGCGGTACGTAAGCGCCTGGGGCGGCAGGTGCGGGTAGTGCTGGACGTAGAGAATTACCGCCGCCGTAGGGAGGACACTCTGGTGCGGCTGGCCCGGCGGCTTTCGGAGAAGGTGAAGCGGACCGGCAACCGGGTGGTACTGGAGCCCATGAGCCCGCACGAGCGCCGCATAATCCATATGGCCCTTCAGGGAGACAGTCAGGTATACACCTTCAGTGAGGGAGAGGAGCCGCACCGTAAGGTGGTTATCGCCCTGCGGCGCTAGCGGCCCCGTTTCTTAAGCGATTAGGCTTTCGGACCCAGTAATGCCTGCATTGCTGGGTTTTTCGTCTTTGAGGGGGGTACAGGCTTGGGCGACGCCGTAGACACTATAGCCGCGATCAGTACGCCCCTGGGCGAGGGGGCGATTGCCGTGATACGGATGAGCGGGCCCCGGGCGCGGGAAATACTGGAGCGGGTGTTCGCGCCGCGCCGGCCGGGACCGCTGGTTCCTTTCCAGCTTCGCCTGGGCTGGATAGTAGACCCGGAGAACGGCCGACGTCTGGACCAGGTGTTGGCCACCTGGATGCCTCGGGGGCGAAGCTATACCGCCGAGGAGATGGCGGAAATACAGGGACACGGGGGCATTGCCGCCGTGCGGGCGGTGCTGCGACTTCTGCTGCGGCAGGGGGCGCGGCCGGCGGGCCCGGGTGAGTTCACCTTGAGGGCCTTTTTGAATGGCCGGCTGTCTCTGACCGAGGCGGAGGCGGTGCTGGATTTGATCCGGGCGCCGGGAGAGGCCGGGCTGGAGGCGGCGGTGCGGCAACTGGGTGGGGAATTGACCGCGTGGGCGGAGGAGTTGTGGTCCCGGCTGCGCCTGGTGACCGCCGAGGTGGAGGCCAGCATCGACTTTCCCGAGGATGTGGGTGAGGGCGACCGGGGCCGTTTGGCCGGGGAGTTGGCCGAACTGCGGGAGCGCCTCGGGGAAATCCTGGCTCGGGCGGAGCAGGGGCGGGTGGTACGCGAGGGCCTGCGGGTGGTGCTGGTAGGCCGGCCGAATGCGGGTAAGTCCAGCCTAATGAACGCGCTGCTGGGCCGGGAAAGGGCCATCGTCACCCCTATTCCCGGCACTACCCGGGACGTACTGGAGGAGGCGCTGGATTGGGAGGGGTTGCCGGTACGACTTTTCGATACTGCCGGCCTGGGTGAGGTGAAGGACGGGGCCGAGGAGCTGGCGGTGGAGCGGGCCCGGGAGGCGGTGCGCAAGGCAGACGTGCTGTTGCTGGTGGTGGACGGTAGCCAAGAGGCCGACGGCGGGTTGGCGGCGGAGGTAGGGCCGGAGAGGACGGTAGTGGTGGTCAATAAGGCGGATCTGTTCGGTTCGGAGGTGCGGGAGCGCTGGGAGAGGGAGTTTTCCGGCTGGCCGCTGGTGTTCTGCTCGGCCCTGAAGGGGTGGGGGTTAGAGGAGTTGCGGGAGAAGGTGTTGGAGTTGATAATACGGAGGGGCATCCGGCCGGGAGAAAGCGCCTTGGTGACGCGGGAGAGGCAGCGGCGGCTCCTGGAGCGGTGCGCGGAGGCGGTGGAGGAGGCGCAGGCGGGGCTCAGGCAGGGCCTGCCCTTTGAGGTGGTGGCGGTGGCGCTGCAGGAGGCCGGAGATTGTCTGGGGGAGCTGACCGGCCGGCGGGTAAGGGAGGAAGTGCTGGAGGAGATCTTTAGCGAGTTCTGCGTGGGAAAGTGAGGTGAGGCGCTTGGAGGTTTACGAGGCCGGAAGCTACGACGTGGTGGTGGTAGGGGCGGGTCACGCCGGCTGCGAGGCGGCCCTGGCCGCGGCCCGGTTGGGCTGCCGCACCCTGGTGCTTACCCTGAACTTGGACAACATCGCCTTGATGCCCTGCAACCCGGCTATCGGGGGCCCGGCTAAGGGTCATTTGGTCCGGGAGATCGACGCTTTGGGCGGGCAGATGGGAGTGACCGCGGACGCCACCTACCTGCAAATGCGGCTGTTGAATACGGGCAAGGGGCCGGCGGTGCAGGCCTTGCGGGCCCAGTCGGACAAGAAGGTGTACCAGCGGGAGATGACCCTGGTGCTGGAGGGTCAGGAAGGGCTGGACGTGAAGCAGGGCGAGGTGGTGCGGGTAGAGGTCCAGGGGGAGCGGGTTACCGGGGTGGTTACCCGGACCGGAGCCCGCTTTCGCGCCCGGGCGGTGGTGTTGACTACCGGAACCTACCTGCGGGGCCGGATTATCGTAGGAGACTGTTGGTGGGAGGGCGGTCCGCAGGGCCAGTTTGCCGCCCAGGGGCTGGCCGGGTGTTTGCGCGAATTGGGCTTTCGTCTGGGGCGGTTCAAGACCGGAACCCCGCCGCGGGTGGACCGGCGGTCGGTGGACTTTAGCGCTATGGAGGAGCAAAAGGGCGACCCCGAGCCGCGCACCTTTTCTTTTCTCAGCGACCGGCCCACCCGGCCGCAGTTATCCTGCTGGCTGACCTATACTAACGAGCGTACCCACGAACTGATAAGGGCCAACCTTCACCGCGCTCCCCTGTTCAGCGGCCTGATCGAAGGGCGGGGCCCCAGGTACTGCCCCTCGATTGAGGATAAGGTGGTGCGGTTTGCCGACCGCGCCGGCCACCAGGTTTTTCTGGAGCCGGAAGGGCTGGGCACGTACGAGATGTACGTTCAGGGCCTGTCTACCAGTCTGCCCGAGGACGTGCAGGTGGCCGTGCTGCGTACCATCCGCGGCCTGGAGCGGGCGGAAATGATGCGGCCGGGGTATGCCATCGAGTACGATTATCTGGACCCCACGCAGCTTGCGCCCAGCCTGGAGACTAAGGCGGTGAAGGGGCTTTTTACCGCGGGTCAGGTGAACGGGACTTCCGGCTACGAGGAGGCGGCGGCGCAGGGTCTGATGGCGGGCATTAACGCCGCCCGGTACGTGAAGGGCCTGGAGCCGGTGATACTGAAGCGCTCGGAGGCCTACATCGGCGTGCTGATTGACGACCTGGTGACCAAGGGCGTGACCGAGCCGTACCGGATGCTCACCTCGCGCGCCGAATACCGGTTGTTGCTGCGGCACGACAATGCCGACCTGCGCCTGACCGAATTGGGGCGGCAGATCGGACTGGTGGGGGACCGGCGTTACCGGCGGTTCCAGGAGCGGGTAAGGCGGCTGGAGGAGGAACGCCGACGGCTGGAAGCGAGGGTGGTCACGCCCGAGGAGTGGGAGGCGGCAGGGATGCCGGGGCGGCTGGCGCGTTCCCAGGCGCTGGCGGAGGTACTGCGGCGGCCGGAAGTGGGTTACCGGGAGTTGCGGCCTTTTCTCGCAACGGTGGGCGGGGGTGCGCTGGCGGCCGAGGATGCGGCGGAATTGGAGGCGGAGATCAAGTATGCCGGTTACCTGCGTCGGCAGGAGGAGCAGATCCGCCGGGCGGAGCGCTGGGAGCGGGAGGAGTTGCCCGGGGAGATAGACTACCGGGGCATACCGGGGCTGTCGCGGGAGGCGCAGGAGCGGCTGGCGGTGGTGCGGCCGCGGACCGTGGGACAGGCGGCCCGGGTGCCGGGGGTGTCGCCCGCGGACGTGGCGGTGTTGCTGGTGTACCTGGAAAAGGGGAGGCGGACGGCGGGGAGTGGAACTCGCTAGGCAGAGGGAGTTCCTGGAGGCGGAACTGGCCCGCCAGGGGGCGTTCCTGGTGCCGCAGACAATAGAGAGATTGATGGCGTACGGCCGGCGTTTGTTGGCCGCCAACCGCAGCATTAATCTTACCGGAGCCCGTACCTGGGAACAGTTGGTGGAGGAGCATCTGGTGGACTGCGCGGTGGGCGTAAGCCGCGTGGAGTGGGAGGAGGTGCGGGTGGCGGTGGACGTGGGCAGCGGCGGCGGCCTGCCCGGTCTGGTGCTGGCCCTAATGAAGCCGGAGTTGCGGCTGCGGTTGGTGGAGGCGCGAAGGAAACGGGCGGAATTTTTGAGGCGGTGTGCCGGGGAGCTGGGGTTGGAGCGGGTGGAGGTAGTGGCCGCTAGGGTGGAGGAGTTGGCGCACCGGCCGGATTGGCGCGAGGCGGCGGAGCGGGTGACCGCCCGGGGGGTGGCGCCCCTGGCGGTATTGGTGGAGTACGCCCTGCCGCTCCTGGCAAGGGGCGGGTGGTTGCTGGCCTGGAAGGGCCCGGCGGTGGGCGAGGAGCTGGCGGCGGCGCAGGCGGCGCTTAGGGTCCTGGGCGGGCGGGTGCGGGAACGCTACCCGTACCGGCTGGCCGGGGGGCGCGAGCGCTGGCTGGTGGTGGTGGAGAAGGTGGGCCCTACCCCGGAGGAATACCCGCGGCGGGCGGGGTTGCCGGAGCGAAGACCCTTGGGCGGGTGACTTCGGCAGCAGGAAGTGAATGGCGGGCGTGGAATACTTAGCGCAGGGCAGTGCCGGTGGCAGCGATTGGGGGTGGCGGTGTGGGCCGGGTTATCGCCATAGCCAATCAAAAGGGAGGGGTGGCCAAGACCACCACCGCGGTGAATTTGGGTGCCTCGCTGGCCCTGGCCGGGGAGCGAGTGCTGGTGGTGGATCTGGATCCCCAGGGGAATGCTTCAAGCGGCTTAGGGGTGGAGCGCCGGCGATTGCGGCGCTGCGTTTACGACGTGTTGCTGGGCGAAGCCCGGCTGGAGGACGTGGTGGTGGCTACCGAGCTTCCGGGTTTGGAGGTGGCTCCGGCCACGGTAAGGCTGGCCGGCGCGGAAATAGAGTTGGTAAGCCTAGAAGAGAGAGAGCGGCGGCTGGCGGCGGCCCTGGTGGACCTCAGGCAGCGCTACACCTTTGTACTCATCGACTGCCCTCCCTCGCTGGGTTTGTTGACCATTAACGCCCTTACGGCGGCCGATCGGGTGCTGATTCCCATCCAGTGCGAGTACTATGCCCTGGAGGGATTGGGGCAACTGATGCAGACCATCAGTCTGGTGCAACGGCGGCTTAATCCCACCCTGGAGCTGGAGGGAGTGGTGCTGACCATGTTTGACGGCCGCACCAACCTTTCGATCCAGGTAGTGGAGGAGGTTAAGAAGTTCTTTCGGAACAAGGTTTTTCGGACCGTAATTCCCCGCAATGTGCGGCTAAGCGAGGCCCCCAGTCACGGCAAGCCGGTGGTGCTCTACGAGCCGCGGTCACGAGGGGCGGAGGTATATCGCGAGCTGGCGGAGGAGGTGCGGGCCCGTGGCTAAAAAGGGCTTGGGCCGGGGATTGGAGGCCCTCATACCCCCGGGCGACCCCACGGAGGGGCAGGTGGTTAGCCTGGCGATTGACCGTATCGATCCCAACCCGTGGCAGCCCCGGCGGCGGGTGGACCAGGCGGCGTTAGAGGAGTTGGCGGCCTCCATTCGAGAGCACGGAGTGGTTCAGCCCATCGTGGTTTGTCGGACGGAAGGGGGACGCTATCGCCTGGTGGCCGGTGAAAGGCGGTGGCGGGCCTGTCAGTTGCTGGGCTGGGATTCTGTACCGGCGATTGTGCGGGAGCTAAGCGACCGCGAGAGTACCGAAATGGCGCTGGTGGAGAACCTGCAACGGGAGGATCTTAATCCTTTGGAGGAGGCCAGCGCCTACCGGATGCTGCAGGAGGAGTTTGGTCTGACTCAGGAGGAAATAGCCCGGCGGGTGGGCAAGAGCCGGGCGGTGGTTGCCAACACTTTGCGGTTGTTGCAGCTTCCGCCTCGGGTGCAGCAGCTCTTGTCCGAAGGGTGGCTGTCGGCGGGTCACGGTCGTGCCCTACTGGCGGTGGAGGACGCGGAACGCCTGGTGGGCCTGGCGGAGGAGGTAGCCGCCAAGGGTTTATCGGTGCGGGAGACCGAGGACCTGGTGAGGGCGGCGGGTCGGCAAAAGGCGGCCCGGCCGGCCAGGGCCCGGCAGCAGGAGCCCGAATGGGCGCAGGCCGCCCAGGACTTGTCTGAGCGGTTGGGTACCCGGGTGAGGATTGTGAGCAACCGGGAGGGTAGGGGCCGGATTGAGATTGAGTTTTACGGTCCGGAGGATCTGGACCGGCTATTGGTGATTCTGACTGGCTAATGTTTCACGTGTTACTTTACGGTGAAACAACCGGGAGGTTTTCACCGGTGCATCCCTTTAACCTGGGCCTTTTGGTAGGCCTATTGGTAGGCGAGGGCCACTTCGGCGGCGACGGACGTCAGCCACACATTACCCTGCGTATGCACGTGCGGCACGCCCCCCTACTCCACCACCTGCTGGAACTGGTGCCGGGATCCCGCCTCTACGGCCCGTACAACCATCAGGGACGCCAGTATTACCAGTGGATGGTTCGAGGGGCTCCCCTGCGGCAGTTGGTAACCCTACTGGATCAGACCCCGCTGGAGAGTCTAGACCCCTACGCCTACCAGCGCCTGCAGTCCATGAAACAACGCTACCGACTCTAGCCCGGCCCGGATTACATCCGACTAAAGGAGAAGGAGACATGTGGTCCCTAGAGGTGTGGATAAGGACCCTGGATCCCGCCGGAGCCATCGCGGGGGTGGCCCTGGTCCTGGCCGTAGCCGCCCTGCTCAGGCGCCGCCCGGCGGCCCCGGCCGAACCGGAGGCGATCCGGCGAAAACTGGAGAGCCTTGAAGAGACCCTGCGCCAGCTCCAAGGCGAGACCGCGGCCTTAAGGCGGCAGCTTCGCGAACTCGAGGAGGCCCAGCGCGACCATCTGCAACGGCTGGGGCTGGTTCGCTTTCGCGCCTTCCCGGAGGTGGGGGCGGATTTAAGCTTCTCTCTGGCCCTACTGGACGGACGGAATAACGGCGTGGTGCTGACCAGCCTTTTCGGCCGGGAGGAGAACCGGTTCTACGCCAAACCCATACAGAACGGGACTTCCCCCTACCGCCTGGCCCCGGAAGAGGAGCAGGCTCTAAACCAGGCGCTCACCGCCGTGGCCGGCGGGCCCGCGCGTCGGTCAACCGAGGCATAGACCGCGCGCCCCGGGGGCGAAACTATAACCGGCCGGATAGGCCGGCGGTGCGCTACGGCCAAACCGTATTCGGGCCGATCAGGCGCGAGGCAACGTCCCTGAAAGTGCGAAAAGAGGCCCAGCCAGCCTGGACTCGGTGAAACCCACTAAGATGAGGGGGAAATCCGGACCATGAGCCCAGTGCTTCCCCTGGCCAACCGTACGGAAGCGGGAGAGCTTCTGGCCGCGCGGCTGGCACCCCACCGCCGCGCCCTGGTGCTGGCCGTGCCGCGGGGAGGAGTAGAAGTGGGAGCGCCCATAGCCCGGGCACTGGACGGGGAGCTAGACCTTCTGCTAACCCGAAAGGTGAGCGCGCCCGGCGACCCGGAACTGGCGGTAGGAGCGGTGGCCCCGGACGGCACCGTAACCCTAAATCAAGCGCTCCTGAAGCGGCTGCATCCCTCCCCCGGCGCCTTAGAAGCCGCGGTGGACGCCGCCCGCCGGGAACTAGACCGCCGCCTCAAAGCCTATAGGAAAGACCGCCCGCTACCGGCGATCGCCGGCCGGACGGTAATAGTCGTAGACGACGGCATCGCCACCGGCTTCACCCTGCGGGCCGGCCTGACCTGGCTAAAAACCCTGGGGCCCGCCCGGCTGGTGTTGGCGGTGCCCGTGGCCCCGCCGGAAGTGTGGGCCGAACTGGCACCCGTGGCCGACGAGGCGGTATGCCTGGCTACGCCCGAGCCCTTCTTCGCCGTGGGCCAATTCTACCTGGACTTTTCCCCTACTGGCGACGACCGCGTGATCCAACTCCTGCAAGAGAATTGGCAGGGGCAAGCCTAGCTCCGGTCCCGGCGGGATCGGGTCGGGTCTGCGGTCTAGCCGGAGGCCTCCTGCGCGGCCAACCGGGCCGACCCTGCCGGCGATCCCAGGGCATAGGTAGATTCCCAGGCGGCCATTATCGCCGCGGCAATGCGGTCGGCCATGCGCATTACCAGACTCAGCCGCGTGTTCTGAAGCACCATATACTCCATGTAACCGGCAACGTTAACCACACCGGTTACGTGTAGGTCCCCCACTGCCGGCAGTTCCTTGTGCACTCCCGCTCCCGGCCGTAAAGGCCCCTCGGCCACGGTTATGTAGCCGATGCTATCCCTCTGCCCCAAACACGCGTCCACCGCCACTACTATGGGCGGCCGGGGCCAACCTCCCAACAGCCGCAGGTGATCCGCCAGGTTGGTAGCGTGCACGGGTTGGTCCAGAGTTCCCATCACCCGCGGCCCCCTCGGCCGCTCGGCGATTTTAGACCCCACCAGAGGCCCCAGGCTGTCGCCGGTGGAGCGGTCGGTCCCGATCCCCAGCACCACTACTTCCCGGGCACCCACGGGATCCAGACGTCGAAATCCGGCGGCCAACGCCCGGCTCAATCTGGCCACCGCGGCCGGGTCGTCGTACGCAACCCTAAGTTTGGGAACCGGCGCGAACATATCTCCCTCCTGGCAGCAATGCCTGGTTCAGAGTATATGCCGATTTTAGCCATCCTATACAGGTATAGGCGCTCACAGGGATAGGTGCCAGGGGCGGGACATATGTTTAAGCGGTGATGCACCTTGCCGCCACCGCCAATTCGGAGCGCCCTGGTCTACGCCGGAACACTGATCGGCGCCGGTTTTGCCTCCGGCCGGGAACTAGTGACCTTCTTTTCCGCGTTCGGACCCTGGGGCCTGGCCGGCACCGCCCTGGCCGGCGGGGTGCTGGGTCTGGGCGGCTGGCTATTGGTTGCCCGGTCCCGAACCCGCGGCGCCGCCAGTCTCAAACCCCTGCTCGACCCACTGCCCCGCCCCCTGGGCCGGCTGCTAAATTTGGCGGTAACGCTTTTCTTTTTTGCCGGATTGATCATCATGCTCTCCGCCGCCGGAGCCGTGGCCGCCAACCAACTGCACCTGCCTCGGCCGCTGGGTATCGGTCTACTGGCGCTCGCCGTTCTGCTGGCCTGCTGGTGGCGCACGGAAAGCTTGGTAAGGGTAAACGCCGTGGCTACTCCCCTCCTGGTGACGGTCGTGGCCGGCACCGCCCTGGTCCTCCTTGCCCGGTCGCCGCTGCCCGCGGCGGTCCCCTCCGGTCCCCTCAACCCTGCCACCGGAGGCCGGTGGTGGTGGGCGGCGCTGCTCTACGCCGGCTATAATCTCCTGGCCGGGGCGGCCGTTCTGCCCTCGCTGGCCCAATACGGTCCCGGGACCGGGCGCGGCGCCGCCTGGGGCGGACTGGCGGTGGGCGGCCTGGCGGCGCTGGGGGCGGGTGCTGCGGTCCGGGCCCATCCCGCTGAGGAGCTGCCCCTGCTGGCCGCGGCCATGAGTCTAAGCCCCGCCTGGGCCTGGTTTTACGCCTTTAACCTGCTCCTGGCCCTCTGGACCACGGCCGCCGGGCACCTTTTCGGCCTGGCCGCCGGCTCCTCCTCCTACCGGGCCCGGCTGGTAACCGTACTATTCCTGGCCCTGCCTCCCTCCTTCCTGCCCTTCCCTACCCTGGTGGCCAACCTCTATCCCCTGTTCGGCTATCTTGGCCTTCTGCTCCTGGCCGGGCTCTGTCCCCCTCCCCGCCCCCGCGGTGGAGTGCCGAAGCGTGGGCGGCGCCTCCACCCGCACCGGCCCGGACGGTGAGCCTCACCTAGCTATACCGACCGCCGAAAGGGCCGCCGGCGGCCGATATTCTTGGGCCTCAAGGCGAATATTATGCTCGTAGGCTTGTGACCGGAGGGACGGAAAACCGGTGGACAATCTCTCCTCCCTCTTCTGGCTGGCTTTCTTACTCATGGCCCTATGGCCGGCCTGGCAGCAGCGCCAGATTGCCGCCGCCAGGTTGCGGCTGATCCGCCGCCTGGAGCTGGCCCGGGGCTCCCGGGTCATCACCCTGATCCACCGCCAGGAATCCTTAAGCTTCCTGGGCATCGCGCTCCGCCGTTACATCACGGTGGAAGACTCCGAGCAGGTGCTGCGCGCCATCCGCCTTACCCCGCCGGACATGCCCATCGACCTCATACTGCACACCCCGGGCGGACTGGTTCTGGCGGCGGAGCAGATCGCCCGGGCGCTGGTCCGGCACCCGGCCAAAGTCACCGTCTTCGTGCCCCACTACGCCATGTCCGGGGGAACGCTGATCGCCCTGGCCGCCGACGCCATCGTCATGGACGAGAACGCGGTGCTGGGCCCGGTGGATCCCCAAATCGGACAGTATCCCGCCGCCTCCATCCTGGAGGCGGTCCGGCGTAAGGACGTTAACCGCCTTCAAGACGAAACCCTTATCCTGGCCGACCTGGCGGATAAGGCCTTGCGTCAGGTAGAGGCCACCCTGCGCTCGGTGCTGGAGGCCCGCTTCGACCTGGAAACGGCACGCCGCTTGGCCGATACCTTTAGCCGCGGCTACTGGACCCACGACTTCCCCCTTACCGTGGAGCGGCTGGAGGAGATGGGGCTGCCGGTAAGCACCGACCTTCCCCCGGCGGTGCACCAGCTCATGGAACTCTACCCCCAGCCCGCCCAGCGGCGGCCCTCGGTGCAGTTCGTTCCCCTCCCCTACGACGGTGGGCGCCGCGCCCTCACGAAGCAGGAAAGCGACGGCGAATAGGGAAATTACCCTGGGGGAGGGAAAAGCATGTCGGTGCCGGCAGAGGAGCTGGAGGCCAGGGTGGGGCGTTTGCAGGCCGGACTGGCGGCCGAGGGCCTGGACGGGGCCCTGATCATCCAGCGCCTGGATCTTTACTACTACGCGGGCACGGTGGACTTAGACTACTTCGTGGTTCCCACGGCTGGCCGGCCCCTGGGCCTGGCCCGTTATGCCCCGAGCGGGGATTGCCCCTGGCCTACGGTTAGGATCGGTCGCCGGGAGGATTTGGCCGGGTTTGTGGCCGAGTTGGTTGGCTCCGGCCGCCGCCTGGGACTAGAATTGGACGTGCTTCCCGCCAGGCTCTACCTAAGGCTGGCCCGGGAACTGGGAGACTACGACCTGGTGGACGTCAGCCCCCTAATCCGGCGCCAGCGGGCCAAGAAGACCGCCTGGGAGCTGGAAGTGCTGCGGGCTACGGCCCAAAAGGATCTGGCGGTGTGGGCGGCGGTACCGGAGCTCTTATCCCGCGCCCAGACCGACCTGGAGCTGGCCGCGGCCATAGAGGCCACCGCCCGGCGCCAGGGGCACCAGGGCCTGATCCGGTTTCGCGCCTTCAACGAGGAGATCTACTTTAACTCCGTGCTGGCCGGGCCCCCGGCGGCGCTGCCCGGCCCCTGGGATACTCCCCTTTCCGGGAAGGGCGTTTCCCCCACCTTCCCCCAGGGTACCGCTGGCGTTCCCCTGCGGCCGGGCGAGCCCATCCTTATCGATTACGGGGGTTGCTACCGGGGGTACATTGTGGACCAGAGCCGGCAGTTCGCCCGGGGGTATCTGCCGCCCGACCTGGTGCGGATCTATCAGGTGGCGCGGGACATTCAGGAGGCGGTGGTGGCCGAGGCCCGTCCGGGCACAAGCTGCGGCGCGCTTTATGCAACCGCCTACCGGCTGGCCGAGAAGGCCGGGCTGGCCGAGTACTTCATGGGGCCCAAACGGGTGCCTTTTGTGGGTCACGGGGTGGGTCTGGAGCTGGACGAATGGCCGGTGCTGGCCCGGGGCTCGACGGTGCTGCTCGAACCGGGCATGGTCTTCGCGCTGGAACCCAAGTTCGCCCTCCCCGGAGTAGGGGCGGTGGGATTGGAGAACTGTTACGCCGTAACCGAAACCGGGGTGGAAAGGCTAACTCTCGCGACGGACGAACTGATCGTGGTTTAGAGGGAGGGAAGGGCCGTGCCTCCGGGGTCGAATCTGGACGCCTTGCGCCGCCTGCCGGCCGTGGAGCGGGTGCTGCAGCAACCGGCGGTGGCCGAACTGCTGTCCGTCTACCCTCGTCGTTTGGTGGTGGAGGCGGTGCGGGAGGTGCTGGGCCAACTGCGCGCCCGCCTGCGCACCGGGGAGCGGCAGCAGCCTCCGAGCCCGGAGGAAATCGCCTCTCTGGTAGCCGACCGAGTGCGCTCCGGCCAAGGGCGCAGTCTCCGCCGGGTGATCAACGCTACCGGCGTGGTGCTGCATACCAATCTCGGCCGGGCCCCCCTCAGCGCCCGCGCCCGGGAGGCGGTGCTGGAAGTGGCCGGCCACTACTGCAACCTGGAAATGGATCTGGCCGAGGGCCGCCGGGGCTCGCGCCAGGACCACGTGGCCTCCCTGCTGCGGTGTCTCACCGGTGCCGAGGCTGCCCTGGTGGTAAACAACAACGCCGCGGCGGTGCTGCTGGCCCTGACCGTCCTGGCGTCGGGGCGGGAGGTGGTGGTGAGCCGGGGGCAACTGGTGGAAATCGGCGGCTCCTTTCGGCTGCCGGAGATAATGGCCGCCAGCGGCGCCCGGTTGGTGGAGGTGGGTACCGTCAACCGGACCTACCCGGCGGACTACGAGCGGGCGGTGGGGCCGAACACGGCGCTGCTGCTGCGAGTACATACCAGCAACTTCCGGGTAGTGGGATTTACCCACGAGACCCGCACCGAAGAGTTGGTGGCCCTGGGGCGCCGCCTGGGCCTACCGGTAATGGAGGATCTGGGCAGCGGTCTATTGCTGCCCAGGGAGGAGCCCTGGTTCCGGGAAGAACCGGTAGTCAGCACCAGCGTGTCCCGGGGGGTGGACGTGGTCACCTTCAGCGCCGACAAGCTCCTGGGAGGGCCGCAGGCCGGTATAATTCTGGGACGGGCCGAATACCTGGAGCGGATGCGGCGACACCCCCTGGCCCGGGCCTTAAGGATTGATAAGCTCAGCCTGGCCGCCCTGGAGGCCACCCTGCGCTCGTACCTGGACGAAGACCGGGCCCGAGAAGAGATACCGATCCTCAAAGCCCTTACCCTTACGTCGGCGGAACTGGAGGAGCGGGCGGGCCGACTGGGGGAAATGATGCGGCTGGCGGTCCGGGGCCGGGCAACGGTAGCGGTTCGCCCCGGGTTATCGGAGGCGGGCGGCGGGGCGCTGCCCGGAGCGGAACTGCCTACCTTCCTGGTGGAGGTGAGGCCGGTGCCGATCTCCGCCCAAGAGTTGGCCCGCCGGCTGCGGCAGGCGGAACCGCCGGTGGTGGCACGGGTGCAGGAAGGAGCGCTGGTGCTAGACGTGCGCACCCTGTTGGAAGGTGAAGAAGCCCTGCTGGCCCGGGCGCTGGGCGCCTGCCTGGAGGAGGACTGACACGGTGCGGTTTGTGGTGGTGGGAACCGCCGGACACGTGGACCACGGCAAGACCGAACTGGTGCGGGCCCTAACCGGCGTGGATACCGACCGGTTGAGAGAAGAAAAGGAGCGGGGCATCTCCATCGAGCTGGGTTTTGCCCCCCTGCGCCTGCCCACCGGCCAGACGCTGGGTTTGGTGGACGTGCCCGGCCACGAGCGCTTCATCCGCCAAATGCTGGCCGGCGCCGCGGGTATAGATCTGGTGCTGCTGGTGGTGGCGGCCGACGAAGGGGTGCGGCCGCAGACCCGGGAGCATCTGGCCATAGTGGACCTCCTGGGCGTGCAGGCGGGAATCCTGGTGTTGACCAAGAGGGACCTGGTAACCCCGGAATGGCTGGAGCTGGTGGCGGAGGAGGTGCGGGAGGCGGTGCGGGGCACGGTGCTGGCCGAAGCGCCCCTGGTGGCGGTGTCGGCCCTTACCGGGGAAGGGTTGCCCCAACTCTTGGATTTATTGGCACGGGAGGCGGAAAAAGTGATTCCCCGCCCGTCCGCGGGCCCGGCGCGGCTTCCCATAGACCGGGTGTTTTCGGTGCGCGGGTTCGGCACCGTGGTTACCGGCACCCTGTGGTCGGGGAGTCTCAAACCGGAGCAGACGGCAACGATACTCCCCCAGGGGCTGTCCGTCCGGTTGCGCCAACTTCAGGTGCACAACCAGCCGGTGGCCGAAGCCTTCGCCGGCCAGCGGGTAGCCTGCAACCTGGCGGGCGTTGAGGTGGGCCAAATAGAACGCGGTAACGTGCTGGTATCGCCCGGAAGCTTCCGACCCACCACCCGCCTGGACGCCGAGGTGAGGCTTTTGGCCGAAGCGGAGCGGGAGCTGCGCCACGCCCAGCGGGTGCGCTTTTACCTGGGTACGGCGGAGGTAACGGGTCGGGTGCTGCTGCTGGACCGGGAGGAACTGCTGCCCGGAGAAACCGGCCTGGCCCAGTTGGTGCTTGAGGGAGCGGTAGTGGCCGCCCGGTTCGACCGCTTTGTGATCCGTTCCTATTCCCCCCTGGTTACTCTGGGCGGGGGAAGGATTATTGACCCCTACGCCCTACGTCATAAGCGGTGCCGGCCGGAGGTGCTGGCCGAGCTGCGGGCGGCGCTGGCGGCGGGCCCGGAGGAGCGGCTGCTGGAGGTGGTGCGGCGGCGACGGTGGGGGGTGGCGCTGGCCGAGGCGGCCCTGCTGGCGGGCCTGGACCCGGAGGGAGCGGCGGCGGCCGCGGATACCCTGGCCCGGCTGGGACGGATGGTAATTCTGAACTACGAGGCCGGCCGTTACCTGGTGGACGGAGGACGATTGAAGGAGTGGGAGCAAGAGCTAACCGCCTTCCTGAACCGCTATCACCAACAGTACCCGTTGCGGCCCGGCGTCCCCCGGGAGGAACTCCGGAGCCGGCTCCTGGGTCGCCTGCCGGCGCGGGCCTTCTCCAGTCTGCTGGATTACTGGCGGGGCCGGGGGTTGCTTAAGGATGAAGGGGGATACGTGGCCAGTCCCGGTTTTGCCCCCACGCCGGCTCCCGAACAGGAGCGGGCTTTAGAGGCCTTTAGGGCGGCTTTTCGAGAAGGCGGCTGGCAGCCTCCTTCCCCGGAGGAGGTATACCGTCAACTGGGGCTGCCCGCCGAGGAGGGGCAGGAGTTGCTGCGCTACTTGTTGCAGCGGGAGGAATTGGTGCGGGTGGCCGAGGGTCTGTACTTCAGCCGGGAGGCGGTAGACCGGGCCAGGGAGAAGATAATCGCGCTCCTCCGGGAGAAGGGCGCCGTGGAGCTGGCGGCAATCCGGGACCTTTTGGGCAGTTCCCGCAAGTTCGTGGTGCCGCTGATGGAGTACTTCGATCAGGTTCACCTTACCAAGCGGGTGGGCGACAAGCGGGTACTATACGCGGATAAGCCCTCCGCCTCTTCTTAGCGGGGCCGGGGCTACCTGCTACCGCCCTCGAGTCCGGAAGTGGGTTGGGTCGGGAGCCCGGCCTGAGTTATCCCCGCTTTTGAGCTGGCCGGCGGTACCGCCTGGGGGAAACCGGGATGCGCCAGGGGTGCGGCAGGGTGCGGCGGATTGTTTCGGGCCAAGGAGAGTGCTATAATGAAACCGGTTGCGGGAGTGGATCGGGCCTGGTGGCCTGCCTGGACTTCAAATCCAGTCGGCGCTCGGGTAGGAGCCCGGGCGCGGTGGGTTCGATTCCCACCCTCTCCCGCCACGGATTCGTCTTGGCGGCGGCGCCCGACACAAGCTGACGGGAGGCCAACGTAACAACCGGAGATTGGCGCCCACCCTCTGTTTGTGTTACAATGCAGTATAGGGGTGGGCGCTTGGTTTTCGCCCTATTCGCTGGCGACGCGACGGAATGAAGCATATCGCAAAGAGACACGGTCTTAAGGAAGTTGAGGAGGCAGAAGTGAAGGCGTACCCGCCCGACACGGACGACCTTCAGGCTCTGGCGGAATTTTTCGACCCCACCGATATTACCGAGCTTAAGGGGCTGGAAGCCGCCGCACGCCGGTGGGTACGGGCGGTAAACGCCCGCGGCCACAAAGGCCGGGCTGCCCGGGTCAGTGACCCCTCTCCTTAATGGCCTCCGTAGGGCAGGATTCCACCGCCTGGCGGCACTCATCCTCCAGTTCCTCCGGAACCGGGTTTACCACGGCATGGGAAAGGCCCTGGTCGTTCCAGGCGAAAACCTCGGGGCAAATCTCGATACAATCCCCGCAAGCGATGCAGAGATCCTGGTCAACGGTAACTTCCATAAGGCCGACCTCCCTGAGGTACTAATTTAATTAGGGGCCGCCGACACGGCCCCTATACTATATTTAGAAGAGCCCACAACGGCCTGCGCTCCGGCCGACGCAGATCCCGCCACAGCTCCCGACGACCTTTCGGCCGCCGAGAACCGCTCTGGAACCTACGCCCGCCTTCGCCCGACTAGCTTGCCTGCCTACGGAGCCGGTAGTTACCGCTTGGGCAACTACCGACCCCTGCTCCTGGCTTGGTGTCAGGCATACGGCAAGCAAGGTAATCTTGGCTCGACCGCCGCGGCTCCTTGGAGACCCGGAAGCAGTCGTTCGGACTGCTACCGAGCCTTTTCAGAACCGGGGCGATCTTCCCGCCGGCTGACGCCGAGCCTCTTCGACCCGGCGTCAACCTTTGGCCGACCGTGACCGAGCCCTCTTCAGACCCGGTCACGATCTAGGCTCGGCCGTTGTGAACCCTGCACTTATACCTTTCCCCCGGCAGCGCCCCCCTATACATTCCCGGGGCGGGAAAAGAAAATTTCCTGCCTGCCATTGGTGTCCCGGGCGTGCTAGAATCTTAACCGGGAGGAGAGGAAGGCACCATGCCAGTACAAGGAACCGGTGGCGGACGCATCCTGGTGGTAGACGACGAGCCCCATATTGTGGAGCTGATAAGATATAACCTGGAAAGGGAAGGATTCGAAGTGACGACCGCCGCCGACGGACCGGGGTGTCTCGCGCGGGTGCAGCAGCGCCCGCCCGACCTGATCATCCTGGACGTTATGCTTCCCGGAATGGACGGGTTTGCGGTCTTTCGGCGGCTGCGCAGCCTGCCGGAGGCAGCGGCGGTACCGGTAATCTTCCTGTCCGCCCGGGGCGAGGAAGTGGACCGAGTGCTGGGTTTGGAGATCGGCGGTGACGACTACGTGACCAAACCTTTTAGCCCCCGGGAGCTGGTAGCCCGGGTAAAGGCCCGGCTGCGGCGCCCGTCCCGGCCCCCGGAGGACGAAGGGGTGCTGGTGGCTGGTCCGGTGGTGCTCCGCACCCGGGAACACGAGGTTTGGGTTAACGGAGAAAAGCGCGATCTAACGCCCAAGGAGTTTGAGCTTCTGCGCCAGCTCATTCTCAACGCCGGTAAGGTGCTGCGGCGGGACTACCTCCTGGACCGAGTCTGGGGTTACGACTACTGCGCCGACACCCGAACCGTAGACGTACACATCCGTTACCTACGCCAGAAGATCGAGCCCGACCCCGGCCGACCGGTGCTGATCGAAACCGTGCGCGGAGTGGGATACCGCTTTCGGGAGCGAAAATAGGTGGCTTCCCTTCGGACCCGGCTGGCCGTCAGCCTGGCCGGCCTATTGGCACCAATAGTTCTGGCCGCGGCCCTGTACCTGGGTAAGGCCCAGCCCACGACCGGACCGGTTTGGGGAGCGGCGGGCATATTCCTATCGGCCGTGGGCCTAACCTACCTGCTGGCGCGCCATTACCTCCGTCCGCTGGAGGAACTTTTGCCCGTGGTGGCGGCGGCCGCCCGGGGCGAGACGGCAGGATACGTGAGTATCCTCACCAACGACGAGCTAGGGGCGCTTGCGGGCCACATCAACACCATCCTGCGGCGCTGGCAGGAAAGCCTGCGTCAGGTTTCCCAGGAAAAGGAACAGCTTAACGCCGTGCTGACCAGCATGGGGGAAGGAGTGTTGGCGGTGGACCCGGCGGGCCAGATGCTGCTGGTGAATCCCGCGGCCAAGGCCATGCTGGGGTTGGAAGGTCCCGAGCCTGCCGGTCGGCCCCTGCTGGCGGTGGCGCGCCACCACGAGCTCTACGCGCTGGTGGAGACGGTTCTGCGCACCGGAGAACCCCTGGAGAAGGAGATGCGACTGCAGCCCGCCGGGGAGAGGGTTTACCGGGTTTCGGCGGTGCCCATTCGGGAGGAAGGGGGCCGGCAAGGGGGCGCGGTGCTGGTGCTGCGCGATGTTACCCAGTCCCGGGAACTGGAGAAGATGCGCAGTGAATTCGTGGCCAACGTTTCTCATGAGCTACGCACCCCTTTGACCTCGATCCGGGGCTTTGCCGAAACCCTTCGGGAGGGAGCGGTGGAAGATCCTCCGGTGAGGGACCGGTTCCTGAGCATCATCGTGGCCGAGGCCAACCGCCTGCAGCGGCTTCTGGACGATTTGCTCACCCTGGCCTACGTGGAGAACCGACAGGTGCAGCTTAAAGTCGGGCGGGCGCAGGTGGAAGCGGTGGTCGCGGAAGTGGTAGATTTGCTGGGCCCCCTGGCCGAGGCTAAGAAGCTGGAGTTGCGATCGGACCTTGGATCTCCCCTGCCACCGGTAAGTATGCATCCGGATTATTTGCGACAAACATTGGTTAACTTGGTAGACAATGCTATTAAATATACCCCCCCGGGCGGGAAGGTAGAGATTGTCGCCCGAGCCCGGGACGAAGTAGTGCAGGTAGAGGTGCGGGATACGGGAGTCGGCATTCCGGCCGAGGCCCTGCCGCGGCTCTTCGAGCGTTTTTTCCGGGTAGACAAGGCCCGGTCCCGGGAGTTGGGCGGTACCGGCCTGGGCCTGGCCATAGTGAAACACCTGCTGGAACGCCACGGCGGCACCATAAGCGTGCGCTCGGTCCCCGGACGGGGCAGCACCTTCTGCTTTACCCTGCCCGTGTTCGCCGCGGCGGCCGAACTGCCTTAACCTAAACCTAACTTGGGCTTAACCTGAATTTAACCTGGGAAGTTTAACATGGATAGGGGAGGAGAGAGGGTGCATCCCAAACGCCGATCGCTTTGGGGAGACAAGCTGTTCGCCCGGCTGAGCCTGTTACTGGCCCTGGCCCTGTTGCTGCTGATCGGCGGCATGGTATTCTTCCTGGTTCAGGGCTCGGTGCCGGCCTGGGCCGCCTACGGTTTGGGCTTTATCGTGGGTCGCCGCTGGGACGCGGTGCAGCAGGTGTTCGGCGCCCTGCCCTTCATCTACGGCACCCTGGCTTCCTCCCTGCTGGCCCTGGTTATCGCCGTACCTCTGGGCGTGGGGGCGGCAATCTATCTGGCCGAGCTGGCCCCGCCTTGGATCCGGGTTCCCCTATCCTATATCATCGAGTTGCTGGCCGCGGTCCCCAGCGTGGTCTACGGCCTTTGGGGCTTGCTGGTACTGGCCCCTTGGCTGCGTACCGGCATCGAGCCCTGGCTGGAGCACTACCTGGGGTTCATACCCCTGTTTCGGGGGCCGGCTTTTGGAGTGGGCATTTTGGCCGCAGGAGCGGTGCTGGCCATCATGATCCTGCCCACCATTTGCTCGGTAAGCCGAGAAGTGATGCTGGCGGTACCGGATACCCAGCGGGAGGCCATGCTGGCCCTGGGCGCCACCCGGTGGGAAACTACCCGCAAGGTGGTGTTGGCTTACGGGCGGTCCGGCATTATCGGGGCCGTAATCCTGGGGCTGGGCCGGGCCCTAGGGGAAACCATGGCCGTAACCATGGTGATCGGCAACTCCCTTACCATGTCGCCCAGCCTTCTGCACCCGGCCAACACCATGGCCAGCATTATCGTAAACGAGTTTGCGGAAGCGGTGTCGGAGTTGCACCTTTCCGCCCTGATCGGAGTGGCCTTGATCCTCTTTCTTATTACCTTTCTTCTTAACGTGGTGGCCCGTATTCTGGTCCGGGGAGCGGGAAGCCTCCCCGTAGGGTTCGGGAGGGAATAGGGTGGCCGACTACCGTCGTCGCCGCCTGGTCGGCCGGTTGGGCATGGGCCTTTGCGTGCTGGCCACCGGGTTGGCGGTGCTGCCGCTTTTCAGTATCCTCTTCTACGTGGCGGCGCGGGGGATCGGGGTCCTGGATCTGACCTTTCTCACCCAGATGCCCAAACCGGTGGGGGAGCCGGGAGGGGGCATGGCCAATGCCATTGTGGGCTCGCTGGTAATGGTGGGCCTGGGCTCTTTGATCGGGCTGCCGGTGGGGATAATGGCCGGGATTTACCTGGCCGAGTACGGTCGGGGCCGGTTCGCCCACTGGGTGCGCTTTGCCGCCGATGTTTTTATGGGCGTTCCCTCGGTGGTTATCGGCGTGTTTCTCTATACGGTACTGGTGACCGCCATGGGCGGTTTCTCCGCCCTGGCCGGCGGAGTTTCCCTGGCCCTGGTAATCACACCTTTGGTGACCCGCACCACCGACGAGATGTTGCGCATGGTGCCCAATACCCTGCGGGAGGCCTCCCTGGCCCTGGGTGCCACCAAGGCGCGTACCATAGTGAGCGTGGTGCTGCGCAGCGCCTCCGCCGGGGTGGTGACCGGCATTATGCTGGCCCTGGCCCGGGCCGCCGGAGAAACCGCGCCCCTGTTGTTTACCGCTTTAAGCAGCCGTCACTGGAGCCTGTCCCTTACCGAGCCCATGGCCTCGCTGCCGGTATATATTTACACCTACGCCATTTCGCCCTTCGCCGACTGGCAGGCCCAGGCCTGGGGGGCGGCGCTGGTGCTGCTGCTCCTGGTCCTGGGGCTTAACCTTCTGGCCCGAGTCCTGGCCCGGAACCATTACCGGTATTAGGCAGAGGAGGAAAAACGATTTGGGCACCCCCATTTACGCCGAAGGGCTCTGCGCCTGGTACGGTAAGAAGCAGGTGCTCTACGACATTACCCTGCGGCTGGTTCCGGAAGAGATTACCGGCATTGTCGGGCCCTCCGGCTGCGGCAAGTCCACTTTTATCCGCTGTCTAAACCGCCTGCACGAGCTGGTGCGGGGCGCCCGGTGCAGCGGCCGGGTTTGGTTGGGGGAGCAGGACATTTACGGCCCGGGAGTGGATCCGGTGCTGGTGCGTCGCCGGGTGGGAATGGTGTTCCAGAAACCCAATCCCTTTCCCACCCTGTCGATTTTCGAAAATGTGGCCGCCGGCCCGCGATTGCACGGGGTGCGGGGGAAGGCGCTTTCAGAGGTGGTGGAAAAGAGCCTGATCCAGGCCGGACTGTGGGAGGAGGTGCGGGACCGCCTGCACCAGTCTCCCACCAACCTCTCCGGCGGGCAGCAGCAGCGGCTCTGCATTGCCCGGGCCCTGGCGGTAGATCCGGAGGTGCTGCTCATGGACGAACCCTGCTCCGCCCTGGACCCGGCCTCCACCCTGCATATTGAGGAGCTGATGCGCCAGCTTAAAGGCCGGTACACCATCGTACTGGTCACCCATAACATGCAGCAGGCCAGCCGGGTGGCGGATCATACCGCCTTTTTCCTGGAGGGCCGGTTGATAGAGCACGGGCCCACGGAGGAAATCTTCACCCGACCACGCGATCCCCGCACCGAGAGCTACATCACCGGGCGCTTCGGCTAGACCGGATCAGGGGGAAGAATATGTCGGCTACGGAAAGCCTCTCCTCTGTACCCAAGATCCAGGTGCGCGATCTCAACCTGTTTTACGGCGAGTTTCGCGCCCTGCGGGATATTTCCCTGACCATACCCGCCCGGGCCATAACCGCCCTCATCGGGCCCAGCGGTTGCGGCAAGACCACTTTTTTGCGCACTCTTAACCGGCTGAACGATCTCTTGCCCGGTATCCGGATAACCGGCCGGGTGCTGCTGGACGGGCAGGACATTTACGCGCCGGAAGTAGACGTGATCGGTCTGAGGCGGCGGGTGGGAATGGTGTTTCAAAAGCCCAATCCCTTCCCCATGTCGATTTACGATAACGTGGCCTACGGTCCCCGGGTACACGGGATCCGCAACCGCCGGCACCTGGACGAGGTGGTAGAGAGGAGTCTGGTGCGTGCCGCCCTGTGGGAGGAGGTTAAGGACCGGCTGCGGGCTCCCGCCCTGGGGCTTTCCGGCGGTCAGCAACAGCGGCTGTGCATTGCCCGGCTGCTGGCGGTGGAGCCGGAGGTCATTCTTATGGACGAACCCTCTTCCGCTCTGGACCCCATTTCTACCCTGAGAATCGAAGAGCTGGTGCGCCAGCTAAAGCAGGACTACACCATAGTGATCGTTACCCACAACCTGGCGCAGGCCGCCCGGGTATCCGACGTTACCGCTTTCTTCCTTCAGGGTGAGGTGGTGGAGTGCGGCCCCACCGAAGAGATTTTCACCCGGCCCCGGGACCGGCGCACCGAGGATTACCTAACCGGCCGCTTCGGCTAGGCCGGCCGATACCCGGGGACGGAGGTTGCAAAGCGTGGAACCGGAAGAATGGCACCGTCGCTTTTGGCAGGGGTGGGTACGCCGGGAGGAGCGCAGAGAGCGGAACCCGGAAAAGCGGGTCCACACCGCCCTGGTGTGGCGGGTCATCGAGCGCTACCTCCCGGGAGTGCGCACGGTGTTGGATGCCGGCGCCGGTCCGGGAAGGTTCTCCCTTCCCTTGGCCCGTCGGGGCCTGGAGGTAACCCACCTGGATTTGGCCCCGGCTATGGTGGCCCGCGCCCGGCGACGGGCGGCACGGGAGGGATTGCAGCTAGAGTTCGTTGTGGGCAGCATCACTGCCCTGCCCTGGGCCGAGCGGCGGTTTGACTTGGTGCTCTGCCTGGACTCCCCCGTTTCCTACGCCTTCCCCTTTGCGGCGGCCTTGCGGGAACTGGCCCGGGTAACGGGTCGCTGGCTTATTCTCTCCGTGGTGAACCGCGCGGGGCAGGTGCCGGTAGGGATAAAAATGGAGACCCGGTGGCGACCCGATCTGGTCCTAACTCGGAATTTTTGGGAAACCGGCGACTGGCGGCCCTCCTCCGCCTGGCTACGCCTGCCTTTGGTGGGCCGCCGCATTTTTCCGCCCCTCCACGCCTTTACCTCCCAGGAGCTTAAGGCGGAACTGGAGAGTGCCGGACTGGCGGTGGTGGAGATGACCGCTCCCGCCTCCCTAGCCCGGCTGGTGGGGCGCCGGACCCTGCGCCGGATCCTCCGGCAGCAGCGCCTAACGGAGGAATTCTTGCGCCTTAGCGAGGAGCTGGAGGCGCGGCCGGAATTCTGGGGCGTGGGAGCGGAAGGGGCGGCCGGTCTTTTGGCCGTGTGCCGTCCGGGCCCCACCGGTCCGGTGCGGCCCGGTAAGGCATAGGTTTCTCGCGGGCCAAGCATAATATTACCGGCAGACCCCGAGAGGGTGAGGTGTATCCGCGGCATGCAGGGTAGGATCGAGCCCGAGCCCTCGCCGGCCGAAACCCCGGAACCGAACCGCACCCCCCACCCCGAAATCTCACCCCCGGAATTCCCGGACCGGCGGCAACTCTCCACCCCCGCCCCCGGCGACGGGGGTTTTTCTTTACGCGCCCGAAATGATACAATAGCCGTGAAAACCCACAACGGGTGAAGGAGTGAGGCCCAGTGCCCCCGCAGAAGCCTACGGTGCCGCAGATTATCGCCCTCAAGCAGCAGGGCAAGAAGATTACCATGCTTACCGCCTACGATTACACCCAGGCCCAGTTGGTGGAAGAGGCGGGAGTGGACCTGATCCTGGTCGGCGATTCCTTGGGCATGACCATGCTCGGCTTGGCCAGCACCGTGCCGGTAACCATGGAGGAGATGCTGCACCACACCAAGGCGGTGGTGCGGGGAGCGCCCAACACCTTCGTTATTGCCGACCTGCCCTTTCTTTCCTACCAGGTGAGCCGGGAGGAAGCCATCCGCAACGCCGGACGCCTGATCAAAGAAGGGGGAGCGGACGCAGTCAAGCTGGAAGGAGGAGGCCCCATGGTGGCGGTGGCCCGGGCCATTGTGGAGGCGGGCATTCCCGTGCAGGGGCACCTGGGGCTTACCCCGCAAACGGCGGCTCAGCTCGGTGGCTATAAGGTACAGGGTCGGGAGGAGCGTCAGGCCCGGCAGATTATAGAAGATGCCCGGGCGCTGGAGGAAGCGGGCTGCTTCAGTCTGGTACTGGAATGCGTACCTATGGAGCTGGCCGCGGAGATCACCCGTTCCCTCTCCATCCCGGTCATCGGCATCGGCGCCGGTCCCCACTGCGACGGCCAGGTGCTGGTTTTCCACGACGTGCTGGGACTCTTCCGGCGCTTTGTGCCCAAGTTTGTGAAGCAGTACGCGCAGTTGCGGGAGCCCATAGTGGAGGCCTTCCGCACGTACGTGCGTGAGGTGCAGGAAGGCGTCTTTCCGGACGAAGAGCACAGTTTTAGGTAGAGGTGGCTAGAGTGCTCAACTGGCTGGACTGGGTACTGCTGGCGCTCATCCTGGTCGGCGCCTTGCGCGGCTACTCGCGGGGACTGATCCGGGAACTGGGGGGGTTGGCCGCCCTGGTGGTGGGGCTTGGAGCCGCGGTATCTTACGCCCCCCGGCTGGCCGAGCAGTTGGGGCGCGCCTTTCCCCTGATGGTGGACGGTTTGGCCTCGGTGCTCTCCGGCACCGCCGCCGGATCGGAGGCGGCGGCCAACCCGCTAATCACCTCGCCCTGGGGAGACCTCTTCGACCTGGGGTTGCCGGTGGGCACGCTTCTGGGCCGGTGGCTGGGTTACGGGGTTCTGACCGTAATAGCCTTCATCCTGATCTTCCTGGTGGTGGCGGCGCTGGTTCGCTGGTTTAGCTCGCTGGTTAGCGCCACGGTCAACCGTACCCCCTTAGGGGGGCTGAACCGGCTGTTGGGGTTGGTGGTGGGAGGGCTGGTGGGAGCCCTGGCCCTGGGGTTAGCCCTAACCCTATGGACTTTCTTCTCCCAGTTCGGAGGCCGGCCGCCGGGCGGTCCTCTTCAGGCGGCCCTGGCCGGTTCCGTGCTGGCTCCCCACCTGCAACAGATGTTTTTCTCGGTAGCCTTGCAACTGAAGACCTGGCTCAGACCGGCTTAGAGGGGAGGAAGCCATGGAGAAGGTGGTAGACGCCCGGGGGTTGGCCTGCCCTCAACCGGTGCTCAACACCAAGCAGGCCCTGGAGGCGGTGGCCGAGGGAGTGGTGGTTACCATAGTAGACAGCGAGGTAGCCAGAGACAACGTGGTTAAGTTCGCCCGCAGCCAGGGCTGTCGCACCGAGGTGGAGCGGCGCGGCACCGACTATTACATCCGCATTTCCCGCAGCGGGCTAACCGAGTTGGCGCAGCAGGCCAACCCCGCCCTGGTGGAGGTGCTGCTTATTACCGGGGCCGTATTGGGTCGGGGCGACGACGAGCTGGGACGGTTGTTGATGCATAGCTTCCTGGGCACCTTGGCCCAGGCCGAGCACCTTCCCCGCAAGATCCTGCTGCTAAACTCAGGAGTGAAGCTGGCCTGCGAGGGCTCGCCGGTGCTGGACAGCCTTTTGGCCCTAGAGGGCCGGGGGGTAGAGATTTGCGCCTGCGGCACCTGCTTGGACTACTACGGCCTAAAGGACAGCCTTTGCGTGGGCTCGGTCACCAACATGTACAGCGTGGTGGAAACGCTGGCCGAGGCCGAGAAGGTTATCCACCTGTAGGGAGGGGTGAACGTGCCCCGTTACGCGCTGGGCGATGTGGTCCGGCTGAAGAAACCGCACCCCTGTGGCAGCGACACCTGGGAAATAATACGCACCGGCGCGGACTTTCGCTTGCGCTGTCTGGGATGCGGCCACCTGGTGCTCATGCCCCGGCCGAAATTTGAGAAAAGCGTGAAGGCCGTTCTTTCCGGGTCAGAGGAATCGCTCCAGAACTCTCCCGACCGGGCGAGAACCGTTTCATCCCCAAAGGAAGGGTGAACCGAGATGGGTTTCCGTTGCGGCATTGTCGGTCTGCCCAATGCCGGCAAGTCCACCCTGTTTAACGCCCTGGCCCGGGCGCAAGTCGCGGTGGCCAGTTACCCCTTCTGCACTATTGAGCCCAACGTGGGTACCGTGCCCGTGCCCGACGCGCGCCTTACCCGGCTGGCCGAACTGTTCCGCCCGCAGCGGGTGATCCCCGCTACCCTGCGCTTCGTGGACGTAGCCGGGCTGGTGCGGGGTGCGAGCCGCGGAGAAGGGCTGGGTAATCAGTTCTTGGGGCACCTGCGGGAAGTGGACGCCCTGGCCCACGTGGTGAGGTGTTTTCGCTCCCCCGAGGTGGCGCACGTGGAAGGAGAACTGGACCCGGTACGGGACGCGGAGATCGTAGATACCGAGCTGGCCCTGGCCGATCTGGAACTGGTGGAGCGAAGGCTGGACAAGGTGCGGCGGCAGTACCGGCTGGCCGGGGAAACGGAACGGCGGGAGGAGGTGGAGCGCCTGGAGCGCCTGGTGGAGGGCCTCAACCGGGGAGAGCCGGCCCGCGACTTGCTGGATTCTCCCTTCGGCTCGGACCTACCGCTTCTTACCGCCAAGCCCGTGGTATACGTAGCCAATGTGGGGGAAGAGGACCTGCCCGAAGGAGGGGAAGCGGCGCGAAGGCTGGCCGCGTACGCCGCCCGGCGCAAATGCGCCGTCTTAGTTCTTTGCGCACGGCTGGAGGCGGAGCTGGCGGAGCTGGACGAGGAGGAGCGCCGTGCCTTCATGAAGGAGTACGGTCTGGAACGCTCGGGCCTGGAGGAACTGGTCCGGGCCGGGTACCGGCTCCTGGGCCTGATAACTTTCTTCACCGTGGACGGGCCGGAAGTGCGGGCCTGGACCGTTCCGGAGGGTACGGTGGCGGTGCGGGCTGCGGGCAAGATACACAGCGACTTCGAGCGCGGCTTCATCAGCGCCGAGGTAATACCCTGGGATACCCTGGTGGATTGCGGGGGCCTGGCGCGGGCCCGGGAGTTGGGTCTGGTGCGTCTGGAGGGCCGGGACTACCGGGTGCAGGACGGCGACGTCATCCACTTCCGCTTTAACGTGTAAGGCGGCCAGGCCGACCGACCCCCTGAGTTACTTTCACGTTGGCGGCGGTACCGGGCGCTTTCCTGAGTACATTGGCAGCTCGCCGGGCACCGAACCGAGCGAGGGCAAGTCCGGGGGCGGGCGCCAGGCCTCAGGACGGCCGAAGCGGCGGGGCGCCACGGAGGGCACCTCCGAGGGTAGCCCGCCGTAGCGCGAAGGCCGAGGCCTAGTTTGGTCGGCGAGGTGGCAGTACAAACTGGGAGCACCGGGTACCGCCCAAAGCAAGGTGGGGATGCCTCAGCCCGACCCCGTATTGTTAGGGCCGGCTACCTATGCTATAATAGGTCGAGCCCTCACCGGAAAACTTCCCTGCCCCTTCCCGGGCCACCGGGTAAGGGGCCGCTAGTCCATAGGGAGGAGGTGCAGGTCGTGCGGGCCTACGAAGCCATGTACGTGCTCCGCCCGGACCTGGACGAGGAGCAGATAAATGCGGATATCGAGCGTTTTAACCAACTGGTCCGGGACCAAGGAGGAGAAGTAGAGCAGGTCAGCCGCTGGGGCAGGCGTCGGCTGGCCTACGAAGTGAAGAAGTTTCGCGAGGGCTATTACGTGCTGCTGCATTTTCGCGGCCAACCCGGGGTCAGCCGGGAACTGGAGCGGGTGTTCAAGATTAGCGATCACGTGATCCGCTACCTAATCGTTCGCCGGGTAGAGAAAGCCCCGGCTCCCGAGAAGGCCCAACCCCAGCCCGGGTCCACGGAAAAGGCTCAGTCGGCGGAATAAGGCGGGGTGAGCGATGGTTAACCGGGTAATCCTTATCGGTCGGCTGACGCGGGACCCGGAGATGCGCTACACGCCCCAAGGGGTGGCGGTCACCAGTTTCGACCTGGCGGTAGACCGACCCTTTGTCAACCGGGAGGGCGAAAGGGGTACGGATTTCATCCGCATCGTCACCTGGCGGAAACTGGCGGAAATCTGCGCTAACAATCTCAGCAAAGGCCGACTGGTGGCGGTGGACGGTCGCCTGCGCACCCGGAGCTACGAGGGCCGCGACGGGGTGAGAAGGCGGGCGGCCGAGGTGGTGGCCGACAGCGTTCAGTTTCTGGACCGGCCGCGCTCCGGCGGGGCTTTAGAAGGGTTGGCCCCTGATTTGGAGGGCTTGGAACCGCCGGAGGACCTGGTCGTAGAGGACGACGACCTGCTGGTCTAGGGCGCTACTCCGGCTCACCCACAACCCGATTCTTTCGGAAAGGAGCCTGGAAAGCTAAGATGGCCAAGCGGGATAAGCGCCGCTCGCGCAAGCGCATATGTACCTTCTGTGTCGACCGTATACCGGTGGTGGACTATAAGGACGTGAGCCGCCTGCGTAAGTTTACCACCGAGAGGGGCAAGATTTTGCCGCGACGCATAACCGGGAATTGCGCCCGGCATCAAAGGCAACTCACTCTCGCCATTAAGCGGGCCCGCAATATTGCCCTTCTGCCCTACACGGTGGAGTGAGCCCGGCGGCGGGGTGTCGGCCTTGCCTTCCGCGGCGGCGGTAGGATTGCTGGGCGCCACTCTGGTGGCCGCGCTGTTTCTGCCGGGGGTGGCAGGCATGCCCGTGGCCCTGGCCGTGCCTCTGAGCCTGGCCGTGGGCCTAGGGGGATGGCCCCTGGCCGTAGGGATAGGAACGGTGGGAGCGGCGGTGCTGGCCTACAGCGACGGGGTGCTGTCGGCGCTGGCCGGCTTGGTCGGGCCGATCCTGGCCGGTCTGGGGTGCGGCCTGGGGTTGCGCCGCCAGAAGCGAGCCGGTCTTACCGTACTCGCTACCACCGTCGGCCTGGCGGCGGGGTTACTGTTGCAGTGGCCGCGACTGGGTTCGGCCTGGGTCCATTGGCAGCAGGACTGGCGGGCGGGAGTAGAGGTTACCCTGGAGTTTTACCGCCAGAGCGGGTTATTGGCGGCGATGGCCGCCCAAGGGGTGGGTGCGGAGCAGTTTCGTCAGAATTTAGAGGTTCTGGCCCTACTGGTAGGCCGGCTTTACCCAACGGTACTGGTGTGGGAGATAGCGGCGGCGGCGACCGCAGTCTACTTTTTCAGCCGGTGGGCCATAAAGCGGTGGAGGCCGGTGGCGGCGGTTCCTCCTTTTTCTCACTGGCAGCTTCCCTGGCCTTGGGTGTGGGGCCTTATCGGCGGCCTGGCCATATACCTGCTGGGGGATTGGCGCGGGATCCAGGGAGCGGTGACCCTGGGGTTGAATCTGGTGGTAGCCTATCTGCCAATGTTAGCCCTCTACGGACTGGCGGTGCTTATTTACCTTTACCGACATATAGCCCTGCCGGCCTGGGTAAAGGCGGTAGGGTTTTTCCCTCTGGTGCTGTACTTACCCTTGGGACTGGCGGTGCTGGTTTGCGTGGGGCTGTTTGACCCCTGGTTGAACTTCCGCCGGCTGGCGCCGCAAGAAGGAGGGGGAAACCGATGAAGGTAATCCTTACCCGGGACGTGCCCAAGCTGGGACGCCGGGGAGAGGTAATAGAGGTGGCCGACGGGTACGGCCGCAATTACCTCCTGCCCCGGGGCCTGGCCTTGCCGGCCGACGAAGGTCTGGTGCAGGAGGCGGCGGAAAGGGAAAGGGCGCGTCGAGCCAAGGAGGAGCGCCAGGCGGAAAAAGCCCGCCGGGAAGCGACCCGGCTGGAGGGGCGGGAGATTGCAATCCGGGCGCGGGTCGGTGAGGGGGGCAAGCTGTTCGGGGCGGTAACCAACAAGGAGATCGCCGAGACTTTAGCCCGGGAATTCCAGGTGGAGATCGACAAGCGTAAGGTAGATCTAGAAGCACCGATAAAGGCGCCGGGAGTGTACCCGGTAATGGTACGACTGCATCCGCAAGTCTCGGTTACGGTGAACGTTCGGGTGGAGGGGGTTAGGGAGTGACATGGGTACTGTAGCCAACCGGGCTCGGAGCAGCCAGTTGAGCCGGCGGGTGGCGGCCCTTTATAACTTATTGAGCGACCTTTACGGGCCGGATCACCTGGTGCTGCGGGCGAGCAAGCTAGAGGCCCTAGATCTCCTGCGGTCCCCCCGCCTGGCGGAGCGGGTGCTGGCCCTACAGCGACTGGTATACGACGACCCTACTCTGGACCAGCTTCCGCCTACCCGGGAGATTCCTCGAATTCTGGCGGATATAGAAGATGTCCTGGCCGATCTGGTAGCCAGGCGCTCGCTAGAAGAACAATTGGAGCGCAAGGTAAACGAGCGCATGCAGAAGCGCCAGGAGGAATATTTGCAGGAGTTGAGAGCCCAGGTCCTGAAGGAGACGGCGGGACCGGAGAACGCCCAAACCCTGAGAAAGCTGGCGCTTCTGGAGAAGAAAGAGCAAATCCGCCTGGCCCGTTCCGCCTTTGAGGTAATGCGGCCGCGCAGCCTCAAGGAAATTGTGGGGCAGGAGCGGGCGGTGCGGGCCCTGCTTACCAAACTGGCTTCGCCCTTCCCCCAGCACGTTATCCTTTACGGCCCGCCCGGGGTGGGCAAGACCACTGCCGCCCGCCTGGTGCTGGAGGAAGCCAAACGACTGGGTAATACCCCTTTCGGGTCCGACGCGCCCTTTGTGGAGGTAAACGGCACTACCCTGCGCTGGGACCCGCGGGAGGTCACCAATCCGTTGCTGGGCTCGGTTCACGACCCCATCTACCAGGGGGCGCGCCGGGATCTGGCGGAAGTGGGGGTGCCGGAGCCCAAGCTGGGACTGGTAAGCGAGGCCCACGGCGGGGTGCTGTTCATCGACGAGATCGGAGACATGGACCCCCTGCTGGTATCTAAGCTCTTGAAAGTCCTGGAGGATAAAAGAGTGTACTTCGAATCCTCCTATTACGATCCGCACGACCCCAACGTACCCCAGTATATCCGCAAGCTTTTCGAACAGGGAGCGCCGGCGGACTTCGTGCTCATCGGTGCCACTACCGCCGACCCGGAGGACTTGCACCCGGCCCTGCGTTCCCGCTGCGCCGAGGTCTTTTTTGACCCCCTCAGTCCCCAGGATATACAGATCATCGTGCAGCAGGCGGCCCGGCGGCTGGGGGTAAGGCTGGCGCCGTCGGTGCCGGAGATCATCAGCGAGTATACCATTGAGGCCCGCAAGGCCATCGGCATCCTGGCCGACGCCTACAGCCTGGCTCTTTATCTGCGGGGGCAGGGGAAACGGCGGGTAACCATCACCCCGGACGAGGTGTACGAGGTAATTCAGAGCGCCCGCCTCGTGCCCTGCGTGACCTGCCGGGCCAGCCATACCACCGAGATCGGCCGGGTGTTCGGTCTGGGAGTAATGGCCTACGTCGGTTGCGTGCTGGAGATCGAGGCCGTGGCCTTCCCCGCCCGGGAGCCGGGACACGGCCAAATCCGGTTCAACGAAACCGCCGGCACCATGGCCAAAGATTCGGTGTTTAACGCCGCGGCGGTAATCAGACGCCTCACCGGTAAGGACCTGGGAGCCTATGACGTTCACATCAACGTGGTGGGCGGCGGCAATATTGACGGTCCTTCCGCCGGCGCCGCCATATGTCTGGCGCTGCTGAGCGCCGTTGAAGGGCGGCCGGTCTTCCAGGACGTGGCCATCACCGGGGAAATCAGCATTCAGGGCAAGATTAAGCCGGTGGGCGGGCTGGTGGAGAAGCTTTACGGCGCCAAGCAAGCCGGCATGCGCTTGGTGCTGGTGCCCAAGGATAACCAGGCCGACCTTCCCCCGAATCTCTCCGGCTTGGAAGTGGTGCCCATTGCCACCATAGAGGAGGCCGCGTCCTACGCCTTTGCGCCCCCGGGAGAGTGACCAGCGGTGGTGGACCTGAATCGGCCTCTCCCCCACAGCCTGGAGGCGGAGCAGGCGGTTCTGGGAGCCATGCTCCTCGACCGGGAGGCCATCTACACCGTGGTGGAACTCCTACGGCCGGAGGACTTCTACCCGGAGGCCCACCGCCTGCTGTTCCAGGCCATCGTGACCATGGCCGACCGGGGCGAGGCGGTGGACCTGGTCACCGTAGTGGAAGAGCTGCGCCGCCTGGGCTGGCTGGACAAGGTAGGGGGCATGGCCTACGTGGCCTCTTTGGGTCAGGTGGTACCGTCGGCCAGCAATACCCCTTACTACGCCCGTATTGTGCGGGAAAAGGCCCTCCTGCGGGGGCTGATCCAGGTAGGGCAGAAAATCATCCAGCGCTGCTACGAGGAGGGCCAGGATCCGCAGGAGCTTCTGGACGAGGCGGAGAGAATGGTCTTCAACCTCGGCCAGAGGGAAATCCGGGAAGGCCTTACCAGCGTTAAGGAACTTATTGCCGCCACCCTGGAGCGCCTGGAAAGGCTAAGCCAGAGCCAGGGCGAGGTAACCGGCCTGCCCACCTTCCGCGATCTGGACCGACTTCTCGCCGGTCTGCAGCCCAGCGACCTCATAATCTGCGCCGCCCGGCCGGGTATGGGCAAGAGCTCCTTCTGCCTTAATATCGCCCAGAGCGCGGCCCTGCGCTACCATCTGCCCGTTGCCATTTTTAGCCTGGAGATGTCCAAGGCGCAGGTGGCGGAAAGGCTTATCGCCAGTACCGCCATGATCGACCAGCACCGGCTGCGTACCGGCTACCTTACCGACGAGGACTGGGCCCGCCTGTCTCAGGCCCTGGGAACCCTGGCCGAGGCTCCCATCTATATCGACGATACCCCGTCGCCCACGGTGCTGGAGGTACGCACCAAGGCCCGGCGCCTGCAGGCGGAGCAGGGTCTGGGCCTGGTGGTAGTGGACTACCTGCAGCTTATGCGGGGGCACGGCCGCTACGACAACCGCCAGCAGGAAATCGCCCAGATCTCCCGCAGCCTCAAAGGCCTGGCCCGGGAGCTCAACGTACCGGTATTAGTGCTCTCCCAGTTGAACCGGGGCGTGGAGCAGCGCCAGGATAAGCGGCCAGTCATGGCCGATCTCCTGGAGAGCGGAGCCATCGAAGCGGACGCCGACGTGATCCTGTTCCTCTACCGTCCGGAATACTACGATCCCAACACCGACCGTCGGGGCATCGCCGAGGTGATTGTGGCCAAGCACCGTAACGGGCCGGTGGGTACGGTGGAGCTGGCTTTTCTGCCGGAATACACCAAATTCGTGGATTTGGCCCGGGACGAGGAACTTTAGGCCGGGCCGATTCCCGCTTGGCCGCAGTCTAAAGTTGCCCCCAGTTCGGGGTAAGGGGGCGGTTCCGGGTCTCCCATGAGTACATTGGCACCTCGCCGGGAACCGAACTCGGCGAGGGAGAGCGCGGAGGCGGGCGCCAGGCCTCAGGACGGCCGAAGCGGCGGGGCGCGCGGGACGGCGCCTCCGCCGGCAGCCCGCCGGAGCGCGAAGCCCGAGCCCTAGCTCGGTCGGCGAGGTGACAGTACGAAGGGGAGCACCCGGAACCGCCCAAGGCAAACCGGAGTTCCGCCAAGCCCCGGCTTCCTTGACAGCGCCGGAGGCCTCTGCTACACTGAAGCTGCCTTAGCGGAGCGGCCGGAAGAGGGGGTAAAGGTTGGGCCGGTACGACGTAGTGATTGTGGGCAGCGGCCCGGCGGGCATTTTTGCCGCCCTGGAGTTAACCCGGGCCGGTCGGCCGCTGCGTATACTGCTTCTGGAGAAGGGACCCGACCTGTCGCAGCGAGCCTGTCCCTCTAAGGAAGACGGCGTTTCCTGCCGTGGTTGCCATCCCTGCTCCATCGTGAGCGGCTGGGGCGGCGCCGGCGCCTTCAGTGACGGCAAGCTCACCCTTTCCCCCGAGGTAGGGGGGATGCTGGATCAGTTCCTGGACCGGCAGTCGCTGGAGGAATTGATCTCCTACGTGGACCGCATTTACCTCCGTTTTGGAGCCCCGCCGAAGGTATACGGGGCGGCCCAAACCCCGGAACTGGAAGAAATTCAGCGCCGGGCTCTGGCCGCCGATCTCAAGCTCATTCCTGCTCCCATCCGCCATTTGGGGACCGGACGCACCCAGGAGGTACTGCAGCGAATGCGTCGGGCCCTCCTGGAAGAGGGGGTGACCGTCCGCACCCGCACCCCGGTACAGACGATCCTGGCGTCCGGGGGAAGGGTGGAAGGGGTGGTCACGGCCGCCGGAGAGACGGTGCCGGTGGATTACGTGATAGTGGCCCCCGGGCGGGAGGGGTCGGCCTGGCTGGTGGGTGAAGCCGAACGGCTGGGGTTGAATACGGTTATCAATCCGGTAGACATCGGGGTTCGGGTGGAAGTGCCGGCCACGGTGATGGAGCACCTTACCCGGGCCACCTACGAGGCCAAACTGGTGTTCTACTCCAAGACCTTCGACGATAAGGTACGTACCTTCTGCATGAACCCTTACGGCGAAGTGGTGAAGGAGAACCTGGAGGGCCTGGTCACGGTCAACGGCCATTCCTACGCCGACCGCCGCACTTCCAACACCAATTTCGCCCTGTTGGTCAGCAAGACCTTTACCGAGCCCTTTCGGGACCCCATCGCCTACGGCAAGTACGTGGCCAGTCTGGCCAATCTGTTGGGCGGCGGGGTGTTGGTGCAGCGGCTGGGAGATTTAATGGCCGGCCGGCGTTCCACCCGGGAAAGGTTGGAGAAGGGATTGGTGGCTCCCACTCTGCGCGACGCCACTCCCGGTGACCTTTCCCTGGTGTTTCCCTACCGGCATCTCACCTCGCTTATCGAAATGCTGCAGGCTCTGGACAAGGTGGCGCCGGGAGTGGCTTCCCGGCACACCCTACTGTACGGAGTAGAGGTGAAGTTCTACTCCTATCGTTTGCGGCTGACCCCCGCTTTGGAAACCGAGATCGAAAACCTGTTCGCCATCGGCGACGGCGCGGGTGTCACCCGGGGGCTGGCCCAGGCCTCGGCCAGCGGAGTGCTAGCGGCGCGAAGTGTACTAAGAAAGATGGGAGTAGGGGAGAAGAGGATACCGGCATGGGAGCAGTAGTAATCATCGGCACCCAGTGGGGCGACGAGGGTAAGGGGAAGGTAACCGACTACCTGGCGGTTCAGGCAGACATGGTGGTGCGCTACCAAGGTGGAAGCAATGCCGGCCACACCGTGGTGGTAGAGGGAAAGCAATTCCGCCTGCATCTGGTCCCCTCGGGCATTTTATACCCGGGTAAGACCTGCGTCATCGGCAACGGGGTAGTGGTAGACCTCCGGGGTTTGGTGGAGGAACTGGAGGAACTGGAAGCCCAAGGGGTAGATACCTCCGGATTGCGCATCAGCCGGGCGGCGCACCTGGTCATGCCCTATCACCGGCTGCTGGACCTCTTGGAGGAAGAAAGGCGGGGCCGGGGTAAGATCGGTACCACCGGTAGGGGTATAGGTCCGGCGTACCTGGATAAGACCGCCCGCCGGGGGCTTAGAGTGGGAGACCTGTTTCACCCCGAGTATTTTCGGGCCCAACTGGCGGCCAATGTGGAGGCGGTAAACCAGACCCTGGCGGCTTGGGGACGGCCTACCATTAACGGAGCCGGCCTGGCGGAAGAGTATCTGCAACTGGCCGAGCGCCTGCGGCCTTACGTGACCGATACCTCCCTGTTGATCAACCGGGCCCTGGATGCCGGCGCCAAGGTGCTGTTTGAGGGCGCCCAGGGCACCCTTCTGGATCTCGACCACGGCACCTATCCTTACGTTACTTCCTCCTATCCGGTGGCCGCCGGCGCCTGTTTAGGAAGCGGGGTGGGCCCCACGCGCATTCAACGGGTGGTAGGAGTGGTGAAAGCCTATTGCACCCGGGTAGGCGAGGGACCCTTCCCCACCGAGCTTCAGGGGGAGGAAGGGGACTTCTTGAGGGAGCGGGGCGGCGAGTACGGGACTACCACCGGCCGGCCCCGGCGGTGCGGCTGGCTGGATGCCGTGGCCCTGCGTTACGCGGTGCGGGTAAACGGGCTTAGCGGGCTGGCGGTCACCAAATTGGACGTGCTGGATACGTTGTCCACGGTTAAGATCGCCGTGGCCTACCGCTGCGGCGACCGGCTGTTGGAAGATTTTCCGGCCGATGCCGCCACCCTGGCCGCCTGCGAGCCGATTTACGAGGAGTTGCCGGGTTGGCAAACCAGCCTTCGCGAAGCGCGATCCTTTGCCGAGCTGCCGGCGGCAGCGCAGCGCTACCTTTCCCGGCTGGCGGAACTGGCGGGAGTGCCGGTGGTGCTGGTAGCGGTAGGGCCCCAGCGTCACCAGACCATTTCCCTGGCCGAAATTTTTTAGCCCGGAAGCCTTCCGCGGCCCTATTCAAAGAAAGGGCGGAATGGTATAATATTGCCGTCACCGCCAACCTACGTGCCCAAAGGGAAATGGCAATTGGGGACCGACTACAGAGGTGGGGTGGGGATAGACATGCTAGGGCAACCTCAAGATCGACCGATAGTAACCCGGGTGAAGAACGGGGTCGCGGAAGTGGTCCGGGTCCGACGCCAGGCCGCCCGCCGGCGGGCGGCGGAACTGCGGCGGCGAATAGCGGACTACCTGGCCGCGGCGCCGCAGGTGCCCACCGGCTTTGGGTGCCAAGAGGAAATAGCCGCCAACCGGGAACGGATACTTAAGCTCCTAGGCGGTACGCCCGCCAATTGGCAGGATTGGAAGTGGCAGCTTCGCCACCGCATCACCGACGTGGGGCTGCTACAGGCGATACTGGGACTCACGCCGGAGGAGGCGCAGGAGATCCGGCGGGTGGGCCGGCGGTTTCGGTGGGCCATTTCCCCCTACTATGCCAGCCTGATGGGCGTGGGGGACCCGAATTGCCCCATTCGGCGCCAGGCGGTTCCGGACCCCCGGGAGCTGGAGGGGGGCGGAGAGGACGACCCCATGGCGGAGGAATGGACCTCACCGGCTCCGGGAATCACCCGGCGGTATCCGGACCGGGTAATCATAAACGTTACCAATCGCTGCGCCTCTTTCTGTCGGCATTGCCAGCGGCGGCGCAACATCGGTGAGGTAGACCGCCACCTTTCTCCAACGGAGCTGGCGCAGGCCCTGGAGTATATTCGGGCGCATCCGGAGATACGTGACGTGCTCATCACCGGCGGGGACGCGTTACTTTTAAGCGATTCTCGGTTGGAGTGGCTCTTGAGCCAGTTAGACGCCATCGGCCACGTGGAGATCAAGCGCCTGGGCACGCGGGTGCCGGTAACGCTGCCGCAGCGGGTTACCCCCCGGCTTTGCGCCATTCTGGAGCGGCACCCGCCCATTTATCTCAACACTCAGTTTAACCACCCCAAAGAGGTGACTCCGGAGGCCAAGGCGGCCTGCGACCGGCTGGTGCGGGCGGGGGTGGTGCTGGGGAACCAGGCGGTGCTGTTAAGGGGGGTAAACGACCACCCCTTCGTGATGCGTAAACTCCACCAGGATTTGCTGAAGATCCGGGTCCGACCTTATTACCTCTTTCACGCCAAACCGGTCACCGGGACCCGCCATTTCGTCACCCGAATAGAAGAGGGGCTGGCCATCATGGAGGCCCTGCGCGGCTATACTTCCGGGCTGGCTGTGCCCACCTACGTGCTGAACGTGCCCGGCGGTTACGGCAAGGTGCCGTTGACCCCTAATTACCTCCTGGAACTCAATTCCCGAGGAGTGGTAGTGCGTACCTGGGAAGGCCGGATCGTGCGCTGCCCCAACGGACCGGTAGAAGCGTAAGAGGCCTTATAGACCGCCGAGCGGCTAGCGGCCACTGAGCGGGTGCGCGCCAAGCTTTTCTTCCCGGACCGCCCAACCGCTCAGGGCTGGGGCGGCGGGGTCGTGCTGCCGGTAGACGGAGAGTACCCGGCCTTCAGAAGTGTTGGCGTAGCAATAGAGGCAAAGGTGGGGGCAGGTTTCGTACATGCCGATGTCCACGCTTTCGTGGCAGCCGCATCCGGGCCGGGTGGGTTTAGGGGGATAAGAGTGAGGGTCCAGCTCAAAGAGTTGGGCCAATAGCTCCGGGTCCACGCACCGGGCCCTGCCGATTTCCGGCCATAGAAGGTCGCCTTCGCAGCAAGCCCAAACGGTAATGCCGTGTTGGGAGGCCAGTCCGGCCAGTTCCTGCGCCAACTGGCGCTTCAATTGGGGGTCCGGCTCGAAGAAGACCTCCAGGTCCAGCCGGCGGGCCAAGGCCGATAACCGGCGGCGCACCTTGGGGTAGGGGTCGAGAAAGCTTATATAGCAACGCTCGGTAAAGCCCTCAAGCTTCTGACATAGCTCCCGGAAGATCCGGAGGTGATAATCCGGATCAGTTAGGCTGGAGAGCAGAATGGGATCGTAGCGCCAAACCAAGTGCCGCGGGGTGTACCTACTGGCCAAGGCCTGAAATGCGCTCACCGCCTCTTCTACCGGCGGGGTAGCGGGCTCGAAAATTCGCGGCAGCCCGGTGAGGGTGAAAAGGAAAAAGCAGCGGTAGCCAAGTTCTCCAATTTCCCGGAGGTAGGGCAGGAGGGGAGCAAAGTTCTTGGACCAGAACACTATTCCGGCTACCTCTTCCGCCTTGAGGGATACCCTTTTAGGCTTCCGGTTGAACGGGTTGTAGGTTAGGACCCAGCCGGCGCGCAGGCGGTTGACCAGCCAGGGGGAGTAAAAGGCCGGGATATCGGTGCGACGGCTGGCGGAGATAATTTGGGGTTTCACGGCCTCAGCCTTCCTTCCGGGTAGTGGGGTTGCCGGTGGGGGGTTCCAGCCAGCTTGCCCCTTCCAGGGCGGTCAGGAAACGCTCGCGCAAGTAGGGATAGCGGTCGGCCAGCCACTCCACCGCCTCCCGCACCCGGTGACGTTCGGATTTGCCCGCCGCCGGGCAGGGGTTGGGAACCACTGGCAGGTTTTCGGCCTTGGCCAGGCCGGCTACGGTCTTGCCCGGCAGATAGATGAGCGGCCGGATTACCTCCAGTTCCCGGCGGGACAGGTAGGTTACCGGAAGAAAGGTGGAGAAGCGGCCGGTAAAGAACCAGTTGAGCAAGAACGTTTCCAGTACATCGTCCAGGTGGTGACCCAGGGCTACCTTGTTACAACCGAGCTGTTTGGCCGCATCATTCAGGGCGCCGCGTCGCAGATGGGAGCACAAGGCGCAGGGGTTGGGCTCCCGGCGGTAGTCGAAGACTATCCGGCCTATGTCCGTCTCCCGAAGGTGGAAGGGAATGTTCCTCTCCCGGCAGAACCGCGCCAGCGGCTCGGGGTCGGCATCCCAGCCCAGGTCCAGGTAAACCGCCTCGAAGCGGAAAGGGATGGACCCGTGCTCGCGCAGCAGCCAAAGGATGTAAAGCAGGGCGGAGCTGTCTTTACCGCCCGAGGCGCCCACGGCAATGCGGTCGCCGGGCGAGATCATGCGGTAGCGGGAAACCGCCCGCCGAACCTTGGTAAGGAACCACTTCCGATAGGTATGCTTGATCTTGTGGCGGGTTAGGTCCACGGTCTGCGCCCACCCCGGCGGCCGACTTGGGTTCGGGCTGATGATAAACCGCTTCGGCCCTGACCGTCAAGTGCGGTTGACAGGTACCGGCGGTCAGGATATAATAACTTCAGCGAGCGGAAGTAGCTCAGGGGTGGAGCATCGGCTTCCCAAGCCGAGGGTCGCGGGTTCGAATCCCGTCTTCCGCTCCAGCTTTGAAATGCCTAGCTTTTTCGGATTCACCCTCCCAAAAGAGAGCCGAAGGCCCAGGGAGGGTATTATTATGTGGACGGGCCAAAGGTGGTCGGGGGATTACCAGCAGCCGGGAGGAGTCTAGCCGGATGGACCAGTCGCCCGCCGTCAGTGCCTGCTCACCCGTTTGTACCAACTGGTGAAGCAAGGCCCCTGGTATGGCGGGGCTAGCGCCTTCGGCGCGCGACCCCTACCTTAAGGAATGCGCCGGAGTCGCGCGCCGAAGGCATGTACCCGTTACCGCATTCCTGCCTTGGCTTTCAGTAACGTAGTTTTGGCCATTTGAACGTATAGCTGAGCTTTGGCATAATAGGTCATTGCCTCAGCCCACAGACTTATCCGCTGCTCTGCATTCTCCACAAGGCTCCCGTAAGAAGCCCGATCCATACCGAGAGAATAGGCACTAAAAGCCTGGTCCAGCTTATCCTCGACGTCCTTCATTACACAGAGACTGAGGTATGCTTCTCCCGCGTTTAGATCGCGCCTAAAGGTGTCCACCACATCCCAATACATAGCCAGAGTGTCTTGTTCGGTATCCCGAACTACCGTTTTTGGATCGGCCGCCAATTTGATCTTAACGTATTCGCCTGTGGCGAACGCAGGAAGACCAAGGCCGCTCGGAGTACCTGTTTGTAGATAGGCAACCAGATCCGCCGGGAAAAATACGGCCTGGCTCACCGAACCGTGGCTATTTGAGATCTCCACCCTACCCGGCTCGTTTTTGCGCCACTGGCCGGTGCTTTTGTCATACCAGTCGTCTGAGGCAAGTAGGCGCTTAGCGAAGTCGAAGTTGACAGAACCCGGGGCAGCTTCTTTTAGGAACTGAAAAACCGTGTCGTATCGAGCGTAGGTGCCTATTACCGGCAGCCACTTGGGATTATAGGCTCTGAGAGAGGGATGGACGAGATGGTTGGTCTCGACTACAAACTCCCCCGGTTCACTCATGTCACCCGGGTGCCTTGAACGAAAGTGGTTAGCGGTCCCCTCGTACACGGTAATCCTGCCTGAGGCATCGGTAAAGATAAAACCACCCGTTACGCCACCTTTGGGGGTAGACTCCAGGTATTTGATCGCTTCGCTGGTCGTTGAGGCCATTTGCGCCAGGTAGTGGAAATAGACCTCTGGTGGGACCCCCCACTGGGGCGTATCGGATAAGATTGCAGTCATTGTCCACGCTAATCCCTTGCTGTTCATTGCATAGTTCGAACCTACCCTTCCGGCGTAGGTCTGGCAAACAAAGCTGTTACCGTTTTTGGGAAATGCCAGGAGAATGACGTTGTCCATTGCCTCTACCTCGACCATAGACGTGATTGCATGTATTGGTTTTCCGTCCGGCGTCATACTGCCCGAAGCCGCAAATGTATTGCAGGAATGGAACGTGCCGTTTGGGATCGCCTCGGCGGAGGCTCCACCCCATGCTACACCTGTTTCCTTTGGATAAGGGGTCTGGGGCCTTGCCCACATCTCGGTCGGATACACCATCAGGGCGATAAGATCGAGATAGCTCACCTCGTAGCCCTGCTGCCTACAACCGTCCACTATGCCCCGCAACCATTCCCTATAAGTAGGGTCGTACTTTGTCAGGTAGTAATCCCAAACCTGCATGTCCTTGGTTACTCTTTCGCGGCCGTAAACCTCATAGAGGCGACTCTTTAAGAGCGCAACATTATGAGCTATGGCTGCGCCTGCTTGTTTGCCGTACTGAGTACCCATTTCGTAGTCCGTGCCGGAGACCACAACTACTTGGGGAAAACCGGTAGAAAGGTATGGCTGCGGCGTAAAGTAAGAGGTACTCACCGCGGGTGGCGCGAGGTTTGCGGCATGTACCTCGGCGGGGCAGCCCGCTAACTGCAGTATGAAAAGGCAAAGAATGAGTAGAAGACCCACTCCGCACCCAGAAGCTGTTTTTCTTCTCATGTCATTTCGCCCCCTACTTGATTGTTAGCTTGGTCCTAGACATCCCACTCCCCTAGCAATTCTTCTGACCTGGCCTTTCGCCCCCTTTCAAAATAATGCCAATGTTGGACTCATGAATATTCTAACGATAGCTGATTGTATCTGTCAACTCTAATTCTAAGGCGCTATATTCTAGCCATGGCGGAATGCCTGGCATGGATAAAGAAGGCGGAAGGAGGGTGGGACGATACACCGGAGAAGCTAACGAGCTAGAGGTGAACTAATGGCGTATAAGCAGGCGGTAAGCTCTATCCAAGGGAATTTTACACCTAGGATCGGACCTGACTTAAATTTATGAGCCTTGACTGAGTTTAGCGGTTTGTCTGATACTTAATACGTCAGGTCGATTGGAAGAAGTTCTCATGATGGGGGGGTGATGGTAGTGCGGGTAGTGTTCGGAGGAAAGCGGATATAGCCTAATCCTGCGGTTTACTTGGCGCTAAGCATCTGTAGGGAGGTAGATCACATGAGTCTGAAAAAAGTTAACAGGCTGACGTTGGCCCTGTTATTGGTAGCTGCCTTGCTTTTCAGTTCCCATGCGATCGCCGCGACGACCAGCGCCCCTTCGATACTAATAGAGGTGTCCGGGGCGCGGCCTACCGTAGAGTTCATTTCGGACGTCGTCTATTCCCAGCCCGCAACTTTTGGCACTCCTTGCCGAGCCCTCCGGATGGATATTCTAAAACCCGCTAGCAAGGATCCTCTACCGGCCGTACTTTACATCCCGGGAGGCGGGTTTATGTCGGCTAACAATGACCAGTGGATCCAGCATAGACTAGATATCGCCGAGGCCGGTTATGTGGTGGCTAGCATTGAATATCGAGTGACACCGCAAAGTACCTTCCCTGCACCCCTGGAGGACGTAAAAGCGGCTATTCGGTTCCTGCGAGCGAACGCCGAGATGTACGGGATTGATCCGGATCGCATCGCCGTAATGGGGATGTCTGCCGGAGGGTACCTGGCTGCCCTAGCCGGAACCACAAATGGGGTACAAGAGTTTGATAAGGGTGACTATCTTGACCAAAGTAGCGACGTGCAGGCGGTGATAGATATATTTGGTCTGTCCGACCTGACCTCAATAGGCCATGGCTTTCCGAAAGAGGTCGTTGCCATGCATGCTTCACCGTCGGCTCCGGAGGCCCTACTGGTGCACGGTCCCTCGGTATTTGGTCCGGGAGGAACCATATTCGACAATCCTGAAAAAGTGGCCAGGGCTAATCCTATCACCTACATTACTGGAGATGAGCCGCCGTTTCTGATTTTCCACGGGGATATGGATACGTTGGTATCGCCCTACCAGACCGAGATCCTGCACTCGGCCTTAGTAAAGGCCGGGGTAGACTCAACTCGCTACGTTGTAAAGGGCGCGGGGCATGGAGGTCCGGCTTGGGTCCAAAAGCAGGTTATTGAAATAATCCTGAACTTCCTCAGCAAACACCTTAAGAAATCTCAAACACCGGCCTGAACGTTTCTGTTTCCCGGTTTCTGCTCAGGCGTGAAGGTCATTAGCCGGGTAGCCAAGCTGCTCCCGGGCCACGGAAATGAGCGAAATTCAGAGACAGGACCAACCGAGGCGCGGCCGGGCATATTTTAGCCAGAATAGCCTGGCTACTGACGCTTGATGGCTTCCCCAATGCGTGTTTATAATTACAAGCAGCGTTTATCAACTCATAATTGAACTTTTAATACTTCAAAGGAGGCGAGGGTGCTGGTGTCTGGGTTCAGACGGGTTTTGAGGGGTAAGGTGGTTGGGTGGTGTTTGTTGCTGTGCTTCGCACTCATGTTGGTTGCCGTCGGATGCGCCAAGAAGGAAGCGGCTGCTCCCCCGGCTGGCGGTGAGCAGGCCCAGCAAGCTCAGCCGGCCCAGCCGGCAAAAACGGTGGAGTTGAAGCTCGCGCATTTCATGCCTCCTCAGCATCCTTTGCACGCCACGGTTTTGGAACCCTGGGCCAAGGAAGTAGAACAGAAGACCAACGGTCGGGTCAAGATTTACATCTATCCCGCCAACGAACTGGTGGGGGCCACGGAAAACGTTGACGCCACTTTATCCGGCGCCGTTGACATCGGCTTCGTACTGCCGGCCTACACCCCCGGTCGGTTCCCGCTGACCGCCATTCTGGAGTTCCCCTTCCTGTTCAAGTCGCCGTTGCAGGCCAACCTGACGGCCTGGGAATTGATGCAGACCCAGCCGGCACTGCAGCAGGAGTACAAGGACTTTAAGGTACTGTGGTACGGTACCACCGACTTGGGGCATTTCCTGGTTAACAAACCGGTGAAGAAGTTTGATGACCTGAAGGGCCTGCGCATTCGCGCTCCCAGCACCATCTATAACGACGTTCTGACCGCGCTCGGGGCGGTACCGGTAACCATGCCGGTTTCCGACGCCTACGATGCCCTGGGCAAGGGGGTAGTGGACGGCACCCTCCTGCCGGTTTCCACCTTGCACTCCTTCAAGCTGAAGGAAGTAGTTAAGTACGTGGTAGAGATGAACATGTACGCCACTCCGCTGCACATGGTGATGAACAAGAACTCCTGGAATAAGCTCTCCCCCGAAGACCAGGCGGTGATGACCGAGACCCTCAAGAGCTTCCCCGAGAAGATCGGCCGGCTCTACGTGCAGGAGGACAGCCACGGCCGCCAGGTGGCTCAGGAGAACAATATCTCCATAACCGCCCTGCCGCCCGAAGAGATGCAGAAGTTCCACGCCGCGGTAGATCCCTTGATTGAGAAATGGTTGAGCGATATGGAGGCCAAGGGGCTGCCCGCCCGCCAGGTTTACGAGGCGGCCAAGCAGATAGCCGCCAAGTACGAGAACGCGAAGTAGCGCCGTAGCGGGCCGCCTCAGTCCTGCCGAGCGGGCCCCGGTTTACGGTCGGATCAAGCCCGGTAGGCGTATAAGGGACCAATGACTGAAGCTGGTCGGGGAAGGGGGTAGTACCCTCTTCCCCGTACGGCCGGCGCTGGCCTTCCGTTAAGCCTTCGCAGCTAAAGGGTGGGGGTAATTAGTTATGGAGGCCGCCCCCAAGAGAGGGGTAGGGCCGGAAAGCCTGGGAAGGGAGAAGCCGGGGAGATGAGCGTCTTCAAGAGAGCAGTCCACCTGACC
>JBNARC010000007.1:0-8231 GCA_049719955.1 Neomoorellales bacterium | reverse complement strand
TGGGAAGGGAGAAGCCGGGGAGATGAGCGTCTTCAAGAGAGCAGTCCACCTGACCACTCAGGGCACACTCAAGGTCAGTCAGGCGGCGGTCTTGTTTCTTATGTTTTTGACGGTCGGCGACGTGCTGGGTCGATTTCTGTTCAACCGGCCCATCACCGGAACCTTCGAGCTCACGGAAGTAGTCCTGGCAGTGGCGGTATTTACCTCCCTGGCCTACGGCCAGGCGGAGAAGGTTTACGTAACCATTACCTTCATTTACGATCGTTTCCCCCGTTTGCTAAGAAGGCTGATAGACGTTCTGGTTTATCTGGTGGCCACGGCGGCGTTCCTTCTGACCTTCTGGCAGTTGTTCCAGTACGCCGAGCGCCTGGCTCGGGCCGGCCAGTATACCACGGTGTTACGTCAACCCCTATATCCCTGGGTGGCGGTTTCGGCTATTGGCGTCCTGATCTTTTGCCTCAGCCTGCTGTGGGACCTGGGGCAGGCGGTTAGAAGAGTAGACAAGGGAGAGATCGACGTTGAGTCCTGAACTAACCGGGGTGCTGGGTTTTGTTGTCCTGTTGGTGCTTATTTTGGTCCTGCGCTTTCCCATCGCCTTTGCCCTGCTAATCGTGGGGGTGGCGGGTTACGCCTACCTGGGGAGCCCCCAGGCGGCCCTGATGAAACTGGGGACCGACGTGTTCGGCACCGCTAAGGGGTACAGCCTCAGCGTAATTCCCATGTTCGTGCTGATGGGTTTGTTTCTCAGCTCCGCTGGAGTGGGTAAGGACCTTTTCCGGGCCTTCAACGCCTGGTTCGGGCATATCCGCGGCGGTCTGGCGGTGGCTACGGTGGTGGCCTGCACCGCCTTTGCCGCGGTCTGCGGCTCCAGCATTGCCAGCGCCGCCACTATGGCCACGGTGGCGGTGCCGCCCATGTTGGCCCACAAGTACCGGGAAGATTACGCCGCCGGCACGGTAGCCTCGGCCAGCACCCTGGGTATCCTAATCCCGCCCAGTACGGTGATGGTGATCTACGGGGTGATCACGCAGGAGCCGATCGGCAAGTTGCTCATCGCCGAAATTATTCCCGGGCTGATCGCGGCGGTGCTGCTGGCTTTGGTGGCCTGGGGATGGGCGAAGGTCAATCCCAAACTGGCTCCGGAGGCCTACCGGGCCACGCGGGAGGAGAAGCTGGAAGCCCTCAACACGGTGTGGCCCGTTCCGGCCATATTCCTGCTAATGATGGGCGGCATTTACGCCGGGGTTTTCACCCCCACGGAAGCCGGAGCCATGGGCGCCTTCTTATCCCTCCTTTACTGTCTTCTGACCCGGCGCATGAGCTGGCCGAGGTTTTTTGAGGCGGTAAGGGAAACGGTCAAGGTCGTGGCCATGCTGATGTTGGTGGTTATCGGTGGGGTGATATTCGGCCACTTCATGTCCATTAGCCACCTGCCGTTGCTGCTCAAAGAGGCCCTGGCCGGGGTAAGCCCAACCCTGCTTTTGGTGCTAGTTTTTATTATTTACTTCGCCGCTGGTTTTGTGATGGATGAAATGGCGATTCTTATAATATTTACTAACTTATTCTACCCGTTGCTGACCGGCGCCGGCTACAGCGGTATCTGGTTCGGAGTGATCTCCATCCTCTTTGCCCTTCTGGCCTTCCTTACTCCGCCGGTGGGCATAGTGGCGCTGGTGACCGCCGGAATCACCAAAATAAAATCCGAGACCGTGTTCCGGGGCACCGTGCCTTACTGGTTGGCTTTGATTGCCGCCACCATCCTGGTGATGGTGTTTCCGCGGTTGGCCACCTTCCTGCCGAGCCTCATGCGGTAGGCGTTGGGCAAAAGGGCCCGGGGATTTGTCCTCGGGCCCTTTTAGCGCTTCCGCCGTTAGCCGCCCGCGGTCCTCCGGTTTCTGCCCCCGGCAGCGCGGCACCCTCTTCGCCGGCCGACCGGTCGGCTGCCGGATTGGCGGGTCGGCAGCGGTCTTACTGCCGTGCCCGGTCCCGCACCGGGTCGAAGCGGTCAAAGTAGATGTTCTTTCCGGTAGCAGACAGGGGGATGCCCACCGCAATTTCCGCGTCGATCAGGCCCAGCCTGCGGGCCGCCGCCCCGATGGTGTACATGATGCGGTTGTCCACGTTGTGGATACTGGCGGTCTTCACCGCCGAGCCCACGGCAATGCCCAAATCCACCAGCCTCCAGGCACAGGTAGGCCCGGCAAAATGACCTACCGCGGCGGAGGCGGGTAGTTCCCGGCAGCGAGGGTGCCCGCAGGCGCCGCAGTCCAACCCTGCCGGCCGCGCGCTCTTCAGCCCCACCAGCAGAACTGCTCCCGAGCGCCGCACCTCCTCTCCGTTCAGGGCGAATACATTAATGCCGTGCCGGGCCGGGTAGCCGGCCATTTCCTCGGCCAGGCGCTCCAGTTCCTCGCCGGTAAGTACCCGACAGACCACGTAGTCCTGCCCTGCCGCTTTGGGAGCGGTTCGGGCCGATAAGGCCATCAGTTCGGCTACGGTGCGCAAGATTTCTTCCATATCCCGCCCTCCCTATTGATCTCCTCTTAAGCCAACCGGCGCTAACTGTTACCACCCCAATACCATCTACCCCATATTAAAAACGGAAACCGGCCCCCGCGCAACCCGCTCCGCCGCCGAGCTGTCGGGGCGGCGAGGTGACAGTACGAAGGGGAGAGCGCTCGGTACCGACGGCCAACTCAAAAGCGGAACCGCCCCCTCTTGACGTGGCCTAAAGCGACGGTTAGAATCCGGATAGTACGAAATCAAACCGTTTCTGAAGCCTGAGCGTAAGAGCGGAGGGGAGGGGTTATGGATCAGGATAAGGCTCGGCGGTTGCACGCTCTACTGATAGAGTTTATGTCCCTCTGCCACCAGAAGTTTCTGCGGGCCTGGCACAAGCACGATGCCGCCCGCAGCGGGCTGAAGAAGAACCAAATTAAGCTGGTGGCCGTGCTTTACCACGAGGGAGCCCATACCGCCACCGAGCTCAGTCACAAGCTGGACCTGGAAAAAGGCAGCCTAACCACCCTCCTGGATGGCCTGGAGCAGCAGGGGCTGGTTCGGCGTCAGACTAATCCCCGCGATCGGCGCCAGACCCTGATTTCCCTTACGGTACAGGGTAGGCGCCAAATGGAGGCGGCCGTTCAGGCCCACCAGGCCATCCTGTTGCAGACCCTGGAGGGGAAGGACCCGGCGGAGATAGAGCGTCTGATCGACAGTCTGGGAACCGCGGTTAGCATCATGCGGCAACTTTAGTACCGGGGGGGGTGAGAAACTCTATGGCTCGATCGGAACGTTTAGGCCGGGGCCCCGTAGGGCCGCTATTGCTGCAGTTTTCCCTTCCGGCCATAGCCGGGATGTTAGTGAACGCGCTCTATAACGTGGTGGACCGCATATTCGTGGGCCAGGGGGTGGGCTCCCTGGCCATCGCCGGCATCACCGTAAGTTTTCCCGTTATGGTGATCTCCCTGGCCCTGTCCGCCCTGATCAGCCTGGGAGCTACGGCCTCCATCTCCCTGCGTCTGGGTGAAGGGCGCCGGGAGGCGGCCGAACAAGTGGCCGGCAACGCCCTGGCCCTTTTGATGCTGGTAGGGATAACCTACTCGGTGGTGGGACTGAGTTACCTAGAGAAAATCCTTTCCGCCTTTGGGGCCAGTTCCGCGGTGATGCCATTCGCGGTAGAGTATCAGCGGGTTATGCTGGCGGGCAACGTGCTGATGGCCGTGGGCTTTGGCCTTAGCCACATGATCCGGGCGGAAGGCAATCCTACCGTTCCCATGTATATGGCCCTGGTGGGGACGGCCACCAACATCGTTCTCGACTGGGTGGCGGTGTTTCCCCTGCAGATGGGAGTGCGGGGCGCGGCGCTGGCTACGGTCATCTCCCAGGGGGTAGGGGTGGCCATGGCCCTGCGGTATTACCTGCGGGGCAGGAGCTTAGTGCGCCTGCGCCTTCCCAATCTGCGCCTGCGTTTGGCCGTATGCCTGGGAATGGTAGGGCTGGGGATTCCGCACTTCATCATGCAGGTCCTGAACAGCGCCCAGCAGGTGATCCTGAACCGGAGCCTGGCCTATTACGGCGGGGACCTGGCCATTGCCGCCATGGGAATAGTCTTCAGCCTGGGTACCTTTTTCTTTATGCCGGTAATCGGGGTGGCCCAGGGGGCCCAGCCCATAATCGGGTATAACTACGGCGCCCGGCAGTTCGACCGGGTGCGGGAAGCCTTCAAGCTGGCCGGCCTGGGGGCCACGGCCATCGTCCTGATAGGCTTCGTCGCCACCCGCATTTGGCCGGAACAGTTGATCGGCCTTTTCAGCCGCGACGACCCGGAGTTAGTCCGTCTGGGAGCGCATATCCTGTGGTATTTCTTCCTGCTGGTGCCCACCGTAGGTTTTCAGGTCATAAGCTCCGGGTACTTCCAGGCCGTAGGTAAGCCGGTTCACGCTACCGTATTAACGCTGTCGCGGCAGGTGCTGCTTTTTATTCCGCTACTCTTGATCCTGCCCCGGCTGTGGGGGCTGGAGGGGATATGGCGGGTGGCGCCGCTGGCCGACGCCGGCTCCACCCTGATGACCGCCGCATTCATACTGCGCGAGTGGCGGCGCTTGGAAGGCCGGATGGTACCGGCGCTGGAACTGGCCAACCCTCCGGGGCGGGAATGAGGCCAAAGGTAGCGGCGCTCTGGGGTTGGCAGGAGGGGAGCCTCCGGGCTATAATTAGGGTATACACGCTCACCACCGTTCACCAGAAGGGGAGAGGGGCCCATGAAGCACGTGCGTCTATTGGTTAAACCGCTTCTGGCTACGCCGGTGCTACCGGACTGCCACCGGTGCGCCGTGTCCTGCCAGTCGGCCTGCAAGACCTCGCTGACCGTGGGTAACCAGGTGTGCACCGCTCCGGAGAAACAGCGGAAGATCCATGCTCGCTAGAAGTCACAATTGGTGGCGGGGGTTGGCCCGGCGCGAGGACGTGCATTGGTTTCGATACCGCGACCGGGCTTTTCTCTTAGACGCCAATACCGCCGCCGTATACCAGCTCGATCCGCCGGCCGTGGCCCTGCTGGAGGCCTTGGCGGATGGTGCCTCGGTGGAGGTGGCGCGGCAGCGGGCGGCGGCGGCCGGCTTTTCTTTTGCCGAGGCGGACGAGGCTCTAAGGGAGTTAGAGGATTTTCACCGGCGGGGGTGGCTGTTGGGGCCGGATCCGCTGAGCCGGCTGGAGGACGCCGAAGCTGCCGGCCGCCTTTCGGTCCCCACCTGGACCAAGGCCCTGTGCCTCAACGTGGCCCACGCCTGTAATCTCCGCTGTGCTTACTGTTTTGCCGGCCAGGGGCGTTTCGGGGGCGAGGCGGAGCTCATGCCGCCGGAAGTAGCTCTGGCGGCGGTGGACTACCTTCTGCGCCAGTCGCCGCCGGGGGCGGAACTAGAGATCGATTTCTTTGGCGGCGAACCCCTTCTAAACTTCGGGGTGGTGCGCCGGACGGTGGAATACGGCGAGGCCCGGGCCGGGGCCGAGGGAAAAGAGCTTCGCTTTACCCTCACCACCAACGCCCTGCGCCTGGACCGAGAGAAACTGCGGTTTCTAAACGATCACCAGGTTCAGCTCATATTTAGCCTGGACGGCCGGCCGGGAGTACACGACCGCCTGCGTCGCACGCCGGAGGGCGGGGGAAGCTACGCGCAGGTGCTCCCGGCCATCCAGGAGGCGGTAGCCTCCCGGGACGGGACCAACTACTACATTCGAGGGACTTTTACCCGCTTTAACCGCGACTTCTCCCAAGATGTGGCCCACCTGCTGGAGCTGGGTTTTCGCCGGCTATCGCTGGAACCGGTGGTGGCCTCCCCCCACCAGGAGTACGCGTTGCGTCTCGACGATCTGCCGCTACTGGTGGCGGAGTACGACCGGGTGGTAGATCTGTGCCTGGAAGCGCAGCAGGCCGGCAGCCCGCTGGAGTTCTTTCACTTCCAATTGGACCTGGAGCCCGGCCTTTGCCTTCCCAAGCGCCTACGGGGCTGCGGGGCCGGGCATCAATACCTGGCGGTGACCCCTTCGGGCGAGCTTTACCCCTGTCACCAGTTTGTGGGACAGCGGGAGTTTTGCCTGGGGGACTTGGGGCGGGGAATAGTCAACCGCGAGCTTCAAGCCCGTCTTGCCGGGCTTAACGTGCTGAACAAGCGGCTCTGCCGTTCCTGCTGGGCCCGCTATTTTTGCGGGGGCGGTTGCCACGCCGCCAACTGGCTTTACGGGGGTGATCTAGAGCAACCCTACCCGCTGGGCTGCGAATTGGTGAGGAAACGGCTGGAATGCGCCATATACCTACAATGTTTCCGGGATAACCCCTAAGGCCAGGCTTTACAACTCTAGATAGAGCCAATAAAATATACTCGTCGCTATTTTTTGGCAGCCGTGCCACTCTATTTGGCAGGGTGGAATTGTCACTTGGGGGAGGGAAGGCGGTTGTCAGGTAAGCGCGGCCGGGGAAGAAGGTTGCAGCCCGGAAAATCTCCGCCGCCGAGCCGGGCGGCTAAGGAATCGTCCGGTACCGGCGGCGGATTGCTTTCTAAAGTGGGGAGGGGGCTACGGGGCGGCCTCAAATCGGGCCTCATAGCGGTAAAGCCCCGCCTGGGATCGTTCCCAAGACGTGTCCGGCGGCTACACCCGGAGGGTGCGGAAGCGGGCGCCAGCAAAATTGCCGTGCCGGTCCTAACCAGTAGGCTGGCGGGCTGGGCGCACGTCTTCCGGCGGCAAGGGGAAAGACTGGCAGCGGGCGGGCACGGCCGGAAAGTACTTTTGGGTGTAACCGCGGCGCTCCTGGTCCTGGTCGCGGTGGTGCTGGCCACCCGGCCGAACGCGGTGGCGGTGGAGCTAGAGGGTCAGGTCTTGGGGGCGGCGAAGAGCGAGGCGGTAGTGCAGACGGTAGTAGCCGAACTGGAAGCAGAGTTGGCGGCGCAGGGGTGGGTGCAGCCGCAAAACCACCGGCCCCTTGGAATTAGGCCGGTCAGGGTGGCCCGGGCCGCGATTCTCACTCCCGATCAGTTGAGGGAGCGGTTGCGGCAGGTCCTGGCCTTCAACGTCCGGGCCGCGGGCATTACCGTTAACGGTAAGGTGGTGGCCTGGGTCAAAGATCAGGCTACGGCGGAGGCAGTGCTGGCTAGGGTTAAGGAGGCCTACCTGGCCGGGAGTGGCAAGGTACTGGAAGCTAAGACGGAGGAAACGGTAGGCATACAGGAGGCCCAGGTAAAGACCAGCCAGGTGGTTTCCCCGGAGGCCGCCGTGCACCTGCTGCGCGAGGGAACCCTTCAAAGTACCAGGTACACGGTTGCGCCGGGCGACTCGCTGTGGAGTATCGCTCGGGCCCACGGTACCACGGTGGAGGAACTCCGGGCGGCCAATCCGCAATTGCAGGGAGACCGGCTCCAAATCGGGGACGAGCTGCGGCTGGTTCGGTCTGAAGCTCCGGTGCACTACCTGGTCACTCGGGAGATACAGGTGGAAGAGGCTATTCCCTACCCGGTAGAGATCCGGTCGGACGGCACCCTTTACCGGGGGCAGGAGAAGGTGAAGCAAGAGGGACAACCGGGCGTGCGGGTGGTTACCTACCGGGTGGTGGAGCGTAACGGCGTGGCGCTCACTCGCTCGGAGGTTGGCCGGGAAGTGGTGCGAGAACCGGTGGCCAAGATCGTCGCCCGGGGTACCAAGCGGATCGTGGTGGCCTCCCGTGGGGAAGCGGCCGGGGTGCTAAGTTGGCCGGTTTACGGGGAAATAACCTCCGGCTACGGCTATCGGGGCCGGGAGTTTCACGCCGCGCTGGACATCGGGTCGCCGCTGGGGGCACCGGTGCGGGCGGCGGCCGCGGGCACGGTGATCTTTGCCGGGTACGACGGGGGTTACGGGCGCACCGTGCTCATCGACCACGGCGGGGGACTGCTGACCCGCTACGCCCACCTCTCCAGCATTGCCGTAGAGGTGGGAGAGAATGTGGAGCGGGGAGAGCGGATCGGCGGTGTGGGCCAGTCCGGCCGGGCCACCGGGCCGCACCTGCACTTTGAGGTGCTGGTGGACGGGGTTCCGCGCAACCCCCTAAACTATCTGCGCTAACCGATCTTTTCGGCGACGGCACTTTTTTCTACCCGACGAAGCTGGCGGCCGGGAAGGCGGACCGTTCGGGCCTTCCCGGCCGTTTTTCGTGCGCCCGGCATGGGCGTTAACCTGGTGGTGAAAGTCCACCGCAGGCG
>JBNARC010000006.1:0-96004 GCA_049719955.1 Neomoorellales bacterium | reverse complement strand
GGACCTGGTGAGGATCTTCGTCAGGCTGGTGGCGGGCAAGGCGGGCGAGCGGCCCCCAGCCGGCGGTACCTGAGACCAATTTATCGGTTGTGAAGGATAGAGCCCAGCACCTCGCTTCCGGCGTTCTCAAGGAGCGGCTCTAGCTCCGGTGCCGGCACGGGGCGACAGAGGAGAAAGCCCTGTACCTCATCACAGCCCAGCCTTTGCAGCCACGCCAGTTGCGGCGGCGTTTCCACGCCTTCGGCTACCACGGTACATCCCAGGTTCTTGGCCAAGGCGATGACCGCAGCGGCAATGGCCGCGTCCTGGCGGTTGGTCGGCAGACCGCTTACGAAGGAGCGGTCGATCTTGAGAGTATTAACCGGGAACTGCTTCAGGTAGTGCAAGGACCCGTATCCGGTTCCGAAGTCGTCGACGGCAATACCTATCCCCCGGGCGCGCAGCTCCGCCAGCATTGACCGGGTACGCTCCGGGCTCTTCACCGCCGCCGTCTCCGTAATTTCCAGCTCCAGACTAGACGGTGCCAGCCCGGTTTCCTTCAATACCCGGGTTATCGTGTCCACCAGATCTTCGCGTAGGAAGTGGCGGGCGGAGAGATTGACCGCCACCGTGAGGTTGTAACCCTTCTGCTGCCAGGTCTTGGCCTGAACACAGGCCAAACGGAGGACCTCCTGATCCACCCGTATGATCAGGCCGCTGTCCTCTGCCAGCCGGATGAATTCTGCCGGCAGAAGTAAACCCCGCTTCGGGTGTTGCCAGCGCACCAGGGCCTCGACCCCGGCGATGCCGGGCGTCCGCAGACGGAAGCGGGGTTGGTAGTGCACTACCAGCTCGCCTCGGTCCGAAGCTCCCGCCAGCTCCCGCTCCAGGGCCAGTTGACTTTCCAGGCTGGCCTGTAGCTCCGGGCTGGCAAAAAGGAACCCCCCCTCCGCCTTGTTCCTTGGCGCGGTCGGTTGCCGCACGGGCGGCTCTAAGAAGAGCATCGGCCTCCCGGGCGTCGCGGGGGCAAAGGGCGATGCCCAGCGAGCCCCGCAGAGTAAGGCGGTAGGGACCGATAGTAAACGGGGCCTCCAGGTGCTGCAGCAAGGCCCGTGCTCTGGGAACTGCTTCCTCCGGCCGGTCCAGCACTAGCAGGAGCGCAAATTCGTCTCCCGCCAGCCTTACCAGGGTGTCTTCCTGACGGGCCAGCGAGCGCAGCCGTTCGGCCACGGCCTTTAGCGTCTGATCGCCGGTGTTATATCCGAAGGCGGCGTTTATGGTTCCAAAGCGGTCCAGGTCCAGGTAGAAGAGGGCCAGTACTCTCCCCTGCCGCAGGCTGGCGTCTCGGAGCAGTTGGAACCGCTCGTAATACCTTAGGCGGCTGCCCAGGCCGGTGAGCGGGTCGTGGTGCACGGAGTGAGCCAGACTTTGGGCATCCGGGGCTCGGTGACTAATCGAGGTACAAACTCCCACGTAGTAGATCGCTCGGCCTTCGTTGTCGGTAACCGCGCTGAGGGTCAGCCAGCGAGGCAGCAGTTCCCCGTTCTTCTTCCGGTACCATACCTGTCCTTGCCAGCTACTTCCCGCCCTTAGGAGGCCTGACACCTGGTCTAGCGATACCGTTTGTTCCGGCCCCGGCGGTACCAGAAATAAGGGGTGTTTCCCCACGACCTCCTCGGTGGGGTAACCGGTCAGCTCTACAAAAACCGGGTTGACCCAGCGGATGGCCCAGTTGGCGTCCGTTACCACCACTCCCTCGGTGGTGGCTTCCATCACCTTCTCCGCCACCCGCTTCCAAGCCTCCGCCTCCTGCATGAGGCCTAGGTCGATCATGGTGTGCAGGAAGTAAAGGAGCGCCCCGGTCGTGTCGGCCACCGGGGTGCAGCAAGCCAAGTAAGAACGGCCGGCCGGAGTTCGGATGGTCGCCACCGCGTGCCTGCCGGTCTGGGCAGCGGTAACCAGCGGGCAGTCGGGAGGTCTTTCGCCGTGAGGGTGGAAAAGCCGGTGACAAGGGCGGCCGGTGAGGGCAGAGGCAGGCAGCCCCGCCAGGTCTGCGGCCAGGCGGTTGGCCTTCAGTACCATTCCCTGGGGGCTTAATAGAAATGCGGGCACCTGCATGCTGGCCAGAGAGGCTTCCCATTGGCGTCGGGCGGCGAAGGCCTCAGGAGTAGTGAAGACCCGCCTTGCCGGCCCGCGGGCGACCCGGGTTCTGGGCCGGAGGGCAGCGTTGGCGTTACCGCCCAACTCTCCACCCAGAAGGAGCGGCAGATGGGGATGCCGGCGCGCCAGGGTCCTTATCTCCTGCTTCCAAGCGCCGGGCAGCCCCCGCGGGTCAACCACCACCGCCTCGATTTCCGGGTGTCGGATGAGGGCTGCCCGCAGTTTCCGGGGGCTATTAACGCATACCGGCATCACCCCCGGAAACCGTTCCTCCAGCGCGGCCACTACTCGTCGGTACCGAATGGGGTGCGCGAGAATCAAACATTGCCACGGCATCGGCCTTGGCCCCTTTCAAGGTAAACGCTAACCGTAGGGAAGGGTGTAATATACGGAACCCTGCGTTGCCAAAATTTTAACATTGGACAAGAATCTTGTCCAATAATCGCTCGTGTCCCGAACTCCTTTAAACCGTGTAGAATGCCGGGGAAACGGTGAGGGTTTCGGCCTTGCACGCTTCGTAATCGCTTCTGGAAGGGCGGGAAGGCGGCAGAACCGTGGCCAGATAACTTGATCAATCTTCAAAGCTAGCACTATATATTGGCTAGCTAGACAATGAACACTCTATTCGCATAGAGAACAAAACGTTGACCAATTCTTTGGTGAGAGGTGTCACTCTCTTGGCCAACCCGCCCCTCCCCCGCGCGAGGTACCGGTTGCATTCGGTAGATAACGCCCTGCAGATTCTGGAGTTGCTGGCCGAGCCGGACAAAGAATGTACTGCCGGAGAGTTGGCCGCGCAACTGGGTCTCAGCCGCACTACCGCTTTTCGGCTGCTGGCCACCCTGGAGTTACACGGGTTTGTCCGTCAGAACCCGGCCAGCGGTCGTTACCGGCTGGGGCTTAAGCTTCTTCAGTTGGGCGGGGTGGTGCTCAAAAGCCTGCGTCTCAACGATGAGGCCCGCCCCATCCTCCGCGACTTGGTGGCCCAATGCGGGGAGACCGTGCACCTGGCCGTCTTGGATGCCGGCGAGTTGGTGTTCATAGAGAAGATCGAGAGCCCCCGTCCTTTTCGCATGGGCTCCTACGTGGGGGCGCGTATGCCCGCCTACTGCACCGCCACCGGCAAGTTACTGCTGGCCTACCTGCCCGAAGACGAGTTGGTGCGCTACCTGCGTACCACGGAGCTTAAGCGCTACACCGCCCGCACCATTACCGATCCCCGGGACCTGGCCTTGCACCTGGCGACCATCCGCGCTGAGGGTATTGCCGTGGACCTGGAGGAATCGGAAGAAGGGCTGATGTGCATTGCTGCCCCGATCTGGAGTGCTTCCGGCAAGCGGGTCTTGGCCGCGGTTAGTATCTCCGGTCCGGTCACCCGCCTCAAGCCCCGGCAGGAGGAGTTGGCCGAGCGGGTGCGGGAGGCGGGATTAAAGATCTCGCAGGCCATGGGCTACGGTAGGGCGGCGCCGGGGTTTTTATCGGCGCGCAGCCGAGAAGGATAGAGAGCCGGGTTGGCCCGAGCGGCAAGGGGGAAGCGAAGTGCTGGAAATAGTCCTGTACGGTCGCGGCGGCCAGGGCGTGCAGCTTGGCGGCCGGATCATGGCCCTGGCCCTTTTCAAGGGCGGGTACTTTGTTCAGTCCTTCGCCTCCTTCGGGGCGGAAAAGCGGGGAGCGCCGGTGGTCTCCCAGATCCGGGTGGACGAGAAGCCCATACGCCTGCGCTCCGACATAACCAGTCCGGACCTCCTGGGTCTGTTCGACTGCAGTCTGGCGGCCGAGGGATTGAGCCAGTACCGGCTGCGGGATCGGGGCGTGATCGTGGCCAACCTTACCCGGGCAGAAGCGGGGCTTAAGACGGTGTCGCATACTCTGATAACCGTGGATGCCGTGGAGGCGGCCCGGCGCTTCGGCCTGGGAAGGCTTATCAACTCGGTGATGGTAGGGGCGGTTATGGGAGCGCTGGGTCTTATCGACCTGCCTTTGCTGTTAGAGGCGGTGAGAGAACTGATACCGTACAAGCAAAAGGAGAACGCGGCCGCTTGTGCCGAGAGTTTCAACCGGGTGAGGGAGAGGGCGCGAAGCCATAGCCTGCCGGACGGGAGTAAGCGGGGGAGCAGATGATGGCGGAAGACCGGCAATTTGCCGCCCTGGTATCTACCGAAACCACGCTGGGGATCAATACCGGCACCTGGCGGGTGGCCCACCCGGTATACGTGCGTCGGCCCTCGCCGTGCCGCCAGGCCTGCCCTATCGGGTCGGACATCCCACTATGGATACACCTGGTGGAGCGGGGAGATCTGGAGGGCGCCTGGCGGATCCTGGTTCGGGAGAACCCCTTCCCGGCGGTGACCGGCAGGGTGTGTGCGGCGTCCTGCCGTGGGCAGTGCAATCGGAGTGGGTGGGACGGGGCGGTCGACGTTCGTTCCCTGGAGAGGTTTGTGGGCGATTACGGTCTGGAGCGCGGATTGGAAGTGGAGCCCGAGGAGGAAGCGCCGGTTCGGTCGCACCGGGTGGCGGTGGTGGGATCCGGGCCGGCGGGCCTGGCCTGCGCCTACTTCCTGGCCCGCCGGGGTTGCCGGGTAACGGTGTTTGAGGCCGAGGCGGAAGCGGGAGGAATGCTCCGCTACGGCATTCCCGCCTACCGGCTGCCCAAGGAGATTCTGGCCGGTGAGTTGGCCCGGTTGAAGGCCCTGGGAGTAGAGGTGATAACCGGAAGATGGCTGGATCCGGCCCGCCTGGATACCGATCTGGCCGGGTTTGAGGCCGTCTTTATAGCTACGGGGGCCGGGACGCCCTTGCGGTTGGGGTTGACAGGGGAGGAGGAGGTTTCCGGCGTTGTAGACGCCCTCGCGCTCCTTCGAAGTCTTAATTCCGGGGAGGAGCCGCAACTGGGGACCAGGGTTCTGGTAATTGGAGGCGGTAGTACGGCGGTAGACGCCGCCCGGGTAGCCCTACGGCTGGGCAGGGAAGTGCTGGTGCTGTCGCTGGAGGGCCCGGAAGAGATGCCCGCCGGAGCGGAAGAGGTAGAAGAGGCCAAGGAAGAAGGGGTGGTTTTTCAACACCGGGTGGCGGTAACCGGGCTGGAAATAAGGGACGGCAGGTTCGGCGGGGTACGCTACCGGTCGGCGATCCTGCGGTTTCCCCGGCCGGGGGAGTGGGAGGTTCAGACCTACGGGGAAGAGAGGTTCCTGGAGGCCGATACTCTAGTGCGGGCCATCGGCCAGAGGCCCCATCCCGCCTGGAAGACGCCGGCGGCGGAGACCGGCGGGGGTCCGGAAGGCGAGGCCTGGGGCGGTCTCGGCCGACCCGGCTGGTTCTGGGGTGGGGACGTGGGCAAGAATGCCGCCGGGACGGTGGCCCGGGCCATTGGGGCGGGCAAGCGCGCCGCCGAGGCCATCTACCGCTACCTGACGGACGAGACCGGTCCGGCCGCCTCTACGGCCGGCGCTGCCGAAGAGATCGGGTTGTCCAGCCGCCGCCCCCTGGAGCTGGCGGCCGAAGTGGTGGACGCAGGACAGCTCAATTACGCCTACTTTGTCCCGGAGCCCAGGAGATTGCCCCCCCGGTTGGACCCGGAGCTAAGGAACAAGGGTTTTGCCGAGGTGGTGGGGACCTATACGCCGGAGCAGGCGCAGGCCGAGGCGAGAAGGTGCTTCCACTGCGGGCTCTGCATCGCCTGCGGCAACTGCTGGCTTTACTGTCCGGATGTGGCCATCCGGCCGGAAGCCTCGGCGGGCGGGGAGGCGGGCTACGGTTTGATCCTCAATTATTGCAAGGGCTGTGGCCTTTGTGCCGCCGAGTGTCCCCGGGGCGCCCTGGTTATGGTCGGGGAAGGCGAAGGGAGGTAGGGGCATGGGAGAGAAACGCGAGCTGCTTACCGGTAACGAAGCGGTGGCCCAGGCGGTTAGGCTAGTGCAGCCGGAAGTCATCGCCATGTACCCTATCACCCCGCAGACCCCCATCGTAACTCGGATCGCCGAGATGGTGGCCGAGGGCGAGCTCGCCTGCGAGGTCATCACCGCCGAGTCGGAACACGCGGCCATGGCCGCCTGCATCGCCGCCTCCCTGGCCGGAGCGCGGGTCTTCACCGCCACTTCCAGCCAGGGGCTGGCCTACATGCACGAGATGCTGCATTACGCCTCCGGCTCTCGCGTGCCGGTAGTGATGGTAAACGTCAACCGGGCTTTAGCCGCTCCCTGGGGATTCGGGCCGGACCCCACCGACAGCCTGTCGCAGCGGGATACCGGCTGGATCCAGATCTACTGCGAGACCGGCCAGGAAGTGCTGGATACCGTGGTTCAAGCCTACCGTCTGGCCGAAACCGTGCTCCTGCCGGTAATGGTGGTCATGGAGGGGTTCTATCTCTCCCACACCACCGAGCCGGTGCTGGTGCCCGAGGAGGAAACGGTGCGCGAGTTTTTGGCCGGCTTGCGGCCTCCGGCCTATTTGGTGCCGGGCCCGCCTTATACCGTAAACAACACCGCCGGCCACGTCCGGTACGCCCGGCACCGACTGGAAATGCATCAAGCCATGCGGGCGGCGGTAGATGAGGCCCAAGCCGCGTCCGACCGCTGGGCGGAACTGACCGGGCGGGCTTACGATCCGATAGAGGTTTATCCCGACGCCCAAGCCCAAACCTGGTTCGTGGCCCTGGGAGCGCTGGCGGGAACGGTGAGGTGCGCGGTGGAGGCGCTGCGGGATAAGGGGCTGCCGGTAGGGCTGGTGAGGGTGCGACTGGTGCGGCCCTTTCCGGTAGAACGGTTGCGCCGGACCCTGGAAGGGGCGAAGCGGGTAATTGTCCTGGACCGCGCCTGCTCCCCCGGGCTGGGGGGTATTCTGGCCCAGGAAGTCAGGGCCGCCCTCTACGGTCTGCCTCGGGCGCCGGAAGTCTATAGCTGGCTGGCGGGTGTGGGCGGAAGCAACGTGGCGGCGGAGGGTTTGGTACAACTGGGCGCGGAAATCTGTCGGCGCGGACCCGCATACGCCGGGTACGAGGGCTGGCTGGAGGTGTAAGGGAATGCTCGCGGTTCCGGAAGGGGAAAGATTGTTTTCCGGGCATTCGGCCTGTCCGGGTTGCGGCCTATTCCTGGCCGTTAGGTACGTGCTTAAGGCCCTGCCGCCGGAGACCGTGTTAATCGTGCCTCCTTCCTGTATCGCCGGCACGGACGGTCCGTTCCCGCGCTCTTGCCTGGGCTTTCCCACCGTGCACTGCACCTTTACCTCTCCGGCCTCCTCGGCCTCCGGCCTCAGCCGGGCCTTAAGGGTGCGGGGATATGAAAAGGCGCAGGTGGTAGTGTTCGCCGGAGACGGGGCTACTTACGACATCGGCCTTCAGGCCCTGTCCGCCGCCATTGAGCGGGGCGAGGATTTTCTGTACGTCTGCTACAACAACCAAGGCTACATGAACACCGGCGTGCAGAAATCCGGGGCCACCCCCTGGGGCGCGCATACCACCACCACCCCGCAGGGCAAGCCCACCCCCATGAAGGACCTGATGGAAATCGTGAGGAGCCACCGCATTCCCTACTGCGCCACCGCCGCGCCGGCTTTTCCCGAAGATCTGATCGCCAAGGTGCACAAGGCTCTTTCCTTCCGGGGAGTTAAGTACATTGAGATCCTGGTACCCTGCGTGCAGGGGTGGGGAATACCGGAGAACGCTACCGTGAAGGTGTCCAGGCTTTCGGTGGAGACCGGCGCCTTTCCCCTATACGAAGCGGAAGACGGAGGAGACCCCCGCCTGACCTATTTCCCCCGCCGGCGTCCGCCTATAAGCGAATATCTGGACGTTCAGGGACGGTTCCGTCATCTGGGGGCGGAGACGGTGGAGGCGCTGCAGGCGGAAACGGACCGCCGGTGGGAGAAGCTCCTGAGAACAAGCGCCGACGGTGTCTGAGGGTGGAAGCCGTCAGGGTTGCGGACCGGTTATAGGCGCTAGTGGAGGGCTGCTGGGCTGAACGGGGAGGTGATCGGAACTAAACCTCCGGTTGGGTGAGCCAACCGGCGCGGCGACGTAGTGAATTGCGCCTGGGTCACGTTAAAGGGTCCCAAAATTCGTGGACATCTGCCATGTCGCTTTCTTTGGGCAGAACTGGCCGGGTGGGGAAGAGGGGGCTTTCCCCGCGTGGGAAAAGGACAATCAGGATTGGGAGGTATGGCCATGGGGAGGAGAGTCTTGGCGGATACCCTGCTGGCAGCTATTCTGGCGGTCTTGTTAGTGCTGGGTGCAGGTTGCTCCGGAAAGACGGCTGCCCAGAAGAGTAGCCCGCCGCCTGCGGGCGAGCAGAAACCGGCATCGGTCCAACAGGAGGTGGTACTGAAGGCGGTTACCGCCTGGCCGGAAAAGATTAAGGACAACGCCGGCTTCTTCTTCATTCGCGACGAGGTGAACAAGGCCGGCCAGGGCAAGGTACGGATCGAGTACCTGGGCGGGCCGGAGGTTATCCCCGCCATGGAGCAGATCAAAGCCGTGCAGTCCGGTGCGGTCGACATGGCCTGGCTTTCCGCCGCCTACACGGTTTCGGTGGTACCCGAGGCGAACGCCCTTAAGCTCTCGCCCTTCACGCCTCAGGAAGAGCGCCAGAACGGGGTCTACGACTTCTTCAACCGCATCTTTCAGCAAAAGGCCAACGCCGTCTATCTGGGGCGGGGGATGCCCGGCGTATCCTTCCGACTTTACACCTCGGTGCCCATTGCCCACATAGGGGACTTCAAAGGCAAACCCATCCGCGTGACCCCGAATTACCGAGACTTCGTGCAGGCTTTAGGCGCCTCCCCGGTGACCATGGACCCGGGCGAGGTATACTCGGCCATGGAGCGGGGAGTAGTGGTGGGCTACGGCTGGCCGGTGTTCGGTATCTCCGATTGGGGCTGGGACGCGGTGACCAAGTATGCCGTTGAGCCCAGTTTTTACCAGGTCGACACCATAGGCCTGGTAAACCGGGACAAGTGGAATGCTTTGTCCGACGAGGCCAAGAAGCTGCTTACCGACACCGCGGTGGCCATGGAAGGCAAGATGCGCGAGTACTTTAAGGAACTAATAGCCGCCGACGGGCAGAAGCTGGCCGAGAAAGGGATCAAAGTAGTGCAGTTGCCACCGGATGAGGCCGAAACCTACCTGAAGACCGCCTACGAGGCGGTGTGGAAGCAGGTCCTTCAGGCCTGCCCCGAGAACGGGCCGGAGATGCAGAGGCTCCTAACCAAGAAGTAAGAAGAAGGATCGGGCCGCCGGGTCGGTGTTCGGCGCGGTGGCCCGGGTCTGGGTCGAGAGAAGGAGTAGGGTCTGGTTCCACCCGGGAAGGAAGGGGAGACCTGGTGAAGGCCTATTTGGGGCTCATTCGGGCCCTGGCGGTAGTATCTTCGGTAGTCGTGCTCTTTTTAGCCCTGTCCATAACCCTGGGGGCCGTTTCCCGTTACGGGTTCAGCCATTCGCTGGCCTGGGTAACCGAACTCAGCACCTATGCCCTCCTGTACATTACCTTCCTGGCCGCTCCTTGGGTACTACATCAGGACGGCCACGTAAAGGTGGACTTCCTCAATTACTTCCTTAGCCCCAGGCGGCAGGCGGCACTGGACACCGTAGCCTCGTCGGTCAGCGCCGTCCTCACCGCCTCCCTCACCTGGATGGGAGTACGGGCGGTATATCAGAGTTACCTCGCCCACGAGGTGATAGCCAATATTCTTCAGACCCCCATCCACCTGCTTACCTGGGTAATTCCCGTGGGCCTGGCCCTCCTAACGGTAGGCTTTGTCCACCGGGCTTGCACGTCTCGGCGGACAAAAGAAGAACCGCCGGGAGCGCGCCCCACACCACCGGAGGGGAAACCATGGAGTGGTATTTGACTTGCCTGTTGTTGTTGGGTGGCCTGCTGGGCGCCTTTCTGCTGCAGGTTCCGGTCGGCCTGGCCTTCCTGCTGGTCGATCTGATAGCTATGTACCTGCTAATGGGGTCCAGTGCGCCCTTCCGGCTGTTGGACAGCGTGTTCGATTCGATTACCAAGTTCTCGCTTACGCCCATCCCTCTCTTTATACTTATGGGCGAACTCTTCTTCCACACCGGTCTGGTATCTCGGGCCCTCGATGCCATTGAAATGTGGATCAGTCGGGTGCCCGGCCGCCTGGCGGTGGCGGCCATGGCCGCCGGGGTGGCCTTCGCCGCGGTCAGCGGCTCGGTCATGGCCAACACCGCCATGCTGGGGGCGGTCCTGGTCCCGGAAATGCTGCGCCGAGGCTACCACAAGTCGCTCATTACCGGCCCCATCACCGCCTCCGGTACTCTAGGCATGCTCATTCCGCCCAGCACCCTCACCGTAGTCTTTGCCAGTGTCGCCGGCATTTCCGTAGGCAAGATGCTCATTGCCGGCATACTGCCCGGCCTGCTGCTGGCGGTGCTGTTCATCGGCTACATATGTGCCGCGTGCATACTGCGGCCGGGTTTGGCCCCGCCCCCGGAGGAAAGCACCACCCCGATGGGGACACGGTTACTGGCCCTGGTTCGGGACCTGCTGCCGCTTCTGGCGGTAGCCGGAGTGGTGGTGGGCAGTATCTTCTTGGGGGTGGCTACTCCTACCGAAGCCGCCGCCCTCGGGGCGGTAGGGGCCGCGGTCCTGGCTCTGGCCTACGGAAAGCTTACTTCTTCTGCCGTGTTCAAGTCCCTGCTGAGCGCCGCCGGTATTACTTCCATGGTCCTGTTGATTGTGGCCGGTTCCACCGCCTTCAGCCAAGTCTTGGCCTATTCCGGGGCCAGCCGCAAGCTGCTGCAGGCGGCGCTGGAATTGCCCTTCTCGCCCACGGTGCTGGTAGTCTGGATGCTGGTCATAGTGTTCATCCTGGGGCTCTTCCTGGAGGAAATGGCCATTATCATGATTACTACGCCTATCTTTATGCCCCTCGTTGAGGCTCTGCAAGTCGATCCCATTTGGTTCGGCACCCTAATGTTGCTCATGTTGGAGAATTCTCTGCTAACGCCGCCGGTGGGTATGGTACTGTACGCAATGAAAGGTATGGTCCCGGAGAGCATCTCCATGATCGATATTTGGCGGAGCGTGGTGCCGTATATCCTGCTGGGCTTTATCGTCGTGGCCCTTATACTTTTCTGCCCGCCCTTGGCCACCTGGCTACCCGGCCTGGCGCGGTAAGATCAATTCTGCCGCCTAGGTGCCCTAGGAGGATAAATTGCCGGGTGGCGTCGGATTACCGGCATCCCGCCGGAGAACGTGGTGGGCCTGCGGCCTGCTCCGGCGGACACTGGCTACCTGATTTAGGAGGACGAGATGTCTCAGACCCTTGAGGGTGCCTTCGGCTCCGGGAATGGCCTGCCAGCCTCTTGATCAACATGGTGCCGTAACTGCCGCGGGGAAGCGCAAAAAGCAAGGTTAGCTTAAGTTTTCCCGGATAAAGCTCGTCCGGCTCAGGATCGGTCAGGGCCAGGTTTTGCGGGAACACTATGGCCTCCCGGGGGGTGGACTTGAAGAAAGCCTGGCGGATCCGGCGCAGGTTGAAATCCGGCCGTTTTATGCCCCTTTCTGCCAGCACCTGCTCGAAAAGGACGGCGGTACGCCGGTCCGGGAAGGTCATGCGGCCGGCCACCAGCGGCAGCCGGAGGTTCCGGAGGTAGGCAAGGTCTTCGGGGGCCAGGCGGCGGTAGAACCGGTAGGGCCCGGCGGCCCCGGGAACGGAGAAAAGTTCAAGGCCCAGGTCCTCCAGTAGCCGGCGCAGTAACTCGTTGAAGAGAAAACTCTGGTAAGCGGAGAAGAGTAAGGACAGCTCCTCGGCCGGGATCATCTGTAGGGCCTCAATATGGGCCTTGGGCCTTTCTGCCAGCAGGGAGAATATCCGCCGCTCCATAGTGGTTTTGGCCCGGGAGAGGCAGGTGGCCCAATCTCCCCAGTGTTCCCGGAAGAAACGCTTGCGTTCTTTGGCCTCCCTCTTCTCCTCTGGGTAGATGCCGGTTAAGTAGGCCTGCAGGCTGCCGTTGTAGTGGCCCTTTAGGAGCCTTTCGGCCATGAACCCCATATCCCGGTCGAGGCTGCCGAAGCGCTGGTCGTCAAAGTAGTTGGGGAAGCCGAACCGCCGTACCTCCTCCGCGGAGGCGGCAAAGGCGGTTGTCTCCCGGGGGCTTAAGTGTCGGACGGTAATCCGGAAGCGGTTGCCTAATAGTAAATCCGGCCCCATGGGCCGGTCCAGAAAGCCCAGGCTTCGAAAGGAGAAGTTCTTGCCCTCGGTGGTGAGATCCGTCGGATGTCGTACGGTTACGTATTGAAGAGTGTGCGCGTGCCGGTCCTTGAGACCTCCGTACGCGAAGAGCCGGAAGGGCAGGCCGTGCGTCCGGGCCAGCCGCAACAGCAGGTCTACCGTGTTCCAGTTCTTCTTTTCCAACCGGTACAGGCGGTAGGGGCCGCGCGAACGGAGCGGCAGCCGGGCCATTTCTTCTACTACGAAGTCTTCGGGCCGCACTTTCACCTTCACGTCGCTTGCCCCCTCGACCGAACATTACTAGCTTATCATAACCCGGACCGCACCGCACCCTTCGGGTCGGCGGGTGGTACCGGGTGCTCGCCTGAGTACGTTGGCAATTCGCCGGGCACCGAACTCGGCGAGGACGAGCCCGCAGGCGGGCGCCAGGCCTCAGGACGGCCGAAGCCGAGGAGCGCCACGGACGGCGCGTCCGAGGGAAGCCCACCGTAGGGCGAAGGCCGAGCGCAGTATCGTCGGCGAGGTGACAGTACGAACGGGGAGCACCCGGTACCACCCGTGGCCCCCATTGACGAGAGTGGAGTAGCGTGCTAAGATGTCTATACGAGTATAGACGTCTATATCGTTTCGGAGGTCAGGAGCATAGTTATGAGTATTTCCCGGCAATCATTGGTGCCGATTTACTACCAGATTGCCCAAGAGATTGAGGACAAGATCCGGAGGGGCGAACTGCGGCCGGGAGACATGATCCCTTCCGAGGCCCAGCTCTGTCGGGAATACCGGGTAAGCCGCATGACCGTGCGCCGGGGGCTGGAGCTTCTGGCGGAAGCAGGGTATCTCGAGACCGCCCGGGGCAAGGGGACTTTCGTGGCCCGGCCCAAGCTCGAGAATTTGACGGTGGATTTCACCCTGCTTGAGCGCTACCGGGTGAAGCTCCTGGCGGCAGAGGTGCAGGTGGTAACCGAGCCGGCGTTGAGCCGCCTGGGTCTGGCGCCGAGGGACAGAGTGATCTTTGTACGGCGTCTGTACCTGGGGGAGGAGGGGCCGGTGGCGTTGGACCGCAAGTACCTGCCCTATAACAAGGGTAAACCGGTACTGGAGGCCGACCTGGCCTACGCCGATCTTCCGGAGATGGCCCAGATGCACACCGACGTGCTGCCGGTGAGAAGCGAGTTGGTCGTCTTTGCTCGGGCCCTAGAAGCGGCCGAAGCCGAGGCCCTGCGGGAAGAGCCGGGCGGGCCGGCGCTGGTAATCGAGCAGACGGTTTACGCCCAAAGCGGCCAACCTATAGGCTGGGGAGTGTTGGTGGGCAAGGGGGAAGTCTTTCGCTTGGAGGCGGTTTCCCGTCCTTACTAGTACGGAGAGTTAGGGGGACATGGGGTGTTTCGCACCAAGTACCTTATTACCAAGGCCGTGGCCCAAATAGACGAAGCCCTGGCCCTGAGGCTGGTTCACAAGGGGCTGGCCATGGGGGCGGACCGGCTGATGCTGGTAGACGCGGTCAGGCGGGGGATTGAGCTGGTAAGCGAGAAGTACCACCGCGGAGAGTACTTCCTGGCCGACCTCATCATGTCGGCGGAAATCTTCAAGGCGGTGGTGGAGCTGGTGAACGATTACGATCCTCCCTGCCTGGTGGACGCTCCCCCCATTGTGTTCGGCACCGTGGAAGAAGATATTCACGACATCGGCAAAAACATCGTAATCGGACTCATGCGCTGTCGGGGCTTTCGGGTGCTGGACCTGGGGGTAGATGTTCCGGCGGCCAGGTTCGTGGAGGCCTTGAAGGAGTCCGGCTCTCGGGTGCTATGCCTCTCCGGTCTGGTGGCTTCGGCCTACGATTCCATGCGGCGCACGGTGGCGGCCCTGAAGACCGAAGGCCTGCGGGAGGAGACCACGGTTATAATCGGCGGTCTGGTTAACGCCACCATCGCCGAGTACGTGGGCGCGGACTACGCTACTAGCGACGCCTCCACCGGGGTAGATCTGTGCCTGCAGACTTTTCGGCGTCTGTATCCCCGGCAATGGCTCTCCATCGGGGAGGGCGGCCGGTGAAGGCGGTGGTTCTGGCCTGCCAGACCATAGCCGAGGAACTCAGCGCCGCTGCGGCTGCTACCGGGGTGGACTACCCCATATTCTGGGTGGAGTCCGGGCTGCATAACTACCCGGACCGGCTCCGGCAGCGGATCCAGGAGGAACTGAACCGCCTGGCGAACGTGGACACGGTACTGCTGGCTTTCGGCTCGTGCGGCAATGCTTTACTGGGCGTGAGCTCGCCGACCGCCCGGCTGGTATTTCCCCGGGTAGAGGACTGCATTACCTTACTTTTGGGCTCCGAAGACACCCGTCGCCGTTTGTCTCGCCAAGTGGGCACTTATTACCTTACCAAGGGCTGGATGGAATACGAAACCAGCCTTTGGAGCGAATACCACCACTGCCTGCGCCGGTACGGACCGGAGAAGACGGCCCGTATTATGCGTCTAATGCTTAATCATTACCGCCGCCTGGTGCTTATCGATACCGGCACCTTTGACCTGGCCAAGTACCGCCGTCTGACCCAGGAGCTGGCGGTGGCGCTGGGGCTGGAGCACCTGGTGGTCCCGGGTTCTTCCCGTCTTTTTGAGAAGCTTTTATTGGGTCCATGGGACGAGGAATTCGTCCTGATAGAGCCGGGGGAGGCCGTTGGTCTGGCCCACCTTATGACCAACGGTGCCGGAGTGCAACCTCTGGCTCCGGGGGGCCTATTCGGTTTCCTTCCGGAGTGTTCGGCCGGCTCTACGGTGGCTATAGACCTGGCCCGGGAGCTGGCCGAACTCAACGAAGAGGCGGTTTTGGAGGGCGTGCGGCGAAAGAAACAGGAAGGGGTAGGGGTGCCAAGAATCCTCGCGGAACTGCAGGAAGGGATGACGGTGGTCGGCCGCCGGTTTCAGGCGAAGGAATACTTCCTTTCCGAACTGGTGCGTGCGGCCGACATCTTCACCCGGGCGGTGGAACTCCTGGGTCCCGCCTTAACCCGGGAGGAGATCCCCGAGGTGGGAAGATTGGTCATCGGCACGGTGCGCGAGGACATTCACGATTTGGGGAAGAACCTGGTGGTCACCATCATGTCCTGCCACGGCTTCAAGGTCTTTGACCTGGGAGTGGACGTACCCCCGGAGCGGTTTGTGGAGGCTATAAGGAGCCACCGGCCGGATTTCGTGGGCATATCCTGCCTGCTTACCAGCGCCATAGAGAACCTGAAGAAGACGGTGGCGTACATCGAGCAGGCGGGCCTGCGCGGGTCGGTCAAGATACTAGTAGGTGGGGGACCGCTGGACCAGGAAGTGTGCCGGTACGTGGGAGCGGACTTTTACTGTCCCAGTGCCCAGGCGGCGGTAGATTTATGCCGCCAGATCATGGGTGGGGCGGCTGTTTCCTTTCCCCCAAACAGTTCGATACCTTTTATTGGCCGTCATTTAAGAAGGTTATAGAGAGATTGATAGCCGCCGGATACACGGTTAGGGTTTATCTGGAAGGAGATTGGAGCTGCCACTGGCACCATTTTCTGGAGCTGCCGCGGGGTACGGTGCTGTGCGACATCGATACCCCGGGGGATATCCTCCGGGCCAAGAGGGAGATCGGGCATCACCAGTGCTTGGCCGGCGGAGTTCCCGACCCGTTGTTCATCTGGGGTACGCCGGAAGACATGCGGGAGCGGGTCAAGTTCCTTTGCCAAACCGTGGGTGGGGACGGCGGCTTCATTATCGGCGGCGGCTGCAACATCCCTTATGACACCCGGCCGGAGAACTTTCGCGCCTTAATCGAGGCCACCCTGGAGTACGGTACCTACCGCCGGGATTACCACCCCCGGCCCCGGCCGGCTCCTCCCGCCGTCTCGCCGCCGCCGGCGAGTACGGTGATACCTTGGGAGGTAAAGCGGGCGGAAATTGTAGGCGGAAATTGTAATGGTAGCTATCCTGGGTGTAATCACCCCGCCGGTGGGGATGAACGTGTACGTGGTGAAAGGTCTGGCCAAGGAGGTGCCGTTGGAGACCATTTTCCGGGGGATATGGCCTTTCGTTATCGCCATCTTGGTGGGCTGCGCCGTACTGATCGCCTTTCCCGACCTGGCTACGGTGTTGCCGCGGTTGATGAAATAGGCCCGGGGTAGCCAGGATTTCGTCCGGGTAGCGTCGAAAGAAGAAGTTGCCGGGCCGGAATTTGGGTGCGGACGGGTCCCTGTTTTCCAATAAAGAAATTCTTTCAACGGGATTCGAAGGGGCGGCCAACGAAAGCGCGAAGAGGACCGGGCGGGGAGGGCGGTACTTGAACCGGGTGATACTGGCCTGTCAAACCATAGCCGCAGAACTGGCTGCCGCCATTAGCTCTGCCGGGGTGGAGTGCCCGGTGTTCTGGATTGAGTCCGGACTGCACAACTTTCCGGACCGCCTGCACCGGCGCATTCAGGAGGAGCTCGACCGCCTGACCGAGGCGGACACCGTACTGTTGGGTTTCGGTTCCTGCGGTAATGCTCTTTTGGGCGTCGGTTCCCCCAGCGCCCGCCTGGTGCTTCCCCGGGTGGCGGACTGCATATCTTTACTTCTGGGCTCGGAAGAGGCCCGACGCCGGCTTTGCCGGGAGGCCGGAACCTACTTCCTAACTAAGGGATGGATAGAGCACGAAAGAAGCATTTGGAGCGAGTATCATCACTGCCTGAGCAAGTACGGTCCGGAGAGAACCCGGCGCCTCATGGGTTTGATGCTTAAGCACTACCGTCGCCTGGTTCTGATCGACACCGGCACCTATGACCTGGAGGAATACCGGCGGCGAACCGAAGCGTTGGCCGCCGGCCTGGGTTTGGAGCACGAGGTGGTTTCCGGTTCCTCGCGGCTATTTACCAAGCTGTTGCTGGGCCCCTGGGACCAGGAGTTCGTGGTGGTGCCGCCGGGAAGCCGTATTGGTCTGGAGCACCTGGTAGGTGACGGTCAGGTGGGAAGCTTGCCCCTTCCGGGCTAGTTTGGATCGCTCGCAGAATAAGCTCGCAGAATAAAAGGAATCAAGACGAAAAAGAAGAAGTTAAGATAAGTTGCCATCAGAGGAAGCTAGAGGTTGGGGGGAGTGGGGCTATGGATTGCACCGTACAGGGCAAGCTGGTGGGTTTATCGGAGGCGGTGGGATACATACAGGACGGCATGCACGTAGGCCTTAGCGGGTTTGCCGTAACCCGAGCCGCCGTAGCCCTGGTGCACGAGCTTATCCGCCAGGGAAAGAAGAATCTTACTGTTTCTCAATGTTTGGCAAGTTTGGATCTGGATTTGTTGGTAGGAGCGGGATGCGTAAAGAAGCTGATCTACGGCGGCGGATCTTTGGACCGCCTGGGCCCCGTTTACCACGTTAATCGGGCCCTGGAGGAAGGACGGCTGGAAGCCGAGGAGTTCTCTACCCTTACCGTGACCCTGCGGCACCTGGCCGGCGCCCTAGGGATTCCTTTTATTCCCTCCAAGTCGCTGCTGGGCAGCGATTTGCTGACCCGTCTGCTGGAAAAACCAGAGCCGCCGGTGCGGGTAGCCGACTGCCCCTTCACCAGCGAAAAGCTGGTTTTGCTGCGGGCCCTCGAGCCCGATGTGGCCCTCATTCACGCCAACGCCGTAGACGAAGAGGGTAACGTATTGGTATACGGGCCGAGCTGGAACCTGCGGGAGATGGCCATGGCCAGCAAGGCGGTGATCGTTACTACCGAGGAAATTGTGCCCCGGGTCTTTACCGAACGGTATCCCGAGCACACCCTGATCCCGGGCTTTCAGGTAAAGTACGTGGTGCATCAGCCCTACGGCGCCTACCCCACCGCCGTCTATCAGGCTTACGATTACGACTTGGAGCACCTGCACCACTACCTGGAGGCCGCCCGGCGGGGCGGAGAGGCCTGGAGGAACTATCTGGACCGTTACGTGTACGATTGCCGCGATCACTGGGAGTTTTTGGAGAGGTTCGGCGGCTTGCGCCGGCTGAGCCAACTGCGCGCCGACCCGGTTCTGGGTTATTAGGGAGGTGGAAACCGTGCCGACCTACACTGCGGGGGAGATGATGGCCGTGGCCGGCGCCCGGGCCCTGGCCGACGGCGAGGTAGTACTGGTGGGATTGGGGCTGCCCCAGGTGGCGGCCTATTTGGCCAAACGCACCCACGCGCCAAACTTGCACATCCTGCTGGAGCACGGGGTGATCGGCCCCCGGCCCCTGCATACCGGGGTGGGTATCGCCGATGCCCGCCTTTGGTACGGGGCCAGTCGCCTGACCGGTTTCGTGGAAGTCATGGGCATGGTGCTGCAGCGGGGCCTGGTGGACGTGGGGTTCCTGGGAGCGCTGGAGATAGACCTCTACGGCAACTTGAACACCACCTGGGCCGGCGGCCGGCATTTCACCGGCAGCGGCGGGGCCAACGACGTGGCTTCGCTGGCCCGCCGGGTGGTGATCATCATGCGTCACGAGAAAAAGAAGTTTGCGGAGCGGGTTCGCTACCTTACCAGCCCCGGTTACCTGAGCGGGGGTAACAGTCGCGGGGAAGTGGGGCTTAGGGGCGGCGGTCCGGTCCAGGTGATCACCGACAAGGCGGTGCTGGATTTCGAGCCGCAAACCAAGCGGCTGCGGCTGAAGTCGGTCCACCCGGGGGTCAGCCCGGAGGAAGTAATCGCCCACACCGGGCTGGAGCTAGTACTTCCTTCTTCAATAGCTATTACCGAAGAGCCTACGGCGCTGGAACTGGAGATAATCCGCCGCGAGGCCGATCCCGATCGGGCTTTCACCGGGTAGAGGGGTCCGCGTCCGCGAGGAGCAGGGGAAACCGGGGTGGCATAGACTGGAGTGGGAAGATTTGGCATTCGGAGGGACACTGTCATGGAGCCCAAAGGTCGTCACCCCGATAGGAACCGACAGGAGCGGCTGGTACGCGAAGCGGCGGCACTGATGGACGTATTCCGCCTGATCGGCTCTACCTTTTACTTCATTACTGCGCTCATTCCTTTCGTGTTGGGAGCGGTACCCTTCATGCCCCCCGGGCCCGCTTCTCAGGCGGATATTGATGAGTAGCAGTTGGTTGCCACTGAAGGTAACGGAGGTGATGTAGGTGCAGAAGGCATGGATCGCCCACCGGATCCTGGCCTACCTGATCGACGCGGTGGTAGGGGGGCTCCTCTCCCTTATTCCCTTCGTAGGCGGGATTTTGGGGTTCTTCTACTTTCTGCTGCGCGACGGTTTGGGTGAGGGGCAGGGCGTGGGCAAGCGTCTGGTGGGCCTGCGGGTGGTGGAATATCCGGGGCAAGGGGGAGCAAACTTTGCGGATTCCGCCCGCCGGAACCTGGTATTCGCCGTTCCCATGCTGTTGCTGGTAATCCCGGTTTTCGGAAGGATAATGTACGCCGTAGTTATGATCCTGGTTTGGGTCTTAGAAATCTACCTGGTTCTGACCGATCCTCAGGGCCGGCGCCTGGGTGACCGCTGGGCCGGCACTATGGTAATTGAGACCCGCAAGTAACCACTGCATTCTTAGTCCTCTTTTAGGGTTTTCTAAGCTTCCCTTAAGCTACCGGCTCTAGACTAAGCAGCGTAGGAAACAATAATAAGTCGGGAGGTGAGAGGAATGCGAGGCATGAAGGTGCGGTGGGTAGCCCTGGTTTTAATTGCCGCCTTTGCCCTGGTGGGCGCCGGGGTGGCGCTGGCCCAAGACCAACCCGCGGGTACGGCGGTGGATCTGCCCAAGATCTTCTGGTCCAAGTTGGCCGCGGCCCTGGGGATTGATGAGGCCAAGCTGCAGGAGGCGGTCAAGTCCGCGGCCAACCAGACTATTGACGAGGGCGTGAAGCAGGGGGTAATTCCGGAGGATAAAGCCCAGAGGCTGCGGGAGGGTCTGGGCAAAGGGGTTTGGCCCGGTCCCTTCTTCGGCGGCGGACACGGCTTCCGGGGAGTTAAGGGCGGCTTCGGGCGGGAGATAGCCGAGGTACTGGGCATGACCCCCCAAGAGTTGCACCAGGAGCTTCAGAGCGGCAAGACGCTAGAGGAGATCGCCTCCGCCAAGGGGTTGACCCTGGACCAGCTCAAAGAAAAAGTGCTGGCCGCGAAGAAGGCCGAACTGCAGAAGCTGGTCGAGGAAGGCAAGCTCACTCAGGAGCAGGCGGACCGGATGCTGTCCCGGCTGGAGCAGATGGATTTGGGTCGCTGCCCGCTGCCGATGCCTATGGGCAGATCGTGGTAAAGGGCCTTACAAGCGGCAGGGTCGCCGGTACTTAACGTCGGCGACCCTTTCTTGTTCGATCTGAGTAATACTGGCACCTCGCCGGGGACCGAGCTTGGCGAGGCCGGGGCGAAGGCCGGCCGGAGGCCCGGTGCCGCCTGAGGCTCAGAGCACCTGGAGGATGAGACACTTGAGGTAGTAGGACTCGGGGTATTCCAGTAGCACGGGGTGATCGCGCGACTGGCGCCGCATTTCCACCAAGCGCAGGGTGCGGCGGGCGTCCCGGGCCGCGGCCCGCACTACCTCCAGGAACTGCTCCTCCGGCAGGTGGTAGGAGCAGGAAGAAGTGATGAGAAAGCCCCCCGGAGCCAGCAGGCGCATGGCCCGCAGGTTAATCTCTTTATAGCCGCGCCAGGCGCCCTCCAGAGCGGACTTGCTCTTGGTGAAAGCGGGTGGGTCCAGAATCACCACCTCAAAACTCTCTCCCGCCCGCTCCAGGTTTCGCAACTCGTCGAAAGCGTTGGCTACATAGAAGCGGCAGCGGTCGGCCAGGTGGTTAAGGCGGGCGTTGGCCTCGGCCAGGGCCACCGCCTCCTCGGAAAGATCGAGGGCCAGCACTTCCCGGGCGCCGCAGGCGGCGGCGTGCAGGGCAAAGCCGCCGGTGTAGCAAAAGGCATCCAGCACCCGGGCCCCTTCCACCAGCCCCCGGAGGGCGGCGCGGTTTTCCCGCTGGTCCAGGAAGTAGCCGGTCTTCTGCCCCCGCACCAGGTCCACGTAAAAGCGCAGTCCGTGCTCCCGAATGGTTACTATCGGGTCGGGGCCACCCTTAATCCAGCCCTGTTGCGGGGACAAGCCTTCCCGCGCCCGTACGCCGGCGTCATTCTTCTCGTAGAGGCCTCGGGGACGGAACAGTTCGTCCAGCAGTTCCGCCAGGGTGGACTTCCAGCGCTCCATGCCCAGGGTGAGGGTCTGCAGCACCAGGTGGTCGGCGAACTTATCTACAATCAAGCCGGGGAGAAAATCGGCTTCGGCGAAAACCACCCGCACCGCGTCGGTATCCAGGCCGGAAAGCAGGCGGCGCCGGTACTCCCAGGCGCGAACCAGCCGGCGGTGAAAGAAACCGCGGTCCACCGCCTCCTTGCGGCGGGTGAGCAACCGCACGGCAATAGTAGAGGTCGGGTTAAAGTAACCCCGTCCCAGAAAGCGGCCCTGCTCGTCCAATACTTCTACCAGGTCGCCCGGCTCCCAGTCACCCTTAATAGAGGCTATTTCCGTTTGATACACCCACGGGTGCCCGGCTTCCACTCGCTTCTGCCGCTTGGGGCTGAGGTACACCGTAGCCATAGTTCGCGGTTACCTCCGCCGGATTACTTGGGGCCGGTTCGCCCCTCGCCCGGGAGGCCTCTCCGGCTGAGGTGACGGGCTCGGGTTCCCGGCGCAGGAGGGCGATTGCCCGCCGCCAGGTTTTAACCGCCCGTTTATAGTTTGCCGTCAGGCCCACCCGCCACTTCGCGGCCGGCAGTTCGGCCAGTCCCGTCTCCCCCCGGTTTATGGCGGCCGCCACCGAGGCGAAGTCGGCCGACCCGGCCGGCAGTAGCGTGGCCCGGGTTCCCAGTTGCCAGGGATGGTGGGCATCGCTTCCGGCCACCACCGGCAGTCCCAGCCTTCGAGCCGGCTCCAGAACCCGCGGAAGCGGGTTTAGGTCGCGCCCGTTTAACTCAACGGCCTGACATTGGGGGAGGAAGAACTCCACCACCGGGTCCAGAACCGGGTGGCGGCGGAAGGGGTGGGCTACGATCACCACCGCCACCGCCTGCCGACTGCGTTCCAGGAATTCGGGAAAGCAGGGTCGGTAGCCTGCGGAAAGGGGTTGCGGGAAGGAACGGTCCAGTTCGAAGAGATGCTCGGGAGGCGCCAGTACCACCAAGTGGTGGCCTTCGTAAAGAGAAACCTCCCCGCCGGCCAGGATAAAAAAGTCTTCCCCTACGCGGAAGGTTCCCTCCACGCAGGGGAAGGAGCGATACAGGGTCTCGTAGATTTCCCAGAAATCCCGGGCATGAAAATGCTCCGCCAGTGCCAACCCGTTAAGGCCGATCTTCCGGGCCCGTTTGAGCAGGGCGGTTATTAGTTGAGGAGCAAAGGGATCGGCCTTGGTAAGTTTGGCGTGTACGTGTAGATCCACCGCCCATACCGGTCTTCCTACCAGTTCTTGCGACCGCCACCGGTTTTTTACTTGGGCCATGTGTTCCTCCCCCTAATTGCGGCGGCTGCCAACTCCGATCAGACAAAGGTGAGTTGCTTGAGCTCGTCAGCTATCCGCTTGCCGGCGGTTACTGCCTGCTGCATCTTTTCCGGAGTTAGAGAGCGGCTAAAGCCCACCACCCACAGAGCGGCGGGTTGCACCCGTCCCGAAAGGGGTAAGAGCACGCATACGGCATTTACGCCCCGCAAGTATTCCTCGAAGTCCAGGGCATATCCGTTTTGCTTCGCCTCTTTCACCTGCCGCAGGAACTCAGCCGGGTCGGTTATGGAATGCTCGGTGAAACGGGGAAGCGGTTTCTGCGCCAGAAGTGCGGCTACTTCCCGCTCGTCCTTGGTGCTAAGAAAAACCTTGGCGGTAGCACCTGCCAAGAGCGGCAACTTGGTGCCTACCGGAGCGGTGATCCGCCATTGGGCCGGGCTATCGGCTTTGGCGGTGATGGTGATTTCGTGCCCGTTGCAGGTACCCAGGAACACCGTTTCTTCTAATTCCTGACTGAGAGCCTCCAGGTAAGACTGGGCCAGGGCCTCCAGGCTCAAGTTTACCGCCGCCACCCGGCCCAAGCGGTAAAGTCGGGGTCCCAGCCGGAAGCCTTTGTGGTCCGGGGTACGGACCAACGCCTCCTGTTCCAGCAACACCTTTACCAAACCGTGCACCGTGCTCTTGGGTAATCCCAGACGTCGCGCCAGTTCACTGATGCCCAGGCGGCCGGGCTCCTTGGCTATTTCTTCCATTAGAGCAAAGGCTTTAAGTACCGCCGGCGCCTGGTAGCTGGTTCCGTTTCCGCGTGTCATAGCACCCAAAAATATACCCTCTCCCGTAGCGATCGGTCAAGCTGGGTGGTTAGCTGACGTATCCCAATTTCCTACCGGCGGTACCGGGTGCTCCCCGTTCGTACTGTCACCTCGCCGACGATACTTGCGCTCTGCCTTCGCGCTACGGCGGGCTCCCCTCGGAAGCGCCATCCGTGGCGCCCCTCGGCTTCGGCCTTCCATAGCCTCGCGAGCGCCTGGAGCGCTCGGCCTCGCCAAGTTCGGTGCCCGGCGAGTTGCTAATGTACTTAGGCGAGCACCCGGTACCGCCACCCAACTCAAAGTGGGGGTGCGTCAGGGGTGGTTAGGGATACTGGGGTCACCCGGACCGGGGTGCCAGCTTGACCGCGGTGCCGTAGGCCAGGATCTCCGCCGCTCCCTGCATTACCGAGGAGGTGCCGAAGCGCAACCCGATAACTGCGTCGGCTCCCAGGGCGCGGGCCGCCTCGGTCAGGCGGGTTAGGGCTTCTTCGCGGGCCTCGTTGAGCAGTTGGGTATAGGCCTTGACCTCGCCGCCCACCAGATTCCGGGCGAAGGCGGTGAAGTCCCGACCGATATTGCGGGCCCGCACCGTATTACCCCGGACCAGGCCCAGAATCTCTACCACCTCGTAGCCGGGCACCTCGCCGGTGGTAGACAGCAGCACCCTTCTCTCTCCTTTCTCTCTTTATAGATACATGAAGTAGGTGTCCATAACCAGCCGGAAATTATTCTTTATCGCCTGCCGGCCCCGGATCATCTGCATATGCCCCGGGAACAGGTACTCCACCTCCAGCTCTGCCAGCCGCCGGATGCTGGCCTTGAGCTGCTCGCCGCTGCCCTGGGGGAAGTCGGTCCGGCCCAGGCTGGCGGCGAAGATCACGTCGCCGGTGAAGAGGGCCTTGGCCTCCGGCCAGTAAAAGGTCAGGGATCCGGGTGAGTGCCCCGGCGTATGTAAGACCTGCAGCCGAATGGGATCGGTGTCGCCGACCACCAACTCGCCTTCGTCCAGGTAGAAATCCGGTTCCGGCCGGCCGAAAGGCTCCCGACCGGGGTGGAGCAGCCGGAACATGGCCAGCCAATGTTCTTCTTCGGCCTGGTGCATGGCCACCCGGGCTTTGCTCTTCTCCTTTACGGTCATGGCCGCTTCGGAATGGTCGGGGTGGGAGTGGGTCAGCAGTATCAGGTTCACGTCTTCCAAACGCAGGCCGTCGGCGGCCATGGCCCGGGAAAGGTGCTCCAGGCAGGACTCGCCGAACTCGTTGCGCACGTGCCCGGGGTCGATTAGGATAAGCTGCTCGCCCTTTAGGCAGTAACTGTTGCAGTTATTGCCCGCTCCCTGCCAGGGATAAACGAAAAGACGGGGGCTAAGCCGCATCCTTGAGGCTCCTTTCCGCTTTCTTGGCGTCATCATATCATATGCCGCCGGGCCGGACAAGGTCACCCGCGCCCGGTCCCGGGCGCCCTTACGGGCTTGGCTGCGGACATTGTGAGCGGTCCGCGGACGGTTCCGGGTACTTCCCTGAGTACATTGGCACCTCGGCGGGTGCCGAACTTGGCGAGGGCAAGTCCGGCGGCGGGCCGAAGGCCGCGGAGGGCCGGAGCCGAGGAGCGCCACGGAGGGCGCGCCCGAGGGGAGCCCGCCGGAGGGCGAAGCCTGAGCCCTAGTTCGGCCGGCGAGGTGACAGTACGAACGGGAAGTACCCGGAACCGTCTTGACCCTAATTCTTCGCACCCGTTCAGAGCTTACGGCGGCCGGCCGGGGTAGGGGACGGCGCCTCGGGACAAACTAGAAAGGATAACGCGGCGCGAGGAGGTGCCCACGTGCATTCGGCCGAGAACGCCCCCCGCAGCTACAAGTGCAGCCGATGCGGCACGGTTTTCACCGCCCGGGGCGAGGGGCCTTACTGCCCCATTTGTCGCCACCGGTGCCGGCCGGGAGAGTGCGCGGTGCTGGAAGCCTCGGACGAGGACTACTAGACGCGACCCACTATCTTCACTATTTTGCCGGCCACCGAGGTTTGGCCGGTGACGGGGTGCTTCCAGAAGACGAGTTTCTTGGCCGCTTTCCCCCTCTGGCGGGAATCCCAGCGCACCAGGTCTCGCACCAGGCTAAAGCCCACCAGCCGGCGCCAGGCTTCGGCTACGGCCAGGACGAAATCCTGCCGTAAGGGGTAGGCCCCGGTCAGCAAGGGACAGCAATAGGGTAGGCTTAAGGTTTCCCAAATAATGGCAAGATGTCCGTCCGGAAGGTAATGGGCGGTTAGGGGAAAGAACCGGCACTGCAGCGGCCGGGAGTGGCGGGGGCAAATTCCCCGGCAGCGCACGAAATACACCGTGCCCCGCCAACTGGGAGGGAAATCGTATTCTTCCGCCTGCTGGCTCGTCCAGGTGAGCCAGGTTTCGTCCTTGCGGAACATGGCTTCCTCGCCCGGAAAGAGATATATTCCCGTATCCGGACGGTCGGGTTGGCAGCATAGCTTGCCGCACAGCTTCCCGCAATCCTCGGCCAGGGGAGTTACTTCGTCCAGCAGGCGGTAGATTTGCTCGTAGGTTTCCCGGTCCGGAGCGGCGGGTAAAGCTGCTGAAAACTGCTGGGTCATAATGGTTTCAGGCCCTTTCTTTTCCTTCCCTTTAAGGGTTGTCTTGGGTCCCCGGCCGGTGGGGTAGGTTTGACTTTCGCCCCCATCTCTGCTACCCTGTATCCGCGGAGGCGAGGGCGGTGGGGCGGGAAGAGCGGCCTTTTTCCGGCGTCCTGATCGGAATGGTTTCGGCCCGGCCCGATACCGAGTTGGCCACCCTGTTGGAAGAGCGGGAACGGCAGGGCCTGGACCCTCCTTTTGTCCGCGCCGAACCGGCCCTTCGGGCCGATCCCCGCCACTGCTGGCCCGCCGTGCGCACCCTGGTTTGCGTGGCCATCCTTTACCCCGCGGGAGACGGCCCCGCCCCTACGGAAGGGCTATGGGGCCAAGTAGCCCGGAGTTTCGCCGGTCCGGACTATCACCGTCGGGTTCGGGCGGAACTCGCCCGCTGGGCCGAACGACTGGCCGGGGCCGGAGCCGGCTGCTCGCGCTGGCAGGCCTGGGTCGATTCCGTTCCGGTGGTGGAGCGGTGGCTCGCCCACCGCGCGGGCCTGGGCTTCTTCGGCCGCAACTGCTGTTTGATTCACCCCCGGCTCGGCTCCTGGTTCTGGCTGGGCGAGCTGGCCCTGGACGTAGATCTAGATCCTCGCCTTCTCCCGGAGGCGAATTCTGCCACCGGCGATTGCGGTTCCTGCCGCCGCTGTCTGGAAGCCTGTCCTACCGGCGCGCTCCGCGCCCCCTACGTGCTGGATTTTCGCCGCTGTCTGTCCTACTGGACCCAGGCTAAGGGCATTATTCCCAGACCCTATCGCGGCTTAATGGGGTCGCGCCTTATGGGGTGCGACACCTGCCAGGAGGTATGCCCCTACAATCAGCAGGATCGCGAGCGACCACCGGGCCCGTCCCGCTGGCTACCCCTGGGCCCACTGCTCGGACCCGGGGCCAAGAAGCTGGTGGCGGGTACGGCTCTGGCCTGGCGGGGAACTACGGTGCTGGCCCGCAATGCCGCGGTAGCCTTGGGCAACAGTCGCCGCCCGGAGGCGGTGGAGTTGCTGGCCCCGGCAGTAAGGCACCACCCCAGCCCGGTGGTTCGCGCTCACGCCGCCTGGGCTTTGGGAAGGCTGGGCACGGCCGCCGCGCTTCGGGTGCTAAGAGAGGCCGCCCGCCGGGAAACCGAGGAGATGGTGCAACAGGAAATCCGCCGGGCTCTGGAGGATTCCGGCTGAAACCGGCGAGAAAACCGCTTGGTATCGGTGCGGGCGGCTCTAGGTAAGGAACCGAAAAGCTTCCGGCGCCTCCAGAAACGCCTGGTACAGGGTCTTATTTTTCACCGCCTCGGTGGGCTGGCCCAGGTTGGGAGCGGGTACCAGTTTTAGCCCTACCGACTGCTGATAATTGGAGTTACGGACGAACTCGGTGCGGCCGCTCTCTCCCTCAATGCAATAGTAGGCGGCACCTTTTTTCGCCCGGAAGGGCTCGTACACCGAGGAAAAATCCGCCGCCACCAGGTTGGCCATCACCAGAAACTCTTCGCCCGGGTTTACGGTAATATGTCCGTAGTTCGGGGGAACGTAGACTTTATCGCCCTTCTTGGCCTCAACGGCCATGATTTCCTCAACGTCGCCGTTGCGGCTGTTTCTTTGCAGCAAGTACAAGGCCTCTCCGGCCAGTACCTCGTAGTACTCGGAAAAGGTTTCCTCCGGCCGGTCGGGCTTGGGGGGATGAAAGTGCCCCACGGTCTTTACGAATTCCCGTCCGATCTTTCCCGGCACCAGAACGGTAATGTCGTAGCGCAGGCCGTACTGGTGAAAGATTTCCAGTTTATCGGCATGGGCCACCCCTCGGTACATGTAGTAAAGGGGCTGGCCGGTGGGTTCCACGCTGTCCAGGAATACCTCTATCGCGTCGGCCAGGCGGCGTACTTCAGGCTCGGGGGCCAGAATGCCTTCGGCAAAGGCCAAAAGCCCATTGGCCTGAAGGTGAAAATCCACCCCCAGCAGCATTGGTTAACCTCCTCCCAAAGGTTTGGCGCCGCGGAGCCGGCGCGCACCACCATTATAACCCAGAATAGCGCAAAAACAAACCCTGTGAACCCTGGTATTGGGGGCTTGGTAAGTATTGACATTAATGATTTGGCTTCTGGTCTCGTAAGAGTCACACGGGGGTGGGCAAATGCCTCTAGCGGACCGAGACCTCCCGGAAAGCGAGACTGTGGCCTGGGGCAAGGAAACCGAACCCGCCTGGGAGGGCACCTTCGCCGAATACTTATCTATGGTGGCCGCCGAGCCCCGGCTGGCCCGTTCCGCCCATGCTCGGCTCTACGATCTGGTCGTGGAGGCCGGTGTGGAACCAACCTCTCAGGGGAGGCGTTACGCCTTTTTCGCCGGCGAGCTCTTCGGGGTGGAGCCGGCGCTGGAGCGACTGGTGGAGGGGTACTTGGCCCCGGCTGCCCGGGGCTTGGAGGTTCGGCGTCGCATCCTACTGCTGGTGGGCCCGGTGGCCTCGGGTAAGTCCACCCTGGTAAACCTGCTCAAGCGGGGATTGGAGCAATACAGCCGCACCGACCGGGGCGCCCTTTACGCTCTTCGGGATTGCCCCATGCACGAGGACCCGCTGCACCTTATTCCTCCTTCCTTGCGGCCGGACTTCTTTCGGCGCTTCGGCATCCGCATCGAAGGGGAGCTTTGCCCTTATTGCCGGGTAACGCTGCGCGAGGTCTACGCCGGCCGGGTGGAGGACGTGCCGGTGCGGCGGATATTCTTGTCCGAGCAGGAGCGCGTGGGTATAGGCACCTTTGTCCCTTCGGATCCCAAGTCTCAGGACCTGGCCGAGCTCACCGGGAGTCTCGACTGGTCCCGTATCACCCGTTACGGCGCGGAGTCCGATCCCCGGGCCTACTGCTTCGACGGCGAGCTGAACGTGGCCAACCGGGGCCTGATGGAGTTCCAAGAATTGCTAAAGGTGGACCAGCGCTTTCTTTACCTTCTCCTGTCCCTGGCCCAGGAGGGAAACTTTAAGGCCGGCCGTTTCGCCCTGATCTCCTGCGATACGGTAGTGGTGGGTCACACCAACGAGGCCGACTTTCGCCGCTTCTGCGCCGACCCCCGGAACCAGGCCCTGTGCTCCCGCCTCTTTGTGGTGCCCTGGCCGTACAGCCTGCGGGTGGAAGCCGAAACCCAAATCTACCGCCGACTGCTTGAGCCGGCCGGCGGGCGGGTGCACCTTGCCCCCCACTCTCTGCGGGCGGCGGCCTCCTTTGCCGTGCTTTCCCGGCTCCAGGAACCGCGGCGACCGGGCTTAGACCTGCCGGCCAAGATGCGGCTTTACGACGGCGAGGAGGTGGCGGGATACGACCGGCGGGAAGCGGAAGAACTGCGGGCCGAGGCCGAAGGAGAAGGGATGAGAGGGGTAGACCCCCGACTGGTGTACGAGCGGCTGGCCGGCGCGGTGGTAGCGGCGGAAGGAGGTTGCCTAACCCCGCGGGCCGTCCTGGATTGCCTTCGCCGGGGTGTACAACAGGATTTAAGGCTTGGCCCGCCGGAGCGCGAGCGGCTGCTGGCCCTGCTGGACCTGGCCCAACAGGACTACCGGCGGAAGGCCCTGGCCGACCTGCGGCGGGCGGTGGCCGCGGGTTGGAAAGCCGAAGCCCGGAGACTCTTCCAACGCTACTTGGAAAAGGCCCGCCGGTTGGTAGCCCGGCCGGAGGACTCCCCGGAAGAGGAAACAGCCGAAGCAGGAGTGGAACTCCTGGAGACTTGCCTGGGACTGGATCCCACCGCCCGGCGGATTTTCCGGGAGGAACTGGTAGAATTATGGGCGCGTCTGGCCCATTCGGGCCGGGAATTCGACTACCGTCAGGACCCGCAACTCCGGGAAGCGGTGGAAGAGGCGCTCGTCTGGCAGGTTCTGGACGAAGGGGCGGGATCGGACGATGCCGGTTCGGAAGCGGGGGACGCGCCGCAGTCCGGCGCCTTGCCGGCCGGGATCGAGAAGCTGCGGCAGTACCTGATAGAGGAAGTAGGTTACTGTCCCCACTGCGCGCGGGAACTGGTGGAAGACGCCCGCAAGTGGTCGGCGGACCCGGAAAGAGGGGAACGGAGGAAAGCCGATGGAGGAGGCTTGGCCGGGCCTGACTTTTGATCCCTGGCGCACTCCGTGGGCGGGTCAGGGCGGGGGCGGCACCCGCAAGGGAGAGGTGTTGGGAGTCGTCTTGCCCGACGGTCCGGGTCCCCCGGGCAGTCTGCCCGGGGAAGAGGTCTTCGACCAAGAGTGGGAGGCTGAAGAGGAGGCGCTGCCACCTCTCTTGATGGGCCTGGAGCTCGACTGCAGGCGGCAAACCGAGACGCCTTCTCCGGTGGGGGAAGCCTGGGAGATAGTCGGGCGGGGACCCAAGGGAGGGCTGGATCGGCGCCGCACCCTGCAGACCCACCTGCGGAGGCGGGCGCGCGAGGGCCGCAAAGGTCCGGGACCGTTAGCCGTTGGCGATCTCCGCTTTCGCCGTCCGCAGGACGACCCCGAGAGCGGGCCCGGAGGCGTGTGGTTGGCTGCGGCCGACTGCTCCGGCTCCGTCGGCCGGCCGGAACGGCGCCTGATTAGGCTATTCTTCTGGTGGTGGTTGCGTTGGCTACGCCATTGCTGCCCCCGGGCGGAGACCGTATTCATCCTTCACCACACCCAGGCGCGGATGGTAACCGAGGCCGAGTTCTTTGCCCGCGCCGGCTCCGGAGGCACCCGCTGCTCCTCCGCCTACCGCCTGGCCCGGCAAATCCTGGAGGCGGGTTACCGCGACCAAACCGAACGCTACCTGGTTCACCTGAGCGACGGGGACAACCTGCCCTCGGATAACCCGGAGTGCCTGGAGCTGATTCGCGCCCTGCTGGCCCAGGGGGTGAGCGTGGCCTACGGCGAGGTGGGGGAGCGGCTCACCGGCCGGCCCGGTCTGGGCCGGCTTTACGGCGAGCTAAAGGCGGCCGGCTTGATCCTTTTCCCGCTCCGTCGGCCGGCAGATGTGTACCCCGCGGTTAGGTGCCTGGCCCTGGCCGCCAGCCGGGTGGAGGCGAGGAGGTTCGAGCTTGGACCCGGAGCTTAGGGGCTTTCGCCAAGTCGTGCTTGAGGTGCAGGCCCGGGCGAAGGAGGGGGGCCTGGATTGGGGGGAGGTGGAATTCGAGCTGGTCTCGCCCGGCACCCTTACCGCTCTTGCCGTTTGCTGGCCTTTCTCCCGCTTTTACCGCCGGAGCCCGGCCCGGTTCTACCAGCGCCTGCGGGCCCGACCGCCTGCGGCCGAGCGCCGCCTAGAGGTGGTGCTACCCACTCGACCGGTAAGGGCCTACCTGGCGGCCGGCCCTCCCGGGGTCCTGCGGCTGGCCGCGGCCCACGCCCTGGCCCACGCTGATTTCCTTTACCACAACCGGCACTTCCGGGCCGCACCGCCTCTCACCTACCGAAGGCTCGCCCGGCACGCCCTCCTGGTACGGGCTTACGCACGTCGCTACGGTTCGGAGGCGGTGGAGGCGGTGCTGAACGCCTCCCTGGCCCTGAGAAGCTACGTTCACCCGGAAGGCCAAGACGACCTTCTGGCCGTGGTGGCCCGGCTCTCGCCCGGCCTGGCGGAATGGCAGCGGGAGATAGTGGCGGTGGTGCGGGCGGAGAGCCTCTGCCTGCGGAAGGCGGAATTCACCCGCCTGATCAACGAGGGCTGGGCTACCTACTGGCACACCCGGATAATGCGAACCCTTTCCCCGGGCGGCGGCGAAATCCTGCCGTGGGTGCGGCTGCAGGCCGAGTTGCTGCGGCCCCGGCCTCCGGTCCTTAATCCCTACCTGGTAGGCCTAAGAATATTTCAGGCCCTGGCCGCCAGGGAACCTCGGGAACACCTGTTTCGGATCCGGGAAGAGGAGACCGACGTCTCCTTTCTGGAACGCCACCTCACACCGGAACTGGTAAAGGAGCTGGACCTTTTCGTATACCGGGCCCGGGGCGGGCGGTGGGTGGTGACCGCGCCGGCCGAGGAAGCGGAGACAGTGCGGCGGGTGCTAATTAGGCAGTTCGCCCGGGCCGGACAACCGGCCTTGGAGGTGACGGACGCCGACTACCGGGGCCGCCGGGAACTCTACCTGCGCCATCGCTACGACGGCCGCCCCCTCGCCGAGTCCCACCTGGCCCGAGCCTTAGCCGGTTTATACTTCCTCTGGGGCCGGCCCGTGCACCTGGAAACCGCCACCGAGAGCCGCCTTTTGGTCTATACCGCCGACCGTACCGGAGTGCGGATTAGCTCCGTCCGCCCCCGGCCGGCCGACAGTTCCTTGCGTTGCCGGCAGGTGTGAGTTGGGCGGTTTTGGGTGCTCACCGGAGTTCGTCGGCCTTCGCCGGGCACCGAACTTGGCGAGGGCGAGTGCGAAGGCGGGCCGGAGGAAGGCGGGTGCCGGCAGGAAAAGCGGCGCCGGCGTGGAACTACCACCCATAAATTCGTGCCTGGCATGGGAGTGACAAAAGCGAATGCAAGACCTGGTTCGAGCCTGTGTAGCCACCATCAAACCCTACGAGCCCGGCAAGCCGGTAGAAGAGGTGCAGCGGGAGCTCGGCCTTACCGATGTGCTCAAGATGGCCTCCAACGAGAACCCCCTCGGCCCCTCTCCCCGGGCCTTGGAGGCTCTGGTGACCGCCCTGCCCGACCTGTTTTACTACCCGGAGGGCTCTTGCCGCCGGCTGCGTGCAGCCATCGCCGAGCGGCTAAAGATCTCGCCCGATAACATCGTCGTGGGGAATGGTGCGGACGAGCTATTAAAAGTTATCCCCCTGGCCTTTTTGCGGGAGGGGGAGGAAGTGATCATCGCCGAGCACAGCTTTACCGAGTACACCCTGGTTACGCGGCTTTTGGGCGGGCAGCCGGTGTACGTACCCCGTCGGGGCCTGCGCCAGGATCTGCGCCGCATGGCCGAGGCGGTCACGCCCCGCACCAAGCTGGTATTTGTCTGCAATCCCTGCAATCCTACCGGCACCATGGTGAGCCGGGAAGAGGCGGAGGACTTTCTGGCCCGGGTGCCGGAGCGGGTGATAGTGATCTTCGATGAGGCCTATCGCGAGTTCGCCTCGGCGTCGGACTTTCCGGACTTGCTGCCCCACATCCGGGCGGGACGGAAAAACCTGATTATTCTCCGGACCTTTTCCAAGGCCTACGGGCTGGCGGGCCTGCGGGTCGGGTACGGTATTGCCCACCCGGAACTCATCGGCTGGCTCAACCGGGTGCGCGACCCCTTCAACGTAAACACCCTGGCCCAGGTAGCGGCCACGGCGGCGCTGGACGATCAGGAGCACGTGGCCCGCAGCCAGCAAATGGTTTGGGAGGGCAGGGAGTATCTGTACCGGGCCTTCGAGACCCTGGGTCTGGAGTACGAACCCACCCAGGCCAACTTCATCCTGGTGAACGTGGGCAAGGATTGCCGCCGGGTGTTCCAGGAACTGTTGCTTGAGGGAGTAATCGTGCGGCCGGCCGACATTTGGGACCTGCCTACCTACGTGCGGGTCACCATCGGCACCGCCGAACAGAACCGCCGTTTTGTAGAGGCTTTACAGCGGGTATTAACCCGCATTTGAGCCGCGGCCGTTAGTAATATTTTCCTCCTTCCGGCCATAACTATGGGTGAGACCACCCGGAAGGAGGTTTTTTATGCGCGCCAGATGGTTGTTGGCGGGGATTCTGGTTTGGTGTCTGGTGTTAGCCGGCGGGTGCGGTGCTCTGAAGTCCTGGACGGAGAAGCTTCCCGGCGGGAAGGCCGGTTCTTCCGGCGCGGCCACAGAAGAGGGTTCGGCCCTGCCGCAAACCCCTGAGTCTCTGGGACAGTTGCCACCCGGATCCGGGGAAACCACCACCGTGACCCTTTATTTTGCCGACCCTACGGGTCAGTACCTGGTGCCGGTAACCCGGCAGATCCCTAAGGTAGAAGGCATAGCCCGGGCCACTCTGCAGGAGCTGATCTTGGGGCCGGACGCCCAGAGCGACCTTCTGCCCACGGTGCCGGCCGGCACGGTGTTGCGGGACATCAACATTAAGCCGGACGGTTTGGCCATTGTGGATTTCAGTAAAGAGTTGGTGGCCAATCACCAGGGTGGGACTGTGGGGGAGATGCTCACCGTTTACTCCATCGTCAACACCCTCACCCAGTTCCCCACGGTAAAGAAGGTACAGATTTTGGTAGAAGGCCAGTACCAGCAGACCCTGGCCGGCCACCTGGACATTCGCGAGGCCTTGGCCCGAAACGAGGGGCTTATTCTGCCCAAGTGACGCGAACGTTTTGCGGCGCCGGGCCGGTCTTAGATTCTGCCCACCCCCGCCATAATTTGGCAAGAGGAGATTCGGGGGATTTCGAGAATTTCCCCGCTCGGGAGACAAGCAGTCGGGAACCGTCGGGCTTTATGCGGGGTCAAGTATTACGGACGGTTCCCAATCTGCAGGGGCGGGGGTGGGCCTTGCCTTGCGTCAACTGGTTGTGTTTCTGGCGGCTCTTATCTTGGGTATTGCCGGATTCTTCTTTATCTCTCCCGACAGAGCGGCTTGGGCCGCCTCCACGGAGGTGAGCCTGCGGCTAGACGGCCGGCCACTTTCGGGCAAAGGTTATGTCGATGGCAACGGTCGCACCCTGGTGCCCGTGCGGGTGGTAGCCGAGGAACTGGGATATGACGTAAACTGGGAGGCGGCCGCGCGCCGGGTCACGGTAACGAGCGGCAGCACCCAGATCCAGTTGTGGGTGGGGCAGCGTCGGGCAATAGTTTCCGGCCGGGAGGTGGCTCTGGACTGTGCGCCGGCAATAAGGGGGGGCCGCACCCTGGTGCCCTTGCGGTTCATCGGTGAAAGCCTGGGCCTGGTCGTGCGCTGGGAAGCGGCCAGCCGCACGGTTTACCTTTCGCGCGCCCCTCAGACGCGGCTCACCTGGCTGGAAGTGAAGGAGCGCGTGGTTAACGTCCGTTCCGGCCCGGGCACCAACTATCCCCGTATAGCCCAGGTAACGCTGGGAACCCGTCTGCCCACTCTAGAGATACAGGGCGAGTGGTGGAAAGTGGTCCTGCCCTCCGGAGCCTCGGGCTGGATAGCCGGATGGCTGGTAGCGGAAAGTCAGCCGCCTGGTCCGGACACCTCCTGGTCGCGGGTGGCGGTGGTGACCGCCGACGGGGTAAGGCTTAGGGCCGGGCCCAGCACCGAGTTTCCCATCCTGGGGCGGGTGAACCAGGGCGAGCAGTTGCCGGTCTTGACCCAGTACGGGTCCTGGTATCAGGTAAGCAGGGGAGATCAGAAGGCCTGGATAGCGGGCTGGCTGGTGGCCGTGCGCGTTAGCAGCAGCGCCTCCCGCTCGGAGGAGCCGGGGGAAGAACGGCCGCCCGCCTCGGGGGAAGCGGAGAGCCCCCTGCCCCAGGAGCAGGGTGAGCCCACCACCGTACAGGGGCTTTCCTGGAGCCTGGAAGAGACGACGCAACTGGTGGTGAGCCTAAAGCTTAGCGGCCGGCCGGTGTGGTATCCGGGTCGGTTACTCAACCCCGATCGGCTGTATCTGGATCTGGCGCCGGCGGTGCTGACGGGCGAGTTGATCGGCCGGCAGGAGGAGCTTCCCGAGGGACCGGTGGCGCGACTGCGGGTGGGCCAGTTCCAGGCCACCACGGTGCGCTTGGTTTTCGATCTTAGGGACAAGGGCGTTACCTGGCGGGTGGTAAACTTCGATCCCGACGCCGGCGAACTCACTCTGGCCGTGGGGCCGGTGGACCTGGCCGGTAGGCTGGTGGTTCTGGACCCGGGTCACGGCAGCCAGCAGTCGTGGGGATCGGATCCGGGCGCAGTGGGGCCTACCGGGCTCAAAGAGCGGGACGTGGTTCTGGCCGTAGCCCTGGAGGCCAAGCGTCTTCTGGAGGAGCGCGGCGGCCGAGTAATGCTCACGCGCACGGGGGAGGTTACCTCCCTGAGCCTTTACGACCGGGCGGCCCTGGCCAATCAGCAGGGGGCCCAGGTATTCGTCAGCATCCACGCCAACTCCTCCCCTTCCCCTGATCTAGACGGCACCTGCACTTACTATTGTGTGCCCGCTCACCTGGAGTACCAGCGCGAGGCGCGGCGCTCCCTGGCCTTTTCCCTGCAGCAGGCGCTGGTGAGCCGCCTGGGTCGGCCGGACAAGGGGGTGCGGCAGGCCAACTTTGCCGTGCTGCGGGCCACGGAGATGCCCTCGGCCCTGGTGGAGCTGGCCTTTATCTCCAATCCTAACGAAGAGAGGCTGCTGGCCGACCCGGCCTTCCAGCGTCTGGCCGCCCAGGCCCTGGTGGAGGGCATCGTGGACTTCCTCGCCTGGCACTAGGCCCGCCTGCGTCAACCCTGCTTTCCCGGAACCGCATCCGATCCGGTCATGGATACGGGCGGTACCCTGAAGTTGACAGCGCCGGCGGGAGGGGGCTAGAATGAAGGCGTGCATCCCGTCGCCGCCGGACGGTCTGGCCGCCGGCCCGTCGGCGTATACTCTCATCAGGGGTTGATGGTCTTGCCCTCCAGGCGTCCGCTCGGGCTTTTCGACTCCGGCGTCGGCGGACTGACGGTGGCCAGCGAGGTATTCGCCCAGCTTCCGGCCGAAAGCATTATCTACTTCGGCGATAACGCCCACGTGCCCTACGGTGACCGGCCGGCCGAGGAACTGATCCGGCTGGCGGATGCCATCTGCGGCTATCTGGTGCGGCAGGGCGCCAAACTGATAGTCGATGCCTGTAACTCCACCTCTTCCGTGGCCCTGGAGTACCTGCGGCGCCGCTATTCGGTGCCCCTGGTGGGAGTGGTGGAACCCGGGGTGCGGGCCGCCCTCACTGCCACCAAAAACCGTCGGATAGGCCTGATAGCTACCGAGGCCACGGTGCAGAGCGAGGCCCACCGGCGGCTGGCCGCCCGCCTGAACCCGGAGGTGGAGGTCTTCGCCCAGGCCTGTCCCCTCCTGGTGCCGCTGGCCGAGGCCGGAGCGGTGGATACGCCGGAGGCCTACGCGGCCTTAAGCGAGTATTTGGCGCCGCTGGCGGACGCGGGTATAGATACTCTCATTCTGGGTTGTACCCACTATCCTTTCTTTGCCCCCCTGATCCGTCGGATCCTGGGCCCGGAGGTAGTGCTGGTAGATCCGGCGCGGGAAACCGTGCGGGAAGCGGCGGCAATCCTGCAAGAACGGGGCCTCATGGCGCCGTCCGGTCGGCCGCCCCGGCACCGGTACGTAGTCAGCGGAGACCCGGAGGCCTTTCGCCGTAGCGCCGAAAAGCTGACCGGCCGAACCCTTCCGACGGTGGAAGTGGCGGATTTAGGCGTGGACCGGCCGGCTAGGCCCGAGCGGGAAGTGATACCTTGAGCGTCCGCGCCCGTCCCCAGCTCCGGATCCTGGGTCGCTGGGCGCCTTTTGCCCCTCCCGGAGGCGCCTGCCCCGGCTATCTGGTGGGCGACGGCCTTCGATTCGTGCTGCTGGACTGCGGCCACGGGGTGGCTTCGCGGCTCTTGGCCCATATTGACCTGGGGCAGTTGGAAGCAGTTTTCCTAACCCACCTTCACCCCGACCACTGGTTCGACCTGCCGGCGCTGCGGCACGCTCTGCGCGCCCGGGCCGGTAGGGGCGGAGGATCTACTCAAGCGGCGGTTCCGCTTTTCGTCCCTTCCCGGCCGGAGGACTTCTTTTCCCGTATTTCCTCCTACGGCGAGGCTTTTGCCGTCCATCCCCTGGTCGACCCCGAGGAAAAAGCCCTTCTTTCCGCGGGGGCGGTGTGTCCGGGCCAGGCCCAGCCGCAGGAGATAGAAGTCGGACCGCTACGCGTGCGCCTATTCCCCACCCGGCACGCCCTTCCCGCCTACTGCCTGGAACTGGAGTGCGGGGGCCGCAAGCTTTTCTATACCGGGGACACCGCCTGGTGGGAAGGGCTGGTGACGATGGCCGCCGGCGCCCACACCGTCCTGGCCGAGGCCAGCCTATTAGAGGCGGATCGGGAACTGGTCCCACGCGATCACCTCACCGCCGCGCAAGCCGCAGAACTGGCCCGGCGGGCCGGCGCCCAAACCCTTATACTCACTCACTTATGGCCGGAGTACGACCCCGAGAAGCTGCGCGCCGAGGCCTCGCGGCATTTCTCCGGAAAGGTGCTGGTGGCGGAAGAGGACGCCGTCTACCCCCTCTGACCCTTCACTCTTGGCAGGCCTTGCCGGGTATGCTAAACTGAGGCGGGATAATCTTCACGGAAAGGAGCGAAACCGCTCCGGCGGGGAATTGCGCCGGCGGAGCGGGACCGGGAGTGAGAAGAGATGGTCGTCCGGCCGCGTCATTGCGGCGGGTGGAAATCGTCCCTCACTATCTAAAGTATCCGGAAGGATCGGTGCTGATCTCCGCCGGTGACACGCGGGTGATCTGCACCGCTACCATAGAGGAAAAGGTGCCGCCCTTTCTTAAAGGTGAGGGCAAGGGTTGGGTTACGGCCGAATACGGCATGTTGCCCCGAGCCACCCAAACCCGCAACCCCCGGGAGGCGGGGCGCGCTTTTGTTTCCGGTCGCACCCAGGAGATCCAGCGATTGATCGGCCGTTCCCTGCGGGCGGTGGTAGACCTGGCCGCCCTGGGCGAACGCACGGTGTGGATGGACTGCGACGTGGTCCAGGCGGACGGCGGTACCCGTACCGCGGCCATCACCGGCAGCTTCGTGGCTCTGGCTCTGGCCCTGGAAACCTTGCTGCTGCAAGGTCAGCTCCAGCGGCTGCCTTTGCGAGACTTTGTAGCCGCGGTTAGCGTGGGCAAGGTGGACGGGGAGGCGCTTTTGGACCTCACCTTTGAGGAAGATTCGCGGGCGGAAGTGGATATGAACGTGGTGATGACCGGCAGCGGCCTGTTAGTGGAAGTACAGGGCACCGCCGAAGGAGCGCCCTTCTCCGAGGACGAGCTGTCGGCCATGCTGCGTTTAGCCCGTAGCGGCATACAGGATTTGATCGCCATTCAGCGACGCGTCTTGGGGCCGCTGGCGGCCCGGATTGGAGTGGTGCCCGGTGGAGCGGAGGGAGTTAGTAATAGCTACGGGCAATAGCGGTAAGCTACGCGAGTTCGCCTTTCTGCTGGAAGGTCTTCCGGCACGGCTGCTCTCGTTGCGGGATTTTCCCGGCCTTACTCTTCCTCCGGAGGAGGGGCACACCTACGCGGAGAACGCCCTTATCAAGGCGCGGGCGGTGGCCCGGGCTACCGGGCGGCTTACCCTGGCGGACGACTCCGGCCTGGAGGTGGAGGCTCTGGGCGGTCAGCCGGGCGTGCGTTCGGCCCGCTTCGCCGGGGACAAGGCCACCGACGCGGAGAATAACCGCAAGTTGTTGCGGCTGCTGGAGGGGGTTCCCTGGGAGCGGCGACGGGCGCGTTTTCGCTGTCTGTTGGCCGTAGTCAATCCGGCGGGAGATCGCGGTTCGGCGGGCGAAGCGGGATTCGAGGAGATCCTGGTGGAGGGAACTTGCGAGGGTTTTATTCAGTTCGCGCCCCGGGGAGAGAACGGGTTCGGCTACGATCCCCTGTTTTATGTTCCGGAGTACGACCGTACCCTGGCGGAACTGCCCGAGGAAATCAAGAACCGGGTGAGCCACCGGGGCCGGGCGGTGGCCAAGGCTATCCCCATCTTGGAAGCCTTGCTGGCCGGTTCGCGCCACTTCTGAGGCTTTCCTCGATCCGGCCGGCTGAGCGCTCGGACAAGCCCGGTGCTTGCCGTTGGCCTCGGGAGGGGCTAAGATAGAGGCGGGTGGTGCTTATGAGCCTGGCGAGAAAAGAAACAGCGGCCGGCGGTCTTACCTATGAAGAATACCTGCTTTTGCCGGACGACGGGCGCCGTCACCAGTTGATCGGGGGGGAACACTTCGTGACCCCGGCGCCGACCACGGTGCACCAAATGTTCCTCGGCAACCTCTACCTGGCGCTAAGCCAATTCGTTTTGAAGCATCAATTGGGCAGGGTTTTCTTTGCTCCGGTGGACGTAGTACTTTCGCCACGGGACGTGGTTCAGCCCGACCTCATATTCTTGAGCAACACCCGATTGGATCGAGTAACCAGGGAGAACATTCAGGGGGCGCCGGATCTGGTGGTAGAGGTTATCTCCGAAGCTTCTCGCCAGATCGATAGGAAGCTCAAACGGGCGTTATACGACCAGCACGATGTGCTGGAGTACTGGATAGCCGACCCGGAACTACGAATCCTAGAGGTATATCGCCGCAATGCGGAGGGCCGTCTGGCTAAGGCGGCGGAGCTCGAAGACGCTGCCGTCCTTACCTCGCCTCTTCTTCCGGGTCTAGAGATTCATCTGGAGGATCTCTGGCCGTAATCACCCCGCCCGCCCAACCCAGGAGCCGTCCAAGGTAAACGGGGACCTCCCCGCGGCCGCGGCCGAGTTATCCCCATTTTTGGGTTGGCGGGCGCCAGGCCTCAGGACGGCCGAAGCGGCGGGGCGCCACGGATGGCGCTGAAGCAGCAAGCCCCCGGAGGGCGAAGCCCGAGCCCTAGTTCGGTCGGCGAGGTGACAGTACGAACGGGGAGCACCCGGGACCGCCCGTGGGGAACTGGGGATGCGTCGGGCTGCGGGTCGTTGACTGCAGGCGTTTTTTGGGGTATTATATTCTAGGCGGGCGGGTGTAGCTCAGTGGTAGAGCCCTGGCCTTCCAAGCCAGTTGGGTGGGTTCGATTCCCATCACCCGCTCCAGAAGGGATTGTTAAGGGCCGGGAACCTTGTTTCCGGCCCTATCTTAGTACGGAGCGTGCGCGCCCGTAGCTCAGTTGGACAGAGCAACGGACTTCTAATCCGTGGGCCGCAGGTTCGAATCCTGCCGGGCGCGCCAATCTTTTCGGCAGCTTGCCATGCGTATTCTCTCGGTCGTCGACGGAAATGAGCACGGCTGCGTTGATCTGGCACCGCGCCCGGTCTGGCTAGACCACTTCGGGTCTGCCGCAGGAAGCTAAGGCCAGGTTGGTTGCCTCGGCTATCGATAGACACCTCGCGGACCTCGCTGGCGCCTTTACCGTGGTCACCCGCAACCACGTTCGAATCAGGAAGGTAGGCGCTAAACTCTAACCCAAGTAGGCTACGGCCAGGCGGTACAGGAACTCGGCCGTAAGGTTGAGGCTAACCAGGTCTATCCGCTCGTTAGGACCGTGAACCGTTTCCTTTAGGGCCGGCTCGAAGTCGGGCCGCCAGGGGCAGACGCCGTAGGCGGGTATTCCCATTTCCCGCAGGAAGCGAGAGTCCGTGGCTCCGGTGGAGAAGCAAGGCAGGCAGGCGGCGGCCCCGGCGGTCTTTAGCAGCACTTGCCGGATCAGTTCGTAGGCCGCGCCTTGCGCCGGAGAGCGGCTGGGCGGGTGGTAGGAGAACACCTCTATTTCCGTTTCCGGGCCGGCGAGTTCCCGGAGCAGGTTTTCCGCATCCCGGCGGGTCTGCCCGGGCAGAAGCCGCACGTCCACCAGTAGCTCGCAGGCGTCCGGCACCACGTTAACCCTTGTGCCCCCGTGCACCACGTTGGGCGAAACGGTCATCCGGGTGAGGGCGCGCAGGTATTCGCGAAATCCCCGGTCCCCGAACCTCTGCAGGAAACGGTCTAGATCCCCCTCGGCCGAAGCGGGCACGCCCAGGTGGCGGGCCAGCTCACCGAAAAGCTCCCGCACCTCGGGCAACAGCTCCACCGGCGGGGCGGTTTGAGCCAAACAGCCCACTATCTCCGCCATCTTCACCACCGCGTTCTCGCCCAGGGTGGGGGTGGAACCGTGCGCCGCCCTGCCCCGGGTGCGGAGGCGGCTCTGGGCTATACCTTTTTCCCCCACCTGCACGAAGTAAATCGGCCGGCCGTTGATCAGCACCGGTTCCGGTGCCCCCTCGTTTACGGCGAAGTCCGCCACCAGTTCCTCGGGCAGGTTTTCGGCCAGATACTGCAGGCCGTAGCGCCCTCCCGCCTCCTCGTCGGCTGCGGCCACGAAGGTCAGGGTGCCGTTAAGCGGCCGGCCCTCCTCCGCCAGCCTCAGCAGCACGTAGGCCTCGGCCGCCACCATGGCCTTGTCGTCCAACGCTCCCCGGCCCAGCACGTAGCCGTCGCGTATCTCCCCGCCGAAGGGGTCGAAGTCCCAGCCCGAACCGGCTGGAACCACGTCGGTATGGGAAAGGAAGAGCAGGCGCCGGCGGCCTCGGCCTAGCCGGGCGAGAAAACTGGCCCGGCCGGGGGCGGCCTCCACCACCCGGCAGGCAACCCCGTGGCGGCCGAACAGGTCCGCCAGGTAATCGGCCGCGGCCTTTTCGTTGCCCGGCGGGTTAGAAGTATCTATCCGAATAAGGTCCGCCAGAATTTCTGCTAACGGTTTCACCTGCGGTGCCCCCTTGAGCCGGGGTACTCCTGACCGGGTATCGATTTTCTTTGCCACCACCGTTTTCCCTTCTTACCCGGCCTAGCGCAGGCCCCTAATATCTGATGTGCTGCCGGTTTCCACTCGGCCGCTGACGAAGGGTTTCCGGATTTCCCGGTAGCCAAGAGAGGGGCCGATCCGGTACCCTACCTACGAGGTACCGCCGGCGGGTGCCCGGGAACGGGCGGCCAGGGCATCGGCCAGCGATTGCTCGCAGTCCAGCACGTTAAGCACCGGAACCGGTCGGAGGAAGATTACCGGTTCGTCCGGCCCGGCACTTGGCTCCGGCCCGGGGCATACGGCCAGGCCGGCCACGTTTAAGGCCTTTAATACCTTGCGCAGCAACTCGGATATCTCCACGCCTCGGGGGCCATCCCACAGGCACCCGGGCGGAAGCTGGTGGCGGTAATACAGCACAAACGGGAGCGCCGGCCGGGTGTAAGCGGTAAAGACCGCCTGAGCCAGCAGGCGATTGAGCAGCGTCCGAACGTATGTCGGCGGGAAGCCCCGGGTAACCTCTAAGAACACCTCTCTGCCCATAAGCCACTGCACGTTCTCCAGCCACCGGGACCAGCCGCGCAGGTAGGCGGGAACCAACCGCAAGTCCCAGCACATCAGGCTCACCCAATAAGCACCGGGCAGTACCTCGCCCGGAGCCCTACCGGAAAGGTGAGCGGCGTAGAGCGTGTCTATCGACCAGCGCCCCGGCCGGCAGTAGCCGCCGTGGCAGTCCACGTGAATCAGGTCCCGGTGCTCCCGCGAGTTCCTCACCCAACTGAATTCCAGTTGGTAGCGGTTATCTTTGAACTGCAGTTCGGCCTCCACCCTCATTCCCTCGGGGGGCATATGCGGCAGGCCCATGCGTTCCAGCACCGCGGCTAGCACCTCGGGGGCTCCCAATACCAGGGTGCGCACCTGATCAAAATCCCGAGCCGCCGCTACCCGTTTGCGCAGGAGTTGCAGTCGGCGCTCGGTAAGGTTGACAACCGTCATGCCGCCACCCTCCTCCCGTATTAAGTTGTTTTGGTGAGTTGGACCCAAAGGTTGGGTTGGCGTGCCACAGGTGGGTAGGCGGCCCGGCGGACCGCGCACGCAGAGGCAAGCTCCGCGGCCCCATGCACGCGGGTCGAGCGACCCGTCGCCCTGCGGCCGAAGCTAACCTTGGATGCGAATCCGGCCTCTCGGCTTGATAAAGAGGCCGGGAGCAGGGGTTACGTAAACTCGTTTCGGTGCCCGGAAAACCGGGGGAGCCTCAGCCCGGGTACTGCCGTGTTAGCCCCGAAGGTGGCCTCACCGTACCCGACCCCGCTTTCCTTTTGGCTCCCTCTCCCAACTTCTAGTGTAAGGTTAGCGGTACTTCCTGTCAACCGGCAGAGCGGGTGGGAGCTCAAAGGCGAAATTGTTGCTATAGTGGTATAGAAGCGGTGCAGACGCGCCTGAAAGGGCGATATGTCCGCCGGCGGGGTCTTGCCCGTTGCCTCGCCATGGGGTACAATTGAAACCACACAACCGAATAGCGAGCAGAGCAGAGGCGAGAAGAGCAGGAGTTAGGGAGAGCGGAGACGAGAGGTCGGGAAGCAACCGGCGCTCGTTCGCGGCGCCGGTCTTATTTTTTCTAAGGAGGATCCGGGAATGAAGAGCATCATCCGCAAGCTCAGCCAGCGTCAGGAACTGAGCCCGGAAGAGGTATACGAGGTAGTGCACGGCCTAACCGAAGACCGCTTTGCCCCCACCCAGGTGGCCGGCTTCCTTATGGGCCTGGTCATGAAGGGGCCCACCACCGGGGAAATAGCCGCCATAGCCAGGGCCATGCGGCAGGCCGGCGTGGGTATCCGTCCCCGGGTGGAGGGGGAGCTTACGGATACCTGCGGAACCGGAGGCGGGCTTACCACGTTCAACGTTAGCACCGCCAACGCCCTGCTTTCGGCCGCAGCCGGAGTCAGGATCGCCAAGCACGGTTCCAGGTCCATTTCCGCCTCCTCCGGAAGCGCCGACGTCCTGGAGGCTTTAGGCATACCGGTGGAACTCCTCCCCCATCAGGCCGAGAGGCTTATTGAAGAGGTAGGATTCTCTTTTCTTTACGCCCCGTACTTTCATCCGGTAATGATGAAGGTCTTCGGTCCGGAGAACGACCTGGGTATCAAGACCATCTTCTTCACGGTAATCGGCCCCCTCATCAACCCGGCGGGGGCCCGCTGCCACGTACTGGGGGTTTACCGGCCCGAGCTGGTGGAACAAGTGGCGGAAGTAGCGCTGGAACTGGGTCTGCGGCACGTCATGGTAGTGCACGGGGTGGACGGAGTAGACGAAATCTCGCTACTGGGCGAAACCCGGGTAGCCGAGGTGAAAAACGGGCGGATCGAGTATTACACTCTTTGCCCGGAGGACTTCGGGTTTGCGCGTTGCCAACTGGAGCGGGTCCGGGGCGGCTCGCCGGAATATAACGCCCGGGTGATCACGGATATCTTCAGCGGCCGGGACACCGGGCCGAGGAGAGATATGTTGCTTTTGAACGCCGCCGCCACCCTTTATGTGTCCGGAAAGGTCGACTCTCTGGAGAAGGGCGTGGACCTGGCGCGGGAAACCCTGGAATCCGGCCGGGCGCTGGTCAAGCTCGAGGAGATCAGAACGCGAACCCAGGCCATAAGGAGAGATGCGGCTTGAATCTGGCGCAGGCCATTCAGGAAGTGAAGCGGCAAGGGGTAGCCCCGGTGATAGCCGAAATCAAGCGGGTGATTCCCAAGTTGGCCGCCGAGGTCGGCCGTCCCCCGGATGAACGCCCGGCTTCTTACTTGGCCGCCTGCTACCGGCGGGGAGGGGCTTGCGGTATCTCGGTGGTAGCGGAGCGGCAGTTCTTCGGCGGCCGGCCCGAGGTAGATATTCCCGCAGTCTTGCGCGCCACGCCCCTACCGCTCCTGATTAAGGACTTTATCCGAGAACCGGCCCAGGTGGATGGCTACGCCCGACTGGTGGCGGAAGTAGGCGAGGCCTACCTTGGCCGGGTAACCCTATTGCTCATCGCCCACCGGGCGGGGGAAAGGCTACCGGAGCTGCTGGAGCGTATTCATTCTTACGGCATGCAGGCCCTGGTGGAAACGCGCGGGCCCGAAGACCTTCACCGGCTGGACGGCGCCAAACCAAGGCTGGTGGGGATTAATAATAAAGATATTGACCGGCTGGAAATGGGGGAGGACACGGTGCGGATAACTCCGTCCTTTCTGGCCCCCTACCGGGAGCTACTGCCGGGAGTGCTGGTAGTGAGCGAAAGCGGCCACCGGACCCCGGAAGACGTGCGGCGCTCCCTGGCCGCGGGAGCCGACGCCGTGCTGGCGGGGACGGCGTTCCTGCTGGCCGAGGATCCGGTAGCCGCGGTGGCCTCCTTTGTGGCCGTGGGGGAGGTGGGAAGGTGCTCCGGGTAATGGTATGCGGGGCCCGCACCGAGGCCGAGGTGGAAATGCTGGTGCGGGCCGGAGTTCACGCCATAGGACTCATCACCGAAGTGTGGCAACCTCTGGCCTGTAACCTCACCCGGGAAGAGGCCCGGCAACTCTGCCGTCGGGTGCCGCCCTTTGTGGAAACGGTGCTGGTGCTGACCGAGGAGCGACCGGAGGAGATCTGCCGTCTGGTGGAGCGGGTACGACCCGCGGCGGTACAGCTTCACGGGTTCAACCCCCCGGAGGCTGTGGCCTTCCTGCGGGAGCGGCTACCGGTCCGGATCGTCAAGACCCTGCACCTGGACGGAGATCGTCTGGTAGGACCGGGCGGTCCGCCGGAGGCGCGGGAGGAGACGCTGGCCCGGGAATATCTCGAGGCCGGGGCGGACGCCCTGCTGGTGGACCGCTTCCACCGGGGCAAGGTGGGGGCTACCGGTCGCCGGGTAGATTTGGGAGTGGCACGAAGGCTAAGAGAATACATCCGGCCCAAACCCCTCATCCTGGCCGGAGGCCTGCATGCTGCCAACCTGGTCCGGGCGGTGCGGACAGTGCGGCCCTTTGCCGTGGACGTATTTAGCGGCGCCGCTACCAACGGACGCCTCAACCCCCGGAAAGTGCGCGCCCTGGTGGAGGCCGCCCGCCGGGCCGGAGCGCTGACGTACCCTACTCTTAACTTGACTTGACCGGCGGTACCGGGTGCTCGCCTGAGTACATTACCCACGCCCGGCCGGGGAAACGAGGGCGCGGGGCGCGAACGGCCGAAAATTTCCGGTACAGGCGGACGCATTCCGGCCGTCAACCGATTTGACCCTTTAGCGGGCGGTAGGGTATTCTATTTTCGGATCGTTATCCTCATGCAAGGATAACGCCCTTCGCCGAAGGGAGCGGGCAACATGGACGGCTGGCTGCCGCCGGTATTGCTTTCCCTCCGTATTGCTTTGGTGGCCACCACGGCGGTATTCTTCCTGGGCACCGCCGCCGCCTGGATGCTGGTGAAGCGGCGCCCGCCCGGAGGCCGCCTGCTGGATGTCCTCTTCACCCTGCCCTTGGTATTGCCCCCCACCGTGATCGGCTTCCTGCTCCTGTGGTTGCTGGGGCGTCACGGACCGCTGGGGCGGCTGTTGCACCTGGTAGGAGTAGAAATACTGTTTACCTGGTGGGCCGGGGTAGTGGCCTCGGCGGTGGTGTCCTTTCCCCTCATGTACAATGCGGCTAAAGCCGGTCTGGAGGGAGTGGACGAGAACCTAGAGAAGGCGGCCCGTACCCTGGGAGCCTCGGAGGTGCGGATTTTCTTCACGATCACCCTGCCTCTGGCCTGGCCGGGATTAGGGACCGGCCTGGTGCTGTCCTTCGTGCGAGCGCTGGGCGAGTTCGGCGCCACCTTAATGCTGGCGGGCAATATACCCGGACGCACCCAGACCGTGGCCACGGCGGTGTGGGCGGCCACGGAAACCGGTGATGCGCGCACCGCTACCCGGTTGGTAGGTCTCATGCTGGCCCTGGGGTTCGCCTCGGTGTGGGCCAGCCGCTTGGGCTCGGAGTGGGGGTTCGGCCGATACTTGCGGGCCCGTAGGGGGTGACGGCGGTTGCTGAAAGTTAGGTTGCGGAAGCGGCTTCCCGATTTTGCCCTGGAGGCGGATTTCCAATGGGGAGGGGGCATTCTGGTGGTCTTCGGCCCTTCGGGAGCCGGCAAGACCACCCTGCTGGACTGCCTGGCCGGGCTGCAGCGCCCCGACGAGGGCCGGGTGCAGTTGGGAGAAAGGGTATTGTTCGATTCGGAGCGGGGCATCGACCTGCCTCCCCGGCGGCGGCGCATCGGTTACGTGTTCCAGAATTACGCCCTTTTCCCCCACCTTACGGTCAGAGCCAACGTGGGCTACGGCCGGCAGCACCGGGGAGCGGGTGACGGTCGCTATCGGCCGAGTCCGGATGAGGTGCTGGCGGCCCTGCGGATTGACCACCTCCTGGACCGCTACCCGGCCCAGCTTTCCGGCGGGGAGCAGCAGCGGGTGGCGCTGGCCCGGGCGCTATTGAGCGAGCCCGACCTGCTGCTTCTGGACGAGCCCTGGTGCGCTCTGGACGAGGAAACCCGGGCGCAGGTCCGGGCACAAACGCTGGAGCTGCAACGGCGGTGGCAGATCCCCTTCATCCTGGTAACCCACGATCGGGAAGAAGCCGAATCCTTAGGCGATTGTCTCCTGTGCCTCGAGCGCGGCCGGGCCCGCCTGAACGGAAAGGTGCCGGGTCCCTAAGTCTCTCCTGGGAGGTGCTGAACGGTGAAGAAGGAGCGCGGGGGGAAGTGGGCGGCCCTCATTACGGTTGCAGTTATGCTATTGGCGCCGATAGTCCCGGCGTGTTCCCCGGCGCGGGAGCCGGTTTCCCTTACCGTGGGTGCGGGCGCGGGCCTGAGCGAGGTGTTGCCGGTCCTGAAGGAGGCTTTCGAACGAGAATGCCCGGCCGTCCGGGTGGACTTCACCTTCGGCAGCGCCGGTACCCTGGCCGCCCAGGTGCGGCAGGGCGCCCCGCTGGACGCTCTGGTAGTGCCCTCCGGTGGCGGCCATCTCGACGCCCTGGTGCAGGAGGGTTGCCTTCTTCCCGATTCTCGGGTGGTGGTGGCGGCGGACGAGCTGGTGCTGGCGGTATCGGTTTCCAGCCCGGTTTCCGAAGATCCCTGGTCCTGGCTGGCAGGCCCCAAGGTGCGCCGAATTGCCCTGGGCGACCCCCAGACCGTGCCCGCAGGAACTTACGCCCTTCAGACCCTGCGTCACCTGGGTTTGGCGGAACGGGTGGGGCCCAGGTTACTTTACGCCCGCACCGTGCGTCAGGCCCTGGTGTACGTGGAGCAGGGCGAGGCCGAGGCGGCCCTGGTGTACCGCAGTACCCTTAGGGGATCGAACCGGGTACGCCTGGCGGCGGTGGCGCCTCCGGAAGCTCATGAGCCCATCGTGTTTGAGGGGGCGGTCCTGAAGGCCACCCGCCACGCCGAGGAGGCGCGGCGGTTCCTGGAATACCTGCGCACCCCGGAAGCCGTCCGCATACTGGAAGAGTACGGCTTCAAAAGGCCGGAGTAGGACCCATGGGGCGCAATGCGGTTCGCCGGGTCGGTCGAACTCCGGCGGTCCCGTAACGGCCCGTGGTTAGCCTGGCATCGTTCCCGGTGTCGGCCGATTGCCGGTGACCGGAGGTAGGAGGAGTAGAGTTTGAGGCTGCGCTACAAGGTTTGGCTGGAGCACGAGGAATTGGGTAAGGCCTTCGGCGAGGGCCCGCTAGAAATGCTGGAGCGGGTAGAGTCTTCCGGATCTCTTCGCCGGGCGGCCCGGGAGATGGGCATGTCCTACAACAAGGCCTGGTACCTGGTGCAGAAGCTGGAGCGGGCGCTGGGCTTTCCGCTGCTGGAGCGGCGCGCCGGCGGGGCGGATGGCGGCGGCTCGGCGGTTACTCCCCAGGCGCGCGAGCTAATGCGCCGCTATCGCCGCTTCCGGGAGGAGGTGGCCCGGGAACTGGAGGAGGCCTACCGCCGCCACTTCGGCGATTTCCCCTGGCCGCAATCGTCCCGGTAATGAGAGCACGAACGGGAGTACCGGGCGCCGCCCGGGGAGGCGGGAACAGCTCGGGGGGTGGCTAAGGCGCGTATTCGGCCCGCCGGCAGGTATCCCGGTCCCGGCGTAGAAGTAGTGCTGGGGAAGGGGATTCAGAGGCGCGGGAGTTGGTGCCGGTGCCCTGGGAGTTGCAAACCGAGATCGCGCTCAGACTGGCGCTGTCCTTCGCCGCCGGAGCGATCCTGGGCTACGAGCGGGCCCACCAGCATAAGCCCGCGGGCTCGCGCACTCACGCCTTGGTGTGCCTGGCCTCGGCCTTGTTCATGATAATTTCCCTCTACGGCTTCGGCGGGGGCCCGGGTATTACCCGCGACCCGGCGCGGGTGGCGGCCCAGGTGGTGACCGGCATGGGCTTCATCGGCGCCGGCGTGATCTGGCGGGAAGGTTCTTGGGTGCGGGGCATTACCACCGCCTCTACCCTCTGGGTGGCCAGTGCTCTGGGATTGGCCATCGGCACTGGGCTCTACCTGCCCGCCTTCATCACTCTGGGACTGGCCTACCTGGGGTTGGAGTTCCCCAGCCTGCGCCGGCTCCTGACCGGTAGCGAAGAACGGGCCCTGGAGGCTCTGGACCTGGGTCCACTCAAGAACGAGCTGGAGCGCCTCTTCGGGCGGCCGGTTAAGCTCTCCGGGTTCAACGCCGGCGATCCCTACATGATTTCCTTCGGCTTCGGCCAGTCTCCCTCCGACCGCTTCGCCCTCACCTTCTCCGTCAAGCGCCATACCGTTAACCTCACCCTCCTCTTCATCCCCGAACCCCTGCGCGGCCGGGGCTACGCCCGGCGCACGGTGGAAGCCTTGCTGGGCTGGGCGGAACGGCAGGGGTTTCAACAGGTAGTCCTTACCTCAACGCCGGAATTAGTTCCTATGTGGGAAAAACTGGGCTTTAGCCCTCTGGACCCGGCCACCCTGGTGTATCGCCTGGGCAAGTAAAATTTTTCGCCCGGATTTTTTTGCCCGGAAGGATTCGGCCGGGGGTCCGACGAATTCATCCATGCAGTGAGACGATCGTCTCATTCTGCAAGACGGAGATGGTGCTCATGGAGTCCACTTACGAAATAACCGCCATACGCAAGGCGGTTAAGGTGCTAAAGGCCTTCGCCCGAGGAGGCGCCGAGCTGAGCCTGAAGCAGATCGCCGATCTGTCCGGGCTGCCCAAAAGCACCGTGCACCGCATCGTTCAAACCCTAATGCTGGACGGATTGGTGCAGCATAATCCCCGGTCGGACCGCTTCTGCCTCACCGGCGAGTTGGTGGCCATTGCCCTTAAGGGGCTGGGGCGACGGGACATGGTGGACGCGGCCGCTCCTTTAATGCGCGAGTTGGCCGAGGTCACCGGGGAGACGGTGTCCCTAAACGTGGCCGCCGGTCTGGAGCGGGTGTGCATCTACCGGGTGGAGGGGTCCCGGCCCATTACCCGCACCGTGGCCCTGGGAGAGCAGGGCCCGCTGTACTGCGGGGCGGCGGGCAAGATACTCTTGGCCGGGCTTTCCGACGCCGAAGTGCAGAAGGTGATCGACCGGGGCCTGGAGCCCCAATGCAAGAACACCATCACCGATCCGGAACGGCTGTGGGAGGAGGTGCGGCGCATCCGGGAACGGGGGTACGCCACCAGTGTGGAGGAACGTTTCGCCAACAGCGCCTCGGTGGGCGCTCCCGTTCGGGACTGCTCGGGCCAGACCATCGCCGCGCTCACCGTGGCCATGCCGGCCGACCGCTTTACCAAGGAGGTGGTGGAGGACCTGATAGGGCGGGTAAAGGCGCAAGCGGCAGCCATCTCCTATCGCTTGGGTTGGGTTCCGGAGGACGAAAATCTTCAATAGGGGCTACCGAGCCGCGCTTTTGGCCAACGCTTTCTTTTTGGCGGCGCTGGCGGTGGCCCTGGCCTTTGGGCAGCAGAAGGATTCGGAAACGCCACCGTAGAATCTGGCAGCGTTAAACCGGCAAGAACTGGTTCGCGTGCGCCACCCGGTCGGGGCCGAGCCCGCCCGGCAGGGCGGGCGGTTCCCGTGCGTCGGCGCCCGAAATCTCAACCTTGGCCAGGGGGAGGCGGGGAGAATGAGCGGGGAACCGGAAGCGATCTGCCTGCGCCTGCACCCGCGGGACAACGTGGTGGTGGCCTTGCAGCCGGTCGGCGCGGGTTGGGTGGTGCGGACGGAGGCGGGCGAGGTGCGGGCCCGCCAGGAGATAAAGCCCGGGCACAAGCTCGCCATCCGGCCGATAAAAAAGGGCGAGAGCGTGGTCAAGTACGGCTGCCCCATCGGTCGGGCCACCCGGGACATCGATCCCGGAGAGTGGGTGCACGAACACAACCTGGCCACCGCCCTGGAGGAGCGGGCGGACCGGGAATTCGTCTACCGGCCCAAGCCCGCGGATCCACGGCGGGAAGAAGAGCACGAAGAAGCCGCGGCCGTCTTCGCCGGCTACCGGCGGCCGGACGGCAGGGTGGGGACCCGCAACGAGGTCTGGATCCTGCCCACGGTAAGCTGCGTCAACACCACCGCCCGGCGCCTGGCCGAGCGGGCACAGCCGCTTCTTACCCGGTTTCCCGCGGTGGACGGAGTTTACGCCTTCCCCCATGCCCTGGAGTGCTCGCAGGGCCGGCCCGATCAGGAGCCCTTGCGCCGCCTCCTGGCCAACCTGATAAACCATCCCAATGCCGGCGGCGTGCTGGTGCTGAGCCTGGGCTGCGAGGTTAACCATCCGGACGCCCTCCGCCCCTACCTGGGCCGTTACGATCCCCGGCGGGTGAAGTTCCTGGTAACCCAGGAGGTGGCGGACGAGCTTGAAGCCGGCCTGCGTTTGGTGGAGGAACTGCTGAAGTACGCCGGCCATTGCTCTCGGGAGCCGGTTCCGGCCCGCGAACTCAAAGTGGGGCTTAAGTGCGGCGGCTCCGACGCCTTTTCCGGCCTTACCGCCAACCCGCTGGTGGGGCGGGTCGCGGATCGGTTGGTGGGGGCAGGAGGTACGGCGGTGCTCACCGAGCTACCGGAACTCTTCGGAGCCGAGACCTTTCTGCTTGACCGGGCGCAAGACCTGGAGGTCTTCGAGGCTCTGCGGCGGACGATTGCGGCCTTCCACCGGTACTTCCGGCAGCGGGGCCTGCCCATCTACGGCAAGGACAATCCCAGCCCCGGCAACAAGGAAGGAGGTATTACCACGCTGGAGGAGAAGGCCCTGGGAGGGCTGCACAAGGCCGGCAGCGCGCCGGTTACCGGAGTGCTGGGCTACGGAGACCGGCTTGAAAGGCCGGGACTGAACCTCTTGGGCGCCGTTCCCGACGACCTTACCTCCATTACCGCCCTGGCGGCCTGCGGCTGCCAACTGGTTCTCTTCACCACCGGCCGGGGTACCCCGGTAGGCACCTGCGTGCCCACGATAAAGATCTCCAGCCGCAGCGAGCTGTTCGCGTCCAAGCCCGGTTGGATCGACTTCGACGCCGGCCGACTGGCGGGGGGCGCACCTCTGGCCGCCCTGGCCGACGAGCTCTGGGAACTGGTGCTGGCCGTGGCCTCGGGCAAGAAGACCCGGGCCGAGGAGGGCGGCTACCGGGAGGTGGCCTTCCCGCAGGACTGGCCGGAAGCGGTAACCTAACGTCGGAAAGGGGGACAAGCGTTGGTGCAGACCCGGTCTTGGGAGGTAGCGGTAGTAGGGGGCGGGCCCGCCGGGGCGGCGGCGGCCTGGCATCTGGCCCGGGAAGGCCGGGCGGTGGTGGTGCTGGAAAAGGCCCCCCTGCCGCGGTATAAAGCCTGCGGCGGCGGCCTGACCCGTAAGGCCTGGCGGCTTTTGCCCGCCGATCCGGCCGAGGTGGTAGAGGACGAAGTTCGGGAAATGGTCTTTTTCTTCGGCCGGGCCGAGCCCCTGGTGGTGCGGCCCCGGGAGCCGGTGGCCTACCTGGTGAGGCGGGAGCGCTTCGATCACTGGCTGCTGGAGGCGGCGCGGGCGGCGGGGGCGGAGATAGTTGCTCAAAGCCGGGTGGTGGCGCTGGAGCCCGCTCCGGCCGGGGTAAAGCTACGCAGCGCCGACGGCCGCAGCTTTTTCGCCCGCCTGGCCATTGCCGCCGACGGGGCCTTTAGCCGCAGCGCCCGGGACCTGGGGATTTTCCTGCCCCTGCACCGGGGCGTGGCCCTGGAGGTAGAGCAACTCCGGGAGGAAACGGAAATGATCGCTTACCGGAGCCGGGTATACATAGACTTCGGGGCCATCCGGCAAGGCTACGCCTGGCTCTTTCCCAAAGCCGGGCAACTTTCCCTGGGAGTGGGCTCCTTTCGGGTGGTGGGAGGGAAGCGGCTGCTGGCGGCGCTGAGCTCCTTCTGCCGCCAACAGGGAATAGAGGGAGGGAAACTGCGCCTCCGGCGGACCCACCCCCTGCCGGTGCTTACCCGGGAGCCGTCGGCCTGGCACGGCCCCCGAGGATTGGCGGCCGGAGACGCCGCCGGGCTGGTGGACCCCCTCACCGGCGAGGGCCTCTACTACGCTCTGAAGAGCGGCCGCTGGGCGGCCGAAGCCGCCGCTCAATACCTCCGGGGAGAGGCCGGCGCGCTGGAGGGTTACAGCCGCCGGTTAAAGACGGAAATCTGGCCGGAGTTGGCCGCGGCCTGGCGGCTGGCTCACGCAGTTTATCTCTCTCCCGGTCTGGCCTACCAGTGGCTGCGCCGGCACCCGGACGTGGTCGGGCGGCTGTCGCCGGTATTGACCGGAGAGACCACTTACCGGGAACTGTTGCGGGAGTTGTCCGCCAAAACCCCGGCCTCCCTGGCGGGCCTTATCACCCGGCTGAGGCCGGGTGCCTAGGCCGCGTTAAGGGGCCGGTCGGCCGGCCTCGGTCCCACCGAGGGGTGGAACCGGGGCCTAAAGATCCTTGTAAGCCTCCAACCAGCGCTCGATGTAGCCCCGGGCTTTTTCCCGGGGGCGGAAAACCCCGAAGTGGCCCTCGCACAGGATATCGGCTTCCAACTCCAGCAGCATTCGCGCCGTATGCCGCCATTGCTCCAGGTTGGAACCCCAGGCGGCGTCGAAGGGACCGTGCAGGTCCTGGGCGAACAGGACCCGCAGAGCGTCAAAGTCGCCGTAAAGCACGATGCTCCCGGGCGTGTGCCCCGGAGCGTGCAGCACCGTCAACTCCCGGCTTCCCACCGTGAGGGTCTCCCGGGTTTGAGAAAAGGTAAGGTCCACGCCTACCGGTTGGTAGTCCACGCCGTAGTAGGTGGCGGCGGTGAGTTCCGGTACCCCTTCCTGGATGCACCGCAGGTCTCCCTGGTGGGCGCAGACCAGCGCCCCGGTAGCGGCTTTCAGGGCCGCCAGCCCGCCGATGTGGTCGATGTGCCCGTGGGTGGCTACCAGATAGCGCACCTGCCCGGGCTCGAAGCCCAAAGCCACGATGTTGTCCAGGATCCGGGACGCGCTGGGCCCCAGCCCCGCGTCGATCAGCGCCAGTTCTCCGCCTCCGTCAACCAGGTACACGCAACAGTCCTGCTCGTCGGTAACCTCCGGGCCGGCCACCCGCCACACCCCGGGACAGATAAGATTGGCACCCACCTTTTGTCCTCACCCCAGATCGCTTTTTTGGCGGCAAAGCGCCCCCTAGCACATTATGATCCAACTAATTCACCGGCGTTAGAAGGAATCCTGCTTACACTTGTGTGACACTGGTTAAGGATATTTGGCGCATCCTGGCGGAAGGGCCGGGATACATCCTTAACCTAAGGCCGCGAGCCGAATTCCGGTCGCCGCCAGACGCAGAATCGGTATCTGGGTCCGGCAGGAATAACCGGGCGGCTGTAGTATTACTGAAACAAATGTGTTTGTGAAAGGTTATGTTCGGGTGGGCGGTATTTTCGCCCTTGGACGGGGCCAAGACGAAGGAGGTGGAGTGTTGGCCTATTTCGTCACCGGGGTAATAGGGTTTCTAGCCTATCTGTATCTAACCGTTGGTAGCGGCACTCTGCTGGGCGCCTGGAGCGGAGCCGAGGTGGCGGCCGGAGTAATAACCGGGGCGCTGGCCGGCGCGGCGGGAGGCAAACTGCTGTACGCTCTTACCGGCGTTCGCCTGCTTAACCCCCGGCGCTGGCTGCTTTTCCTGGTGTACCTCTTCGGTCCCTTCTTCTGGGGCATGGCCAAGGCCAACCTGGACGTAGCCGGTCGGGTGATCACCGGGCGCATCCGGCCGGGCATCGTAAAGATCGAGCCCGGTCTGGCGAGCGATCTTGCCCTCACCCTCCTGGCCAACTCCATCACCTTAACCCCGGGAACGCTTACCGTGGAGGCGGACGACGAGGGGGCGCTGTACATCCACTGGATCTACGTGCGGGAAGAAAATCCGACGGTGGAAGAGGTGTGCGGCTCTTTTGCCGCCTGGGCAAGGAGGATTGCCGAATGAGCTCGGCCTTACTGGTGGCCGCAGGGCTGTTGGTACTGTTGGCGGCCGGGGCGGCGGTGCGTTGTTTCCTGGGGCCCACGGCACCCGACCGGGTAGTGGGGCTGGACACGGTCAACACCCTGGTGGTGGCGGCCATGGTGCTGTTCGCCGCCGCCCGGCACGAGGTGGTGTTCGTAGACGTGGCCATCGTCTACGCCCTGCTGTCCTTCGTGGGAACCCTCTATATAGCCAAGTACCTGGAAAAGGGGCTATAGCCGGCAGGGAGGGAGGAACTTGGGCCCCTGGGAGGAAGTAATACTGGCGTTATTGGTAATTGGGTTGGCCTTCAACGGCCTGGGCACCGTGGCGCTGTTCCGCTTTCCGGACGTGTACACCCGGCTGCACGGAGCCACCAAATGCACTACCTTCGGCTCCATATTCACCGGGTTGGCGGCGGTGGTTTACGGGCTGGTGTTCTGGGGCGCAACTGCGGACCCCAAGTTCGGGGTGCTGGCCCTGCACGCCCTGCTGGCGGTGGCGGCGCTCTTGGTTACCAATCCCAACGGCGCCCACGCCATTGCCCGGGCGGCGCACCGTAGCGGCGTGCTTCCGCAGCGGGCGGTGGTAGACCGGCTGGCGCAAGACGAGGAGGGGTGAGGGTGGAGGTTTTCGCCCAGGCGGTAATATCGGTGGTGCTGCTGCTCTGTGCCTGGCTGGCAGTACGGCTCAAGAGCCTTTTGGCCGCGGTAATCGTGCTGGCGATGCTGAGCCTGGTGCTCTCCCTGGAATTCTACCTGCTCAAGGCACCGGACGTGGCCATAGCCGAAGCCGCTATCGGTGCGGGCCTGACTACCGCCATTTTCATGTTCGCCCTCAAGGGTGTAAGGGAGGAAAGATAGTGGCCGCCAGATGGGTAGGGTTGCTCTTCTTGATTTTTGTGGCGCTGGTTTTCGCCGCGGTACTGGGGGTTCACCCCCTGGGCCGGCCGGTAGCCACCGACATGGACGACTACTTCCTCCAGAACAGCCAGCTGGAGACCGGGGCCAACAACGTGGTGACGGCCATCGTTTTCGACTACCGGGGCTTTGATACCCTGGGCGAGGCCACGGTGTTGTTTGCCGCCGTGAGCGCGGTGCTGGCCGTGTTCCGGGGGGTGAAGGCCAAGTGAAGCCCATGTCTCGAATCGTTATCACCATTAGCGGGCTTTTGGTCTGGTTCATCGTGGTCTTCGGAGTGTACGTGGTAATCCACGGTCACCTTACCCCGGGCGGCGGCTTTCAGGGCGGGGCGGTGCTGGCCTCGGCGGTGGCCCTGGTGCTGGTGGCCCACGGGCGGGAGGTCACCGAAAAGCTTCTGCTCAAGAGAAAAGAGGTCTTTTCCCTGTTCGAGAGCGTGGGCCTTTTGGGTTTCATCGGCCTGGGCTTCGCCGGCCTGGGCGCGGCCTTTTTCTATAACTTCCTGGCCGGTCGGGGCGGGCTTTTCGGCCACCCGGTGGCGGCGGGCATCAACCCCGGGGATCTCAACACCGCCGGCGTCATCCCCCTGATGAACTTCACCGTGGGGCTGGAAGTGCTGTGCGGCCTGTCCCTGGTGGTGCTGTTCCTGCTCTGGGGCCTGGAGCAGGACCTCGGTTCTGGGGAAAGGGGGCGGGACGATGGCGGTCGCTGACCTTCCCCTGGTGGCGGTGGCGGGGATGCTGGCCATCGGCGTCTACGGCCTGCTCTTTGAGCGCAACCTTATCAAGATCGCGGTAGCGGTAAGTGTAATGGAATCCGGAGTGAACCTGCTGTTGGTGGCCCTGGGCTACCGGCAGGGAGGCACCGCGCCCATCTACACTATGGCCCCGGAAGGAGCGGCCATGGTGCTTCCCACCCCCCAGGCCCTGACCCTTACCGCCATTGTGATCGGCCTGGCCACTACCGCTTTCCTGCTGGCTTTAATCGTGGTCCTTTACCGGCACTACGGCACGCTGGACGTGCGGGAGATAAGGAGGTTGCGGGGATAAAGTGACGGACGTGTTCGGTCTGGGTATCCATGCCCCCATCCTGGTAGTGGCCGTGCCCCTTCTGGCCGCCTTTGCCACCCCGCTCGTTACCTACCTGGGAGAGACGGCGCGCAAGTTTTGGCTCATCCTGGCCGTAACCCTCACCTTTTTGACCGTGCTGGTGCTGGTGAGCCGGGTCCTCAGCCTGGGAACGCAGGTGTATACCTTCGGAGCCGGCTCCCCGTTTATCCCTCTGCCTTCGGGCCTGCGCTTTCCCGTGCGCATAATCTTTGAGGTAGACGCCCTGAGCGCCTTCATGAGCCTTTCCGCCTCCCTGGTGGCCCTGGCCACCGCGGTGTACAGCCTGCGCTTCATGGAGGGCTCCGACGGGCTGGACAAGTTCACCACCCTGTTCCTGCTCATGCTGGCCGGCATGCTGGGCATGGAGCTAACGGGCGATGCCTTCAACTTCTTCGTCTTCCTGGAGATAAGTTCCATTGCCGCCGCCGCCCTGGTGGCCTTCTGGCGCCAGGAACCGGAGCCGGTGGAGGCGGGGTTCAAGTACCTGTTGCTCGGTACCGTGGGCGCGCTCCTGGTGTTGATAGCCGTGGCCCTGCTTTACGGCCGCTACGACGCCCTGAACTTCGCCTCCCTGGCGGCGCAGATGCAGGTGGGCTTGGTGGAGAAGCTGGCGCTGGCCCTGCTGGTGGCCGCCCTGGCCCTGAAGGCGGGCGCGGTGCCCCTGCACTTCGTCACCCCCGACGCCTACTCCCGGGCGCCGGCGGTGGTCACCGCCATACTGGTAAGCGTGAGCCAGGCCAGCCTCTACGGCCTTTTCCGGATCGCCTTTAGCCTCTACGGCCTGAACCTTCCCTCGCCGGCGCTGCTGGGCTGGGTAATAATCGTGCTGGGCCTGCTGTCTATGTTCGTGGGCGTTACCATGGCCCTGCCCCAGCACGACATCAAGCGGCTCATGGCCTACCACGCCGTCTCCCAAACCGGCTACATGCTGCTGGGGGTAGGGGTGGGACTCGCGGTGCTGTCCGATCCGGTGGCCTTCCGCGACTACGGCCTTAAGGCCATGGAAGGCGGCATCTTCCACATCATCAACCACGCCCTCTACAAGGGGCTTTTGTTCCTCACCGCGGGGGCGCTTTTTTATCGCACCGGCACCGACGACCTCAACGCTATGGGCGGGCTGGGTCACCGCCTGCGCTTCACCACGGTCTGCTTCATCATCGGCGCGGCCGCCATCGCCGGCCTGCCGGGCTTTAACGGTTTTGCCTCCAAGCTCCTGATTTACGAATCCGTCTACCGCTTCAACCCGGTGCTGGCGGTAATCGCCATGGTGGTAAGCATCCTCACCCTGGCCTCTTTCGTGAAGGTTTTCCAGGCGGCATTTTTGGGGCCCCCGCTTCCGGCCTACCGGGAGGTGGAGGAAGTGCCGGCGGCCATGCGGCTGGGCATGGGTTTCCTGGCCGGGGTGGTGGTGTTCTTCGGTCTGTTTCCGCAGCTGATCGTCAATACGCTGGTGAGCCCGGCGGCGCAGGCCCTGGCCCATCAGGCCCTTTACATCGCCCAGGTCATGGGGGGAAGGTAAGTGCTGGACACGCTGGTTACGCCGAGCGGTTTCTGGAATCCGATTCTGTGGCTGGTGGCCCTGGCCCTGGCCCTGGCCGTTACCCTGGTTCTGCGCCGGCTGGGAAGGGCCGACTACCGGCGCGGCACCGAGCAGACCAAGCCCTTCTTATCCGGGCAGCCGGAGGGAGAAAAGGAGCACCTGCGGGCGGGCAACATCTACTGGGGGTTTCTGGAGGCTTTGAAGGGATACTACCGGCCCCTGCAGGCCGGGCACACCGGCATGGTCAGCGACTATATGGCCTGGCTGGTGGCCACCCTGGTAGTAGTCTCGGTAGTGCTACTCTGGCGCTAGGGAGGGAAGCCCGTGAATTCGTCCTTTAGGCGGGCGCTTTGGGTTTTTCACCTGAACACCGGTTCCTGTAACGGTTGCGACATCGAGATCCTGGCCTGCCTCACCCCCCGCTACGACGTGGAGCGCTTCGGCATCAAGCTGGTAGCCTCGCCCCGGCACGCGGACGTGCTGTTGGTAACCGGGCCGGTGGTGCGGGGCATGGACGAGCGCGCCCGGCGGATCTACGCCCAGGTGCCCGATCCCAAGGCGGTGATCGTGGTGGGTACCTGCGGCACGGCGGCCGGCGTCTTCTACCGCTCCTACAACCTGGCGGGGCCAGTGGACCGGATATTGCCGGTAGACGTTTTCGTGCCCGGGTGCCCGCCCCGGCCCGAGGCCATTATCCAGGGCGTGGTGCAGTGCTGGGCCAAGCTGGAGCGGCTGGCGCGCCGGGGCCGGTCCCGAGCCCAAGAGGTGGGGTGATTAAGGTGAGCGGAAAGGATGTGCTCGCGTGGCTGGAGGCGCGGGTGGGTCCGGTGCTGGAGGTGACCCGGATACAGAGCCGGAGCGCGGGAAGCAAGGGCTATACCTACGAGGTGCTGTGGGCCCGGGTGGGGCGGGAAAACCTGCGCCCGGTGGTGCGGGCCTTAATAGAGTACGAGGAGCAGGAGGGCCGCCTTCCCCACCTGGCGGTGATCTCCGCTGCCGACCTGGGGGAGAGCCTCGAGCTGATCTACCATTTCGAGCTGGGGTGGGGCCGGCCCCGGCAAACGGTGCCGCTTAACCTCACCGTTACCGTACCCAAGGAAGATCCCCGCCTGCCCTCCCTGCACGACCTCATCCCCGGCGCCTTTATCACCGAGCGGGAGAAAGAAGAAATGATCGGGGTGGTAATGGAGGGCCTGCCGGAGATGGGTAACCTCTTCCTCCCCGAGGACTTTCCGGCCGGGGTTTATCCCTGGCGCAAGGACGAGCACGGCGCGCAGTCGCTGGTGCGGGAACTGGAGTGAAACCGAAATGGCCGAGCACACCTATACCTACCGCCTGCCCTTCGGCCCGGTGCATCCGGGCCTGAAAGAGCCGGTGAGCTTCGTGTTCGAACTGGAGGGCGAGCGCGTCCAATCCCTGCGCTTTAAGCCCGGCTGGGTGCACCGGGGTATCGAGTTCATGGGCATGCAGCGCAACCCCATTCAGGTGATTTACCTGGCCGAGAGGATCTGCGGCATCTGCTCGGTGTCCCACGCCCTGAACTTCTGCCTGGCGGTGGAGTACGCCCTGGACATTAAAGCCCCGCCCCGGGCGGATTACCTGCGCACGCTGGTGGCGGAGCTGGAGCGGCTGCACTCCCACATCCTCTGGGCGGGCGTGGCCGCGCACATGCTGGGCTTCGACTCCCTCTTCTACTACACCTGGCGGGTGCGGGAAGAGGTTATGGACGTGCTGGAGTACCTCACCGGCAACCGGGTGAACTACGGCTTTTTGACCATCGGCGGGGTGCGCCGGGACCTGACCGCCGAGGGAGCGGCCCGGGTACGGCAGAACCTGGCGCACTACCGGGAACTCTTCGACCGGCTGAAGGAGGCCTTCCTGGACGACCCCAGCATCCGCCTCCGTACCCGGGGAATAGGCATACTGACCCGGCGGGCGGCCTGGGAAACGGGTGCGGTGGGCCCCACCAAGCGGGCCTCGGGCATCCCCGCCGACCTGCGGCAGGACCTGCCCTACTGCGCCTACGCGGATCTGGCGGTGGAGGCGGTCACCCCGGATCGGATCACCGGTGAGACCCACGGTGACGTTTACGACCGGATCGTGGTGCGTCTGGGCGAGGTGGCCCAATCTATTGAAATCCTGGAGGCCTGTCTGGATAACCTTCCCTCCGGACCGGTGGTGGCCGAGTCCAAGCTCACCAGGCTGCTCAATACCCTGAAGCAGGCCGGAGGGGAAGCTACCAGCGCCCTGGAGGCGCCTCGAGGTGAGGTTTACCATTTTGTACGCCTGAAAGAAGGAGAGGAAAATCTGGCGGTCTGGAAGGTGCGGGCTCCCACCTACGCCAACCTGGCGGCCCTGGTGCCCATGCTGGAAGGAGCCCAGATCGCGGACATACCCATAATCGTGGCCTCCATTGACCCCTGCCTTTCCTGCACCGACCGCATGCTGGCGGTAAGAAGAACGCCTTCCGGCGGCCGCGAGGTGCTTAACGGCGAGGAACTCCTGCGCCTCTGCGCGGAGAAGACGAGGAGGATGGTGCCGTGCTCGGCGCTATACTAACCCTGGTCGGCGGCGGACTGATAATCATAGGGTTGGGGCTGGTCCTGGCCCTGCTCCTCAAGGGCATCGACCGGAAGCTGGCGGCCCGGCTTCAGGGCCGGATCGGCCCGCCGGTCTGGCAGCCCTTTTGGGACCTGCGTAAGCTTCTGTTGAAAGAAACCATCATTCCGGAAAACAGCATCCCCTGGCTCTTCAACGCCGCGCCGGTGCTGGCTCTGGCCGCCACCCTTACCATCCTTTTCTACCTGCCCCTGGGTAACCTCTGGCCTTTGCTGGCCCAGGGGGGCGACCTGATCCTCGTCCTCTATCTTCTCACCCTGCCGGCGGTGGCTATGGTGGCGGGGGGTTTTGCTTCCGGATCGCCCTATGCGGCGGTGGGCGCCCAGAGGGAAATGGTCATGATGATGAGCTACGAGTTCCCCCTGGCCACCGTGGCGGTGACCCTGGCCTGGAAGCTAAGCCTCGTCTTGGGCGGGGCGGGCCAGCCCTTCGCCCCTCCCTTTTCCCTGGCGGCTTTTAGCCTCTGCCCGGTGTGGGGCACGGTGGGTTGGGTAGGCGGGGTGGGGCTGGTGCTGGCCCTGGCGGCCCTGGTAATAGTTACGCCGGCCGAGCTTTCCAAAGTTCCTTTTGACGCCCCGGAGGCGCATGAGGAGCTGGCCGGAGGGCTTTTGGCCGAGTACTCGGGCCGTGACCTGGCCCTTTTCTACCTGGCCGACGCGGTCAAGACTCTGGTAGTGTCGGCGCTGATTGTGGCCTTATTCTTCCCCTACGGGCTTTCGGCCGCCCTTTCCCTGACCGGCTGGTGGGGGCTACTGGTAGACTTCCTCTTCTTTTGGGTTAAGGTGCTGGCGGTAATGCTGGCCGCGGTCACCTACTTCCGGGTAGTGCTGGCCCGGTTCAGGATCGATCAGATCGCCTACGCCTACTGGGTGCCGGTGCTGGGTCTCAGCCTGGCCGGGTTGGCCCTGGTGGCGCTGGATCACTTTTTGATTTAGTAGGAACGGGGTGAGGGTAGCATGACCGTAATGGCCTTAGAATTGGCCAAGCAACTCTTCCGTCGGCCCTTCACCAATCCCTTCCCGGTGCGCTACGCCCCGAACTCGGTTACCCGGCTTCTGGAGGCCGTGTCCGAGGGTCGGGCCCGGATTAACCCGCCCGTGCCGGTACCGCCGGACTACCGCGGCGCCCTGGCCTACGACGCCGAGCGCTGCACCGGCTGCCGCCTGTGCCTGCGGGTGTGCCCCACCCGGGCTATCGAGTATCAGGCGGAACCTAAGAAGATCAAAGTCTACCTGGCCCGCTGTATCGCCTGCGGCCAGTGTGCGGAGATCTGCAGCCGCCAGGCCTTAAGCCTCACGCCGGAGTTCCTGCTGGCGGCCGAAGATAAGTATGCTCCCTCTTTGGTGCGCGGCTAGCGTCGATCCGGGCCGCGACCCAAGAGGTTCGCACCGGTTAGGCCGGGCGCGGCCTCCTCTCGCGGGGCCGGCCCGGCGCCTCTTTTCTTGCGCTGCCCCGACCCGACCGGGGCGGGCACGGCGGCTCCCCTCTGGTGCCGATGGCCCCGGCGGAAAGGCTGGCGCCCGCGCTTCGCCTTCCCGCCGGCGGGCGGCCCTAGCGCCGGCCCCGGCGGTGCGTGGATTTTGGCGCCCGTGGCCCCTCGACGCCGCGCGGGCCGGCCCGCGGCCGGTTGCGCCCCGGGCGGGGCGAAAGGGCGCGCGACCCGGCCTGGCGGGCGCGTCCGTATGCCTGCTTTTGGGCGTAGGTAATCCCTGGCTGAGGGACGACGGGGTGGGGCCGTGGCTGGCCCGCCGCGCCTTTCGGGCGGGCTGGACGGGGCTGGACTGCGGCTTTGCGCCGGAGAACTTCACCGGCCGGGTGCGCGCTGTGGCGCCCGCGCGGCTGGTGATAGTGGACGCCGCCTCCATGGGTCTCATCCCCGGCGCCTTGCGTCGGGTGCGGGCGGAGGATCTGGCGGCGAGCGCCGTTACCGGGCACCGCCTCCCCTGGCCGCTGCTGGCCGGCTACCTGCGGCAGATCTGTCCCGACCTCACCCTGGTAGCAGTAGAGCCCGGTCGGGTAGTACCGGGAACTCTGGGTCTTTCTCCCCCGGTGGCCCGGGCGGCCCGGCGCCTCTTGCGCCTCCTGGCCCGCGACCGCCTCGAGGCCATCCCCCTCTACCGTCCCGGCTAGGTCCCTTCCCGGCCCGCCGGCGGCACCGGGCTGCCGCTGATCCACAGAATCTGCACTCGGTCAGCCACCCGCCGGAATTCCCGATCACCGGTGACCAGCGGGGCGCCCTTCTCTACCGCCAGGGCGGCCGCGAAGCAGTCGGCGTAGGAGATCCCGCCGCGGGCCTTGAATTCCGCAGCCGACTTGGCTCGCTCCCAGGTGGCCTCGACCACGGTGAGTTGCGCCGCTTGGCGAAACTCCGTCAGAACCAGGTCGGCGGATTCTTTTCCGCGCTCGCGCCACAGGATATAGTAGGCTTCGCCCAGGTTTACCGCGCTAATGTAGAAGCGGTTACCGGGGCGGTCCAGCAGATCCCTAACCTTCTCGCCGCCCGGCTCTGCTTCCAAGAAGGCGAGCAGCGAATAGGCGTCTAATACGTAGGCCTCTCTAGCCTTCCTTCTCGACTTCGCGCGCATGCTCCTCCTCCAGCGCCTTGACCAGACTGGTACCGCCCTTGAGCGCGCCGTAGAGGCGGACGAACGGTTTTTCCTCCAGCGGGATCAGTTCCAGCTTGCCCGCCGAAGCCCGTAGTTCAAACTTATCCCCTTGCTTGATGGCGTAGGCTTTTCGTATTTCCGCCGGGATGGCTATTTGCCCCTTAGACGACACGGTTACAATCGGCATTATCTTACCGCCCTCCTTTCTTACATTATAGACGTAAGCCGAAGAAGCGTCAACCTAAGGCGTTACCGGGTGCCTCGTTGGTACTGTCAGGTTTTTTCACGCCCCGCAGGTTCGCCTGAATAACCTATGGGTATGAAAGGAGGGCGAGGTATGTTGCCTTTTTGGTTACCTTCGTGGTGGTGTCTGGCGCTGGCGGCCGCGGCCCTAATGAGCGGGCAGCGGCAGTCGGAGCCAAAGATAGTTGTCTTCCGCTCCGAGGTACCGCCGGAGGAGTACGGCGAACTGGTGGCGGCCTTCGGGGGCCGGCTGGTAAAGTCCCTGCCCTTGGCAGGCGCCGCCTTAGGGTACTTCCCCCGTGGTAAAGAGACGCTGCGGCTCTTGGCCGAGCACCCCAAGGTGGAAGCCGTGGAGGACGATCTGCCGGTAGCGGTGTGCGGGGCCCCGGCAACGGAGGAAGAGATCCCCTGGGGGGTTAGCCGGGTGGAGGCGCCGCCGGCCTGGGAAGTGGCCACCGGGGCCGGGGTAAAGGTGGGGGTCATCGATACCGGCGTGGACCTCAGCCACCCGGACCTCAAACCCAACCTGCGGGCGGGAGTGAACCTCCTGCGGCCGGGCCGTCCACCGCAGGACGACAACGGTCACGGCACCCACGTGGCGGGCATTGTGGCCGCGGCCCGCAACCGCCGGGGAGTGGTAGGGGTGGCACCCGATGCCCAGCTTTACATCGTAAAGGCCTTTGACTCCACCGGCAACGGCCGGCTTTCCTCCATCCTGGAGGGCCTGGACTGGTGCGCCGGTCAGGGGGTGCGGGTGGTAAACCTTAGCTTCGGCATGGTCTACGAAAGCCTGGCCCTAAAACGGGCGGTGGAGAAGGCCTACGGCGCCGGCATGTTCCTGGTAGCCGCGGCCGGAAACGTGGGGCAGCCGGACTCGGTTACCGTGCCCGGCCGCTATCCCCAGGTGGTGGCGGTGAGCGCCCTGACCCGCGACGGCGGCTTGGCGCGGTTCAGCAGCTTCGGCCCCGAGGTGGACGTTATCGCTCCGGGCGAAAACATACTCTCCACCTATCCCGGCGGCTACCGCACCATGAGCGGCACCTCCATGGCCGCCCCGCACGTGTCCGGCGTGGCCGCCCTGGCCCTGGAGCTGGAGCCCCGGCTGACCCCCGCGGCCCTGCAGCAGCTCCTGCGCTCCCGGTGTCGACCGGTACCGGGCTTGGCCCGGGAGCAGCAGGGAGCGGGCGTTCCCAACGCCGCGGAGCTGGTGCGCTCCCTGCGCGGCCGGATCTGGGCCGAGGCCTCCTAGACCCAAATCCAAAGTGAAGGAGGAATTTCCGGTGGCAGTAGATTGGGCGGACCTGGCGCGCCTGGCCCGGCAGGTGGAAGAGCAGAGCGGGACCTCACTCTGGGAAGCCTTTAGAGATCTCAAGCTCTCCGAGGAGCAGATGCGCGCCTGGTTGACGGAACTGGGCTTTACCCCCGAGGATCTGGCCGACGCCCGCTCCCGGGTGGAGGGGCTGGTGGCCGGCCTGGGGGCGGAGGAGAAGCGCCAGTTGGCGGGGATGTTGCGGCAGGTGCTGGGTGACAAGAGCGCGGTGCCGGAAGAAGTCTGGCAGTTGGTGGAAAGATTGGAGCGCGAGGCTTAGGGGCTGCGGTCGGTTACCTTTTTGGGCTTACTGACATAATTTGGTATTGACCTGGTTCTCGGAAAGGGGGTAACCGGCGGTGCAACTCCAGACCCAGTTTTTCGGCGGCTTTTGGTGGATCTTCATCCTCTTGTTCGTGCTACTCCTTCCGCTGCTCTTCTTCCCCTTCTTCCTGGTACCCGACGCCCCGCCGCCGAAGCGGCCGGCGTAAAGCGACAGGAAGCACCCGGAATAGCGTCCACCAGTTACCATCGACCACCGATTGGCATAGCCTGATATAGGAAGTAACCCGATGGCGGAAAGGGGGGAGTAGGCGGTGCAACTAGAAACGGCATCTCCCGGCGGCTTCTGGTGGATTTTCATCCTGATGTTCATCCTGTTTATCCCGCTGCTGTTCTTCTTCTTCATCCCGGTGTGGGGTAAGTAGGGACGGTAGAATCCGGGGCCCTGGCCGCGAGCCGGGGCCCCGGTGCTGATAAAGGTGGTGAGGAAATCTATGGCAGCCGTGCCCCATCCCCGGATCTGGTACCGGCTGGAGGCCCTGGAGGAGGCCCTGGTCCGGCAGGAGCGGCGCCTGGGGGAACTGGTAGAGCGCCAGGCGGCCATAAAGGAAGGGCTGAAGGAGCTGAAAGAAGCGGTGGGCCTGGCTCAAGCCCCGCGGGAAGACCCCCCGGCCCGGGCTGAGCCGGCGGTCCCGGCCGGGCCGTTCGGGCGAGGGGAGGAGAATTCGGGGCTTGCGCCGGAACCGGGCGCGGAGGCTCCGGTCGCCTCTGCGGCCGATTCCCGGGAAAATGCCGGTCCGGCGGTGGAGCCGGCCGAGGGCGGGCCGGTAGCCGGTCGGGGCCGGTCCGGAAGCGGCGGCCGCCTGGCGCCGTGGCCGGTAGTCGGCGCCGGCACGGGGGCCGCCTCAGGGAACGCCGGGCCACCGCCCCCACCCGGAGCCGGGACCGCAGCGGCGGGAGCGACCCCGCCGCAGAAGTCCGCACCGGCCGCCAATAGTAGCCCGGGCCCGGTAGCGCCCCTTCCTTTCCTGGGACCCGCCGGCCGGGAGGCGCTACGGCGGGCCATTGTTGAAGGTACCCTGGGCAACGGCATCCGGGAGGCCATGGGCTGGCTCCAGCAGCTTCAGGAGTTCTTGGACAGCCTGCTAAAGATTCTGGACCAGGTGCGGGTCAATCTGGAGCAGTCCGGCGTGCGCACCCTGGGGGCGGAGCTGCCGGTATTGAGCCGCGACACGGTAGAGGTCATGGCCCGCATGATCAAGATGCCGGAGTTCCAGCGCCTGGCGGCGGGGCTTCTCACCCAAATGCTCAAAGACACCGGCCGCTAAGGTATGGGCCCCGCAGGAACCAATCCCGGCCGGGGTTCATACCCTGAAGGTATAGGGTATCCCAGCTCAGGAGGGAGGGTTAAGGTTGGAACTGGCCCGTTCCGGATGGGACCGCCGCAGCTTCGTGGTGTTCCTGATCCTCATACTGCTGTTGCTGGGCGATAGCTTCTAAGCCGCGCCCGAGAGAAGGCACCGGGAGGGGTACCGCGGGTACCCCTTTCGGCCTTGAGCCTCGGCCGCTAGTTTTTTCGCTCGGTACCGCCGGCTATCGAACTCGGAGGCGCGGGGTACCTTTAGAGATACTCTTCGTAGAGCGCGAACAACTCCCTTAGCGCCGCTTTGACGGCCATAAAGAAGGCGGTGTCCGCCAGGTTGGCCGCATACTCCCTCAACCGGCGTCGGTCGAGGGCTCGCACCTGGTCTACCAGCGCCCGCGTGCGTCGGCCCCGGAACTCTATCTCCGGCCGAAAGGAAGCCGGTTTCGCGCCGGTAGAAAGCGGGACGATTACCACCGTCGAAAGATAGTTGAAGACCTCGTCTGAAACGACCAAGGCGTAATGGGGGCCGCGTAGCTCGTGCCCCGCGCCCTCAAGGCTTACCAGGTACACATCTCCCGGGCGCGGCACGCCGGTCACTTACAGTTCCCCCTTCTCCGCTTGGGCCACTCGCTCCGCGTAGTCGGGCAGATCAGCCTCCGCCCACTCCAAAAGATTATCGTCCGCCAGGGACCGGCACTCCTCGGCGATTCGGCGCCGGCGTATCTCCCGGGCGTAGCGCTCTACCGCCCGGCGAACGAAGTCACTCAAGGTGGGGTGCTCCTTGGGATCTCGCACCTGCTCAACCAGACGCTGAAGCTCCTCGCTGAGCCGTACCGTTATCGTGTAAGCCATATCGTAATATCCCCCTTATTACATAGCGTCTCCCGGTACAGTATACAGTATCAAAGGCGCAGCGTCAAACCGGGCGCATGCTGAGTTATTAGTACACGTCCCGGATCACCTTCTTCACCACCCCGATTATCTCCACCTGCTGGGGCTCTATGGGCCGGTAACCGGCGTTGGCCGGCTCCAGCCGCACCTTGTTCCCCACCCGGTAGAAGCGCTTCACCGTGACCTCCCCGTCCACCCGGGCCACCACGGTTTGGCCGTTCTCCGCCGTGGGCTGAAGCCTCACCAGCACGCAGTCGCCGTCGTAGATGCCCACCCCTTCCATGCTGTCGCCGCTTACCTCCAGGCAGATGAAGCCCTCTTCCGCAAAGCGCCGCGGCAGGGGCAGATAGCCAATAACCGTTTCCTCCGAAACCACCGGCCCGCCCGCCGGCACGCGGCCGATCACCGGCACCTCCACCACCGCCTCCGCCCGAGCCAGGGAAACCGGGTCCTCCAGAAGCCGCGAGGGCGGAACCCCCAGCCCCGTGGCTATCTTCTCCAGGGTTCTCACTCCGGGGTTGGCCTTGTTCAGCTCAATGTCGCACAGGTATTGAGGGCTAAGGCCGGAGCGGCGGGCCAGCTCGGCCTGGCTAAGGCCCCTCTCCTCTCTTAGCCGCCTGATCCTTTCTCCCAGATTCACTCTTGCCGCCCCCCACGTATTTTCTGCTAATTAATGATAGCTCCGATCCGCACGGATAGTCAAGGGCCCAATAAATTATACAATAGGCGAAGAAAGCCGGAGCCCGGGCCCGACCGGGGGAGTACAAGGTGCCGGACAGGCCCGTACCGCCCCGGAAGAAGTTTGCCTGCCGCCGGGGTATGGGCTATCATCAGTTCAGAACGGAGATGCGCCCGGCCAGATCCGGAAAAGATCTGCTAGTAACGGATAAGGGCGCGCTCCGGGCCACACCTTCCCGGGCCGGACCCGGTGCGGTCTTGGTCCGGGTGGAGAAGGAAAGGAGGGACGCGGCATGGCGGTATTCGTTACCCCGGTGGACAGCGCCCTGGTACTGCTGCTTCAAACCGGCACCGACGGGCAGGGCAACCCGGTGTATCGCAACCAGCGGTATACCAACCTCAAGCCCTCCGCTACCGACCAGGACGCCTACGACGTAGGCGCCGCCCTGGCGGAGCTGATCGCCTACCCGGTGGCGGGTATTAGGCGGCAAACCCTGTCCACCCTGATCAGCGCCTAGGCGGTAGAGCCCGAACCGTAACCGTAAGCCGGAAGGTCACGGAAAGGAGGTGAACCCGAATGGCCCAACGCCTGGACCTGCGTTTCCGCAACGCCGCGGGGCGGATCAGCACCGTACGGGTGCCCAACCCCAAGACCGACCTGACCGCCCAGCAGGTGGGCGCGGCGATGGACGCCATCATCGCCAAGAACGTCTTCCAGACCACCGGCGGCGACCTGGTGGCCAAGGTGGACGCGCGGGTGGTGGAAACCAGCGAGGTAGTGCAGGAGTTCAGCTTCTAACCATAAGGGCGGGCGGGGAGGGAAGTAACTCCCCGCCCCAAGAGCCCACCGGTAGCCGGCGCGGCGCCGCGCCCCTGAGTCGTACCCACTCATGAGTTGACCAACGGGGAGCACCCCGTACCACTAGTGGGAAACAGGCGATAAGTCGGATCGTGACCGGACTGAGGTCGGAAACCGGGCGGGTGAGGCGGGCGCGGGCCCCGGCGCCGCAAGCGCGAAGGCAAGACGAAAGGAGGTGGTTCGGCATGGAAGACACCTTGCGCCTGGCGGCCAACTACGGCTTTCCCATGGTGGTGGCCTTTTACCTCCTGGTGCGCCTGGAGCCGCTTATAAAGGAGCTGCAAAAGTCGGTAACCATACTGACCGTGGTGGTGGCCCGGCATATGGGAGTGGACTACGCCGAAGTAAAGGGCATGGTGGAAGGCGGCTACGGGTATTAGGGCCCGGGCGGCCGGCGAGAGGAAAAATGCGGAAAACGGAACCAAACGCGAAGGGAGGCGGTGTGGTTGGACTGGGGCTACGTGGTGGTGCACCATACCGGCGCGGAGGAAAAGGACGCGGAGCAGGTGCGGCGCTACCACCTCTCCCTGGGGTGGCGGGATGTGGGCTATCACTTTTTGATCGAGCGGGACGGGCGGCTGGTGCGGGGCCGGAGCCTGGATCTGCCCGGCGCCCACTGCGCTGCGGCCAATATGAACCGGAGGGGAATAGGGGTGGCGGTCATCGGCAACCTGCAGGAACGGCCGCCCACGGAAGCCCAGGCGGCGGCCCTGCTGGAGCTGGTCTTCTGCCTCTGCCGGGTGTGGGGGCTGGAGCCGGAGCGGGTGCTGGGGCACCGGGAGGTGCCGGGCGCTTCCACCCTGTGCCCCGGCCGCTACCTGGACCCGGCGGCGCTCAGGGCCCGGTTAAGCCGGGCGCGGTGGGGCGTGGTCCCGGCCGGCCACGAAGCTTGACACGGCAAGCGCGGCTCTGCTATACTGTACTTGCGCGTGGTGGGTGTAGCTCAGTTGGTTAGAGCGCCAGGTTGTGGCCCTGGAGGCCATGGGTTCGAATCCCTTCACCCACCCCATTTGTATTGGGGCGTAGCCAAGCGGTAAGGCAGCGGACTTTGGATCCGCGATTCGTTGGTTCGAATCCAGCCGCCCCAGCCAGAGGTGGGCCATTAGCTCAGCAGGTAGAGCAACGGACTTTTAATCCGTGGGTCGGAGGTTCGAATCCTCCATGGCTCACCATCCTTAAGAAAACCGGGCCTCACGCCTTAACCCTCCTCGAAAAACCCGCTGTCCCTGACGAGGAGGGTTTGTCATCTCTGGAGCCGGCTCTAACTGCCGGAGCCGCCTAATCCGCATTGAGAGGGAGGTAATTCAGGCGAGGGTGTCGCACGGCGCCGACATGGAACTAATGGAGGCCGAGCTGGCCCGGACGGTGGAATACTTCCGTCGTTCCGGTGCCCGCAAGGTGGTTCTTTTTGGCTCCTACGCCCGTGGCCGGCGGGACGCGCTGGTGGACTTGGACCTCATAGTGGTGCAGGAAAACCCTCTTCCTTTTGTAGAGCGCATAGCTCAGGCTTACCGTCAGTTGGCACCCAGGGTGGCGCTGGATCTTCTGGTATACACTCCGGCGGAGTGGGAAGAAATGCAAGATAGCGCGTTCATCCGCCAGGCCTTGGTCGAAGGGAGAGTGCTTCATGAGAAGGACGCCCCTTGAAGAAGGCAAACGTTGGCTGGATCAGGCGCGGGAGGATCTAAAGTGGGCCCGGCGGCTGACGGAGGAAGGGGCCTACTACCTTGCCTGCTTTCTCTCCCAGCAGGTGGCCGAGAAGGCGTTAAAGGCCTTTCTTTACGCTCGCGGGGAAGAAATGGTCGCGGGCCACTCGGTAGCGGTGCTGGGGCAGCGGGCCGGCCGTTACGAGCCGTTGCTAGAGCAAAAGCGCTCCTCCTGGGCCTTACTGGACGGCTACTACGTGCCTACCCGCTATCCTAACGGCCTACCGGACGGCATTCCGGCCGGCGTGTACAACCGAAAGGCGGCCTCCGACGCGGTGGAGCTGGCCGCCGATGCCGTAGATACGGTAGCGCGCTTATTGGGCCTTTAGAGGCAGCCGCCGCCGCTCCTCCTTCAGCAGGGCCGCCACCGTAGCGGCGTGCCAGTCGAAGGAAACCAAGCGCTGGAGGGCCTCGCGCAGGCCGTTGTGCGCCACCAGTTTGAGGTAGTGCGCCGCTGCCCGGTCGCTCAGCCGCCGGGCCAGGTGGCGCAGCCGCACTCCGCTTCTTATTTCCCCCTCCAGGAGCTGCCGCCACCCGGTCTCGTAAGCGGCGAGGTGTTGGCCGGAAAGCCGGTCCTTTCGCAATGCCTCCGCCAGCACCTCGGCGGCGATCTCCGCGCATAGCAGCCCGTAGTACACCCCTCCGCCGGTTGTGGCCTTCACCTGGCCGGCCGCCTCCCCCACCACCAGCACCCGGTCGGACACGGTTGCGGGCAGGGTGCCCAGCGGAATGGGAGCTACCGCCGGCCGGGGCGGCACGCCGCGCAGGCGCGCCTTCACCCGCCGGTGGGCCAGCAGGGCCTGCAAACACTCCCGGGGACGATCGTAGACCAGCGCACCTATCCTCGCCCGGTTGCCGGCGGTGGGCACCACCCAGCCGAAAGAGCCCGGGGCTATATCCCGTCCCACATACACCTCTACATCCCGAACGCCATCCATCTCCACCTCAACCTGCGCGCCAAAGAGGTACCGGCGCGGCCGTCTGAAACCAAGCCGGACGGGTAAGGGGGAAGACCCGCCGCAGGCGAGAACCACGCTCCTGCACCTGATAACCCCGTCCCGGCGTGGCAGCACCACGGCAACGCCATCGTTTTCAACCCGCACGTCTTGCACCCGGGCGCCGGCCAACAGTTCCGCCCCGGCGGCCAGGGCGCGTCGGGTCAGGGCATCGTCGAAGCGCGCCCGGTCCACCACGCGGGCAAGAGGCCGGGGGGCTTCCAGGGTAAGCCCCGTCTCCAAGGGGCCGAAGACGCTTATGGAGAAAACCAGGTGCTGAACCGGGTCGGCGGGCAGGTCAAACCGGGCGAAGGCTTCCTCGCCGATGAGGCCGGTGCAGCGCACGGGATGCCCCACCCGCGCGTGCTCCTCAACGATCAGCACCCGGTTTCCCCGGCGGGCCAGCCTCTCGGCCACGAAGGCGCCCACCGGTCCGGCCCCCACCACCACCGCGTCGTACAGCGCGCTTCCCCCCTGTTGCGACCGGGTTCTACGGGCCCTTTAATTCTTCAATCTGTAAGGGGATTCCTGCCAAGCACGGCCGAATTTCGGCCGGCCCGAAAGGAGAATCGTTCCCACCGGCGAAGCAACACCGTGGTTTCCGCCCTGGACTCGGTGCTGCAGGTGGTGGCGACGCGGACTCCGTGCGCCGTGGGGGGCTGGCCACCTACGGCATCGACTCCTACAAGATGGGCTACCAGACCGGCGAGATGACCCTGCGCCTCCTCCAGGGCGCGCCCCCATCCACTGGCCTCGGATTCACCGTCGCCTACAGCTACACCCAAAACCTCCCGGTAGCCGTCTTGGTTGATCCCCCGGGCTACTAACGGCGTTTTTATGGAAATATTGGAGGAAAACCGCTGCCGGCATAGAAGTAGATATCTAAGCCGGCCCCCGGCCGAGGAGAGGCAACGCAGCCGGGCCGGGGCCAAAAGCCGGGTGGGAAAGGGGTTGTAACCTTTGGAGCGGAACCAGGGTAACCTCTCGGTCGAAGAGGCATGGGAGGAGTACATAGACCTGCGGCAGTATCTGCGGGTGGTCTGGCGGCACCGGTTTATGGTGGTGTTGGTGACGCTTAGCGCCGCGGTTACCGCCTGGCTGGTGAGCGCGCTCGTCCTGCCCCCGGTTTACGAGGCCAAGGCGGTGCTGATGGTCATGCAACCGGCCGAGCAGCGGCAAACCCAGGTGCGGGAGGAAGGGCTGGAATCCGTGGTCAGCCCGGTATCGCGCCCCCCGGCGATGACCGTCAATACCTACGTGGGCCAGATCGAGACCGAGGCCCTGCTGGCCCGGGTAATAAAAAGGCTAAACCTCGACCCCGTAGTCTACACCCCCGCCGGCCTGGCCGGCATGGTGCAGGCCCAGGCGGTTAAGGACACCGACCTTATCGAGATCAGGGTGCGTAACGGCGACCCCAAACTGGCCGCCGACATCGCCAACGCCCTGAGCCAGGAGTTCCTGGCCTTCATCTCCGAGAACAACCAGACCCAGATGGCCAAGTCCGTGGAGTTCCTGGAGCAGCAGCGGCAGAACGTGCAGAAGGAGCTGGCCCAGGTGGCCTCCGCCCTCAAAGAGTTCAACTCTAAGCCCCGCGGGGTGGACCTGCTGCAGAAGGAAGCGGAAAAGCGCATGAGCGACCTTACCGACTACCAGTCGCAGCTCAACCAGGCCCAGGTGGAGATGGCGCAGCTTGAGGCCGCCAGAGCCCAGATCGCGGCCCGCCTGGCCCAAACCCCGCCCACCATTAAGATAACCAAGCCGGCGTCGCCGGAGGCTCTGGCCCTGGTGGAGGCCATGCGCCGCGAGGGCGGCGGGGAGGTCTTGTCCGGGCAGCAGCCCTCCCTTACCGTGACCGAGGAAGAGGTCAACCCCGTTTACGTGAATCTCCAGCAGGCCCTGGCGGAGAAGGAGGCGGCCATAGCCGAGAAGGAGGCCCAGATGGCCGGCCTGCGCAGCGTCATTGCCGAGGTGCAGAAGGGGCTGGAGCAACTGCAGGCCGAGCTAACGGCCAAGGCCACGGAACGCTCGCGCCTGGAGCGCCAGCTAAAGCAGCTTGAGGAGGCCGAGGCTCTGCTCAGCCAGAAAATTACCGAGGCCAAGGTGGCGCGGGCCATGAACCTGGGCGAAGCAAGCCTTTTGGTGGTGGCCCCGGCTGAGGCGCCGCAGCTTCCCGTAAAGCCCAACCGCCGGCTCAACACGGCGGTGGCGGCGGTGCTGGGTCTGATGGCCTCGGTGCTTCTGGCCTTCGCCTGGGAGTACTTCGATCGCACCGTGCGGGAGACCGGCGACCTGGAAAGGATGGGCCTGGCGGTGCTGGGCACCATACCCGAAGCCTCTAGCAGGTAAAAAATTTCTTGCCGAAGCAGGAATTACCGGGTCAGCGGTGAATGGAAATACTTTGAAGCATGTTAAGAAACCGCCCTAGCAGAAGAAAGAGACACCGGGGCGGGCAGGCCAATTCTCGGCCTGTAGAGACCGGCACAGGGGTCGGCGGGAGGTTGCGGCGTGGAAGCTGTGAGCACCAAAGTCACGGCGGCAGGCGGGTCTGAGGTAGCGCCGGCGCCTAAACAGGCGCTGCTGGCCAAGATCAGAAACAAGACCGCCGTAGTGGGCGTGGTGGGGCTGGGCTACGTGGGCCTGCCCTTCGCGGTGGAGAAGGCCAAGGTGGGCTTCCCGGTCATCGGCATCGAGGAGAACCCGGCCCGGGCCGAAAAGGTCAACCGCGGCGAGAACTACATATCCGACGTAAAGGACGAAGAGCTGCGCGACCTCGTACAGCGCGGCCGCATATCCGCCGTAACCGGCTTTGACCGAGTGCCGGAAATGGACGTAATCGTCATCTGCGTGCCCACCCCCCTCACCAAGAACCTCACCCCGGACCTGCAATACGTGGAAAAGGTGACCCGGGAGATCGCCCGGCGCCTCAGGCCCGGCCAGCTCATAAGTCTGGAGTCTACCACCTACCCCGGCACCACCGAAGAGGTCATGCTGCCCATCCTGGAAGCCGGCGGCCTCAAAGCGGAACAAGACTTCTTCCTGGTGCATTCGCCCGAGCGGGTAGATCCGGGGAACAAGCGCTACACCACCCGGAACACCTCCAAGGTGGTGGGCGGCGTCGGGCCCAATTCCCTGGAAGTGGGAGTCACCTTCTACCGCCAGACGGTGAAAGAGGTGGTGCCCGTCTCCAGCGCCCGGGCCGCCGAACTGGTAAAGGTGTTCGAGAACACCTTTCGGGCGGTGAACATCGCCCTGGTGAACGAGCTGGCCCAACTCTGTGACCGCATGGGCCTCAACGTCTGGGAAGTGCTGGACGCCGCCTTCACCAAGCCTTTCGGCATCATGCCCTTCTACCCCGGCCCGGGCGTGGGCGGGCACTGCATACCGGTGGACCCCCACTACCTGGAGTGGAAGGCCAAGGAGCTAAACTTCAACACCCACTTCATCGCCCTGGCCGGGGAGATAAACCGGCGCATGCCGGAGTTCGTCAAGCAGAAGGCGGTGCGGGTCCTTAACCGCCTGGGGGTGGCGGCCTCCCGGGCCAGCATCCTGGTGCTGGGCGTGGCCTACAAAAAGGACATCGCCGACGCCCGGGAATCCCCGGCCCTTGCGCTGATCCGCCTCCTCCAAAGGGAGGGGGCCCGGGTGGCCTACCACGACGACCTCATCCCCGCGGTGCGCGACGGGGACCTGGAAATGACCTCTACCCCCCTCACCGCCGAGGCCCTGCGGCAGGCCGACCTGGTGATCATCACCACCGACCACTCGCACCTGGACTACGCCTGGATAGTCAAGGAGGCCAGGCACGTGCTGGACACTCGGAACGCCACCCGGCAGGTGGCGGAGCACCGGGAGAAGATCACCTTGTTATGAGCGCGGTAGGAGTTATCGGAGCCGGAGCCTGGGGGGCCAACCTAGTCCGCACCTTCTTTAACCTGGGGGCCCTGGCCGGGGTGGCGGAAACCGACCCCGCCACCCGCGAGAAGCTGGCCTCCCAATACCCGGGGGTGCCGCTGTTCCCCGACCACGCGGCGCTCCTGAAGGCCGAAATCCCGGCGGTGGCGGTGGCCACGCCTGCCACCACCCACTATCGCCTCGCCAAGGAGGCGTTGCTCGCCGGAAGGGACGTGTTCGTGGAAAAGCCCTTGGCCCTTTCTTTAGCCGAGGCGCGGGAACTGGTGGAGCTGGCCCAAAGCCGGGGCCGCATCCTCATGGCCGGTCACCTTCTGCTCTACCAGCCGGCGGTGCGGTGGATCAAAAACCTTCTTTCCTCCGGCGGCCTGGGTCGGCCGGCCTACCTGGTGCAGGAAAGGCTGAAACTCGGCCGGGTGCGTTCGGTGGAGAACGTGCTCTGGAGCTTCGGCGTGCACGACGTGGCCGTGCTGCTCTACCTGGTGGGGGAGGCGCCCCGCCGGGTGCTGGCCGTGGGCCGGCGCTTCCTCCAGCCGGGAGTGGAGGACGAGGCCCACCTCCATCTCGAATTCGAAAGCGGCGTTCAGGCCCACCTGCACGTGTCCTGGCTCTGGCCGGAAAACCGGCGCCGGCTCACCATCGTGGGCTCAGAAGCCATGCTCACCTACGACGAACTCACCCAGGAGGTAACGCTCCACTGCAAGAAAGTGGGGCCGGATCAGGCGGCGGAAGACCGCGGACAAGAAGTGGTCTTCCGGGGGGAGGGCGAGCCCCTGCTCCTGGAGTGCCGCCACTTCCTGGAGTGCGTGCAAACCCGCCGGCCCCCGCTTTCGGACGGCCAAAGCGCCCTGGCGGTGGTGGAGGTGCTGGAGCGGGCGCAGAAGCAGCTCGAGGAGGGCGGGCCGTGGAAGGAATAGACTACTTCGTGCACGAATCCGCCTACGTGGACCCCGGCGCCCGCGTAGGCCGGGGCACAAAGATCTGGCACTTCTGCCACGTTATGGAGGGTGCGGAAATCGGGGAGGACTGCACCCTGGGCCAGAACGTCTTCGTGGCCCGGGGAGTGAGAATAGGCAACCACGTCAAGATACAGAACAACGTTTCCGTGTACGAAGGGGTAACCCTGGAGGACTACGTCTTCTGCGGGCCGAGCTGCGTGTTCACGAACGTAAAGACGCCCCGCTCCGCCTTCCCCCGCAACCGCAGCCAGGACTACCTGCCCACGCGGGTGAAGTACGGGGCCAGCATCGGCGCCAACGCCACCGTGGTGTGCGGGGTCACCATCGGGGAGTGGGCCTTCGTGGCCGCGGGCGCGGTGGTGACCAAAGACGTGCCCGCCTACGCCTTGGTGGCCGGGGTGCCGGCCCGGGTGGTGGGGTGGGCCTGCCGCTGCGGGGTGCGGCTGGCGTTTCAGGACGAGTTCGCCCGGTGCCCGGAATGCGGCCGCCGCTACCGCCGACGGGAGCGGGAAATCGAATACCTGGGAGAAGATCAATGAACATACCCATTCTGGACCTTACCCGCCAGTACGAGAGCATCAAGGGAGAAATCGACGCCGCCATCCGGCGGGTGGTCACCTCCGGCCGCTTCATCCTGGGCCCGGAGGTGGAGGCCCTGGAGCGGGAGATCGCACAACTCTGCGGCACCAAGCACGCCGTGGCCGTGGCCAGCGGCACGGACGCCCTGCTGCTCGCCCTGCGGGCGGTGGGGGTGGGCCCGGGCGACGCGGTGATCGTGCCCAGCTTCACCTTCTTCGCCACCGCCGGGGCGGTGTGCAACGCCGGCGCCACCCCGGTGTTCGCGGACGTTGACCCACGGACGCTGAACCTCGACCCGGCCAAGGTAGCCGAGCGCTTGCGCGCCGATCCGGCCCTGCGGGCCCGGACCAAGGCGATTATCCCGGTCCACCTCTACGGCCAGGCGGCCGACATGGACGAGATCCTGGCCCTGGCCCGGGGGCACGGGCTTTACGTCATCGAGGACGCGGCCCAGGCCATAGGTGCGGAGTATAAGGGCCGGAAAGCGGGGGCAATGGGGCACCTGGGCTGTTTCAGCTTCTTCCCCACCAAAAACCTCGGCGCCTACGGCGACGGGGGAATGGTGGTGACCAACGACGACGATCTCGCCGAGCGGGTGCGGCTGCTCAGGGTGCACGGCGCCCGGCCCAAGTACTACCACCACCTGGTGGGCACCAACTCCCGGCTGGACGCCCTGCAGGCCGCCATTCTGCGGGCGAAGCTCCCGCACCTGGCGGAGTGGACCGCGGCCCGCCAGCGCCTGGCCACCCGCTACGACGAGCTTCTAAGCGGCATCCCCGGCCTGATCCTGCCCTACCGGGCGGCGGACCGCACCCACATCTTTCACCAGTACACGGTGCGCGTCCCGGACGGCCGGCGCGACGCCCTGCGCGCCTACCTGGCGGAGCGGGGGATCGCCACCGAGGTGTACTACCCGCTTCCCCTGCACCTGCAACCCTGCTTTGCCCACCTGGGCTACCGGGCAGGGGACCTACCGGAGAGCGAGCGCGCCAGCCGCGAGGTGCTCTCCCTGCCCATGTTCCCGGAGCTTGCCGGGCAGGAGCAGGAGTACGTGGCGGGCGCGGTGAAGAGCTTCTTTGAGAGTGGCGCGGGGGAAGCGCGGTGAAGGTAGTGGACATCGTGGGCGCCAGACCCCAGTTCGTGAAGCTGGCGCCGGTGCTGAAGGCGCTGGAGCGGCACAACCGGGAGCACCCGGACCGTGCGATCCAGGAGGTTCTGGTCCACACCGGCCAGCACTACGACTACGAGATGTCCCAGGTGTTCTTTGACGAACTGGACCTGAAAGCGCCGGACTACCACCTGGGCGTGGGCTCCGGCAGCCACGCTCATCAGACCGGGGAAATGCTCAAGCGAATCGAGGAGGTACTTATTAAGGAAGGGCCGAACCTGGTAGTGGTCTACGGGGACACCAACAGCACCCTGGCGGGCGCCCTGGCTGCGGCCAAACTGGGCATACCCGTAGCCCACGTGGAGGCCGGGCTGCGGAGCTTCAACCGGGAGATGCCGGAGGAGATTAACCGCGTGCTGGCGGACCACCTCTCCGCCCTGCTTTTCTGCCCCACCCGCACCGCGGTAGAGAACCTGCGGCGGGAGGGTATCATCCGGGGCGTTCACCTGGTGGGGGACGTGATGTACGACGCTCTAATCCGGTATGCCGATCTGGCCGAGCGCAAGTCTAGCATAATGGGGGAGCTGGGCCTCACGCCGGGGGCCTACGCCCTGGCTACGGTCCACCGGGCGGAAAGCACCGACCGCCCGGAGCGGCTTGAAGGGATCTTCCGGGGGCTTGCGGCCCTGGCCCGGGATGGGCTTACGGTGGTGGTGCCGCTGCACCCGCGCACCCGCAAGGCTCTTTCGTCTCTGGACGCAAACACCGATGGCCTCACCCGCGACCTCATGTTGCTAGAGCCGGTTTCCTACCTGGACATGCTGGTGCTGGAGAAAAACGCCCGGCTGATCCTGACCGACTCCGGCGGGGTGCAGAAGGAAGCCTTCTTCTTCCGCGTTCCCTGCCTGACCCTGCGGGAAGAAACCGAGTGGGTGGAAACGGTGGAAACCGGGTGGAACACCCTGGTGGGCTGGGACCCGCAGCGCATCGCCTGCGCCGCCTACCAGGCCCGACCGGGAGTACAGGCGGCCGCACCCTACGGAGACGGCCGGGCGGCAGAACGGATCGTGGAGGTGCTGGGCGGTGGCTGAGCGGGCGGCAACGGAGGCTCGGGCTGCACAGGCGGGCGTATCCAACGCGGCGGGGGCTCAGAACGGGCGTCGCCTCAAGGTACTGCATATGCCCGCCTGGTATCCCTCGCAGAAGAACCCCGTGGCCGGTGTATTCGTAAAGGAGCACGTCAAGGCCACCGCGCTGTACCACGACGTAGTGGTGCTCTACAGCGAGGGGGTGGACGGCCAACTTCGGGGTCTCTACCGCGTCGAGGAGAGCCTTGAAGAGGGTATTCGTACCCTGCGTCTGCTCTATCGTAGGTCTCCGGTACCGAAGACCACCTACGCGATCTATCTCTGGGCCATGTTTTCTGCCTTCCGGGGGCTGGTGAGCGAAGGGTTTCGGCCGGACGTAATCCACGCCCATGTGTACTCCGCCGGCGTGCCCGCCGTGCTCATCGGCAGGCGCTACGGCATCCCCGTGGTGATAACCGAGCACTTTAGCGGCTTTCCGCGGGGGCTGGTGTGCGGGGTAGAGCGGCTGAAGGCCAAGTTCGCCTTCGAGCGTGCGGCGCTGGTCTGCCCGGTCAGCGAAGATTTAAGGGGTCACATAGAACGTTTGGGGATAAGAGCCCGGTTTCGGGTGGTCCCCAACGTGGTGGACACTTCCCTCTTTTTCCCGCCGCAGGACACGGCGCGCGGCAGGGACGGGAGGAAGCGCCTGCTTACCGTGGCTCTTTTGAACCCGATTAAGGGCATTCCCTATCTTCTGGAAGCCCTGGCTATTCTCAGGGCGAAACGGTCGGACTTCGTCCTGGACATCGTCGGCGACGGCCCCCACCGGGCTGAATACGAGGAGCTTGCCCGGCGGCTGGGCCTGCAGGATCTTGTTCGGTTCCATGGTCTGAAGACCAAGCCGGAGGTCGCCGAGTTCATGCGCAGGGCAGATCTGTTCGTATTACCCAGTGAGTGGGAGAACCTGCCCTGCGTGATCATCGAGGCCATGGCCTCCGGATTGCCGGTTGTAGCAACCAGCGTCGGCGGCATTCCCGAGATGGTGAACGACGAGGTGGGCAGGCTGGTTCCGCCTAAGGACGCTGGGGCGCTTGCCGAGGCCCTAACCGATGTGCTCGCGTGTTCGGGCCGGTACGAGGCACATAGGCTAGCATTCTACGCAAGGGAGCGCTTTTCCTACAAGGCAGTAGGAAGGACGCTATCTGAGGTGTACCAAACTGTGCAAGCTACCGCTGAGAGGTCTACTAGAGGTGCATGATGAACCCGAAGATCCAACTACCTAACGTACCCATCCTTATTGGACGACAAGACTTTGTCGCTTCCCGATGCAAAGGGAAGAAGGTCCTACATATCGGTTGTGTCGATAGCGGTCTGCTACGCGAACGTTTTCAGTCAGGAAAGCTAATGCATCAACAATTATCAACAGTGGCAGCCGAGTTGTGGGGCGTCGATGTCGACGCTGAGGGCATCGCTTTTCTACGAAGTCAGGGCTTTGAGCACCTCATTGTAGGGGACGTGTGTAACCTAGATCGCATCCAAGAGCTTCAGGGCGAGGTCTTTGACGTCATAGTTGCGAGCGAGGTCCTAGAGCACCTAGTAAACCCCGGCCTTTTCCTTACTGCGGTGAAGAACGCGATGGTTCCAGGGCGTACAGAGCTAATCGTTACTGTCCCTAACGCGTTCCGTGTGTCAACGCTAATCCAGTTGTTACGCGGAATAGAATACGTTCACCCGGATCATAATTATTGGTTTTCGTATGCTACACTCACGGGCCTCCTAAAGAAGACCGGGTACGAGATAAGAGAGGTATACGTGTATTCCTTTGAGTCGGCTCAGATTCTTCCGCGGCGAATCGGCAAATTCTTTAAAAGGTGAGACTCGGGTATAGCACCACATGTCAAGGAGAGTCGCAACCGTTCCGCTGTTTGGACCCGAATGCTGGGTTATTTAAGATCACTACCAAGGCGGCTACTTGTGCGCGCCCTGTACAAGCGCACGCCCTTTTGGGCCGATGGCATCATTGTGATCGCCACAAGGCCCGAGAACGAGGCATAGGGAGAGTTGGGAGGGCTTTGAGTAGCAGTCACTTTGTCAAGGAAACCACGGCTACATTTGTCACGGGCGTCACAAACCTGGCCGTGGGAGTGGGGACCTCCGTCATCCTGGCGCGGGCGCTGGGTCCGGAGGGGCGGGGTATCTATGCGCTGGCCACGCTGTTACCCGCGCTTATCGTGACCTTCGGCAATCTGGGGATCGGCCCCGCTACCGTCTATTTGGTGGCCCGCGGCGAGTTCCGCCGCCAGGAAATCCTGGGAAGCAACGTTCTCTTGAGCCTGGGGATCGGCGGCCTGGGGGTTGTAGCCGGGTTGGTGATAGTTTTCTTTTTCCGTGAAAGCCTTTTCCCCAACGTGGCCGCGCCGTTCCTCCTGCTGGCCCTGGCTCTGGTTCCGCTGGAGATCTTCTTCTTCTACACTCAGTACGTGCTCCTGGGGGCCCAGCGCATAGCGGAGTTCAACTACGCCCAGGTCGTGCATTCGGTACTCCTGCTGGCTTTCACCGCCCTTGCCCTGCCGGGCCTGAAGGCCGGGGTGACCGGGGCCATCCTGGCCGGGTTGCTGGCCTACCTAGTTGTTGCCGTCCTGGTCTTCCGCCTGGCCGGAAAAGCGGCCGGAGGCGTCGATCTCAAGCCCAACCCCTCATACATAAGGCGGGCGACCACCTACGGGGTTCAGGCGCACCTGTCCAACATTCTCGGCTTCCTCAACTACCGGGTGGACATGTTCCTGGTCAACTGGTTCCTCGGACCGGCGGCGGTAGGCCTTTACGCCGTGGGTGTGGGGCTGGTGGAGAAGCTCTGGATGATCTCCCAGGCGGCCGCCACCGTGCTCTATCCGCGGGTGGCGGCGGAGACCGAAGAGGCCAGGCGCAAGGAGTTTACGCCCCTCGTGGCCCGCACCGTGCTGTGGACCACGGCTCTCGCGGCGGTGGCGCTGGCGCTCCTCAGCCGCTGGATCGTGCTCCTGCTGTACTCCGCCGAGTTCCTGCCCGCCGTGAGCGCGCTGCAGGCATTGCTAATTGGAATCATTACCTTGAGCGCCGGCAGGGTGCTGGCGAACGACATCGCCGGCCGGGGTTTGCCCGGACTGAATATCTACACCGGCTTGGCCGCTGTAGCTAGTAACATAGTCTTCAATCTGGCATGGATCCCCCGCTACGGCATCGCCGGGGCAGCGTGGGCCTCAACGGTATCGTACACGGTTTCTTTCCTGGGGTCCCTGCTATTCTACTGCCGCCTTTCCGGCAACCCGTGGGCGAAGGCGGTCCTTCCCCAGCAGGGCGACTGGGGGGTATACTCTCAGATGGGAAAGGAACTCTGTCATCGGGCCTGGGCCAAGGTGAGGGTGGTGTTGTGAAGCGGGTTCATATAGTCACTGACGTGGACTTGACTGAGAGGAGTGCCCAGCCTGTTCACGTCCTTTCGCTCGCCAAATACCTGGGTCGACTGGGGCTAGAGGTGCACTTGATTTATCCCTTTTGGCAAAGAGAGGTCCCGGCGATCCCTCCGGGCGTAGTCGGGGTACCGGTACGTGTTCCTCGGAAACCGTTCGCCAGGGCAAGAGCCTTTCAGGTCAAACTGTTTACAGGGCTTGGTCGTCTTCCGCGGCCCGATGTAGTCTATGTTCGGTTATCGGCAGGAATGGTGGCTCCCTTGATTTGGTCGCGTATAGCGGGCGTGCCTTTGTTCGTTGAGGTAAACGGCATCGTGGACCTCGAGTATCTCATGGCGCAGAATCGTGTGGTGGACGTGAGAACGTGGCTCAAGGTTCGGCGGATGCGGATGGTTCAGGGTCTCAACCTGAAGAGGGCCACTGGCATAGTGTTTGTCACTGACGAACTCAAAGAGTATTACACTAGGCGGTACCAGATCCCGCAAGAGAGAGCCACCGTTATCAATAACGGAGTGGATCTAGAAATCTTCCAGCCTATGGACAAGCAGCAAAGCAGGCGCCGACTGGGTATACACGACGGACCGCCATTGTTGGGTCTTGTCGGCTCATTGGCGCCCTGGCAGGGGATAGATGATGCAATCCGGGCCATCAAGATCCTGAGGGACCGAAGTGTGCCATGTCGGCTCCTCATCGTTGGCCAGGGGAGCGAAGAGGCTCGACTGCAGGCCCTGGCCCGGGAACTCGGGGTCGCTGATAGGGTGACCTTCACAGGAGCGGTAGGTTTGGAAGTTGTTCCACTCTACATAAGCGCTTGTGACATTTGCCTCACCCCCAAGAGGAACCTCGTCTCGGGCGTCTCTCCGCTCAAGCTCTACGAGTACATGGCCTGCGCAAAGCCCATAGTTGCGACCGACGTTCCAGGCTTAGAGGTGGTCGCCAACGTAGGTGCGGGGGTGAGCGCCAAGGCTGGTTCACCCGAAAGTCTTGCTGATACCATAGAGGAGCTGATCCAACGAAGCCACGACTGGGAACCCATGGGTGGGCGAGGACGGTTGTATGTCGAGACGCACGCGAGCTGGCAACACGTGGCCGAGAGGACAGTCGCTTTCTTCAAGGACCGGCTTGGAGGTACGCGATGACTATTTTGATCCTAACTGCCCATCTATTTAGCCCCCCAACCGGATTGGAGACCGGGTGTGTAGGTGCTACAATCATCTTTGGGTTTGGGGGGTAGATGGCATGCAGCAGTACAGCGACGAATTCAAGGAGCAGGTATTGGCGGAAGTGGACCAGGTGGGCAACGCCGCCCTGGTAGCCCGGCGGTATCAGATCTCGGAGAATACCATCTACACCTGGATGGCCAAACGTCGCAAGAACGGGTCGGTAGTAAGCCTGCCTAAGGCCAAGGCGAAGCGGCTTAAGGAGCTGGAGGAGAGGTTAAAGCAGGTCAGTGTGGAGAACGAACGGCTGAAACGCATCTTGGCCGAGAAAGAGCTGGAGCTGTCCATCCTGCGGGAGCTGAAGCAGAAGGCAAACCCTCGGTAGCCGACAAAGTCGAAATAGTGGACAGGTGGACGGAACAGGGATACAGTGTTAGCCTGGTTTGCGACTTTGTCGGCTTGGCCCCGTCCACCTATTACGCCGTCAAAGCGAGACAAAACCGAGCAAACTCGGCCGGTGAGATAAAGGCCAAGCGGGGTGGCAGGCCAAAATCGAACCGCTGTCTGACCCGGCAGGGCAAAATGGTGCCGGATGAACAGGTGAAGGAGTGGCTGTGCGAGATCATCTCCGGGGACGGCTTCCCCTATGGGTACCGTAAACTCACGGCCGTGCTCAAGCAGGAATACGGGTTGATTGTGAACCACAAAAAGGTCTACCGGCTGTGTAAGGAGCTAGGTATCCTGTTGCCCCAACGCAAGAAGAACATCAGCCGGCCGAGGCAGTTGGCCAAAAGGGAGGACGTCAGCGGTCCCAACGAACTCTGGCAGATGGACGTCAAGTACGGCTACATAGCGGGAACCAAGCAGTTCTTCTTCCAGCTCTCGCTGATTGACGTATACGACCGGACGGTGATCGACTACCACCTGGGGCTGTCCTGCACCGCGCAGGATGCCGCCAGAGTGCTAAAAAACAGCCTCAAAGCCCGGGGATTAGCCAGAGGCATGAGCATGCCCAAGCTCAGGACCGACAACGGCCCGCAGTTCATAGCCAAGAAGTTTGAGGAAACCTGTGTGGCTCTGGGGGTGGTGCATGAGCGTACACCGGTCAAAACGCCCAACCTAAACGCCCACATCGAGGCCTTCCACGCCATACTGGAGAGAGTGCTACGGCCGGCACGAGTTTGAGAGTTTTGCCCATGCCTACCGGGAGATCACCCGGTACATGGACTACTACAACAGGAGGCGCAAGCATGGCAGCTTAGGCTACATGGCCCCGGAGGAGTATTACCGAGCATTCCTGGCCAACCAAACGAGTGCTAGATCCTTTGTGGCTTAGTGTCCAAAATTGGGGGGCCAGACCGCCCATCTCCTCGGCTTTAGGAGGTTCGGCTGTCCGCGTAACCTCGCGTAGCCACCTAAAAAGGCGGGCCTAGGAGGACCGATCCGTGGATACGCCGGTTATCGTGCTCCTCTCCTTGTCGCCCTTGCACATCGGGGGCGCCGAGAGAAACATGCTTCAGATTGCTAGCCACTTACACGACAAGTTCCAAATAGTGATTGTAGGCCCCATGTCCGCCAGTTTCGCCAAGCGGGCGGAAGCCGCAGGGGCCGTGACCCACCCGATAGAGACGGTATCGAAGGCCAATGTCCTCGCCGCATTGGGATTAGCTAACCTGTTTCGGCGGCTGCGCGCGAGGCTGGTTCACACACACGATACGCGGGGAGGCCTGCTAGGTAGGATAGCAGCGAAGGTGGCGGGCCTCAAGGTGATCCACACGGTTCACATGGCGCCATTCTTCCTGACGACTCAGCCACTGAAGCGTCGTATTTACTCATCGGTAGAAGGCATACTAAACCGGTATTTCAGTGATAGGGTTATCTTTGTTTCTAGAACTGTTGGGGAAATGTATCTTGCTCAGGGTTTGGTGGAGCAGGCTAAAGCCGTGTATATTCCTAACGGTGTTCACCGCGCCTTCCTTCAAGAAACCTTGTCAAGACGGCTAGACCTTAGGAATTGTTGGCGGCAAAGGCTTGCGATAGGGGGCCAAGAGTGCGTGGTGGTCTGGGTCGGCCGTATATCACCGCAGAAAGGACTAGAGTACCTCGTCGGAGCGGCTTCGCTTTTACGCGACTACCCTGTAAGATACTTGGTTATAGGGGATGGCCCGGAGCGCGCCTTTATCGAGGGATTGGTACGGCAAGATCACCTGACCGATAAGTTTATCTTCCTGGGCTTTCGCGACCAGAAGGAAGTATATGAGTTGCTTGCGGCCAGCGATCTGTTTGTGCTGCCGTCTCGGTACGAATGCTTCCCATATACGCTTTTGGAGGCGACGGCTCTGGGCCTGCCTTGCATTGCCAGTGACGTTGGCGGAAACAGGGAGATTATTTCCAGCGGCTTTAATGGCTATCTCGTTCCCCCGGGGGATACTAGGGGGCTGGCATCTGTCATTGAACGACTTGTGCGGGACACTGGTTTAAGGGAACGCCTTTCCCAGGGAGCGGCCGTGAAGGCTGCAGAGTACGACGAGGACAGCATGATCGAGAGAACAGCGGCTGTTTACCGCGCGGTGATAGGATGTTGCACTCACGGTTGACGTCGCCTATCCGCTATGACCGGATGGAGCCAGCGCGCAGAACCGGACGGGGTGAGCAGATGACTTGGGGTGCCATGTCAACGTGGACATTCCTTGTCGGGTACGCGTTTTTAGCGCTCGTCTTGTTACTCCATTGTAGGTCAGGAAGAATCTTCTTAACCCGGGATGGCCTTCTTTGCGTTCTTCTCCTTTCTTCGTTTGTCTCCCCGCGGATTGTCCTTCCCGGTGGGCTGCCAAGCGTCAGGCCTGAGGAGGTTCTGATTTTGGGGCTTTTGCCAGGTCTGCTCGCGCTGCGCCCTCCACGCATCCGCGGCTGCGCTCGCCTATTGGTGTTTCTGCTGCTATGCCTCGCCGTAGCGATCGGCTTATCAATGGCCCGTTCCGTGTTCGTTGGGGTTCCGTTCGCCTATGCCAACCTCTGGGAGTTTGTGAAGATCGGGAAGATCGTCCTGATAGTTCTGTTCGTTTCGTCGATGAAGAACAGCATTGTGGCGAGACTGCCTAAATTGGCCTCCGTTTACCACGTTGCCTCTTTCATAGTAATCGCGGTCACGGTGTCGCAGTACCTGACTTGGCCAAATGGAATAGGCGCCCGGTTGGCCGAGGCGTACGCCGTACCTGAGCAGTTCAACATTAGCTACCTAGGCAGCCGACGCGCGCCAGCGACAGCCGTCGCCCCCAACGTGGGAGCAGAGGTAGCATTACTCGTGTTAAGCTTGACGGCTGCCCTTGCGGTAAACGGCGTTCGGCGGTCCCTCTCTGCGGCAGTAGCCACAGGCCTTCTGGCGGTGGTGGCGTTGACGGGGACGCGAGCCGGCATCGCGATGGTAGGGGTCCTTGGGCTTATGGCTGCACTGGAGTCGCTAAGAATGCGGGATCGGCGTATACTTGTACGCCCGGCCTACCTCGTATTCGCTGTCCTGGTAGTGGCTGCTGGTGCGGCGGCTGCATTGAGTGGCTCCCATCCCTACTTTGCCGGTTTGGTCAAGCTGGTTCAGACGGCCGACTTGGCGTCTGACATCAGCACCGCGTCTAGGGTCACTCGCTTTTGGCCAGCTGTTATTGAAGCGTGGTCTCACTCCCCGATTCTCGGGTGGGGACCTGCAAAGGCTACTGAATGGAGACTAATCACAGACAGCGAGTACCTCTACAATTTGCTGCACTATGGAGTTATTGGAAGCGGCATAATTATGTTGTTTTACCTTGTAGTGTTCCACGCAGCGCACCGCGTCGCGAAGGTTGCGGCCGACCCGTTGCCCCGCAGCTTTGCCCAGGCGGTGAAATGGGCGGTCCCGGCTATCCTTATGGGCAACCTGACCCACACGCTTTTTTGGGACATCCAGTCTATCCAAGCCTTTTCCCTCGGCTTCTCTATCGTGCTAGCTTTGGAGGCTGATCTTTGCTATCCCCTGACCAGGGAAAGATGCCTCCCACGAGCGGACGATACCCGGCGCACCACGGGCCACGGCGCCTTGCCAGCCCTAGGAGGGCCAGCGCCATGAGAATGGGAGTTGCGCTCGTCGATCCGTCTGCTTTCACGCCGCCTTACGATCATTGCCTGGCTACCGCTCTTGCCCAGCAGGGGTGCCGGGTGGTGTTGGTTACTACCCGGGTGCCGCTGGGACCAGTGGGCGAGAACAGAACCTACGAGCGTTGGGAACACTTCTATCCGATTGGAAGGAGCCTAACCAAAACCAAGCTCCGCACCTATGTCAAGGGGTGCGAGCACCCATTTGACATGGAACGGTTGCTCCGTCGCCTGCGGTCCTGGAAGCCGGATGTGATCCATTTTCAGTGGCTGTCGTTTCCCGCAGTCGACGGTTTCTTTCTACCGCGGTTCCGAAGGATCGCTCCACTCGTACTTACGGTGCATGATACCGAGCCTTTCCACGGCGCCCCCTCGGCCCGGTTTCAACTCGTAGGATTGTCGTCCGCTTTTCGATACTTTGATCACTACATCGTTCATACGCAATACTCCAAGGAAGCGCTTAAGCGCCAACTGGCACTGCCCGAGCACTGCGTGACGGTGATCCCCCATGGCGTCTTCGCCTACTATCGTGAGCTGGTTGGCGGTCCAAGGCCTTTTGAACGGGCCCCCCAGCTAGTGGGGAAGAAGAAGATCCTGTTCTTCGGTACGCTCAAGCCGTATAAAGGGGTAGATGTTCTTCTCGAGGCGTTTGCGCGCCTTCCCGCGCCGTTGGCCCAGAATACGGTCCTCCAGATTGTGGGACAACCAAGAATGCCGATTGAGCCGCTTCAGGCTCTAGCCCGGCGTTTCCAGATTGAGGATAATGTATTCTGGGACCTACGGTTTGTTGACGAAAAGGAAGTGGCGGCCTACTTCTCTCAGGCTGATGTCGTGGTTCTACCCTACCGCCGGATAGATCAAAGCGGAGTTTTGATGGTGGCCCTGGCGTTTGGCAAGCCGATTGTAGCGTCGCGCGTGGGCGGGTTTGCGGAAATCATCGGTGATGGGAGGCATGGTCTCCTTGTTGAGCCCGGGGATGCGGATTCCCTCGCTCAGGCTTTGACGCGCGTTTTGGGCGACGGCGGGCTCCGGAATCGCATGGCGGAGGCGGTAGAAGGGCTGGCGTGTGGAGAACTGTCCTGGAACAACATTGCCACTCAGACTGTGCGCCTGTACCGAGCGATTTTAAGGGCAAAGACGCGGGGAGCCGAATGACAAGCATGATATCCGCCGTAATTTTGACTTGGAATTCCGCGCCTTACATTGAGAGGTGCTTGCGGAGCCTGGAGGCGGATGCGCGGGGTGCTGGGGTGGAGCTGGAGCTCTTCGTCGTTGACGGAGGGTCTTCGGACGGGACGCCGGAAACTCTTTCCCAGTTGTCCGAGCAGATTCCTGGACTTCGAATCATTGAGCTGGGGAGGAATTTGGGAACGACCGTATCCCGTAACATGGCCATCCGGGAATCTCGGGGAGACTACATACTCATACTCGACTCGGACACTGAGATTTTGCCCGGGGCGCTAGGCGCGCTGCGTGAAGCGCTCGAAGGTGCCCCCCGGGCAGGTATCGCCGCTCCAAGATTGCTTTACCCCGACGGTTCGGTCCAGCCTTCGTGTAAGCGCTTCCCTACTGCGCCTCTTAAGGTCTGCAAGTTTGTGCCGTTTTCATGGCTGCAGTGGTTTGGCGAAAGGGCAGAGCTTTATCCTCACGAGGTCTACAACCGGGATTTCAAGAGGGTCCTGCGGGTGGACCACTGTATCTCGGCCTGCTGGCTGGTCAGGCGGGAAGCGTTAGACGCGGTTGGTCTGCTTGACGAGAGGATCTTCTACGCGCCGGAAGACGTGGACTACTGCCTGCGGATGTGGCTGGCCGGATGGGAGGTGCTGTACGTCCCCTCTGCGGAGGTCGTGCACCATACCCAGAGGCAGTCGTACAGGAATTGGCGGGTGGCCTGGGTGCACGCAAAGGGACTGGCTTACTACTTTCGCAAGCACCGTTACGCATTCTTTCGGAGAGGGATATACCGGCGGATCCGCCAGGTAGCGCGTCAGCGCGGGATAGAACCGCCGATTGGCGTGAGGTGGGTAGCTGGGTGATCGGGTCACCCTTCCGATGCTGATCACCTCGAACCGGAAGGCAATACACTCGCTCTATGCGGTTGGCGGGCCGGGGCCTGGGAACCGGCCCGGGGCGCCCCGCTTTCTGCAGGATTCGGCGGCAGGTTCTAGAAGAGCCGTTCCAGAGTAGGCTTAATCCGGCGGTTGCGGTCTTTAGCTGGCGCGGCCCCGGCAGGGAAGGAGAGGCGGAGGTTGACCGTTGCTGTTTTCTTGGTTGCGCTGCTGGTGTCGGCGCTGGCCGCGCGGAGCCTTTCGCTTAGGCTCGCCAAAAATGGCATTGTGGGCCGGGATATGAATAAGCCGGACCGGCCCGAGGTGCCGGAGATGGGCGGGCTGGCCGTAGTGGCCGGGTTCGGGGCCGGGGTGCTTCTGGCCTTGGGTGGGACAAGCTTCTCAGGCACCCTTCCCGAGGCGGACCCGGTGCTGCTTCTGGCCTGCCTCTCCACGGTATTGCTTAGCGGCCTGATCGGCGTGGTGGACGACCTGGCGGGCCTGCGCCAGGGGGTGAAGGCGCTCCTGCCTATCTTAGCCGCCCTGCCGCTGGCCGCGGTGCGCGCCGGCCACACCGAAATGCAGATCCCCCTGATCGGCCGGGTGGAGTTCGGCCTTGTATATCCGCTTCTGCTCATCCCCGCCGGGGTGACGGGCGCGGCCAACGCGGTGAACATGCTGGCCGGGTTCAACGGCCTGGAGGCGGGCATGGGCCTGGTGGCCGCGGGGTCGCTGGCGGTAGTGGCCTGGTCCCTGGGGGAGGTCACGGCCCTGGTGATCCTGCTGGCGGCGGTGGGGGCCCTGGCCGGGGTGCTGGTGTACAACTGGTACCCGGCGAAGATCTTCGTGGGCGACGTGGGCACGCTTTCCATCGGGGCCATTCTGGCCGCGGCCAGCATCGTGGGCAACTTCGAGGCCGCCGGGGCGGTGGTGATCATCCCTTACGCCTTCGATTTCGTGATCAAGGCGGCCAACCGCCTGCCCAGCAAGGGCTGGTGGGGGGAGTACAACCCGGCGGACGGCAAGCTTTACTGCCCCAACTCCCACCCGGTGGGCCTCTGCCAGTGGATTATCAAGCTTTCCGGCGGGATTAGGGAGCGGGACCTGGTGCTTACCCTCATGGGTATCGAGGCGGTGTTTGGGCTTTTGGCGATCCTACTTTACGCCCGGCTCTAGTCCCGGGCGGACCCGACCGATGATCGCGGGTGTCTGCATTGCCAGGCTGCGGCCATGTCGTGCGACGAAGCAGCAATTTCTCGGCGGCCAAAGAGAAGACGGGCGGCGCTGGTGGCGCTGGTGCTCTTGGCGGTGGCCTTGGCTCTCCGGCCCGGTTGGTGGTTGCCGGGCGTGGCCCGGTGGCTGGTCGCCGAGGACAGGGTCCTCGCGCCGGCCGACGTAATCATCGTCCTCTCCGGCGAGCGGGGCGAGAGGGTGGAGACGGCGGTAAGGCTCTACCGCAAGGGGTTAGCGCCGCGGCTCCTGCTCACCGGAGGGCCGGTGGAATGGAACGTGCCCGCGGCGGACATCATGGCCTGGCAGGCGGAAAGCCTCGGCGTTCCATCGCAAGACATAGTGCTAGAAAGGCGGGCCACCAGCACCTACGAGAACGCCGTCTACAGCCTGGAGATTCTGAAGGAGAGGGGCTGGCGTTCGGCCATCGTGGTCACCTCGCCCTATCACCTCCGGCGCACGCGGTTCATTTTCGAGCGAGTCTTTGCGGAGGAGGGCATGCGTCTGAGTTTTTACGGCGCGGAGGACCCGTGGCTGGCGCCGGAGAGTTGGTGGCGCCAGGACCGGGGACTGGAGGCGGTGGGGATGGAGTACCTCAAGTTGGCCGCCTACTACTTGCGCTACGGACCCCTGGCCCGCCTCTGGGCATGGACGGGGCAAGAGTAAAGGAGATGGACGAAGCGCCGCCACCACGGCGTGTAGACCCTTGCCCGATAAGGCGTCGGCGCCTTGTCGGAGCATTCGGCCGGTGTTATACTCAGGGTAAGATAAGAATTGGGGCTCAAGAAGTGGAGGAAACGCCCATGGAAAGGGAAGAGCATGAAGACGCCATCGAATGGTGTTACTGGCAGGAAGTCTATCAAAGAACTCGTGCCTTACTTGTGGCCTACCAGCGGGTTCAGATAGAGGTCAAAACTGACGCCAAATGACTGGACTGATGTTCTCCGGAAACAGTTTTCCGATATCATCCTTTCCTTCGAACAAGTAGAGCAGAAAAGCCAGCGGGGAATAGAGCTTAGGAGAGCAACTATGATCTTAGTGGACGGTTCCGTATTGAGACTGGCAGAGGTGTGGCGCGATAACTTCCTGCTTGAGTACAGATATTACTGGCTAAAGCCCACCAGAAGGCTTCCCGTCGTCACCTGCCTAAGACGTTGGCGGGTGCCCGAGCAGACCTTGAGAGCGCTTGGCAGATGTTGATCGGCGGGAGTATAATGTATGAAGAAAACGACCGACGTTGGAGGTTAACGAAGAATGTCTGATATAATAGTGGAGGCGGTAAGACTCGGCTCGCGCTGCCAGATGGTTCTCCCGGCCCGGGTAAGAAAAGCCCTGGGTCTCTCCGAGGGGGACGAGGTGCTGGTCACGGTGAACGGGAATGCGGCGGTCGTCGTCCCCAAGCCCAGGAGCTTCGCTGATCGGTTCATGGGTCTGCACCGCGACCTGTGGCAGGGCGTGGCTCCCGACGCTTACGTGCGGGAGGAACGGCGGTCGTGGGAAGGCTAGCCGCCGTCCTGGAGGGCCACGGCGTTGTCGCCGTCGACACCAACTGCTTTATCTACTACCTGGAGGGCGGGGCGTGGGCGGCGGAGCTCAAAGAAGATCTTTTTGTTCCCCTGGAAGAGGGGCGTTTGCGCGCGGTGACGTCGGCGCTGACGCTGGCCGAGATTTTAGTGCGGCCCAAATCCCTGGGCAGGGAAGACGTTTGCCAGCAATACAAGGCCCTTCTATGCTCATATCCCAACCTCGCAATTGTTCCCTTTACTGTGGAAACCGCCGTCTTCTGCGCCGAGATCCGGGCCAGGTACCGCATCCGCACGCCGGACGCGGTGCAGCTTGCGGCGGCGCTGGAGAAGGGGGCCACGGTTTTTCTTACCAACGACGCGGGCCTCCCGGGCGAGGTGGGAGGGGTACGGGTGGCAATTCTGAAGGACGTCCTTTCTCTGTAGCCCACCCTGGGGTGGTCATAGATCCGGATATCAGGGGCGGGAAGCCGGCGCGCTCTGAGCTGATCAACTGGCTTATCATCGCGGGCCGGGAACCGCGCTTGGTCCAAGGAGGGGTTGCGGATGAGCCTGCCTATCCAGGAGCTTGCCTCCGCCGGCGAGAAAACTTACACCTACAAGGACTATGCCGCGCTGCCCGAGGGGGCTCCTTATCAGCTCATAGGAGGCGAGTTGGTCTTGACCCCTGCGCCGGGCACCTATCACCAAGTGGTTTCCATGAGGCTAGAGCTCAAGATGGCCGGCTACGTTCTGGAGCGTAACCTGGGCCTGGTGCTATACGCGCCGGTGGACGTGTATCTGGGGGAAACGGAAGTCTACCAGCCGGACCTGATATTTATCTCTCGCGAAAGGCTCGGCATTGTGGAGCCGGCCCGGATAAACGGCGCTCCGGACCTGGTGGTGGAGATTCTCTCCCCGGCCACGGCCTACTACGACCTGCGGAAGAAATTCCGGGTGTACGAGCGGTGCGGCGTGCGGGAATACTGGGTGGTGGATCCGGAAGAGAAGTCGGTGGAGGTGTACGTTCTTAAAGAAGGCAAGTATGAGCTGGCCCAGCGGGCGGAGGGCTCGGGGCAAGTCTCTTCCGGCGTCATAGAAGGTTTTGCCGTCTCCCTGGAGAGCATATTCTCCTGAGATTTTGCCCCCTCGCAGTGGCTTCGCTCGTACTCCTCGTTTTTCTTTGCTACCTCATGCGCGCTCTCAAAAGGGACGCTCTCAAAAGGGACGCCGGAATCGGCCGTCTCTGGACAACGGCTGCGCCACAAGACCCCGGTTCCGGGTAACCTAAGCCCGCGTAGACCCTCCGTTTTCTGACTTCGGGGACCGGGCCGAAGTGCCGGAGATGGGCGGGCTGGCCGTTGTGGCCGGGTTCGGGGCCGGGGTACTTCCTGCCCATTTGGCGCATGGTCCCGGAGCGGCTGGCGGGCGGCCGGACGCGAGTGGTGTCCGCCCCTTGTTTTGGAACCCATTAGCCGCGTGGTAAAATGTTGGTGAGGGAGTTTTTCGAGGAGGCGCCTATTTGGCAGGTGCGGGCCGGGAGAATCATAATGCAGAGGCCCTGGGTCTCTCCGAGGGGGACGAGGTGCTGGTCACGGTGAACGGGAATGCGGCGGTCGTCGTCCCCAAGCCCAGGAGCTTCGCTGATCGGTTCATGGGTCTGCACCGCGACCTGTGGCAGGGCGTGGCTCCCGACGCTTACGTGCGCATGCTGGTTCTGGCCGGTCAGCAAAACGGGGAGGTCGGGGAGCAGGTGGCGGGG
>JBNARC010000005.1:0-96372 GCA_049719955.1 Neomoorellales bacterium | reverse complement strand
CATCTACGGTAACCTGGTAGTGGGCCATCCTTCATCCCTCCTGGTGATGTTGGGTCTTTCCACTTCTTCATCTACCAGAGGGAGGGTGGCCCTTCCTGCTTGTTTTTGCACACTATACCGGACACTACTTGTCTTGACCTCTCCCTATGTTCTCAGTTTGGCTGCATTAGAGCAGGTTTTACGGTTCTTGGCAAGGATCAAGTTGCCCTGAAGGGGTCTCACCACCCCGCGCCTTTAGCGGATCGATGGTGCGCTCCCCTGCCACCCGGATGGAATACGTTCCGTCACGGTCCACCCCCTAAAGCCTAATCCGGCAGTCGATCCCGTAAGCCTCAAAGGTCTGACGGATATTCTCTAGCTGCTCCCGACTGGGAGGAGTCACTTCTAGAAGTCCATAGGAGCGGTCGAGCATCTGGTACTTACCTACGCCCAAACGGTGATAGGGCATGAGATCCACCCGACCTAACCCCAAGTCAGCTACCACACGGGCCTGGGATCGCACTTCTTCGGGACGGTCGTTATATCCGGGAACTACCGGGATGCGGATGACCACCGCCTTCCCTTTTTCCACTAGGTGGCGAAGGTTACGCAGGATGACCGAAATGCCCACACCGGTTAGCCTGCGGTGTACCTCTGGGTCTGGGTGCTTCAGATCGAAAAGCACCAGGTCCGTATGAGGTAGCACCTTCTCTAGGGCCTCACGGTCGGCGTATCCTGAGGTATCGAGGCAAGTGTGAATACCCGCCTTCTGGCAACGAACGAACAGCTCGGCTACAAACTCCGGCTGTTGGAGCGGCTCGCCGCCAGACACGGTTACCCCGCCACAGGAATACTCGTAGTAGGAGCGGTCCCGGCGTACTTCCGCGAATACTTCTTGGACCGACATCTCGCTGCCAAGCATTTTCAGGGCGCCCGGATCGCATACTTCCACGCACCGGCCGCAGCACTCGCACAGTCCCCGGGCGATACCTACTCCCTTTTCAGTTAGGGCGATCGCATGTTTCGGACATACCTCGACGCAGCGGCCGCAACGGATACAAAGGGAGTCCCGATGCACCACCTCGGGGTCGGCGGACTGGGATTCGGGGTTGCTGCACCACAGGCAGCGCAGCGGACAGCCCTTAAGGAACACGGTAGTCCTGATTCCCGGTCCGTCATCGATGCTGTAGCGTTGGATGTTGAAAACCATTCCCCGGACTTCTGCCATTCTCCCACCCTCGCTTCGAGTTCCATAGAACCGGGCCGGCCGGTTGGCAACACCAGATACCGTCATATACTACCGCAAGCCGAAATAGGCGCCTGATCGGGGTTAGGGGACTCCCCTTGCTCGCCGGCCGGGGACGAGGCGGCGGCCCCCGCCACGTCCCCGGCATGTCCTCCGTTTGCCTCGTGCGTTCCAGGTGCTCCCGTTGTATGGTTGCACAGACATGGCCAAGCGCGAGCTTGGCGCCGCCCAGCTTTGAACGAAACCTCTACACCTCGTGCATGGTCCGGGCGATTATCTCGTCCTGCAGCTCGGGCGGCAGGTCCACGAAATAGGCGCTGTAGCCGCCCACCCGCACCAAGAGGTTGCGGTAATTCTCCGGGTGCTTCCGGGCCTCTAGCAGCTCCTCCACGCTGTGCACGTTAAACTGAATATGCCAGCCGCCGCGAGCCATGAAGGTCTTGATCAGCGCCAACACCTTTTCCAGCTTCTCGGGCGTGTTCAAAAGCGGTTTGGAAAGCTTCATGTTGTGGGCTATGCCCACGCACTCCCAGGCGTGCGGGAACTTAGTAGCGGAGTTGATCACCGCCGTGGGGCCCTTTACGTCCGTACCGGGCATGGGCGAGGTGCCGGCATCGTTAATGGAGGTGTAGGCCTTCCTGCCGTTGGGCAGGGCCCCCACCGCCAGGCCGTGGATCACGTGGCCCGCTGCCGCGCCCTTGAAGAGGAAAGGCTTCAGGCCGGTAAAAGGATCCGGCCGGCTGAGCAGAATCTCTTGTACCCTCATGGAGATGTAGTTGAAGATCTCGTCCACGTAGTCGTCGTCGTTCCCGTACTTGGGCGCCTTGAGGCACTTCTGCCGGAGCTCCTCGTAGCCCTCCCAGTTGTTCCGCAGCGCCTCCAGCAGCTCGGCCATGGTTACCTGTTTGGTGTCGAAGACCAGGTACTTGATGGCCGCCAGGCTGTCGGCTACGTCGGTAAGACCCCGGTCGCCTACCCAGGCCATGCAGGTCACAGGGTAGCGGGCGCCGCCCTCCCGAGGAGGCAGGCCCTTAGGAATGCAGTCTTCGTAGAGCATGGCGGCGCGCCAGCCGCTGCGCGGGGCGTGCTCCATCTCCACGCTCCACCAAACGAAGTAGTGCCGCCGCATGCGCTCGGCGAAGTAGTCCACTTGCTTGAAGAAGGCTTCGTATAACTGCTCGATAGAGGTGAACTGGGTCACGTCCCCGGTCTTGGGGCCCAGTTGTTTTCCGGTGCGAGGATCGAAGCCGTTGTAGAGGGTGATCTCGAAGATCTTGGCCTGGTTTAGGTTGAACTTCCCGCTGGGGTGCTCGGCGCACTCCAGGTTGTAGGCCAGGCAGCCGCTGGCGTGCCAGTCTACGGCGTCCTCCACCTTTACTCCCCGGGCCAGGTAGCGGGCCGTGCCCAGGGCGTCGTTAAGGAAGGCCGGGTTGCCGCCCCCGAAGTCCCGGCAGCACTCCAGGGCGAAGAGCAGGAAATCCTCGCTCATGCCGTCGTGATAACGGATGTACACCGCCGGTTCGGAGAGCTTCATCTGCCGCATTACTTCCAAAATCATCCACGACAATTCGTTGGTCACGTCCCGGCCCCGCTCGTCCCGGCCGCCGATGGTGACGTTGGGGAGCAGTGTGCCCGGCGCCGCCCGGTGCTCCCGCTTGATGCTCACCAGGTTCTCGGCCTCCCGGGTCTTGAGCCAGAAGCAGCCCAGAAGCTCCGCCGCCTGCTGGCGGGTGATCTTGCCTTCCCGCAGGTCTTTCTCGTAGTAGGGCCAGAGCATCTGGTCCAGGCGGCCCAGGGCGTGCTCCGCGCGCTCCGGGCTCTCCTTGTAGCAGGCCAGGTGCAGGAAGCGGAGGGACTGGAGCGCCTCCCAGAAGCTCCGCGGCGGGTTGGCCGGCACCCACTCGCAGTGCTCGGCGATTTTCTCCAGTTCTTTCTTACGCTCCGGTTTGGTCTCCTTTTCCGCCAGGCTGCGGGCCAGCTCGGCGTGGCGGCGGGCGAAGTCGATCACCGCCTGGCAGCAGATGATTATGGACTGCAGCAGCACGTACTTGCGGTAGGCCACCGCCGTGGGAGCGGCCACGCCGCCGTCTCCGTTAGGCACTCCCGCCCCCTCGGCCAGCATCTTTTCCATTTCCGCCCTGGCCCGGGCGATGATGTGATTTAAGCCGTTGTGGAGCACCGGGGCGTGCGGCTGGGGGGTGCCTCCGCCCATGGCGCCCCAGTTCTCGAACAGGCCCCGGTCCGGCTCCACCCTCACCCCCCGACCCTCAAGGATCATAGCCCGGTCCATTAGAAGGTCGAAGTGGTCCTCGCCCAGGGTTTCCTTCAGGGCGGCGTTGATGTAGCTGGGGGGCATGTGCTCTATCCAGTACTCGCAGTCCTCCTTGAGACGCCGGGCGTCTTCCTCGCTGATTTCTGCGGGGACGGTATCGCTGAGCTTGCGGTCGAACACCCCGCGGTTAAGCATGTCGAGGACTTCGCGCGGCTTCATGGCCGCGAGCAGGTTAACTCCCTTGACGTACTTGGTGTGCGAGCCTACGATCAGTTCCCCGTCCCGAATGGTGATGGGACACTCTTTGAGCCTTTTCTCGAAGGCCTTGGCCCAGCGTAGATCGATTGGAAGTCCTTCGGTTTCCTTCCAAGATTCGGTAAAGAGCAACGTATCGTCCACGTAAATGATGGGCCTGGCCTCTTCCCACTCCTCCCTGAGCTTTCTTACCCGGTTTGTGACCACCTGTAGTGCCCTTATCTGATCTGCACTTGGCTCCGCTGCCGTGCGCGTGGCAGGAGTCATAACGCCTGTTCACCTCTCTTGGAAACCTCTCATTGGTGGTCTTTCTTGTCTCTCTGCAAGTGCCTGCGGACACAGGTGAACTACATGCGTAAGATGGCGGGTGTGGGGATGGGCCAACCCAAGGATGGCAGGCTTGGGTCGGCCCTTACCACAGTATGACGGGGCTGAAGATCCCTTCAGGATAAAACCACACCGGACTCTAGCGCGCCCTCTTAAGCGCTTCGATCTCCTCGGGTGTATATTTGGGAAAAGCAGCGGAATGAGGCAGCTTCGCCGACGGATCGCCTGCCGACCAGGTAATCGTGGGCGCAAGACTAATGTGCATGAAGAGGATGGGCTTGCGTATGTTCCTTACCTCGATAGGACAGTGCATAAGACCCCTCGGCACCCAGACTATGGCCGTGCTTGTAATAAGGTGCTTCTCATCTCCCAGGGTGATCTCCACCTCGGCCTGAAAATCGTAGAAATTCGCCGGGTCGCCGCCAATAAAGCACAGGAACTGGTCGAAGTCATGAGCATGCGGATCCGGTACGGTGAAGGGCTCCCTGATAATGTAACTGGTCATTTCGAAAGGAAACCCAGGCAAAATCGCTCCGGTGCAGTCCGATTCCCCACAAACGTGCAAGACTGGTGTCTTGCGCTTGTAAAGAGGCTCACGGATAATGTACCGGTCGTACTTGGTTGACATACGCATTGACCCCCTCATAAATGTATTGAAAGGTGTTAGGCCCGACCCATCAAATCTCTACCGCCACGTTAAAGCCGTCGTGTATTGCCTGTTTCAGATCCTGCGGCAGCCGGCAATCTCCAACCACGTAAACGTCTATGTCACCTTCTAGACGACGGAAGGCGTCAACAACCCGGCTACGCGGCAGGAAGCCCAAGGAAAGGATCACGGTCTCCGCCGGTATCTCGATCTGGTTGCCGGTCCTGTCGGAGAAGTATGCGCCTTTGGAAGTAATGCTCTCCAGTTTGGCCTCAGCTACCAGGCGAACCCCATGCTGGTTAAGTAGATCTAACAGCCCCCAAGGAGCATCGGCCCCTATTTGCGCCAACTCAAGCATGTCTGCAACCGTAACCCGCTTACCCATTTGCGCCAGATACAGGGCTGCCTCACAACCAGTGAGCCCCCCACCCACTACCACTACCTCGTCTCCCCTAACCTCCTTGTTGCCACTGAGGATATCGCCCACCCATGCGACATGCGGCAATTCTATACCCGGAATGTCCGGGATTATCGGATCGGCCCCTACCGCTACCACCACGGCGTCCGGTCTTTCCGCGGCCACTATCTCGGGCGTAGCCTCGCAGTTAAGTCGAACGGCAACCCCGCGCTGCTTCATCACCTGCTCTACCAGCCACTGAAGATACCGACGCATATCCTGTTTGAAGGGCATAGCCGCAGCCAGGCGCAGATTGCCGCCCAACCGGCAGGTCTTTTCCAAAAGGACTACTTCGTGCCCCCTGGCACACGCGGTGAGCGCGGCCTGCATGCCTGCCGGGCCCCCGCCTACGATCACCACTTTTTTTTTCTCCCTTGCCGGTGTTATTTCGGGGTACTCCACTTCCCTACCCACCGTGGGATTTACCGTGCACCTGATCGGCACGAACTTGAGGCATTTCAGGCACCGCAGGCAGGGACGCACGTCGGCCGCTTGACCCCGACGGCTCTTGTTAACTATATCCCGATCGGCAATTATGGCCCGCGCCATGGCTACGAGGTCGGCCTTGCCCTCGCCTATTATCCGCTCGGCGGTTTCCAAATCCATAATTGAACCTACGGTAGCAACGGGAATGGAAAGGGCTTTCTTAAACCGTTCCGCGTAGTGGACGTTGAGAGCGTGAGGGAAATAGGGGGGCTGAATCATGTTGGCCTTGGTGGAGGGCTCACCGTAGTTGCCCACGGATACATGGATGATGTCTACCTTATCCCGGATCAACTTGGCAAACTCGATAACCTCTTCGGGCCGAAGCCCCCCAGGGACCAATTCGTCGGCGCTTAGCCGATACTCAATGGCCAGCTTGTTGCCAACCCGCTTCCTGATCGCGTCTAAGACTTCCAACGCGAAACGCGCCCGGTTCTCCAGGCTCCCGCCGTATCCATCGGTCCTCTTGTTGGTGTACGGTGAGAGAAACTGGGACAAAAGGTGCCCGTGGCCTCCGTGCAGCATGATCATCTGCATGCCGGCCCTGGCACACCTTTCCGCCGCTGCGGCAAAATTTTCCACCACTCGGTCGATCATCACCTGATCCATCTCGATGACCCTTACCTTACTGCCGCCCACCGACACCGCCGATGGACCTATGGCCTCCCCGCCGTGTATGCGCAACAGCCCGCGGTGGCAGAGCTCAATAGAAAGAACCGCCCCGTAACGGTGTACCGCCTCTACCAGCACGCTTAAACCAGGGATTATCCGATCGCTGCCCAAGTTCAGGGGGGCCCTGTATTCGCCCACGCCGGAGCGCGCGGTAAAACCGTTAGCGTACTCCTGGTCAATGGGTGTTTCTCCGACGGTGACTATCCCCGCCCCGCCCCTGGCCGCCGCCCGATAGTATTCGATCAGCTCACGCGTTACCAACCCTTCCGGCGACGCCAGCCGAGGCACCGTGGGGGCGAGTTCGATCCTGTTTTTTACCGTCACGCTCCCGATCCGCAGCGGAGCGAAGACATTGGGATAACGCATCACGGTTGCTCCCTCCTGTCATACAAACCTTATTGGACGCCTAGCGGTTATTCCAAGCCAATTATAGTTCTTTCCTGATCAGCCTGACCAGTACAATTTACCATATCCGCAAGTTAACAAACGTTTAACTAAGATTGACGCCCCTTACTGGGCGCTGATAGCCGGTAGGAACAACGTAAGCGACGGGACCAGCAATATCAAGGCTACGTGCACGAAATCCGCCAACAGGAACGGTAATATGCCTTTGAAGATGGTCTGCATGGGAACATCTCGGGCCACGCCGGAGATGATGAACACGTTCATACCCATCGGCGGCGTTATCATCCCCACTTCAGCAGCCCTAACCACCAGTATTCCAAACCAAATAGGATTAAGCCCCAGGCTCGCAATTATGGGGAAAAAGATCGGTATGGTAAGCACCGTCATGGCGGCCGTATCCAAGATGCAACCCAAACCGAAGTATATTAACATCATCATCGCGGCAATGCCCAGCGGAGAAATGGGCAGGCCACCAACAAAGTCCGTCAGTACAAAGGGAATACGGGTTAAGGCAAGGAAATAGTTGAAAAAGAATGCCCCGATTATCACTCCATAGACCATTCCTGTGGTGCGCATAGTGGTGAGGCAGGCTTCCTTTAGAGCCGGCCAGGTCAACCGCTTTCTTGCTACGGAGATCAGAACGGCCGCCACCGCCCCTACAGCCCCGGCTTCGGTAGGAGTGAACCAACCCAGCAACAACCCGCCCATCAACAGCAGCATGAGAACAGCGATCTCTCCGCAGTTCTTGAAGGCCAGAAGCTTCTCCTTGATCGTAAATCCCACTCCGGGAGGGCCAAGGCGCGGGTTCAACCGGCACAGCAGGAACACTACCGCCATGTAGAACAGTGCTTCCAGGATCCCGGGGATGACCCCCGCCAGAAACAATTTGCCTATGGAAGTACCCGTGAGGATGCCGTAGATAATGAGGACGTTGCTGGGAGGGATTAAGACCCCCATTGTACCGGCTGAGGCAATTACGCCGGTGGCCAAAGCGGGGTCATACTTCAGTCGCTTCATTTCCGGTAGGGCTACCGAGCCCATGGTCGCAGCGGTAGCTATGCTAGACGAGCTCACTGCCGCGAATCCCGCACACCCGGCAATACTGGCGAGGGCCACTCCGCCCGGGAGGCGTCCCAACCATTTGTAGGCAAGACCGAACAGGTCCTTCCCCATGCCCGTACAGAATATGAGGTTTGCCATGAACACAAACAAAGGCATTACAGCCAGGTCGTAGCTCGACACCGTGTCAAAAGCCACACCCGCCAACTTGGTGAGAGCGGCTCCGGGCGAGGTTAAGCATAGCAGCCCGATGAAACCTACCGAGGCCATGGCGGCCCCTATGGGCATGCCTAGCAGCAACAGCACCAGGAAAGCGCATAGTCCTACGATGCCAATTTCAATCGGGCCCACGTTGCCTTGCCTCCCTCATGGCCTCCGTAAAGTGCACAAGAAACACCACAGTCACGAGAATGAGCGCCACTACCCAGACCAGCCGAAACGGAAGATAAGGCACCTCGAGCAACTCACTACGCTCTCGAAGCCACTTGCCCGGCAAAACGCGCATGCTCGCCCACACGAGCACCGCCCACGTTGCCGCGCTTAGTAGGGAGGCCAGGCCCGAAACCACCGCCGCAGCCCGGCCCGTGAGCCTTCGAGTGACAAAAGGAACGGTCACGTGTCCTCTTTCAACGGTAGTAGCAAACAGGCTCAAGGACGCAGACACCACAATGAGGAGCACCACTAGCTCATACGTACCCACAATGCTCCGGCCGAAAGCCCTAGATACTACGTTGGTGAAGATTAACACTGCATTGGCCACAAGAAAGCCCACACCTATCCAGTTAGCCACACCCGCCAAGTGCCGAATGGAGTCCCCGGTCCTTTTCACTTCTCCCGCGCACCTCCACATCCGTGTCTCGCTACCAAAAGAAAGGCATACCACCGCTTTGACGGACGGGGAGCGAACCAGCACGGACCGCGTGTGCCCGGCGGCACTCCCCGCCCGACCCGTTGAGCAGGTTCTACGAATTCCTGCCCCTAGTTCGATGCCCTCCGGAGGGGCTAATCAGCTCACTTGCCGTACTCCTTCACTAGGCGCTGCACCTCTTCATAGATGGCCGTACCGGGCAACCCTTTGGCATCCAGCTTGGCGGCCTGCTCGCGCGCTAACTCGTCCACTACCTCCTGGAACTTGGCCAGCTCATCGCCCGATAGTTCGATAAGCTCTATCCCGTGTTGCTTCGCCAAATCTAGTCCCGCCTGATCCACCCGCGCCAGCTCTTCGTCACACTTTTCTCCCCACCACTCGATGTTCTCTTCAAGGACCCCCTTAACGTCGTCAGGCAAGCGGTTCCAAGTCTCCAGATTCATAGCTCTATGAGGCTCGCAGGCACTCCCCAAATTAAGAAGAGTAACGTACTTAACCACTTCGTAAAACTTGAACGAATCTAAGGTCTCCAAGGGCGCGATACATCCATCGACCGTACCCTTTTCCATGGCAATATACGTTTCACCCATGGGGATACTCGCCGCATCGCCACCTAAGGCGGTGACTATCTTCGGATGATCGCCCGAAGCCTTGAGGGTAACGCCCTTGAAATCTTGTATCTTCCTTACCGGTTTCTTAGCCATAAGAAGTTGATAAGGAGGCAGGGAGTTACGCTCCAAAACTTTCACACCCGAGAATTCGGCGTCAATTTCAGGAAACTTACTGCGAAGCTCGTTATAAATACGGCGTGCCAGCTTGGCGTCAGATACGTTCCAGAAGAATATTCGCATGGCCTTGTCAATGTCAAAACCTTCTTTTACATAGGTTGCCTGGATCTCGGCAATATCCACTACACCATTGGCCACCTCAGTATACGCTTGGTCCAACTTAGCCAAAGCGCCGCCCCAATAAGGCTCAATCTTTACCCTTCCCCCGGTCTCCTTCTCTGTTTTTTCAATCCAAGCCAAATCCGCTATTCCGGAAGGATGGTTTTGCGAATAAGTTACGGCCATTTTCAGTACAATGGGTTCCACCGCCGGTGCCTCTTCCTGCGGGCTCGTTCCGGCCCCGGGTTTGGAACACCCACAAATCAACGATAGAAACGCCATCAAGACCAAAACGCCAGCACACCGAAGCCTATGCATAAGCCTTTCCCTCCGTTCTATTGAACTCATGGTCGTCAGCGTAGTCTGGGCCGCCAAACCTTCCTACCCGCATTAGTTTAGTCCACCGGAGCACCTTCGACTGCCCCGCGCGTCGAAATTGTGCCCGGCCCTCCCGTTAAGAACCACCCCCTTCTTCTTACCCCTGGTGCAACGGTATGTACACCGCGAGGCCTTGAGCCCCACCGCTGCCCCAAACGGCGGCAGTATCTCCCTCCTTGCCCTGAGCCGTTATCCTAGTCCTCCTCCGCCGACTCTCGCCTAACAGCCGGGTGGCCCGGTTTGTTCCGAGGTAAGGAGCTGGCTGTTATCCCTGTTATACCATATTTTCTGGTTGGTCTGGGGCAAAGTTCCTCCGATACGTCCCGGCCACCGACTGTCTTACAGGCCCGCCGGTAGGCAAGCCTTACCAAGTATTTGCTCGCCAGCTTCATGCTCTTAGTCGGCTCCTCGCGAGCGAAAAGGCCCAGGGCGAACATCAGGTAGTGGCGGTCAACCAGAAACCGCGGCGCCTTGGGCTTGAGGAGCACCGGCTCCTCCGGCCGGAAGAGCGCGCCTTCCAGCACCCGCTCGGGAGCGGGCGAGAAGGCCACCGGCCCACCGGTGCCCACCACCCAGCCCACCTCCGTCAGGTCCTTGCCCCGCTGCAGCAGAAACTCGCCCTGGGGCGACACCCGCGCCTCCAGCCGGCCGGCGTGGCGATCCACCGCCGTCTTCACCGCGGCGCGGGCCAGCATTATCTGGATGTCTATCTCTCTTTCCGTCCGGGGAATGCCGCTGCGGGCGGCCAGGTCGCCGAGAGCCTCGGCCAAGCCCTCCGGCTCTCCCCCGGCACCCACGATTTCCTTCAAGGTTTCGAGATTATGCACCATTCCGAGGTCGCCCTCTACCGTGCGCTTGACGTAGGGTTCGGCCAGACCCACGGTCACCACCGCCGGGTTGGTGGGCAGCCCCTTGGCCACGGAGTAGACGTCGGTGGTGGCGCCGCCCACATCCACTACCAGCAGTTCCCCCAAGCCGGAGCAGTCACCCGTGCCCTCGGCCAGAAGCCGGGCCGCCTCCAGCACCGCCGCCGGGGTGGGCATGACCACGCCCCGGATCAAGCTTCGCACCCGGGCTATACCCTTGGCCTCGGTAATGCGGCTCAAGAAAAGCTCCCGGATGGTGCGGTTACAGGGCTCTACCTCCAGCCGGCCGAATTCCGGCATCACGTTGCGGGTGAGAATGACGTTTTTTCCCGCCCCGCCGAGGATCTGCCTGACCTCGTCGTGGGCCGCCTTGTTGCCCGCCACCACGATATTCTTTATCCGCTCGCCCGTCCGGGCCAGGAGGCGGGCGTTGTGCAGGATGACCTTCCGGTTGCCGCCGTCCGTGCCCCCGGTGAGAAGCACGATGTCCGGCGCCAGTTCCTCCAGCTCCGCTGCTTCCCCCTCCGTAAGCTCGTAGGAATACACGCCCACGATCTTGGCTCCGGCGCCTAAGGCGGCCAGGCGCGCCGCCTCGGTGGTGTATTCCGGCACCAGACCCACGCAGGCCACCCGCAGGCCTCCGGCGGCGCTGCTGCAGGCCACGGCCTGCCTTAGCTCTTCCTCGCCCAGGCCCGCCTCGGCGCGGGCCAGCCTCCAGGCTTCCTCCAGGCCGATGGTTATGTCCCGGTCCACGGTGGAGGGAACCTGAACCCGCGCCAGCAACTCTTCTTTGCTCAGGTCAAAGACCACTACCTTGGTGAAGGTGCTGCCGAAGTCGATGAATACCCGAACCTGGCCCATGCCGGGCTCCCCTTTAGAGCTTGCCTCGGGCTTTGAGGTCCCGGCGCAGGTCTTCTATGGCCGCCTGGATGTCGGCGTCCGGGGGGTAGACCCGGTCGAAGCCCAGCTTTTTGAACTTCTCCTCGTCCTCCTTGAAATCGTGCCGGGAAACCCCCAGGATGCCGCCGATGTAGAGGATCACGTCCTCCAATCCTGCCTCTATGCACTTTTCCTTAAACCCCTGCAAGTCGAGTTCGGCCATGCCGTACAGGGAACTCATCAGGATGGCGTCGGCGTCGGTCTCCTGGGCGGCCTTGGTGAACTCCTCCGGCGGAGTCTGGGCCCCCAGTTCCACCACGTTAAACCCCGCCTCCCTCAGAGCTCGGGAGAGGATTTTGGTCCCGATCACGTGCGCGTCTACTCCTACCGTGCCGGTCACTACCGTGGGCTTATCCTTCACCGTTGCGCACCTCCCCTACCGCCGGGGCTACTTGCGACCCGGTGCCCCCAGGATCCTTCCCCGGCTGAAGGCCCAGAAGTCTTCCACGGCCACGTAAAAGTCCATCTTCCTCCCCTCGGCCCGCTCCCTCTCCGCCACCTTCTGCCGGTGGAACTCCTTGATGTCTTCCGGAAGGGGCAGGTTGCCGAACTCCACGTAGCGGCAGGCGCCCCGCAGGTCCCGCACCCCCAGCACCTGGTCCCTGGCATGCACGTTCAGCGGGAAGGGCGAGTCTAAGACCCCGGCCTCTACCGCCTTCACCGCGCCCACCACCACGTCCCCGTCGCCCAGGTCCAGCACCCGGTCCAGGATGGCGGTGATCTCGGCCTCGGTGATCTTTTCCTCCAGCCGGATGTCCTCGTCGTCTAGATCGGCCAGCTTCTGGGTCCGCACTACCTCGAATATCCAGTTGGCCGCCCGGTAGCTGTTCTCGTGGGCCTCCTTGGTGGGCACACCCACCCCCTCGTCGACCGTCCGCACCGAAACCGCTTCCACTTTGGCCAGGGCGCCTACCATGGCGGTGTAGGTCAGGTACCCGAAGGCCATACCCAGGTCCTGGGGCACGGCGTACAAGGGCACCTGACAGGCGATAGTGCCCGGGATCATCACGTCCGTATACCCGAGCCGGTCCAGATAGGTTCTAAGCAGCCGCGGCACGGCCCGGATCCAGGCCAGGTCCTGGGGCAGGTAACCGTGGCACTCCACCAGGGGGATAACGCTTTTCACCCCCTGCTCCGCCGCCACCAGGGCCTCGATTATCAGGCAGGCGGCGTTCACGCTTATGGGGAAAACGCCGTTAGGTAGCCAGCCGTGGCAGTCGGTAGAGAGGATGACCCCCCGGTCGGCGTAATAGCCCATCAGCCGGAAGGCGTACTGGGCGGTTTGGATGCACTCCTCGATGGTGGCCTTTTTCTCGTAGCTACCGAACCAGGCGAAAAAGCTAGAGGGCATGGCGGTCATGCCCGAGGCGAAGGCGATCTCCGCCACCAGGCTGTTCGCCTTCATGGAACAGCGGGGATTGAAGGCGCCGTCGCAAGCCTCTACCACCTTGCGGGTGGTCTTAACCCCGTGGTTAATAATGGGGTAACCGTTGAGCATGGGCCTACCCCGCTTCTTGCTCTCTTCCAGGGCCTGCTCGACTTTTTCGAACTGCAGATTCCGGGTGTAGCTATCGGTGGTCACCGGTATGAGCGGCACCCCGGAGGCCACCAGGGCCTGAACCAGCTCGATTTCGTCTTCCACCAGCGGCGTGCCCGCCCGGGGGAAAACCACCGTCTTTCCTTGCGCCCGCAGCCGCTCCAGCACCTTGTGAAACCGCTTGCTGTCCGGAAGGGACTTCTGGTACGCCACCGCCTCGTCCAGGTCTACCTCTTTACCGGTAGGCCACAAGGAGAGCACGCTTTCCCGCATCTTCAAGAATTCGTCTTCGTCGATGCGCTTTTGCCTTACCTTTACTTCCATATGCTTCCTCCCTGCTTCGGCTCTGGTTAATATCCCCGGTCCCTCGTGGTCAACCGCCGGCCGCCGCTCGTGGCAGGATAAATTGTAATGCAAGAATATTAAGGCGTCTATTACAGCTTGCTCTAACGAAGAAGTAACCGATTCCTTACCTAGCGGAAAAACCCCCTTCGGCCGCCACCGGCGCTCTCCTCAGGCGCCCCGGGAATTCATCTTTTAGGAGAAACCGGCAGAACTCCCGGGCCGGCGCCCGCAAGCGGGCCCGCGGGCGCACCAGCTTGTACTCCTGCCGGGGAAGCGGAGCCGGAGGCTCCAGTCTCACCAGGGTTCCCAGGGCCAGATCTTCCTCCACCACTACGGCGGGCATTATCGTGGCCGCGGCGCGGCTCTTCACCGCCTTGCGCGCGTCTTCGGGGTGGCTAACCTCGGCCGCCAAACGGGGCTCCAGGCCCAGGGAAGCCAGGTAGGCGTCCAACGTCCGGCGCTGCAGCAATATTGAAGCGTCTATTGCAATTTGTTATAATGGGCCTGGTAACCAAAAAGTTACCTCCGTTGAGGTGGCCGGACATGACCTTGCACCAGCTTGCCGTGTTTTGCGAGATCGTGCGCACCATGAGCTTTGGCCGCGCCGCCGACAATCTGCGCATCTCCCGGCCCGCCATAAGCGCCCAGATTAAGGCGCTGGAAGAAGAGCTAGGCCATCCGCTGTTCGCGCGCCACCGCGGCACCAAGGGAGTGGAGCTAACCGGCGCCGGAAAACTGGTGTACCAGGTAGCCAGCAAGGTGCTGAACAGCCTGGAGCAGCTCACTACCGATCTCCGCTACCTGAACGCCGTGGGCGAGGCGGGCGGCCGCACCATTACCGTAGCCAGCAATACCACCATAGGCATCTACCTCCTGCCCAAGCTTTTGGGCGAGTTCCAGGCCCGCTTTCCCAGCCTGTCCGTCCGGGTAATAGTGGAAACCGACGCCGCCACCATGATGACCGCGTTCCGCCAGCACCGGTACGACGTAGCCGTGTTCCCCACCCAGGTGGCGGTTCCGGACGTGATCCAGGACTTCGTGTTCACCCAGGCGCTCACCGTGGTGGCCAATCCGGCCCTGGCCGATTCCGATCCCTTCCTGTCCCCCCGCTGGGAGCAGCTTCCCCTGGTGCTGCCGATCGAGAATACCTTCGTCCGCCGGGTGATCGACGCCTATTTTGACGGCTTGGGAGTAAGGCCCAAGGTGCTCCTGGAGGCCAGCCACCCGGAGGCGGTTAAGGCCACGGTGAAGACCTCAAAAGTGGCGGCGGTGACCCACCGCATCGCCGTGGAAGAAGACATTCGCGCCGGGCACCTGGTAGAGTTGCGGCCGCCGGTGGAGCTCCCCTTGCTGGCCTACCAGGTGGTTCGACCCCGGTCCCGACAAAGCGAGGAGGGGCGCCTTTTGAGCATGTTTCTCCAGGAGGAAATCGGGAGGGAGGCCACGGAGGAGCGCTGAGCGGCCGGCCTGCCTGTTGACTTGATGACGGTGGCAAGGAGCCAAGGGTTCGCCTGCCCCGTGACGGTGGTAGGCGGGGTGAGGGCGTGCTATAATGGTCCTGGGGTGAGACCAGTAGCAGTTCCGCGCGAACACGTCAAAGCCCTCATTGATCGGCCAGCCGATGAGCAGGTGCAGGCTCTGTGGATCATCCTGGAATCCATGGTCTGGCCGCTTGAGGAGATCAGTCCGGAAGAGGCAACAGAACTAGCAGAAGCACGGGCTCAGATAGAAGCTGGCATGGGTATCAGAGCTGAGGATGTCTGGCGTGAGCTGGGAATTTGAGGTTATCTTTTCCCCTCAGCTTAAAGTCTGAAATCGCCCGTCTTTTGTTTTGCCAAGCCCGGAAACGCCCAAGGCAAACCGGGGATCCGCCAGATGGCGCTCCCCTTGTTCTCCCCGCCCACATCCGGTACACTAAAGGCGATACCCGGCGCGAGGTGACCCGGAGAGTGCCCGAGCGCAGCCTAGACTGGATGCGGCAGGCGGAGGCGGACCTGCGGCACGCCAAGAATTCCCTTGACGCGGGAGACCATGACTGGGCCTGCTTTGCGGCCCACCAGGCGGCAGAGAAGGCGGTAAAGGCTGTATTTCAGAAGTTGCACCTAGACGCCTGGGGGCACACGGTTAGCGTGCTCCTGGCCAACCTGCCGGCGCCGATAAAGGTGGACGAAGCGGAGGCGGCCATCCGAATGGCCGGGGAGATCGTTGAGTTCTGTAAGGATTGTCTCCGTTGATGAGCAGAACTTGGCCCGGGAGCTAAGGCGGTACGTCGCCGCCCTCAAGCGGAGACCGGAGGTCAGGAAGATCTACCTCTGCGGCTCCCGCGCCCGCGGCGACTACGGCCCGTATAGCGACGTGGACCTGCTGTTGATCCTGGAGAGTGACCCGCAGCCCGGCCGTGGACCGCTCGACCGCGTTCCCGACTACCTGCCCGACCGCTTCCCGGTGGGGCTAGACCTCTTCGTCTACACCGAGGAAGAGGCGGAAAACAGCGCCTTCGTGCGCCACCTGCTGGACAGTGCGGTTGAACTGTAGCGGCAAGGACCAGGCATCGGAAGGTGCAACCGTGGGCGCAGACTACTCCACCCGTACCACGTAGGGCGGGAACGGCCAGTAAAGGTTGGGCCGGGTGCCTAGGCCCAGGTAAACCCGGTAGGCGCCCGGCGGAAGAGCCTCCGGAACCCCTACCGGCCCTCGCACCACCCCGTCCGGGCCCGGTTTTTCGCTGAGCTCAAAGTGCTCCACCCGCATCTTTTTCCCGTCCGGTCCAAACCAGTAGGTGGAGTAGCCGGTTTCATACCCCTGGGGGTATCCGGGCGTTTGCGGCTCAGGGAAGAAAAGCAACTCCACTTCTTCTACTTCTCCCAGCTCGGGCGGGGGCTGGAAGTCAAAGCTCAAGGTAAAGGAAGAACCCCGCGCCGCAGTGGCGGCCAGATCGCTCTTGAGGTTAGCGAAGGGCTGCCCCCCGCCAGCGAGATACCGGGCCAGCTTCTCCTCCACCGGCGCGCCCCAGACCAACCGCCACCCCGCGCCCCGGTCGATCAGTCGGAAGGCAAACCACCAGTCCCCTTCCTCCCCTATCCTCCACTGCTCGGCCACTTCTCCCGGAGCCACGCGGGCCCGGGCCAAGCATCCTACCTCGTCCCCCGGCCGCCGAGCGAAAAAGCGGGCCCCACGCTTACATTGCTCAGGCGCACCACGTCCGGCGGCACCTTGGCCCCGAAGGCCGCCTCCATGGCCCCAATGCCCGGCCACACCACCGCCTGGGGGTGTTCCAGGTATTGCGCCGCCCGGACGTAGTCGCTTCGCCCCAGGGCCTCTAGATATGCGGCCACTACTTCTTCCGGACTCTGGGCCGCCGCGGAGGGCGCTTCCCCGCCGGTCACCGAACCACCGGACGATCCGTCGAACCCGCCGCCACCGCACCCGGCAGCCAAGAACAGCAGAAGAACCCCAACCGTCACCCACCGTACCCGCACGCCCGTTCGCCCCCTTTTTCTGCGGTCGCCAAAAACCATCTCGGCGCCACAGTTACGATTCTCCGGCCCAGAAGGCTTTACCTCCCGCCTCCGACGATCTTGATAACCGTCCTCCCTTGTATTACACTGGGTTTAACGATCCTACTAGCGTAAGGAGGTCTTGCCTTCATGGCCGAGGTCGTAGTCACCAGTAAGTACCAGATCGTCATCCCGGCCGAGGTACGCCGGCTCTTGGGCATAAAGAAGGGCCAAAGGCTCCAGGTAATGGTGGAAGGGGGGACCATAAGGCTTGTGCCTGCCATTCCCCTGCCAGAGATGCGGGGCTACCTCCGGGGGATGGATACGCGGGTAGAGAGGGAGGAAGCGGAGCGGGTATGAACTTGATAGATTCGTGCGGCTGGCTGGAGTTTTTGGCCGACGGCCCTCTGGCCGACAAGTACGCCCCCTATTTCGAGACTCCTCAAGAAGTAATTACCCCGGCCATAGTGGTCTACGAAGTGGCCAAGAAGGTATGGCGGGAAAGAGGCCGGGAGGCTGCCCTGGCCGTGGCGGCGCAGATGCAGCAGACCAGGATCGTTCCCTTGGACTTTCGGCTAAGCTTGGCCGCCACCGAAGCCGCGATCCGCTGGAAACTGCCTCTGGCCGACGCCGTAGTGTACGCCACCGCCCAGGCTAACCACAGCCGGGTGATAACTAGCGACGCCCATTTTGAGGGGCTGCCCGGGGTGGTGTTTGTTCCTCGTGAGGCGAAGTAGCCCGATCGGGTGGGGCTTAGCCGCCTCCCCATTATTTCCCCTCGCCAGGCCGGGTTGCCGCCCTAGGGGGCGGAAGGCTAAAATAGGCTTGGGGGGAACGGCATGGGCAGGTTTGTGCTGAAAACCGATCTTAAACCCCGAGGGGACCAGCCCAAGGCCATTGCCCAACTGGTGGAGGGTCTGAAGAAGGGCTACCGCATGCAGACCCTTCTGGGCGTGACCGGGTCGGGCAAGACCTTCACCATGGCCCACGTGATCGCCGAGATGCAGCGGCCCACCCTGGTGATCGCGCCCAACAAGACCCTGGCCGCCCAGCTCTGCGGGGAGTTCAAGGAGTTCTTCCCGGACAGCGCGGTGGAGTACTTCGTGAGCTACTACGACTACTACCAGCCCGAGGCCTACATCCCCCAGACCGACACCTACATCGAAAAAGACTCCTCCATCAACGAAGAGATAGATAAACTGAGGCACTCGGCCACGGCGGCGCTTTTCGAGCGCCGGGACGTGATCATCGTGGCCAGCGTGTCCTGCATTTACGGCCTGGGCTCGCCGGACGACTACCGCGACCTCATGCTCTCCCTGCGCGAGGGCCAAAGCTACGACCGGGACGCGGTCCTAAGGCGGCTGGTAGACATCCAGTACCAGCGCAACGACTACGACTTCAAGCGGGGCACCTTCCGGGTGCGGGGGGACGTGCTGGAGATCTACCCGGCTTCTTTTAGCGAGCGGGCCCTGCGGATCGAGTTTTTCGGGGACGAAGTGGAGCGCATCCTGGAGTTCGACCCCCTCACCGGCGAGGTGCTGTGCGCGCTTCGCCATGCGGTGGTCTTTCCGGCCAGCCATTACGTGACCCCGCAGGACAAGATGGAGCGGGCCCTCCTGTCCATAGAGCAAGAGCTGGAGGAGCGCCTGGCCGAGCTACGCGCCCAGGGCAAGCTGCTTGAGGCCCAGCGGCTGGAGCAGCGCACCCGCTACGACCTGGAAATGATGCGGGAGATAGGCTTCTGCAAGGGCATCGAGAACTACTCCCGCCACCTCACCGGTCGGCTGCCGGGAGAGCCGCCCTACACCCTGCTGGACTACTTCCCCGAAGACATGCTGCTCTTCATTGACGAGTCCCACATCACCGTGCCCCAGATCGGCGGCATGTACGAGGGCGACTACTCCCGCAAGAAAACCCTGGTGGATTACGGCTTCCGCCTGCCCTCGGCCCTGGACAACCGGCCCCTGAAGTTCGAGGAGTTCGAGGCCCGCATCAAGCAGGTAATCTTCGTGTCCGCCACCCCGGGACCTTATGAACTCGCCCACAGCCAGCAGGTGGTGGAGCAGATCGTGCGGCCTACCGGGCTGGTGGACCCGGAGATCCACGTGCGGCCGGTCCGGGGCCAGATAGACGATCTCATAGGCGAAATCCGGAAGCGGGTGGCCAAGAAGCAGCGGGTGCTGGTCACCACCCTGACCAAGCGCATGGCCGAGGACCTGACCGAGTACCTGCAGGAGGCCGGGATCCGGGTGCGCTACCTGCACTCGGAGATCAACGCCCTGGAGCGCATGGTGATTATACGGGATTTGCGCCTGGGGGAGTTCGACGTGCTGGTGGGGATCAACCTCTTGCGGGAGGGGCTGGACCTGCCCGAGGTGGGCCTGGTGGCCATCTTGGACGCGGACAAGGAGGGTTACCTGCGCTCGGAGCGCTCGCTGATCCAGACCATGGGCCGCGCCGCCCGGAACGCCGAGGGCACGGTGATCATGTACGCCGACACCATCACCGAATCCATGCGCCGAGCCATCGAGGAAACCGAACGCCGCCGCCGGCTGCAGATAGAGTACAACCGTCGGCACGGCATTACCCCCCAGACGGTCCAGAAGGGCATCCGGGACCTGCTGGAGGTTTCCAAGGTGGCGGAGCCTCGGGTGCACTATCTTGCCGAAGCCCGCGAGGCCAAGAGCCGGAAGCAGTTGCTCGCCCTGATCAAGAAACTGGAGCAGGAGATGCGCCAGGCGGCAAGGAACTTAGAGTTTGAGCGGGCGGCGGAGCTGCGCGACGCTATCATTGAGCTACGCCATCTGGCGGAGGAAGCGGGCCGCAAGGAAAGAAAGAGCGCGGCGCAGAGCAACCAGGCGCGCAAGGCGGCGGGAGGGCGACGGCGCTAGCCGGGGGGAGCGGTCTTGCACGCAGGCGCGGGCCGGCGTTAGAAGGCGGCAGCGGGTTTAGGAGGCGGCCTGAAGCCCGCAGGGAGGAACCGGCAAGAGAAGGGGAGGGATCGGGCGTGAGCCTGGCCATCGGCTTCTTTACCGACAGTTTCCGGCCCTATACCAGCGGCGTGGTCCGTTCTATCGAAACCTTCACCCATCACTTGCGCCGCCAGGGCCACCGGGTTTACATCTTCGCCCCCGGTTACCCGAACGCGCCGCCGGAAGAAGGGGTGTTTCGCTTTGCCAGCCTGCCGGCGGTCACCCAGCGCGACTTCCGCCTGGCCGTGCCTCTGTCCTGGAGCCTGGGAAGCACGGTGCGGCGGCTAAAGCTGGACGTGATTCACGTGCACTCGCCCTTTCTCCTGGGCTCCCTGGGAGCCGAGGCCGCCCGGCGGCACGGTCTACCCCTCGTGTTTACCTATCACACTCTTTACGACCAGTACGTGCACTACGTGCCCTTCATCCCTGAGCTATCCCGCCGGCTGGTCCGCCAGTACACCCGCCGCTTCTGCAACCGCTGCGATCTGGTCATTGCTCCCACCACCCAGATCGCCGAGCTCCTCCGCCGCCAGGGAGTGCGGACCCCGCTGGCGGTGGTCCCCACGGGGATCGAGCTGGACCGTTTTCGCCAAGGAGACCGGAACCGGCTGCGGCAGCGCTACGCCCTGCCGTCGGAGGTCAAGATCCTGCTCTATGTAGGCCGCCTGGGCAAGGAGAAGAACCTGCGCTTCCTCCTGGAAAGTTTTGCCCGCCTGGTGCGCCTGCCGGACCTTCCCCCTTTGAAGTTGGTGCTGGTCGGAGGAGGAAACGCGGAAGAGGAAACCCGGCGACTGGCAGTGGAGTTGGGGGTGGCCGAGCAGACCGTGTTTACCGGCACCCTACCCCCGGAAGAGGTGGTCCACTGCTACGCCGGGGCCGACCTCTTCGTGTTCGCCTCCGTCACCGAGACCCAAGGGCTGGTGCTGGCCGAGGCTAAGGCCGCCGGCCTGCCGGTGGTGGCGGTGGACGCCGCCGGAGTAAGAGATATGGTGCATTCGGGAGTGGACGGCTACCTCACCGCTCCCTCTCTGGACGAGTTTACCTCCCGCGTGGCCGAGCTGCTGCGCGACGAAAACCGGCGCGCTACCATGGCCCGGCAGGCCCAGGTGACGGTAGAGGAATTCGCCGCCGAACGCACGGCCCAACGCCTGGCCGAGCATTACCGGCACCTGGTTTCCGGCGCCTCCGCCCGCTTTCTCCGACAACCGGGCTAGACGCCGATCCCGCCCCGTGGCCGCCGGTCGCCGGGCCGCCCGCAGCGGCTCCTAGACCCATCCTTCGGCCAGTTGCAGGGCATCGGCCACCGCTACCCCGCTCTTCTGGCGCTTGGCCCGGGTGCAGGCCAGGCTAGCCAGATTGAGCAGCTCTTTTACTCCCGCCCGCCAGTTCCCGTCCGGCCGTACCGCTCGGCGCCTGCCGCCGGCAATGCCCACGGAAAGGCTGATGCCCAGGCCCAAAGGCCACGACGTCTCCCGCACCGCGGCCACCACCCGGCCGGCCAGCTCGCAAGCCTGCTCCAGACCGGCGGCCAGCACGGCGGCAAACTCATCCCCGCCGTAGCGGCAAAGGCAGGCTTCTGCCGGCATCAAGCGATCCAGCAGACGGCCGGTCCGGCAAATGACCTCGTCTCCCACCGCGTGACCGTAGACCTTGTTTACCTGTCCGAAATCGTCCAGATCGAAGAATAAGACCGCAATTTCCTGGCCTTGCGAAAGGAGGACGCCGGCTCTTTCCAGCAAGTACTCGCTACGGCTGAGGCCGGTGAGGGAATCCAGGTGTTTGCCCAGCTCGGCGTACAGCGCCGCCTTGGTGACGATGCCCACCAGCCGCTCCCCTTCTACCACCGGCAGCCTCTCGATGCGGTTTCTTTCCAAAAGCTCCTTGGCTTCCCATAAAGAGGTGTGAGGAGATACCGTCAGCGGGTCGGACGTCATGGCGTCGACCACCAGGCGGTTAGGGTGAGAGGCGCGCACGTCGCGCGAGGTAATAATGCCTATCAACCGCCCTTCCTCCACCACCGGTAGCCCGCCGATGCGGTGAGACCGCATCAGGGCCTCGGCTTTGGCCACGCTCTCCAGGGGCCCTACGGTAATGACCTCGCGACGCATGACTTCTTGTACCGTAGCGGTCATAGCTCCACCGTCCTACTAACCTCTATGGTCACGGTGACCTGGGCCTTTATTATGGCTGAGGCGTCGGCTACTCTTCCACCCTCCTCTAAGAGAAAGGGTAATAGCTTATCCGCCGGCACCAGGCGTAACAAGCTCTTGCGCACTACCACCGCTTCGATAACCTCGTGATCCAAGGGAAGTACCTCGTACTGGTCCGGCGAGAGCACGTCCACCATGCGCCTGGCCGCCTCCGGTCCGATCGGTGCCCGCCTACCTACCAGGAGCACGTCCTGCATGGGGGGAAAATCGAATTCTGCTAGGCGCAGCGTAACCTCTGCCCGGCGCTCGGACGCAGTTGATCTCATGTCTCTATCTCCTTCCGGGATTGTTGCCGTTCCAGGCTAAATATACCCATCTCTTGCCTCGGCTTCAACCCCCACCCAGCCCGGAATTCTCCCCGATTTCGGGCTATCAATCAGTTCTAAGTTTGACTTAGGACTGAGGTCAAAGAAGGGGGCCGTCCGCAGACGGCCCCAAGGTCTAGAGGCATGAGAGGGGTGAGGTTGGGAATCTACTGTAAGGCTTTCTTGAACTCCTCGGTGAGAAGCGGCACGATCTTGAACAGGTCTCCCACTATGCCGTAGTTGGCTACTTGGAAGATAGGGGCCTCCGGGTCCTTGTTGATGGCCACGATATACTTGGACGAAATCATACCCGCCAAATGCTGAATGGCACCGGAGATTCCGCAGGCTATATATAGGGTGGGAGAGACCGTCTTGCCCGTCTGACCTACCTGATCGGCGTGATCGCGCCAACCGGCATCTACCGCCGCCCGGGAGGCCCCTACCGCCGCTCCCAACACGTCGGCCAGCTCTTCGAGGATCTTGAAATTCTCCGGGCCCTTCATACCGCGCCCGCCGGACACAATGATGTCCGCCTCGGTTAGCTCTACCCGGCCGGTCGCCTTCTTAACGATCTCTTTCACCAACTGTCGGAGGCTGGCCGGATCAAGCTGGACGGTCTGCTTCACCACCTCCGGGGTGCGGGCCGCCACTTCGGCCACGCCCAACACGTTGGGTCGAACCGTGGCTATGGCCGGGCTGCCGGTAACTTCGCCCTGGGTAATGGCCTTACCGGCGTAGATCGGCCGCACGAAGCGCAGTTTGCCGTCGGCCAGTTCCAACCCGGTGCAGTCGGTCACCAGGCCCGCGCCCAGCCGCTGGGCCACCCGAGGCGCCAAGTCTTTGGCAATGGCCGTGTGCCCGAAAAGCACTAGCTGGGGAGCGAGGGACTTGACCAAGTCGGTTACCACGGTGGTGTAGGCGTCGGTAGTGTAGTTGGCCAGCCGTTCGTCGTCCGCCAGGTAAACCTTGTCCACGCCGTACTGCCCCAGGCCCTCGGCCATGCCGGCCACGCCCTGGCCCAGAAGCATGGCCCCCAGCTCCCCGCCCAGTTGGTCGGCCAGGCGCCGTCCCTGGGTGAGCAGCTCGGCGGTAACCTTACGCCACTGTCCGTCCTTGTGTTCCGCGAAGACTAATACTGCCGTTGCCAAGGTCCCCTACCCCCTTTATATAACCTTCGCTTCTTCCCGCAATAGACGCACCAGTTCTTTTACCTGCTGTTCGGGCTCGCCCTCAATGAGCCGGCCCGCAGCCCGCTTCGGCGGCAAAGAGTAGGAAGTAACGCGTACCTTGGCCGCCGCCGCTCCCACCGCGTCCGCGGAAAGCCCCAAATCGGCCAGAGTTAACTGCTGAATGGGTTTCTTCTTGGCCTGCATAATGCCCTTCATAGAGGGGTAGCGCGGCTCGTTAAGCCCCTTCTGGGCGGTGATAACGGCCGGCAGGGGAACCTCGATGATTTCGGTAGCTCCTTCTCCCTCGCGCTGCACCGTGGCCCGATTGCCGTCAATGTCCAGCTTAACCGCCAGGTTTACCTGGGGTAGGTTGAGAATTTCCGCCACCCGGCCGGGAACCTGGGCGGCGTTATCGTCGATGGCCACCCAACCGGTAAGAATGAGATCGTAGGACAGGGTAGAAACCGCCTTGGCCAGGGCCTGGGCGATACCCTCGTGGTCGGCTCCTTCCAGGGCCGGATCGTTAATCAATATGCCCCGGTCCGCCCCCATGGCCAGAGCCTGCCGGATGGCGTCCTGAGCCTGTGCCCCGCCCAGACTTACTATTACTACCTCTCCCCCAACCTTTTCCTTAATCCTCAAGGCTTCTTCTACGGCAAACTCGTCGTAGGGGTTTACGATGAGGTTTACTCCGGCGCTGCTGATCTTTCCGTCGGCGGTAAGCTCAATTTTGGCCTCGGTGTCGAAGGTTTGCTTTAGCAGTACTACGATGTTCAATACCCTTCCCTCCTTCTGAGGAGAATACCTGTAATCTGCAGTAGCAAAAATCATGCCATCGGCTAACAACGGCCGTCCATACCCTGATCTCTCGGACTCGCTCACCTCCATGTTTACTTCTTGAACAGGCGCCGCAACAATGAACCCGTTCTCCACTCCAACATCGGTAAATCCCCGGGACCAGGCACGGGAATAATTCCCAAGGGGCGCCCGGGATCTCGCCTCACCCTCACCCGGTGCCACCTTCCACCGGGGTCGATGTATTCCAGTTCCATATTAGATCCGCCGGTTGCCAGAGCCAGGGCCAGCTCTTCTCGGGAACCCACCCGCCAACCGTTTATGGCCCGCAATACCGTTCCCGGCTCCAGGCCCCAGCACCGGGCCTGGGAACCCCACAGTGTATCCAGGACCATCACCCCTTCCGCCGGGGGGCGAAAGCGCGGCCTGCCGCGCAATTCCACCCGACGGCCCCACATAATGGTGAGTTCGTGGCCCAAGGGAGTGAACAGGGCCGCCGGCAGGGCCAGCCCGGGGTAACGCGAGGCTCCCACCGCCAGGGCAATAACCGCCAAACTATACCCGCACAAGGTTAAGGCGGAGCGTCGGCTACGCTCTCGGGGAAGGGAGGATACCGCCAAATCCCCGTAACCCAGCGCCGCCACCACCGGAAGTAAGAGGTAGACCGCGTGCTCCGGGTGGACAATACCCGCCGGCCGGATCAGTGGCCACCAGTCGGGCATGGGTATGCCTTGGGGTACGAGCGACGGTAGCTCCACCAGCGCGCCGGCCACCAGGGGTATAGGCCAGAACCGTTGCAGGTTGAAGCCACCTACCGTTTCCCCTTGAGGCAGGCGCAGGTATACCGGAAGGGCTCCCAGGTGACCGCTTAGTAGAATAAGCACCCCTTCCACCAGGTGCAGCGCCCCAACCAACCCCACCAGTTGGGGCACCTCCACCCGCGGCCAGCCGAAAAGCAGAGAGCTCACTGCCAGCAATCCGCCGGCGTAGGAAAAGCACAGGAGGTGGGGGCTGACCAGCATTAGCAGGATAGCCAGCGGCCACACGTACGCCAGGCCGACGTTGCTCAGGGAAACCCCGAGCAGCACCAAAAGCCCGCTGCCGACCGCCCCGCCCAGAACTCCCAAGAGGGCAGAGTAAAGTAGCGGTAGCCAAAAGGGTTCGGTATTCACCCCCAACAGCCGACTCTTGGCGCGGGCCAAGCGGTAGTGCTGCCCGGCCACCAAAAGCATTACCAGCCAGAAAAAGGGACTGGTCAGGGCCTGCCCCAGGGTCCAAAGTATTATCCGAACCAAGCCCGACCCGGCCAAGTAGTACGCTCCTTTCCGGGCCCTGCCCCGATTTGGCGAATCGTCAAACTCTCCCTCGGCCGGCTCCCACTCTGCCGCGGGCGCCCTATCACTTGGCCAGCGAGGCTTGAAGGATCTCTACCGCCTTCTGCAACTGCCGATCCCGCCTCAGGTCGGGTGCCTCCAGCAGAGCCTGAGCCGTTTCTTCCGCGGACATGGGCACCACCACGTCCGGCTCTATACCTTTGCCGTCAATATCCCGGCGGGAAGGGGTAAGATACTTTTCGGTAGTGAGTTTTAAGGCGGCACCGCCGTGCAGGGGGAAGACTTTTTGCACCCTCCCCTTGCCGAAAGTACGTTCGCCCACCAGGGTGCCCGAACCGGTATCCTGCACCGCGCCGGCCACAATCTCGGCGGCGCTGGCCGTACCCCGGTTAACCAACACCACCACCGGCAGGTTTAGCTTGCGGCCGGAGGCGTAGTAGGGAGTGGTCTCTCGCCGGCTGACCGTGTACACCACCGGCCCGGCCGGCACAAAGTACTCCGCCACTTCCAGGGCGGCGGTAAGTTCCCCTCCGGGGTTGTTGCGCAGATCTAGGACCAAACCCTGTAGCCTCTCGACCTTTATCTCCTCAAGACCGGCGGCCAGGGCGGACGGAGTTTGGCTATTGAAGGTAGTGATGTTCACGTAGCCGAAGTTCGAATGGCCGGGCAATAATGTGGCCTCAACCGAAGGGATTACGATTTTTTCCCGCACTACCCGGAACTCCCGCAGCCCGTCACCCGGCCGCTGTACCGCCAGGGTCACCGGAGTTCCGGGTTGACCCTGCAAGAGCCGGGCGGCCTCTTCCAGGCTGAGATTAAGGGCATCCCGCCCGTCGATGCGTACTATCAGGTCCCCGCTTTGAATACCCGCCCGGTGGGCCGGAGTTCCCTTAAAGGGGGTAATGACCTTGATCCGGCCCTCTTGGTCCACCCCTATTACCAACCCCACCCCGCCGTAACTGCCCGATATCTGCTGACTCAGACTCCGATACTGTTCCGGATTGAGATAGGAGGAATAAGGATCCTCCAACGCCTCCACTATCCCCCGCGCCGCCCCTAACAGCAAACGGTCGGCGTCGGTCGGTTCCAGGGCCTGAGATCGGACCAGAGTCACTACCCGCAATAACTGGGTTAGTTCCTGGTAGTGGGTAGAAACAAAAAAAACCAGACCCGCCGAGGTCAGTACACAGAAGGCCAAGATGAGCGTCAAGCCGATCCGGCCGGCGCGCCGCCACTTTTCCAGGATTACCTCACCACCGTTTCCCTCGTCCGGCTATTCCCTATGGTACTTATGCTGCTCCTCTTCTCCTTATGAGGCCCTTAAACCTGCAGGAAGCGCCTTATGGAGATCAGGCTCCCCACCGACCCGAGCACCAGTCCCCCCACCAACAAGGCCGCCACCAACTGCCACACTTGCGCCGGGTTGGTTAGCAGGGGCAGAAAGGCCAAACTCACCTTCAGTCGGGCAATCAGCACCGAATAGGCGGCCTGAAGGCTGAGGCCGGCAATAGCGGCCCCGATCAACCCCAAGAACATTCCTTCCAGAAAGAACGGCCAGCGAATGAACCAGTCGGTGGCTCCCACGTACTTCATTATGCCGATTTCCCGGCGCCGGGCGAACACGGTAATGCGAATGGCGATGGCGATCAGACCCACCGCCGCCCCGCCCAGCAAGGCAATGATGGAGGTTCCCAGCACCCGCACCCAGCCGGTCAACTGAAAAAGCCGCTCCACCATCCCCTGACCGTAACGCACTTCGTCTACGTAACGCAGCTTCTCTGCCGCCCGGGCCACCAACGGTACCTGGTCCGGCCGCGAGGTGCGGACGCGGAAATAGTCCGGCAGCGGGTTCTGGCCGCCCAGCGCCCGTACCAGGTCGTGCTGAGGACCAAATTGCTCGCTCAGACGGCGCAGGCCTTCTTCCTTCGGTACCAGTATAACCTCCTGCACCCCGGGCAGGCGACGCAGGGCGGCTTCCAATTCCGGCAGCACGTCCCGGGGCGCCCCGGGTTCCACGAATACCGCCGCCTCTACCTCGGATTCCAGCGAGCTTACGATAAGATTTAGGTTTAACACCAGCAATACAAAAAGTCCCAACAGGAATAGCGAAATACTCACCGTGGCCACCGCTGCCACCGTGAGCCAGCCGCTGCGCCGCAAGCCCAACAACGCCTGACGGAAGAAATAACCCAGGGTGCTAAGCTTCAAGACGCAAGGCCCCCCTTGGCTGGTCCTGAACCACCCGGCCTCGCTCCAGGGTTATCACCCGGCGCTGCATGGCGGCCACGATCTCGCGGTTATGGGTGGCTACCAGTACCGTGGCCCCGCGCTTGTTGATCTTGTCCAGCAAGTTCATGATCTCCCAGGCGGTCTTGGCATCCAGGTTACCGGTGGGCTCGTCCGCCAAAATCAGCGGCGGATTGTTAGCGATCGCCCGGGCGATGGCCACCCGCTGCTGTTCACCTCCGGAAAGCTGTCGGGGAAACGCCCGCGCCCTATCGGCCAAACCCACCATTTCCAACAGTGCCGGCACCCGTCGCCGGATCTCCTCCCGGGAGTACTCCAGCACTTCCAGAGCGAAGGCTACGTTCTCGTACACCGTTCGGTCTTCCAGGAGTCGAAAATCTTGGAATACCATCCCGATACTGCGGCGCAGGCCGGGAATTTCCCGGGGCTTCAGACGGGTCACACTGCGGCCGGCCACCAGCACCTGACCTCGGGTGGGAAGTTCCTCCCTTAAGATCAGTCGGAGCAGGGTGGATTTGCCGGCGCCGCTCGGCCCCATCAAAAAGACAAACTCGCCCTTCTCTATATGCAGGTTTACGTCCAATAAGGCCTGGATACCGCCCGGGTAAACCTTAGTGACGTTGTATAGTTTGATCAAACCGCTTTTCCCCCTGTACTGCCGCCTGCATTTGTTTTTCGACACCCCACCCCAGAAATCCTTTCTCCTCCCGACAAAAGAAAAAAGCCCCAGGAATGCCCGGCCGGCATCCCCAGGACTCCTTGCCAATCGGACCGTGTTTCGGCCCGGACAACCGGGCCCTAACGGCCCGGCTACCCTCGCCGGTCGGCTCCCATTGTCTTCCGGGCCAGCACCCGGCGTACCGCCTCCACCAGGTGAGGAGCACTCAGACCGTATCGGTCTAGCAGTTCTTCCGGCCGACCGGACTCGCCGAACACGTCGCGCAAACCTACCCGGTAGGTGGGAACGGGCCAGTTCTCGGCCAAAGCCTCGGCTACCGCGCTTCCCAGCCCGCCGATAATGCTGTGCTCCTCAGCGGTTACCACCGCTCCGGTGCGCCGGGCCGCCTCCACTAAAGTTTCGAGGTCTAGGGGTTTCACCATGGCCATGTTAAGGACCGTGACTTCAATCCCCTCGCGGGAAAGCGCCTCCGCCGCCTCCAGGGCTATGGACACCATCAACCCGCAGGCCACTATGGTGGCGTCGTCCCCTGCCCGAAGAACGTCCGCCTTGCCCCACCGAAAGCGGTAGCCTTCCGGATACACCTGGGGAACGGCCATCCGCCCCAGGCGCAGGTACACCGGGCCCTCGTAAGCGGCTACCGCCCGCACTGCCCGGGCGGTCTGCACTCCGTCGGCGGGCACTATCACCGTCATGTGGGGCAGGGCCCGCATGAGGGCGATGTCCTCAATAGCCTGATGCGAGGCGCCGTCCTCCCCTACGGTAATGCCGGCGTGGCTGGCCACTATCTTGACGTTCAGCCGGGCGTGACAGATGGAATTGCGTACCTGCTCGAAGGCTCTACCGGTGGCGAAGACGGCAAAGGTACTGGCGAAGGGAATCTTGCCTGCCAAAGCCAGACCGGCGGCCGTGCCCATCAGGTTTTGTTCCGCTATTCCCATATTAAAAAAGCGCTCGGGATACCGAGCGGCAAATATCTCCGTGCGCGTGGACTTGGAAAGGTCGGCATCCAGCACCACTATGTCCGGGTTTTCGGCTCCCAGCTCCGCCAGGGCCAACCCGTACGCCTCGCGCGTAGTCATGGCCGGGCTCACTCGTACAACCACTCCTCACCGGCGCGACGATACTCCACCAACTCTTCGGGCCGAAAGTAGAAAGCGATCTCCCGTTCCGCACTGGCTACCGAATCCGAACCGTGGACCACGTTGCGGCCCACGTCTACGGCCAGGTCCCCCCGGATGGTGCCCGCCGCCGCCTGGGCGGGATTGGTACTCCCCATGAGCTGGCGCACTCCGGCCACCACTCCCTTACCCTCCCAGACCATGGCCACCACCGGCCCGGAACCGATGTAGTTCACCAGTCCCTCGAAGAAGGGTTTGCCACGGTGCTCGGCGTAGTGCTCCTCCGCCATCTGGCGGCTGAGCTGCAACATTTTGATGCCCACCAGGCGGTAGCCCCGCCGCTCCAGCCGGGAAATGATCTCGCCGACCAGACCCCGCTGCACCCCGTCGGGCTTGACCATTACCAGAGTCCGTTCCACCGCTGTTCCCTCCGTAAGCTGGAATTAGGCGTAGTCTAGACCCGGCATATAGCTAAACCTCAGTTTGAGAAAACTCCTGGCCTCTTCTCGCGTTTCTAGGGCTACCGGCGCCGGGGCTAAAGCCGCCGGCTGCCCGGCCTTTTCCGGGAGAGAATTAGTTTCTATTAGAGCCTCAAACTCTTCCGCCTCCAAGGTTTCCTTCTCCATCAGGGTTTGGGCCACCAGGTGGAGCTTATCCATGTGCTCCTCCAGGATTTGCTTGGCCCGGTTGTAGCACTCGTCCATAATGCGGCGGGCCTCCCGGTCGATGGAGAAAGCCACGGCCTCGCTGTAGTTGCGGTCCCGGGCCAGGTCCCGACCCAAGAATACCTGATCGTGCCGGTGACCGAAGGTGAGGGGCCCCAGTTCCTCCGACATGCCGAACTCGGTTATGAGTTTGCGCACCAGCTCCGTGGCCCTCTCCAGGTCGTTCTGGGCTCCGGTACTGATTTCCTTCAGCACCAAGGCCTCGGCCACCCGGCCGCCCAGGAGCATGGTCACCTGATCCAAAATCTGGGATTTCGTCATATAACGCCGATCCTCTTTAGGCAGCAACAGGGTATAACCTCCGGCCCGACCCCGGGGGATGATGGATACCTTGTGCAGAGGATCGGTGTGCGGCAGGTAATGGCCTAAGAGCGCGTGCCCGGCCTCGTGATAGGCCACCAGCCTTTTCTCGAACTCGCTGATCACCCGCGACTTTTTCTCCGGTCCGGCCACCACCCGCTCGATGGCGTCCTCCAGTTCGTCCATGCCGATTCGCTTCTTGCCCCGTCGCGCTGCCAGCAAGGCCGCCTCGTTGAACAGGTTGGCCAGGTCCGCCCCGGTGAATCCGGGGGTGCGTCGGGCCAGCACGTTGAGATCCACGTCGCTATCCAGCGGCTTGCCCCGGGCGTGCACCTTCAGTATCTCCTCCCGGCCGTGCACGTCGGGAACGTCTACCACTATCTGCCGGTCGAAGCGGCCGGGTCGTAGAAGCGCCGGATCGAGAATGTCCGGCCGGTTGGTAGCGGCCATTATGATTATCCCATCGTTGGGATTAAACCCGTCCATTTCCACTAAGAGCTGGTTCAGGGTCTGCTCTCGCTCGTCGTGGCCACCGCCCAACCCGGCGCCCCGGTGCCGACCCACGGCATCGATTTCGTCGATAAACACAATGCAAGGCGCATTCCTTTTGGCCTGTTCAAACAGATCCCGCACTCGGGCCGCGCCTACCCCTACAAACATTTCTACAAAATCCGAACCGCTGATGCTGAAAAACGGCACTCCCGCCTCCCCGGCCACTGCCTTGGCCAGCAGAGTCTTTCCCGTACCGGGAGGACCGTAGAGCAGCACCCCCTTGGGAATGCGGGCGCCCAGTTCGGCGTACTTGCGGGGATTACGCAGAAACTCCACCACTTCCTGCAGCTCTTCCTTGGCCTCGTCCACCCCGGCCACATCGCTAAAGGTAACCCGGCGTCGGTCCTCGCTCAACAGTCGCGCCCGACTGCGGCCGAACTGCATTACCCGGCTGCCGCCGCCCTGGGTCTGCTGGAGCATAAATAAGAATAAGCCCACCAGCAACAGCACCGGGAGCACCGTGCCTAAAAGGTTAGTCCACCAAGGAGCGCCGCCGGCTTTAGTGGAGCCTATGTTTACGCCCTTGTCCACCAGATAACGGATAAAGCCTTCCTCGCGGGGTACGTTAACCGTAAAAGACTGACCGTCGGCCATGGCTCCTTCCAGGTGATAAATGCCCTCCTGGGCGGTAATTGTGACCTTCTGCACCCTACCCTGGTCTACTGCCCGGTAAAAGTCGCTAACGCTTAGCTCCTGCACCGAGGGTGCTACCGGGGTGCCCATCATCCGCATGGCCGACACCGCCATTAGCACCAGCAACAGGTAAATGGCGACGTTCTTGAAGACCCGGTTCAAACATATCCTCCTCTCGCCGTGGTGGCGCTGCTCGCTCCCATTGGGAAATTATTATAGCATAGTTCGAGCCGATTTTCAAAAACTCAGCTTCCCTCTATTTCCACCTCACCACCGGCGATCCGCCAGGCCCGTAGGCGAAGCACTCTTTGAGTATCCGGGGTTATCTTCCAGCGTTCGTCCGCCCGCAACCCCACTATCCAGACAATGCCCTCCGGACAGACTACCAAGGGTAAGCGATGACGTTCGGCCCGGGGCACCTTGGCGTCCACAAAGAAGTCCTGGAGTTTCTTTCTCCTCCCCAGCCCGCGCGGCCAGAAATAATCGCCCGGTTGCCAGTAGCGAAGAAACAACGGCCCGGAAAGACGGTCCGAGTCGCAGTCTACCTGCCACCGGCTCCCTTGTACGGCTCCCTCTTCTCTGCTGAGGATCTCCGCCTCTAGTTCCCACCCTCCCATCCGAACTCTTCCCGGTACCGGCAACCGACGGCAAGGCGGCCAGGGGAGGTCTTCCGGGGGAGACGAAGGTGGCTTTCGACTCAGCACCAGGCGTTCTCCCTCGCCGAAAGCGGTTACTCCTTGAGGAAGGGAAATTCGCTTGCCCGGCTGAGCCAGTAGAGTGGCCAGCACTTCCTCCACCTGGCGATAGGTTAGAAAGTTGTTCTCCCGGCCCACTAAAAGGAAAAAGGCCCGCCGTACCGCCCGGCGCCGCAGGGCCAGGGGAAGCGCGGCCAACTCCGACCGCACCAGTACCACGCGTTCCGGGCGGTCCTCCGACAACAGATGCGGCCAGAGCCGGTCCAGCTCTTCCTCCAAATAACGGTCCTCTTCCGCCAGCACTTGGGCCGTCTGTCCTACCGCCTCGACTATCCGGGGATTAAACTTGCTTTGGAGCAGAGGGATAAGCTCCCAACGGATGCGGTTTCGCCAGAAGGAAGGATCGGCGTTGGAAGGGTCACGCACAAACGGAAGCCGGTGGCGGGAGCAATAGCTCTCGATTTCGGCCCGGGTTACCTCCAAAAGCGGCCGGACAAAGACCCCTTGTTGCCAGGCCATTCCGGCCAACCCACCGGTGCCACTGCCACGCAACAGGTGCAGCAGCACCGTCTCCGCCTGGTCGTCGGCGTGATGCCCCAATACTACCTTCTCCGCTCCCATTACCCTGGCCACCCGCAACAGGAACTCCCGTCTCACCCGGCGGGCAACATCCTCCAGCGAATCGCCAGGTCGGGCCCGGGACCGGACCTGTTCCCGGCCCAGACTGATGCCTAGCCCCCAGTCGCGGGCGAGATTCCATACGAACCGGGCCTCCGCCTCTGCCTCCGGTCGGAGTTGGTGATCCAGGTGGGCTACGTGCAGCCGCCAGCCCCACGCTTCCCGGAGGCGACAAAAAAGGTGGAGCAAAGCCACCGAGTCCGGACCCCCGGACACGGCCACTACCAGTCTTTCTCCACCCCTAAACAACCGGTACTTGACGATCGCGGCTCTGACCTTTTCTTCCATGGGAGCGATCTTCTACGCCGGCATGCTTCTTCCTCCCGGTCAGGCCACTCTTTCTACGCGCGCCGCCAGGATGCTCATATCGTCTCGCAGACGGTTGCCGGCCAGGGCCACCGCCTGGTGCAAGAGCAAGTCGGCTACTGCCTGAGGCTCGGTAATGCGAATCTCGGCCAAGGCCTGATACAGCCATTCTTCTCCCCGCATTAGTACCCCGTCGGTCACCAGTACCAGTAAATCTCCCGGCTCCAGCCACCGGGTGACCACCGAAAGATTGAGTTCCGGGAGAATTCCCGCGGGGGGAGTGCCTCCTTCCAGCACCCAGACCTGTTCTCCCCGTTTCAGAAAGCTGGGCGCTGCTCCCACCTTCACCAAACGGCCCTCGCCCGTGTACAGATTGACAAAAGCGAGGTCCATGGTGGCGAATTTCTCCGTCTCCCCGGGCTGCAACAACAGGCTGTTGACCGTATGCACTGCGATCTCGGGAGAGAATCCCAGGCTGAGCAGCCGGGTTACCAGAGACATGGCCCTGCCACTTTCTACCGCCGCACGAGGCCCCGAACCCATGCCGTCGCTCAGACCGAGAAAGTAGTACCCCGAGGGCAGAGCCACGGCCGCCCAGGCGTCGCCGCAGAAAGCGCAACCGTCCCGGGCCGCCTGGGCCAAACCGGTACCGATCTTGAGGGAGCCGGCCGGAAGGAAGCGCACCTGACAACTTTTTCCTCCTACCACCCAGGGGCATCGGCTATCATCCACCGCCAAACGCTGCTCCAGGGTACGGGCCAACAGATCGCGTAGCCGCTGCCGACATAACCCCCTACTTTCGCACCGGGGCAAGGCCAGCCTGATCTCCATGCGGCCGTCCCGCTGCACCAGGACTTCCGTATCTTCAACCGGCAGACCCTCCCGGCGTAGGGCTTGTCCCACCGTTAGCGCCAGGCGTCGGTCGGTTTCGCCCGGAAGGGCTACGCGCTTTTCCAACTCCCCGATCAGTCCGGCTACCTGAAAAAGTTGCTGGGAAACCAATTCCCGGGTCTGCTCCAAGTGTCTCTGCCAGGAAAGATAGCGGCAATAGGTTTCCCAGGTGCGATTGACCCCGGCCACCAACTCTCGAGGTCGGATACATTTTCCTCGCAATAAGACGGGCAGATCCTCCAATTCTACTCGCTGCTTGTCCCGCAACACCGGTAGAAGTTCCAACAAGGCCGGTTGAATGGTGGCCCCTTCTTTCTGCAGGCACAGTTCCTGAGCCGGGCAACTACTGCAAACCTTGGAAACCAGGCTGGCCCAGGAAGGCACACCGGCTCCGGCCTCGTCTCTCTCGCCTCGTTTTAGGGTTTGACGAAAGCTCTCCCCCAAATCCTTAAACACCACTGCCAGTTGGCGCAATTGATCCCGAATGAGCTCCTGACTCCGACGTAGCCGTCGCCGCCAGTAGTCCTCCGCTCGCTCGCCGGCCAGGGGCAACCAATTGACCTGTCCAACCAGAGAGTCCGGCAGCAGGCAGAATACCGCCGCTGCCGCCAGAGAGGCCTCCAGGGTCTCCACTATAGCCGACCGCTCGAAGAAGTAAACCGACATCACCAGTATTCCGGAAAGGAAACCCAATACCGTTCCGGCCCGCCGAAAAGAGGCCAATACCCCGGCCAGCAGGCCGCTGACCGCATAAAGGGAAATCCAGGCCGGAGGCTCCAGGGCCGTGAGAAAGGGAACTGCGCCTACGGCCACCCCGGCCACGGTGCCACCTCCTGCACCGCCGGTCAAAGCCGCCAGTAGCACCAAGATTCCGGCCCCCACCTTTACCACCGGTACTCCTAGAGGCTTCAGTCCGTCCAGCCCTACCAACAGACCCAGCAGAAAAAGCAGCCAGCAAGCCACTTCTTCGCCGATGGGCGCGCCCACCTCTCGCCGCAGGCGGCTGGAGAACACTACCCCAAAGGCCAGGCTGAGAAGGCCGGCCAGCAAGGCCTCGGTACCCAAGGCGATCACCTGGTCCAGCACTGCGGGCCTTAAGGTCAAGAGCAGACCTTTGGGCACCAATACGCCGACAATGGCCAGGCTGGCGGTGGATACGGCCGAAACCCCCTTTTGGTTGCGGCCCAGCTTGCCCAGAGCCAGGCCGATTGCCGCCAGCCCCGCCACTGCGCCCAGCCAATCTAGGCCCCGTAGACTGGTGGCCAGCCCGGCCGCCAGTATCAACCCCAAGGCCCAGTGAGTGGGTCGGGCGGCCATGAGGGCGGCGTAGAACGCCGGCGCAAAAGGATGTAGCTCCCCAAAAACTGTGGCCCGACCTAACAGAAAAGCCACCCCACACCAGAACGCCACCGCCATGCCCGGCACCAGCTCCGTAACCCGGGCCCGGCTCCGCTTGGGTTGGGGTTTGGCCCCCAACCGCCGATAAGGATGAACCTCCACCCCTTCTGCCACCGCTCCTCCTCCTCCACGGTTGAGCCCTTGCTAACGAAAATTATAGATCAGGCTAGCGGTGGCGGTTGTCGAGGGCTCCCGAGACCCACTCAACCGGATCCGACAAGAAAGAAATAAACCCGGCTTGCGCCGGGCCTTTTGTCGTTTGGTAGCGGTGGCAGGACTCGAACCTGCGACACCACGGGTATGAACCGTGCGCTCTAACCAACTGAGCTACACCGCCACGTTGATCGTTCCTCCAATAAAGATTATGTGTTCCCGCCGGCGATTTGTCAAGCGGGATTCCGGCCTAGTTGAGCATAAGTCGGGCGCCGATGGCCAGAAGGGCTAGACCTCCCAGCTTGAGCCAGGTAAAGGGTGCCTTCTGCAGCCCGAACAGCCCGTAGTGATCGATTAGCATGGCCAGCCCAACCTGGCCCACAATGATGGCCGTAGTGGCCACTGCCACCCCCAACCGGGGGATACTGGCCACCACGCTATATATTATCAGCACTCCTAGTACACCCCCCAGGTAGGCGTACCAGGGCGCCTGAAGCAGTTTGGCGAGGCTTGCCTCCCCTAACGGAAACAGCAATAACAGGGCGGCGGTCGCCGCACCCACAGCGTGCACCGCCAGGGTGGCCGGCATCAGCCCGGTAACCCTACCCAGGACGGTGTTTAGCGAACCCTGGAAAGCCATGGCCGCACCGGCCAGGCCCGCCAACAACAAGAAACCTATTCGGCTATCCACGTCCACCTCTCCTTGTTGTTTTCGCTTCTAGTATTGCCCCGCATAACCGCCATTATCTGGGGTAACCTTAGGTGCCGGAGGTGTTGAAATGTGGGGTGGACCTGGTTATGGGTATGTTGCCTACTTCTTGGATCAGTCCTATCGGGAACGGTAGCGGTCGCCCAAGAGCAGTCGCCGTTCGGGTGCCCGGAGGTCTATCGTTTCCTTTCTCCCCCTTCGTCCCCGGCGATTCCATCCCCCGCCCCCTCGGCCGTACAATCGTCGACCAACCCTGAGCGCCGGCCAAAAGACTCCCCTCAGGGACGGATCAGCCTTCTTGTCGACATCAACCGGCATACCCTCACTCTCCTGGCGGAAGGTCGTCCGTTCAAAACCTATCCGGTATGCGTGGGCAAGCGCAGCACCCCCACCCCGGTGGGAGAATGGCGAATAGTGCACAAAAGCCTGAGTTGGGGAGGCGGATTCGGCACCCGCTGGCTGGGGCTTAACGTTCCTTGGGGTACATACGGCATCCACGGCACCAACCGGCCCCAATCCATCGGCCGGGCGGAATCACACGGGTGCGTGCGCATGTTCAACCGTGACGTGGAAGAGCTATATCCTTGGGTACCCCTGGGTACGCCGGTGAAGATAACCGGAGAACCGGCCCTACCACCGGGCTGGTCGGCGCGCCGGTTGAAGGCCGGCATGGTGGGGCCGGATGTGGTACAGGTTCAATTGGCTCTTAAGTCCCTGGGACTCTACTGGTCCTATGCCGACGGCCGCTACGGACCTCAGACGGCCCGCGCCGCCGCCTATTGGCAGCATCTACGGGGGTTAGAGGCCAACGGGGAACTCGCGCCCGAAAGCCAGCGTCAGCTCCAGGCGGATGCCAAGTCCGCCAGTTCCGGGGTCAGGATTAGCGCGTAGAGCAGATCGGCTTCGCTCACCACGATTTCCGGGCGCCTGAGGCAGGCCAGCAGCACTTGCAGAATCATGGTTCCGGCCAGGATAATGTCTGCCCGTTCCGGCTGAAGGCCGGGGACCTGCCGTCGCTCGCTCGGCGCCAGGCTGGCCAGGTAGGCGTAAAGCCGGTCCACAGCCCCGGCAGAAAGGCGACTTCCGTGTACCCGCTCCGGGTCGTAGGGGTCAAGGCGCATCTGCACCGCGGCCAGGGTGGTAACCGTACCGCCTACTCCCACTAAAGGCAACTCCGGAGGAACACCGTGGGCAACCGGCGCCAGAAGCTTTTCCACCTCTTCTCGCGAGTTCCCCCCGGCGGTGCACCGTACCGCGCCTACCGGGTAGGAATGAGATACCAGGGTGTGATTACAGGGATAGGTGAACTCCGTGCTTCCGCCGCCGATGTCCACTACTACCGCCCGTTCCAGGCCAAGGCCGGTGACCGCACCCAGGTAGCTAAGCCTGGCCTCCTCTTCTCCACTGATCACCCTTACCGGTGCTCCCAATACCCGGCCGGCCGTAGCGGCGAATTCGGCGCCATCCCTGGCTTCCCGGGCGGCGCTGGTGGCTACCGCCTGTACCGTCGCCGGCCGAAAATGGGCCATCACCTGGACAAAGCCGGCTAGAGCCGCCAAGGTGCGTCGCCGCGCCGCCTCGGTTAACGGCGCTCCCGGCTCCAGCCCCTCACCTAGTCGGGTACTAACCAGCCGCCGACATAAGGGAACAACCCTTCCCTGCTCCACTCGAGCCACCAAGAGGCGAACGGAGTTGGTCCCGATGTCAACGGCTGCTCGCGGCCGGTCTCTTGCCTCCAGACACGCCGCCCCCTGCCTTCAAAAACTAAACCCTCCTTGCGGAGGGTTAGATCCTACCGGGCGCCACGGCCACCGCGCTTGCCGTCCACGCTTCGCTTTAGATCTTGCAACCTGTCCTCACTCTCCTTAAGGAAGCGGGCCAGCTTTTCCTCGAAGGTAGGATTATAGGCCGGACGAGACCGTCGAGGCCTGGCCTCGTAGGCCGGATCGGCTTGCTTAATGGAAAGCCCGATTCGACCGCGCTCGTCAATATGAATAATCTTGACTTTTACTCGGTCTTGCTCTTTGAGATAGTCTTTAACATCCTTCACGTAGGTGTTGGCAACCTCGGAAATGTGTACCAGTCCGGTTTCTCCCGTGGGAAGCTGCACAAAGGCGCCGAACTTGGTGATGCCGGTCACCACGCCCTCAACCACCGTGCCGACTGCCAGGGCCATATTGCCGAAGATTCCCCCTAACCGAAATGAGGCTAGCCTCATTATACGGAGCCGATTCCCGACTGTCAATACGTGCGGGCGCTTCTGCCTGTCGCTTAGGGCGCCAGTCGATCCCCCGGCACCACCAACACCTCGCCCGGCCGGACCAAACCCAATTCCTCCCGTACCACTCCCTCCAGGTAAACCGGGTCGTTGAGGCGCTGTTTTTCCCTTTCTAGGGCCTGCCGCTTAAGCAGCAACTCCTGGCGCGTAGCTTCCACCTGGGCCAACTCCCGCTTTAGCCGATAGATTTGCCACTCGCTGCGCAGACTGAGCACCAAGCAGTATCCCAGGATCAGCAGCAGGAGCAAGGCGCGCCCCCGGAAAGGCGGGCGCCGCGCCCCCCGCCCCTCTTTGCCCTTCGAAGGTGAGGCGCCGCCCAACATAATCCCGCTTTGCTCTCGACGGGACCAGACCTTCCCCGTTCGTGTCAGCCCGCCAACCGCGCTGAGGCTCGGTACTCGGCGAGGTGCCCATGTCCGCGAGGAAGCGCCCGGTGCCGACCGGTTCCGCATGCTCACGAAGGCTCCTCCGCTTCTTCCACCTCGGGCAGCCCCAGATACTCTTCCGGCAGCACTAAGACCACCTGATAACCCTTGGTCCGGGCTCGACGGTAGAGGGTGGCTACTGAGGCCGGACCGATGCCCAAACGGCGAGAGATTTCCTCGTTACTCAACCCCATTTCTTTTAGGGTCACTACTTGTCGCTCGCGAAAGCTAAGTTTTTCGAGGCCACGTATCTCTAGGTGCAGGCAGCCCCACCACCGCAATTAGGTACAAATCTGGTACAGATAAATTACAAAATTATCTTCGGCGTGAAGCCTCATTTTCCTCCTTCCCTCCCGAGACGGGAGGTGATTTTCTATTCGGTGACCATTGTCCGGCCAGAAAACGTCGGTAACCCCACCACCCCAAACCCATTCCCAAGAAAGCAGAAAAGCGTACCTGCCCGGCCGCCAGGTGCCATAGCAGCCCGAACAGAGCTGCCGCCAGCAGCATCCACAGCCCGAGATCGGCGACGAACCTCGCCTTCCGGCTCCAACGCCGACTCAGCCGTCCCAAAAGGTCAAAAGTCCCGCCCGCGACCAACCCCATAAGACAGGTGGCCGCCAGCAGGCTTGCCTGTCCCCCCATGGCTTTACCGCCACAGCCGGCGCCACCGGCTCTGGCCCCGGCCCGCACCCCTCTCTTGTTCGCTGTAGGTGAGGCCGCTAATCAGCCCCTTTAGCTTGAGAATGCCGTCTTCCAGATTGAGATGCTCAATACTCAGTTCCTCTCCGGTAACCACCAGAAACCCCAGACTGGTGGCCACTACCACCTCTCGGCCGTGATAGTGATCCACATGGGTTACCCCGCTGACCGTGAGCTCCCGCCGATCACTCAGGCTGAGCTGGTGCCGGTTCTCCATTTTCCCACCCCCGCTCCCCCATAGACATGATACGCCCCGACCGATCCCTCAATGCCTCCAACCCAGGAACGGGCGACCGGCCCGTGGCCGGCTAACGCCAGGCCCGCTCTATCTTTACGTCCCGGAAGAAATAGCGGATAATTTCCTCCGGGCTTTTGCCCTGTTCCGCCAGCACCTTAGCGCCCCACTGGCTCATGCCCACGCCGTGACCGAAGCCCCGGCCTTCCACTACCAGGCTGCCGTTGCGTACGGCCAACCCCGTCAGTAGGGTGGAGCGCATCCTCTCGCTGCCCAAGGCCAGTCGGAGGGCCGGGCCGCTGACGGTCACCTCACCCACCCGAATGGAGGTGGCCCTTCCCGAAGGACCCCGACTTACTATGGCCGCCGAAGGGTTGGGGCCGGGGTCGCGCCCCATAACTGCTCGTACCGCCCGCCTAACCTCCGTCCAGGGAAAGGTTGCCCGCCAGGCGCGGTTCTCGGGAGGAGAAGAGGAGAAGCCGGGATCGGCCACGCTGTGCACGTAAGGGGCGGGTTCCCGATCATAGGCCAGGCCCTCGGCGGCGCTGGCCGCAGTTCGTCCCCCGGCGTCGGCATGAAACCAGCCGTTAATGTAACGCCCCCGGTAGGTGCAAACCAGCCCCCGGGTTAGGTTTACCGCCTGTCGGACGGTTTCGTTGGCCTTTTCCGGGGCATAGGCCTGAAATTCTTTCTCGTCGGTGGAGGCGTCGGTGCCGTGGGCCTTCACCCCGCCTTCGGACATCTTTTTCAGGGTGAAGGTCCGCGCCAAAATGGCCTGAGCCGCCAAAGCGTTAACCGGCCAGGTGGGATCCATCTCCCCGGCCACTACTCCCACCAAGTAGTCTTCCAGCTTAATGCGCTCCACCGTACCTCTTTCCTTAACGTAAAGGGAAATCAGGGGCTCGCGGGCGGGCAGGCCGGGACGACGGACACAAGCGGGGAACAACGCGGATACTGTCAGCAGGCATAAAATAAGCAGGATCAGCCGTCTCATGCTGTCCGACCTCCTACCATAAGAATGGCTGCGCAGGAGGAGATCTATGACGGCAAATCCTGCTTGCTCTCTCTTAGGACCCTATAAAGAGAGGAAGAATCGCGTTTGGTGGCCGGGCCCAAGGCCAGGATTTCAATTTCCAGTTGCCTGTGGCCCCAGTCAATAAACAACACGTCCCCGGCTTTAACCTCGGTACCCGGTTTGGCCGTACGCCCGTTTACCCGGACCCGACCCGCCAGGCAAGCCTCCTTAGCCAGTACCCTCCGCCGGAGCAAACGCGATACTTGCAGGAACTTGTCTACCCTCAACTAGGCTCCCACGGTTTCTCGCAAAGTCTTACCCGGCTTGAAGGTCGGTACGCGGGTGGCGGGGATGGAAATCTCCTCCCCGGTACGCGGGTTACGCCCGGTACGCGCGGCTCTTTCCCTGACCTCAAAGGTGCCAAACCCCACCAATTGAACCTTCTCTCCGTTCGCCAGGGCTTCGCCGATGCTGTCGAATACGGCATTGATGACCTTTTCGGCATCCTTCTTGGTCATTTCTGTCTTCTCGGCCACGCTGTTAATCAGATCCATTTTGTTCATCAACCGATCACTCCTTTGGCGGAGTCTGGTAAATGTTTGTGTATATGCTTCGCTGCCCTCAAGAATTCTCCTGCTGTCGCGGTCCCGACCCGCAAAAATTTTTACTTTCTCGGGCCTTGGCTTCCTCCCAAAGCCGGTCCATTTCCGCCAAACTAAGCTCTTCCGGCCTACGGCCTTGCCGGCGACAATGTTCCTCCAGGTATCCGAAACGCCGCACGAACCGCTGGATGCTCGCCCGCAGGGCGCCCTCCGCGTCTACTTTCAAGAACCGCGCCAGGTTCACCACGGCAAACAGAAGGTCGCCCAGTTCGGCCTCCACCTCGGCTTGGTGACCGGCTGCGACCGCAGCCGCCAGTTCTTCTTCCTCTTCCCGGAGTTTCTCCCACACCCCGGCCACTTCCGGCCAGTCAAAACCCACCGCCGCCGCCCGTTCTTGGAGTTTCTGGGCCCGGGCCAGGGCCGGCAGTTCCCTGGGCACGCCCCCCAGCAGAGAAGGTGAACGGCCCTTTTCTTTCTCCTTTATCCTCTGCCAATTATCTTGCACCTCCTCGGGGGTGCGGGCCTGTCCCCTACCGAAGACATGAGGATGCCGGCGATAAAGCTTCTCTACCAAGCCGGCTACCACTTCACGCAGGTTGAAGTGGCCGGCTTCTTCAGCAATGCGGGCGTGAAATACCACCTGGAGCAACAAGTCTCCTAATTCTTCCTTCAAGCGCTCCGGGTCACCTTCGTCTAAGGCCTCAAGAGTTTCAAAGCACTCCTCCAAGAGATAACGCCGAAGGCTCCTATGGGTCTGGGCCCGATCCCAAGGACAACCCTGGGGTCCCCGCAGCCGGGCCATTACCGCCTCGAGGGTAGCCAGGGAGCCGGGGGGGCCGAAACCATTGGCGGAGGAAATCGCGGGGACATACAGGCTAGTCAGGTGATCCACCCAGGGCTGGCGATCGATCTCGTATAGGGAAAGCCGGGCCACTTTCTCTTCGCCCGGCACTCCCGCCGCCCGCACTAAATAGACCGTCCACTCGTCGCCGTATAGCGGCGCCAATGCAAGCTTGACCTCTGAAGCAACCAGACGGTTGTACACCTGGAGCACTACCAGGCTTAGCTCGGGACTCAGGTCGGCCCGCTCCAGCCGACCGGCATCCACCACTGCCACCCCTTCGGCCGGATCCACCCGCAAGGCGCCAAATATGGCGTCCAGGCAGCTCATGGCCGGGAGTATTTGCACCTGGACCTCTCCCTGTTGCGAGAACTCCAGCAGACGTCGCACGGTATCCTCCGCCACCAGGGGATGTCCAGGTACGGCGTAGGCCACCTCTCCCTTCTCCCGGGCCTCGTGAAGCAAGGTTTCCACTATGGCTTGGTAAACCTCTTCAAAAGTGGACCCTTCCTCATAATAGCCATCGAAGCTTACAAAGCCTACTCCTTGGGCTTCCAACCAGGGCACCACCGGGTGCCGGGCGGTCCGCAGGTATATCGGCCGCACCCTCTTTAATAGGGAAAAATTAACCGGCGGAAGCAATTTCTCGTCCCCCGGACCCAGCCCCACAACCCATAGCTTGCCCAATCTAATCCCTCCAGAACCTCCAAATACCACCTCCCTATTTTAGCATAACGCTGACGCCTGCGTTCGGGTTTCCCTTACTGTTCCATTTGTTTGGCCAGGAATCCGGCGGCCGTCTCCGCCAGCTTCAACTCCAGCTCACCCATCTTTACCCCCGGCTCCCGAGAGCACAGAATAACCGCACCTATCGGATCGCCCTCGGCCACGATGGGGGCAATTACCTCGGCGCTAAACGGGCAGCTCTCATCTTCCTCGGTGCGAACCGGGCAGTCCTTGCACAACAGGTGCTCGCCCGGGGTGTTTATTACCACCGGTTTGCGCTCCTCCATAACCCTCTCTACCGCCGGGCCGACGGGCCGGTTAAGAAATTCCTTCTTGGGCGCTCCGGCTACGGCGATAATGTTATCCCGGTCGGCAATGCAGGCGATGTGTCCCACAGCCTCGTGAAGGGAGTCGGCGTATTCCTTGGCAAAATCGCCTAACTCACCGATGGGCGAGTACTTCTTGAGGATGACCTCCCCCTCGCGGTCCACGAAGATCTCCAGCGGGTCGCCCTCGCGAATGCGCAGGGTACGGCGAATTTCCTTGGGTATCACCACCCGCCCGAGATCGTCTATACGCCTAACGATACCCGTTGCCTTCACGTCCAAACTACCCTCCTTTTCCCCACTTTTCATTGTTAGTATATAACCCCTTTCCCATGGCTATTCATTTTTTTCCATTATCCAATCTCTCGCCGGATCAGGGCTTGTCTAGCTCTTCGTAGCTTGGCCTAGCTCTTATCTGCTAACTCGCTCTAAGGATCTTACTTCGTCCTAAGAACGGCTCCCTTGCCTCCTTTGACCGATCGTGCCGCACCACGGCACAACCGACGGTGTCACCTTAATAATGCCTCAAATGGCACCGCCTTAGTCGCCCATGATTTTCTTGGCCGCCTGGGCTTCTGAAGCCAGTTCGTGTAAGACGGTAAATACGCCCTGCAACAACTTTAACAGACCTTCCTGGTCCATATCCTGCACCTTAACCCGCATGGTCAGGCCGCCGCTGGTCGAAAAAGCCAAGCGCCGGGGGAACCGCTGCGCCAACCGCAGCAACATTTCTCCCTGGTAGACGTGGCCACGGTTGAACCGCACCACTACTTCCCGACCCTGTTGCTCCACTCCCGCCACTCCCAGACGCCGTGCCAGGGCCCTCAGGCGGGCTAGGGTCAGCAGGCGGGCGGTAGGTTCCGGTGGCTCGCCAAAACGGTCTCTCAGTTCCGCTTCCAACGCCGCCACTTCCTCTGGAGTTTCGGCCGCCAGCAGTCGCTGGTAAAACTCCATCTTCAGGCCCGCCGCCCGTACATAACCGTCGTCGAGGTAGGCATCTACCGCCAACTCCAGCGAGGGCGCCTCCGCCGCAATCTCGGGCTTTTCCCCCTGCTTCTGCTCCCTGATGGCTTCTTCCAGCAATTGACAATACAGGTTAAAGCCTACGGCCTGGATGTGACCGTGTTGCTCCGGCCCCAATAGGTTTCCCGCTCCTCTTAGCTCCAGGTCCCGCAGGGCTATCTTGAAGCCGGAGCCCAGAGCGGTGAATTCACTAATGGCCGCCAGCCGCTTCTCCGCCAGAGGATTAATAACCCGGTCGCGTCGGTAGGTAAAGTAGGCGTAGGCCACCCGGTTGGACCGGCCCACCCGCCCTCGCAACTGATACAGTTGGGCCAAACCAAAGGTATCGGCCTCGTCTACGATTAAGGTATTAACGTTAGGGATATCCAGGCCGTTCTCGATAATGGTGGTGCAAACTAGGACGTCGTAACGCCCTTCCACGAAATCCACCATCACCTGCTCCAGCTCTTCTTCCGGTAGCCGACCGTGTCCCACCGCTACCCGCGCCTCGGGCACCAATTCTTTGATCCGCGCCGCTACCGGCTCGATGTCGGCAATACGGTTGTGGACAAAGTAGACTTGACCACCTCGACCCAACTCACGCCGAATGGCCTCCCGCACCAATTCCTCGCTGTACTCCACTACGTAGGTCTGTACCGGGTAGCGGTCCTCGGGAGCAGTCTCGATCAGGCTCATGTCCCGCACTCCTACCAAAGACATGTGCAGGGTGCGGGGAATAGGAGTTGCGCTTAAGGTGAGCACGTCCACCGAGCGCCGCAATTGCTTTATTTTCTCCTTATGAGTCACCCCGAAGCGTTGCTCTTCGTCGATTATCAGCAGGCCCAGATCTTTGAACTTTACGTCCCGCGAAAGCAGCCGATGGGTGCCGATGACGATGTCTATCTGTCCCTGGGCCAGACCGCGCACGATCTCCCGCTGCTCCTTGGGAGTGCGGAAACGGCTTAAGACCTCTACCTTCACCGGATAGGGAGCAAAGCGCTCGCTGAAGGTCCGATAGTGCTGCTGGGCCAGCACCGTGGTGGGCACCAGCACCGCCACCTGTTTGTTCTCCATAACCGCCTTGAAGGCGGCGCGCAGAGCCACCTCGGTCTTACCGTAACCCACGTCGCCGCACAGCAGCCGATCCATGGGCTTGGGCCGCTGCATGTCGGCTTTGACCTCGGCGATCGCCCGTAGTTGGTCCGGCGTCTCCCGATAGGGAAAGGCCTCTTCGAACTCCTGCTGCCATACGGTATCCGGGCCGTAGGCGTGCCCTATGATGGTTTCCCGAGTGGCGTACAGCTCCAGCAATTCCTTAGCCAAGTCGCGTACCGTGCTCTTCACCCGGCTCTTCACCCGGGCCCACTCGCTACTGGAAAGGCGGCTGAGTTTAGGGGGCTGACCGTCAGGGCTACCGATGTACTTGTGGACCAGAGAGATCTGGTCCACGGGAACGTAAAGCCGGTCCTCGCCGGCATACTGAATGAGCAGGTAATCCTTCTCCACCCCGCCCACGGTAAGCCTCTTTATCCCCTGGTAACGCCCGATGCCGTGATGAATGTGCACCACATAGTCTCCCTCGGCCAGTTCGGTGAAGCTCGCCAGCCTCGCGCCCTCCCGAAAGACCGGCAACGGCCGGGGGCGGCGCTGTTGACCGTAAACTTCGGTCTCACTCAACACCACCAGCCGCAAGTCGGGAAGCTCGGTTCCCTGGCTGAACCCGCCCCAGGTGACGAAGGTTTGTCCTTCGGGAATTCCCTCTTTTTTTCCGTCGTCCAGGACTACGGAAAAACCGTCCTCCCTTAGGGCCTCCGCCAGGTGCCGGGCCCGCTGCGGTCCGCCCAGGATTATCACCCGGGTATACCCTTCTGCCTGCCACCGGCGCAGCATCTCGGTCAGCAGGCCCGGCTTGCCGACCAGCCCCTGCGGGGGCTGTTTGGCACGTACCGAAACGACCTTCTGCCAGCTTATCCCCGCCACCGACCGGGGCAAGGGCGAAAAGCCCAGAAGCGGTCCCTTTTGCCAATCGACCGCTAACTGCTGCAGATCAGGCTCCGGCCGGGCCTGGCGCGGGAGGGCTTTACCCTGCTCGATAAGCGCTCGATACAATTCCAGCCGTTCGCGCCGAATGAAGTCCAAACCCTCGGCCACCCGGGCCGGCTCCACCAACACCACCAACGGTGCAGGAGAAAAATAATGCCAGAGAAAGCGAGACTCAGGATAGAAATAGACCCAAAGATCGTCCAGGCGTAATCCCTTCAGGCCCTGCCGGGCCCGCTCCAGCCGCTCGCCCAGGTATCGGCTCAAGTTCTGGGCTGCCGCCCGGTTCCGGCGGGAAAGACGTTCCGTGGCCGCCCGCAGGTCCGCTTCCCACTCGGACACTCCCTTCTCCCATATAGGCGCGGGCAAGAGCATTTCCCGGGCGGGGCCGATCTCGACCTCCGGGACTTCTCCGGTAGAGCGCTGGGTCTGCGGGTTAAAGGGCCTTAAGGACGCCACCTCATCCCCAAAGAATTCCACCCGCACCGGATGCTCGGCCGACCGAGGATAGATATCTATCAACCCGCCGCGAACGCTGTACTGACCGGGGACCTCTACCAGATCTACCCGGTCGTACCCCAGGTATTCCACGCGGGCCAGTAACTCATCCCAATCCATTTGCTCACCCCGGCGTATGGTCAGCCGCGCCTGGTCCAGCACCTCAGGAGGCAACAAGGGCTGGGCCGCCGCCTCCGCGGGGGCCACCACCAGACTTCGCCCCTGACGTATGCGTTCTAGAACCGCCAACCGCACACTCTCCAGCTCCGGGCTCTGGGCAATAACCTCCCCCGGTACCACTTCCCGCGCCGGGAAGAGCTGAGTTTCCGACCCCACAAGCGTTTGCAGGTCTCCGGCCAATCGCTGCGCCTCGGTCACGTTCGGAGCCACTACCAAGAAAGAGAATCGGGTCTGCCGGTACAAGGCGGCCAGCCACAGACCGATGGCTCCGTCGTTAAGACCGTATACCAATTGACGGCGCACGGTACCGGAGAAACCCTGGAGCGTCTGACGGAATTCTTCGCTTTTACTTATAATTTCTATCAGCCCCGCTAGCGGCAAGGAAGCATCACCTCAAGAAATAATGGCCCCCCGCCCCCGGTCAAGGCACCTCTGGATCGCCCTCCATTCCGGCCTGGAAGGCGGTAGCGCCTGCCTCTACGGCAGAAGCGCTTTGAGCCCGCGTCCGGGGCGGCTGCGTACCCATTATAGTGTAACCGTTCCGGCGGGTCAAGAAACCGCGTCGCCGACATTCTGACATCAAAACCGGGTCGGCTTCGGCCGACCTAGGTGCCGTTGAACCGGTTCATGGCCTCGGCCCAGGCAGCGCCACTAAGCAGGAATTCTAGAGCTTCGGCAGCCCGTTCCACGGGACCGGCAAAGGCGTCCCACTCCGCTTCGGAAAGAGGTTGCAGCACGTACTCGGCCGGATCCACGCCCACCGGGGGCCGCCCGATTCCCAGCTTAACCCGCCCCACCCGATCGCTCCCCAAGGCCTCTAGAACCGAAGCCACCCCCCGGTGGCCGCCGGCGCTGCCGCCGGGTCGCAGTCGGATCCGGCCGACCGGCAGATCGAGATCGTCGTGCACCAGCACCACTTCCTCCGGAGCCGCCTTCAGGCTTCGCACCAGGGGGGCCACGACACTGCCGCTGAGGTTCATGAAAGTAAGGGGTTTGGCCAGGACCACTTCTACCCCGGTACGTCTCAGGCGGGCGGTCTCGGTTTGTCCCTCCCGTTGCCAGGGATCGGCACCCAATTGCCGGGCTAAGACTTCCACCACTACTTGCCCCAGATTATGCCGGGTGCGCCGGTAACGCCGACCGGGGTTGCCCAATCCCACCACCAGCCGTATCACCATTAGGCCTCCTTACCGGCAGAAATCCTCGCCTAAGCATACCATAACCCGGCTGGGGCTCCAAGAGGCCGCCCGGCGGATGTGCCCCGGTTTTCTTGGGAGGTACCGGGTATTCGCCGTTCGCACTGTCACCTCGCCGACCGAACTAAGGCTCCGCCTTCGCGCTACGGCGGGCTCCCCTCGGAAGCGCCGTCCATGGCGCTCCTCGGCTTCGGCCGTCCGTGGCCTCCGACCCGCCTTCGCACTCGGCCTCGCCAAGTTCGGTTCCCGGCGAGTTGCCAATGTGCTCAGGCGAGCACCCGGTACCTCCCGCCAACCCAAAAGCGGGGATTCGTTAGACCGCCCGGCTGATGACTGCCCGCCTGGAAGCAGTGATGGCGCGCCCCGAGGCATCCAATGGCTAAAGGGGCCGGAAGGTGCCAAGGATCTGCAGCAGCAACCAGAGCAAGACCGACCCTAGCATCATTGCCAACCCGCCCCAGACGGCCAACCTGGCTTCGGCCCCAAAACCCCGCCCGGCCAGAGAGGGGCCCTCCAGCCAGAAACTCCAGGCCCCGCCGGCTACCATCACCGCCACCAAAGCCCAGTCAAAACGCTGGCTTAACCACTCCACCACTGCCCAGAACAGCGTTCTCACTCCGCTTCCAAAGCCTTTCAAACTTCCCCGTAGGAGCCGTATCAACTTGCCCCGGTTCGCCTTATCCGATCCGGCCTTCGGTTAGCGGTAGAGGCCCACCTGCCGGATCTTCACCCGTGCCTCCACCTCCACCGGTAAAGAGGGGAAAATCTCCTCTTCCCATCGCTTCTCTATACGCTTCCACAGAAGTGGGTGCCGGCGCTCCACCTCCTGCCCGAAGCCAACGGCGTCCGCCTTAAGGCTCTGGAGCCTTTTCACCGCGGCTTCAACCCGCCGGGCTATGGTACGGCCTACCTCCATCTGAGCTTTATCCAAGTAGTTTGCGGTAGCGGCCGAAGTCACTCCCAGGTGCTCGGAGAGATCCCCTTCGGCCTCGATGATCACCCGGAAGCGGAGCCGGTCGCCTACCACCTGCGGTACCAGGCGCGTCCGGGCGTGCCACACCTCAAAGGCGTCTAAAGCCCGCTGCGGCCCGGGGGTGCCTACCACCACCCCCCGCGCCCGGTTTACCAACCAGCGGTAGCCCTCGGCCTCGGTTTCCCCCAGCCAGCCTACCAAGCGACCCCGGCGCACCACCGCCCCTCCCGTTACCTTTACCTCCTGCTTACCGGGCACCACTCTGGGCAACACCATAGCGGTTTGGGCCGCCAGGCGGCCGAAAACTTGGGTTAAGTCCGTAGTCGGCGCATGATGCCCGGTGCGTTTTTCCCCGAGGCGAATCAGATCTACCAAGTATAGAGCGGGTAGGGGCTGAAGCCGGGGAGTAACCGTCAGCACCTTCTGGGCCTCCCCTTGGGCCACCGCCACCTCCACCCGACCGTGCATCTCCCCGTTGCGGCGAAAGAAGTCCAACGCCGGTTCCAGACCTTCCCGGGCCACCTCTTCTCCTAGCACCACCACCTGCAGGTGCTCGAAGTAGGGAATGCGGTCTATCCGGGTACTCACTTCCCGCACCGCCAGAAAAATCCCGGGAGAAACGGTAACCAAATTCCAGAAAGGTAACTCCGCCGACGCTCCCCCGCCTCCACCTCCGGACTCCTTTCCTCCGCCGACTAACTTCACCGGGTTGGCAACTTGAAAGGTAAGCCGCAACCGGGGAGTACGCGGCCCCGAGACTCTCGCCGTCCCTTTTTGCTCCGGGGCTCGGTCCACCGCCACTCCTACTACAAACGCCCGGTGCTCCACCTCGATACGGTCCCAGCACCCGCCCAGCACCAGACCGGCCACCAGGCACCAGGCCATCCACCACTTTGCGCGCCTAACCACCGGCGCCACGCTCCTTAAGGTAGACCACCAAGGGAAGTACCAGGGCGTAAATCGCGCTCAGCAACAAGAAACTTATACGGGCTAGCCGGCTCAGTACTTCCAGTTCGGCCAAGTTGTCGGGTAACCGGGCCAGGAAAAAGAACGCCGGTACTAACAGATATACCAGGGGCTCGTGCTTTTCCAAGTGCAACAACTGGGCGCTTCCCATAGATACCAGGTAGAAGGCCAAGCTGAAGGCCAGGTAGGCGGCCAGTATCCAGACCACTATCATCAGCACCTCTACCCGCTCGAAAAGCAAGGCGGGGAAATCAAGCGCGCGCACCAGGTCCAGCACCGGGTAGAGCAGGTGACCCAACAATTCCGGACCCAGCGACGCCACCGCTACCACGTAGGTGAAAGCGTAAAGTCCGGTAACCAACAGCATCCCGCGCCCTACCGCCGCCGCGGCCTGCTCCGGCCGGTGAAGAAAAGCCATGGTGAATACTATATGTCCGTAGCCCTGGTAGGCCGCGACCGCGGTAAGCGCTCCCAGGGCCAGGGGCCTTAAGCCCCCGGCGGCCACCGGCAGCAGGTTGCGATAGTCGGTGGTGACCTGGAACATCAAAAAGATTACCGCCAGGAACCCCACCACCAGAGGAAAGAAAGTCTGGGCCAGACGGGCCAAAGCGTTTATTCCGTGCCGAACCGCGTAGGCAGAGACGAACAACAGACAGGCCAGGGTCACTTCTAAAGGAGTGCGAGGCAGCAAGAACATCTTCAGGCTGTCCAGAAGCAAACGCAGGTGGGCACTAGCCGCCAGGGCGAAGTGGGCCAAGAGCCACAGGCTCAATATTCTCCCCAGCAGCGGGCCCAGCAAAGTTTGGTTGTAGGCGATGGCGGTTTGGCCGGGAAAGCGCAACTGCAGCCGGACAATGACGGCTGCGGCCAGGGTAGCCACGGCGCCGCCCACCAGGAGCACCAGCCACCCGTCCCGGCCGGCAACCGGCACCACCAGGCGGGGCATTATCAAGTAGTTACCCCCCATCACCATGAAGAGGGTGAGGAGGCTAAGCTGCAGGTCGGAAATGCGGTCGACGAACCCCCGCGAGGAGTCCACTTTACCAGCCCCCCCGCTTGCGGTTGACCTGCCGTTTCCGGTCTACCGGTCGGAGCATTACCGGGCGACTGGTTATTACCCGGAGCGGGGCCCGGAATACCGCATCCTTCCAGTCCTGACGCCGGTAGGGTACCAGGGGAGAAAGGTACACCACTCCGAAGCTTTTGAGACACACCAGGTGCACGTTGACGACGATAAAGCCCAGTATTACCCCGTACAAGCCCAGTACTCCTGCGGCCAAGGTAATGGGGAAGCGCAGGATGCGAAAAGCGATAGCCATGTTGTAGGCGGGAATGGTAAAGGAAGCGATGGCGGTGAGGGCCACTACTACCACCATTATGGGGCTGACCAGTCGAGAGCGAACCGCGGCGTCGCCGATAATGATACCCCCCACAATGCCGATGGTGGCGCCGATGGGCCGGGGAAGCCGCGCCCCGGCCTCGCGTAAGAACTCAAAAGCTATCTCCATGAGAAGCGCTTCCACCACCGAGGGGAAGGGTATGCCTTCCCGACCGGCGGCAATGGCCAGGGCCAAAGGAGTGGGCCAGAGCCCGGGATGAAAGGAGGTCAAGGCTACGTAAAGGGCAGGGAGGAAGGTGGCCACAAGGGAGGCAAGGTAGCGCAGGAAGCGCAACAGGGAGCCAATTACCCAGCGCTCGTAGTAGTCCTCGGGGCTGGTGAGGAAGTGCCCGAACACCGCCGGTACCATTACCACAAAGGGGGTCCCATCAACCAGAACCGCCACCCGGCCTTCCAGAAGCCCAGCCACCACCTTGTCCGGCCGCTCGCTGTACTGCACCTGAGGAAAAACCGAAAAAGGGCTATCCTCTATAAACTGCTCTACTTCGCCGGTCTCCAGCAGGCAGTCAATGTCTATGGTCTTGAGGCGTTTCCTCACCTCCTCTACCACTTCCGGCCGCACCACCCCCTCCAGGTATGCCAGGGCGCAGTCGGTTTGACCCCGCCGGCCCAGCCGGAACTGCCGGATGCGCAGGTGCGGATCGCGCAGGTGGCGCCGCAGCAGGGCGGTGTTGGTCCGCAGGGTCTCGGTGAAGCCCTCTCTAGGCCCCCGTACTAGGGACTCGGTAACCGGTTCTTCCACCGCCCGGCTGGGCCAACCCCGGGAATTGACCACCAGGGCCTCCGCCACCCCGTCCACCAGAAAAGCCGTATCTCCGGAAAGCACGGCCACCACGATCTCCATTACCCCGGAGGTGCGGCGCACCTCCCCCACGGTCACCGCCCGCCGCTCCAGGAAGCTAAGGAGTTCCGCGGCCGAAACCGGCTCCCGCCGCCGGTTCACCATGGCCAGCTCCAGCATTAGCGGCTTGAGGATCTGTTCCTCTACCGTATCCCGCTTCACCAGGCCATCGGCGTAAACCGCCAGGCCTTTAGCCGGCGGCTCCACTACTTCCAGGGGCCGGAACACCACGTCGTCGCTGCCGCCCAGATAGGCGCTTAAAAGTTCCCGGTTGCGGGAAAGCTCCGGGGCCAGGGCCGGCTCCAGCCCGGTGTCGTCCGCCTTCTTGCCCGAACCCCCGTCTAAAGGCAGGGGCTTCTTCAGGGGCCTGGGCGCCACAAGGTCTCGCTCCCACCCGCTAGTCTAAGGCTGCTACTTAGTTTGGGCCCGCGCTTCACCGCCTATACGGCTGACCCATTCCCCATTAAAAACCCTTTCCGGCCGGCCCCCCGCTCCTACCCGGAACCGCCTTATCAGGTTGTGCGCCGCGCAATCGAAACGCCAGGACGAGCGTACCTTGTCCAGGCCCCGCAGCAGGAACGGGCGCAAGCCCTTCCCCGCTTGATCAGTCGAACAAGGCCCTACCGTAGTCTGCCGCAGTTCTTAGCGGGTTCGACCGCGTTTGGCCTTGAATTCAGCAAAAAGTGCGAATTCGCAGCGGAACTACGTGGCGCACGTGCTCGAAGTGAGCGTCGGCATGCCATAGCTCCAGTCCCGCCGTAATGGCGCACTGCGCCACTACCAAATCCGCAAGGGGAACGGTAAAGCCCCGGTGCCTGAGGCGCCGGCCCAAACGCGCTGCTTGTGTCCAGATCTCGGGAACCAGTTCTACCTCCCTTAGAGCACCAAGGCGGGACCGCAGCAGTTCGAAGGCCTGGTCGTCCCTGGCCCCCACGAGAAGCTCGGCCTTAACCACCCAGCACGTGAACACCTCCTCCGTGGCCAGAGCCTGCGCCACCTCTCGCTTTAGGTCCTCGTCGCCCTTGGGGCGAAAATACCGAACCCAAACCGAAGTATCGGGTAATATACCGCCGGCCCTCACCCCGCTCATGACCTGGCCTCCGGCTCAGCCGTCCTCCATGCCTCCAGTTCCTCAGGCGCCCAATCCACTACTCCCGACCCCGCCAGCCGCCGCAACTCCTCCACTTGCCTACTGCGCACAAACTCCTTCAGGGCCAGTTCGATCACCTCACGCTTGCGTCTCATTCCGCTCAGCCTCATGGCCTCGGAAAGCAGCTCCGCTTCTACGGTGACCGAGAACCTCACTACTGCACACCTCCTCTGCATCATAATGCTACACCAAGTATCCTCACCAAGCAAGACCAGCAAGCGACCGCGCTGGCGGCCTCCCTGAGAACAGAAAGTGAATTCTTTGAACCCACCATGGCCAAGCAATACAGGCAGAGGCAGCAGGGCGTCAATAAGCGGCTCGACATGTCCACTCAAGGATCTGAGCGAGTCTCTTCCTGCTGTCCTCGGCGGCCGTCACCCTAGGCGGCATATTCGCCGGGAACCGGCATAATATTGGCAGTGGAGGTGAGAGCATGCTGACTAAGAGCCGCCGGCTCCTGGGGTTGCCGGTGGTCAGTCTCGCCGACGGCCAGCAACTGGGCCGGATCCGCGCTCCGGTAGTGGATCCCAAGACCCTCACGGTAGTGGCCCTGATGCTGGATCCCGGCGGCCTGTTCCGAGAACACCGGCTGGTTCCTTTTAAGGCGGTAAGAAACGTAGGCGAACACGCGGTAACCGTAGACGATGCCAACGCGGTAAAGCGTCTCTCCGAGGTGCCGGAGTTAGCGCCGCTGGTGCGCCAGGCGGTAAATCTGCTGGGCGCCCGGGTCATCAGTGAGGATGGCCGTTTCTGGGGCCATACCGAGGAATACCTGGTAGACGCGACGGGAAACATCGACCACTTCGTAATTCACCCCGGTTCCTGGCAGGCGCTGGCGCGGGGAAAGGGGTTGCTTCCCGCCCGGGCGGTGCGGGCGGCAGGACCCGCCAGTTTAGTAATCCGGGCCGAGGCGGTAGAGGAGATCAATTGGGAGGGAGGAACCCTAAAGAATTTTCAGGAATATTGGCGTCGTATTTTGGGCCCGGAGAAAGACCGGCCGGTGCCGCCCCCCGAGGCCCAAGGCTAGCTTAATCAAAAAGCTGCGATACCGAACGATCGCGGTGAATGCGCACTATGGCCTCCCCCAGCAACGGCGCCACCGAAAGCACCTTAACCCGATCCCAACGCTTTTCGGCGGGGAGAGGGATGGTATTGGTAACCACCAGTTCTTCTAAACAGGAGTCGCGGAGCCGCTCCACCGCCTGACCCGACAGCACCGGGTGAGTGCAGCAGGCGTAGACCGCCCGAGCCCCTCGGTCCTTCAAGGCCTGCGCCGCCTGGGTGATGGTGCCGGCGGTGTCGATAATGTCATCGATCAATATAGCGACTTTGCCCTCTACCCGGCCGATCAGGTTCATGATCTCGGCCACGTTCGGCGCCGGCCGGCGCTTGTCGATGATGGCAATTTCTCCCCCAATACGAGCGGCCAGATCCCGCGCCCGGGTAACGCCCCCTACGTCCGGGGAAACCACCACTATATTCTCTAACCCTTGACTTTGATAGTATTGAGCCAGTATGGGTACCCCCGGAAGGTGATCCACGGGAATATCGAAGAAACCCTGGATGGCACCGGCGTGCAGGTCCATGGCTACCACCCTCCGGGCTCCCGCCTGTACCAGAAGATTGGCCACCAGCTTGGCGGATATGGGCTCCCTTCCCCGGGTCTTGCGCTCCTGTCGGGCGTAACCGTAATAAGGGATAACCGCGGTTATCCGGCGTGCGGAGGCCCTTCGCAGGGCGTCGATCATGATCAAGAGCTCCATTAGGTTCTCGTTGACGGGAAAGCAGGTGGGTTGGATTACGAATACGTCCGCTCCGCGCACACTCTCTTCGATGGCCACACTGATCTCGCCGTCGCTGAAGCGCTTAATCTCAGCCGAACCCAGAGAGGTGCCCACATAGGCGGCGATCTCTTCCGCCAGAGGACGGTTGGCGTTGCCGGCAAAGATTTTCAAGCGATCGTACATGGCCTTACCCCTCCTAGGTAGCCGGCGGCCCGCCTGGGACAGGCCCCGGGTCTATCCTTCTTTTTCGTGGTTTTCCGCCTTTCTCCTCCCTCGGCGCGCCTGCCACCCCGGAACCACCGTCTGCCGGCTACGGGCCACTCCTAAAGCTTCGGCCGGAATATCCTTGGTAATGGTGGAACCCGCGCCTACGTAGGCCCCCCGTCCTACCCGCACCGGCGCCACCAAGTTGGTGTTGCTCCCGATGAAGGCCCCGTCTTCTATGTAGGTGGGCCATTTACGCTCGCCGTCGTAGTTGCAGGTGATGGTTCCGGCGCCGATGTTAACCCCTTTACCCACCACTGCATCTCCCACATAAGAAAGGTGGGGAACCTTGCTGCCTTCACCGATAAGCGATTGCTTGATCTCCACGAAGTCCCCCACCTTTACCCCGGCTTCGAGTCGCGTGCCCGGCCGCAGGTAAGCAAAAGGCCCGATGCGGCACCGGTCGCCGATCTCACTCTCCTCCACTACCGCGTAGCGCACCTCTACCTCCCGTCCCAGCCGGGAGTCGCGCAGGCTTACATAAGGGCCCACCCGGCAACCCTCTCCGATTACCGTTCGGCCCTGAAGGAGGGTGCCGGGATAGAGCACCGTATCCGGTTCCACCTCTACCGTGGCCTCCACATAAGTGCTCTCGGGGTCAATGATGGTAACCCCATTTTCCATCAGGCGGCGGTTGATGCGCCGCCGTAACACCGCCTCGGCCGCCGCCAGCTCCACCCGGCTGTTGATGCCCATAATCTCCTCCGCTGCCGCCTCCACCGTCGCCACCCTGGCCCCTCCCCGGACCAAAACCGCGATCACGTCGGGCAGATAATACTCTCCCTGGGCGTTGGCCGCCCCGATTTCGCGCAGGGCCGCAAAAAGGGCTCGGCGCTCAAACACGTAGGTGCCGCTGTTAATTTCCCGCACCCGTTTTACCTCCGGGCCCGCATCCCTCTCCTCTACAATCGCTCGCACCTCGCCCCCGGCACCCCGCAAGACCCTGCCGTAACCGGAAGGGTCGGCTACCACGGCGGTAAGCAGAGTGGCCACGGAGCCCTGAGCCAGGTGCTCGGCCAACAACCGGCGTAGAGTTTCCGCTCCCAAAAGAGGCGTATCCCCGCAGGCCACCAGCACCGTGTCCGCCTCCGCGGGAATTAAGGGCTCGGCTTGCAGGACGGCGTGGCCGGTACCCAAAGGCGGGTCCTGGTAGGCGTACCGGTAACCATCCCCTAGCCTCTCACGTACCAGTTCCGCCTGGTGCCCCACTACTATTATCTGCTCCGGTACCCCCGCCTCCCGCACCGCCTCCAAAACATGCTCCAGCAGAGGACGGCCGACCAGCAGGTGCAGCACCTTGGGGTAACGGGAGCGCATGCGCTTTCCCTGGCCGGCAGCCAGAATTACGGCCACCGTCTTGGCCACGGCAAAACCCTCCTCCCTGAAGTTATTCCGAACTATAAGGCGGTGGATCCCCGGAACGGGCGGCCAGCAAGGCTTCCGCCAGGGCGAAATCTTCGGGGTGGTCCAGATCAAAGGCCACCTCGGCATAGGGGACGCTAATGGTTATGCCTTTTAGCCCCAGAAGAGCGGAGAAACGCGCCTCGGCTTCCGCCAGCGGCAGGCGGTGCAGCAGAAATCGCAACAAGAACCAGGGCCCGATCAAACGGGCCAGGCGTAGGGGGCTCTTGCGCAGCCGCATAATTTCCGCCCCCCGCCGGCAGGCGGCCAAGGCCACCTCCGGCCGGACCAAGAAAAGGTTGCCTCCGGTGAGGCTACCCTCCCGGAGGTGGGCGTAGGTCCTACGGCCGCGGGGACAGAAAGCTTCGTATACCTCTTTGCGCACCACACTATAAAAGAAATTATAATGCTCCAAAAGGGGCTGGCACCGGTCCAGAAAGTCCTCTACCGCCGCCGGGGTTATAAGCGGTGCGTCCGCAGTGGCTACCAGAAGCCACCCTTGGGGCCGAAACTCGGCCAAAGCCTTCTCCAGGGTGGCAATTAGGTTCTCGCCTGAAGATACCGGGATTACCTCCGGCGGCAGGAGGCCGTCCAGGTACTCCCGCGGGCCGGCCACCGCTACCCTCCCCACGGCCGCGCACCCGCGCAGAGCCTCCAGCACGTAGGTAAGCATCGGCCTTCCAAGCAGGAGCCGGGCCGGTCGATAATCTCCCTCCCCTTCTCGGTCGCTTCCGCCCATAACCAGGGCCTCTACCGCCAGGCCCACTCTCCCCACCTCCTACCGATCCGGTCCTCCGGACGGGTATTGGAAAAGGCGGTTTTCGGCGTTCTCGATGTGCTGCTCCGCCAGCCGACGGGCCAAGGCCGCGTTACGCTTGGCCAGGGCCTCTACGATCTTCTTATGTTCCTCCAAGGTTTCGTAGCGCCGGCCGGGGGTGGCCAGCGAACTAGCACGGAAGCGCTGGATCTGCTCCCGCAGGTGACCGATGATCTGGCTGAGCCGCCGGTTACGGCTGGCCCGATACAGCACCTCGTGGAACTGGGTATCCGCCTCCACCAGGGCCTCCAGATCTCCCTCTTCCACGCATACTGCCACCCGGTGCAGCCGCCGCTCCAGTTCCTCCAGTTCCTCCTCGGTGATGCGCTCGGCGGCCAGCTCGGCGGCCAGCCCCTCCAGGGCGGCGCGGATCTCGAACACCTCGGCCACGTCCTTGGCGGAGATGCCGGCCACATAGGCCCCTTTTCGAGGTACGGTCACTACGTAGCCCTCCAGTTCCAGCCGCCTGATGGCCTCCCTTACCGGGGTGCGCGACACTCCCAGTTCCTCGGCGAGTTGTACTTCCATGAGGCGCTCGCCCGGGGCCAGGGTGCCGTTTACGATGGCATCCCGCAGGGCTTCAAAGACCAGCTCTCGCAACGGTCGAACGCTTTCTACTTCAATGGGCTGCAATTTTCCCATATGCGCCCACTCCCCCTGCTTAGTATCCCTTAAACCCGGGTGCGCGTCAACCAGGTCTGGTAACCTTCGGCCCGGGCCCGGTCGGCCAGCTCTTCGCCTTGCGCCCGGGAATCTACCAGAGCCGCCAAGGTGGGGCCGCTCCCGCATAGCCATACCTTTCCGGCTCCCCAGGTCAGGAGCTTCTCCTTTAATGCCGCCACCTTCGGACAAAGCCGAAGGGTTACCGGTTCAAGCTGATTGCTTAGGGCGGCTACCACTCCTTCCGACCAACCCTGGTGGAGGGCCGCTACCAGGCGGTATGTAGAAGGAGGACGTAACTCTCCCAATTGATCCCAAGCCTGGTATACCTTAGCAGTGGACAGTTCTAACGCCGGCCGGGCCAAGACCAACCACATGGAGGGAGCCGAGGGCAATAAAGAAAGCTTTTCGCCCCGGCCGCCCACCAGGACCGTACCCCCCACCAGGCAAAAGGGCACATCCGAGCCTAGTCTGACCGCCAGACCAACGAGCTGGTGGGGGGTGAGACCCAGACCAAGAAGCAGATTAGCCGCACTCAAAGCGGCGGCGGCGTCTGCGCTTCCACCGCCAAGGCCGGCGGCAACGGGAATGTGCTTCTCCAGGTGGACGCGTAGCCCACCCCGGAACCCGGTCTTCTCCCGCAATACTTCTATGGCCCGGTAGACCAAGTTATCCTCCGGACGGGGTAAGTTCGGCCCGCCCAGTACCTCCGTGCCCTCCGGAATAAGGCTTAGCTCCAGCCGATCGGCCAGCTCCAGGGTTTGCATCACGCTGAGCAGTTCGTGATATCCGTCCGGACGCCTGCCTAAGACGTCTAAGGTAAGATTGAGCTTGGCGGGCGCCCATACGGTTATGCTTTCCGGCAAGCCCATCACCTCAAGTTAAACTTTTGCTCGCTCGCTGCCCCGCCGACCGCACTTATGATATAATCTCCTCGGAAAGGAGGGAAGAGAGATGCCACCGAGGCTGGGCTTCGATAACGCCTTACGCGAACTGCAACAAGATATTTTGCGCATGGGCAGCCTGGTGGAAGAGGCGATTGCCCTCAGCATTCAGTCGCTGGTACGACAGGATCAGGAACTGGCTCAGAAAGTGCTAGACGGAGACGAAGCGGTGGATGAACTGGAGATACAAATCGAGGAGAAGTGCATCCGCCTAATCGCCACCCAACAGCCTATGGCGAAGGACCTACGTAAGATAAGCGCGGCCTTTAAGATTGTGGGGGATCTGGAACGCATGGGCGATCACGCCTGCGACATTGCCCGCACCACTCTGCGCATCGGCAACGAACCCTTCATCAAGCCGCTAATCGATATTCCCCGGATGGCGGAGATCACCCAAAAAATGGTTAAGGACTGCCTGGACGCCTACGTGCGGGAGGACGTAAACCTGGCCAACGCCCTCACCCGCGACGATGACTTGGTGGATCACCTGCATTCGCAGATCTTCCGGGAACTCCTTACCTATATGATGGAGGATCCCCACACCATCCGGCAATCCACCTACCTCCTCTTCATCAGCCGGTACCTGGAGCGTATTGCCGACCACGCCACCAATATCGCCGAGCGGGTAATTTACCTGGTAACCGGAGAGCGCAAGTCGGCGAATGACTAGGCGGGCAAGACGTGTACCCTTTCCGGCGGTACCTTAAGGTACACTCTCGCCCCTTCGCTCAAGGCCATTTGTCGGACCAGTTGGTGCGAACACAAGGCGGTTAGTTGCTGCCCCCCGCAGGCCAAAACCAACCGGTCCTCGGCACCAAAGGGCACAATTTTCTTTACTACCGCCGGCCAGACATTGGGCTCCGAGCCCGCCGGGGCACAAAGAAGCAATCCTTCCTCCGGTCGCCACAAGGCGGTAACCGTTCGGGACGACGCGCCGTTGGTAGCAGAACCGGCCCACAGTTCCAGCCCTTCCGGACCGCGTAACCGGTAACACCCGTTCTGCCGCCCCACCAGTTGCGCCGTAATTCGGTTGGTTACCCCCACAAAGGAAGCTAACTCCAGGCTGGCCGGACGGTTCAACACCTCTTCCGGCGTGCCCACCTGCACCAGTCGGCCTTCCAAAAGAGCTGCGGCCCGGTGAGCCAGCATGGGCAGTTCCCGAAAGTCGTGGGTAACGAAAACCGCCGTAAGACCGGTGGAAGCGAGGATGCCGTGCAGTTCCTCCATCAAACCGGCCCGGGTGGGAGCGTCCAGAGAGGCAAAGGGCTCGTCCAACAGCAGGATCTCGGGCTCCAGTGCCAGGGCCCGGGCCAAGCTTACCCGTTGGGCCTCCCCGCCGGAAAGAGCGCGCGCCGGTCGGGAGGCCAGTTCGGCTATTCCCAATCGTTCCAGCCAGGTTTCTACCCGCCGCCTGATCTCCGCCGGCGGCACTCCCCGAAAGCGCAGGCCGGCGGCCACGTTATGATAAACGGTAGTGCCGAGCAGGAGCGGTTCCTGAAACACCACCGCCAGCCGCCGGCGCATGGCCAGGCGCTCACGCTCGGTCTGTACCCGACGGCCCCGGAACCAGACCTCGCCCCGGTGCGGTACCTCCAGTCCCCCCAAAACCAGCAACAGGGTGGTCTTGCCGGCGCCGTTGGGCCCGATTAGGCCCAACACTTCTCCTTGATTAACGGAGAGCGCCGGTACCTGTAGCACGGTACGGCCGGCCTTCCTGACTTCTACCTCTTCCAGACGAAATACCTCGCTCATCGGCCCTGATCTCCTCCGGCCTTACGACCCACCCGCACGCCTACGCCTACGGCAACAGCGGGCGGCCCTGACTGGTAAGGGTTTTCAGCTTCTCCTCCAGACGTTTTACCACCGGTTCCGGCAACGGCGCGTAAAGCAACTCCTCCGCGTACTGCTGCCCCTCGTGCACCGCCCACCACAAGAACTCCGCCAGGGCCTTGCCCTTAACCGGATCGGGCTGATCCTGGTAAACCAGCAGGTAAGAAAAGGTGGAAATCGGGTAGGCGTCGGGTCCCGGCGCGTTTACCAGGGACAGGCATAGGTCCTCCGGCATATCCTGGGCGGCACCGGCTGCCGCCGCGGCCACCGCCGCCGGGGTAGGCGCCACAAATCGGCCCGCCCGGTTCTTCATCCGGGCGCAAGGCAGGCCGTTCTTCACCGCGTAGGCCAGCTCCACGTAGCCGATGGCGCCCTCTATCAGCTTGAGCTGGCCGGTAACCCCCTCGTTACCCTTGCCGCCAATGCCGAAAGGCCAGGAAACGGACTTCCCGGTACCCGGTCCCTCCCTCCAGGCCGGGCTGGTGCGGCTGAGATAGTCGGTAAACACGAAGGTAGTGCCGCTGCCGTCCGAGCGGTGTATCACGGCGATATCCCGCTCGGGAAGGGTCAATCCCGGGTTGAGAGCCTGCAGGCGGGGATGGTTCCACTTGGTAATGCGGCCCAGGTAGATCTCGGCCAGGGTCTCGCCGTCCAAATTAAGCACCGGGTTGCCGGGAAGGTTGTAGGTAACCGCCACCGCTCCCAGCACTACCGGCAGGTGCACGATCTCGGCCGGTGCCTTGGCCCGCTCCTCCGGCGTCATGGGCGCGTCGCTACCGGCGAAATCCAGGGTGCCCTCGGTTATGCCCCGGATACCGCCGCCGCTACCTATGGACTGGTAATCCACCAGCACGCCGGGCTTAAGCTTTTTGTATTCCTCGATCCACTTGGAGTAGAGGGGATAGGGAAAGGTAGCTCCCCCTCCGCTCAACTTTACCCGACCGGTCGTCCCCGGCTGGGCTCCCAACTGCGAAGGCGGAACCGGTCGACCGCACCCGACCACGCAGGCCAGTAGCAATACGGCCGTCAGCAACGCTGCCAGCCCTCGAATGCCTGGCCTATCAGGTGCCCGGCGAGGTGCCAATGTACTCAGGAGAGCACCCGGTACCGCCCGCCAACCTAAAAGTGGGGGTAACTCAGCTCGAATCCTGCTTGGGCCCGCCAAGTTTTTCGCCTCCCGGTCAACGGTTAAGGATCTCGCTAACGTTTTCAGGTTCCGGGGCTCCGGTACCCCTGCTGGGCCCAGGCTAGGGCCGCTACCACCGCGTAAACCAGCGCCAACAGGATGAAGCTTAAGGCAAGGGCCAAGTCAAAGTGCCCCCGGGATACCTCCAACATAATGGCGGTAGTTAGCACCCGGGTTTCGCCGGCGATGTTACCTCCCACCATGGCCGCCGCCCCTACCTCGGAGATTACCCCGCCGAACCCGGCGATTACCGCGGCCAGAACCCCCAACCGGGCCTCTCGCAGCAACTGCCAGATGAGCTGCCAGCGCGAAGCTCCCAGGGCCAAGATTTGCAAACGCAGCTTGGGAGGTAACTGCTGCAAAGCCGCCGCGGTCAGGCTGGCCACCAGGGGGGTGGCTATCACCGCCTGGGCAATTACCATGGCCGCGGTAGTGTATATGAGCCTAAGATTACCTAGAGGGCCGGAGCGCCAGAGAAAGAGGCTGACCCACAACCCCACTACCGTAGGAGGCAGGCCCATGCCGCTATAGACCAGACTCAGCAGGGCCCGCCGGCCCCAAAAACGCTTTAGACCCAAAAGCACCCCCAGAGGAACGCCCAAAAGCACGCTAACGAGGGTGGCAGTTCCGGTTACCCGCAAGGTGCGGAGGGTTATTTCTACCACTTCCGGGTTCAAGGTAAGCAGGAGACGTAAACCCTCAATCATTCCCTGCGCCACGAATTCCATGACCGGTTCGGTGCCCCCTCTGGTCGCTTCAGGCGTTATGTTCATTTTAGCGTAACGCCGGACAAAAGACAACCCCTCAGAAGCTTGCGGGTGGCATCACTCGACGCGACGGCTAACCCTCCTTGTCTGCGTCGGGAACGAACAGAGGCTCCCCGTACTTATCCTTTCCGAACTGGCCGATGAGCTCTTGGCCCTCGGGAGAAACCATAAACTCCACGAAGGCTTTAGCTCCCTCGGCGTTGATGTCCAGGTTGGGGAATCTCTCCGGGTTGACCTGCGCCACGTGGTAGATGTTCAGCAGCAGGGGATCGCCCTGGTGCACGATTTCCAGCCGCAGGTTCTTCTTCGTAGCCAGATAGGTGCCACGGTCGGTGAGGGTATACCCTCCCCGTTCGGAGGCGATGGTCAGGGTCTGGCCCATTCCCGCTCCGGCGCTCACGTACCAGTCGCCCTGAGGGTCAATCCCGGCCTTCTCCCAAAGATCCTTCTCCTTCTCGTGGGTGCCCGAGTCATCACCCCGGGACACGAAAACCGCCCGACGCTGGGCGATCTTCTGCAAGGCCTCTACCGCCGTGCCCGCCTGCCGCACCCCGACCGGGTCATCCGGAGGGCCTACGAGGATAAAGTCGTTGTGCATCACCAGGCGATAATTGATCAGTATCCCCCGGTCCACCAGGGGTTTCTCCGAGGCCGGCGCGTGCACCAGCAACACGTCGGCATTGCCTTCCTCACCCATCTTCAGGGCCTGGCCCGTACCCACGGCAATGGGCTTAACCTTATAACCGGTCTTCTGCTCGAAGATCGGCAGCAGGTAGTCCAGGAGGCCGGTATCGTAGGTACTGGTAGTAGTGGCCAGGATCACTTCCCGGTCCCCGGCGGCGGCCGCCGACCCGCTTTGCCCCCCGGGCGGCGCCGACCCGCCCTGGGCTTCAGTTTGAGCCGTCCCCGCAGCCCCGCCGGTTCCCTTATTGCACCCGGCCACAAGGGCCAGGCCAGCCACCAATAAGACCAACAGCCCTAGAGCCAGAAACCTTGTAAACCCGGTCTTGCCCAGGCGCAACACGCTCTGCACCTCCTAAAGACTTTACTGCCTCGCCCGGCGTCGGGCCCGGTATCCGGCCCTTTAAGGATCCGCGCCGTCAACCCTCCCGACCCGGCGCAAGTTTCCACCACCTCTCTTTGGCGGCCGAGGGGCTCAGACCCTCTATCCGGGCCACCGTTATGTCAATTCTAGCATAACGAAGCCCCAAAAGCAACGTCTGCAGCAGGGCCGCTGCTCCTGCCCCGGAAGGAATCGCGGATTCCCCTGGCGAACTGGTTAGCCATATGTTACCACCCTAGGAGTCGGGCGAGCGGCATAACCATGAGCAGAAGGGTGGTCCTGCCGACTTACGACCACATCAGAAAGGAGTGGGGGTAATTGACGGAAGGTGAAGCCTACGCTTTACTAGAAAGACGCACTGAGGTTGGTACCAGCTCTTGGTTGCCGATCTGGGTAGCCTTCGCCGCCGGAGTGGCGGCTGCGGCCAGCCAGAACCAAATACCGCCTATGGCGCCGCTTCTGCGCTCCAGCCTTAATCTCAGTCCTTTGGTGATGGGCTTGGTTATGTCCAGTTTTGGTATTGCGGGCGCGGTTCTGGGCATTCCGGCCGGTATAATCATGGGCCGTAGAAGCTTAAAGAAGCTGGCCCTACTGGGTATGTTGGCCTTAGTGATCGGCAATTTGGTGCCCCTGATTTACTTCAGCGCGGCGGGAATAGTGGTGGGACGGATCGTGGGGGGCGTGGGGTTTGCCCTTGTAGCCGTAGCCGCACCCTCCATTGTCAGCCATAGTGCCCCTCCCGAAAAACGCGGTCTGGCCATGGGCATTTGGGCCGCCTGGGTGCCGGTGGGCACTTTAGCGATTTTTAACCTGACGCCCTGGCTGGCCCGAGTCCTTTCCGCGCGCGGCGTCTGGGGCTTTTGCCTGGTTCTTTGTCTGGCCGCCGCTTTAGCCATGTACTTCCTGGCACCGGAGGTCACCAACCCTGAGGAAGTCGCGAAGGAGCCTTCTTCGGAGCGAGCCTCGATCCGCCGGCCCGGGGGGCCGAATCTAAGCCTAATTTACGTTAATGCCGCCTTCCTGGTATACGCCGGTACCATGCTTTCGGTTACCACCTGGTTTCCCACCTTCCTGGTGCAGGTGAGATCCCTATCCCTGGCTACCGCCACCCTGATCGGGAGTCTGGCCTCCCTGGGAGCGCTGGTGGGGTGCCCGTTGGCAGGCCACCTCTACGACCGCTACCGCTCCTCGCGCCTGATTTGCGGAGGTAGCTCCGCCACCCAGGCCGTACTTTATCTCCTGATATTTCACCTGGCCGTTGGCGTGGTACCGGTAGTACAGTTCTGTGTAGGCCTAATAGGCAGCATGGTCCCCACGGTAGTTTTCGCCGCCATCCCTCATTTGGCCCGCCAGGCGCGGGAGGTACCGTTGGGATTAGGGCTGGCGCTTACCGCCCAAAACGGGGGACTGATACTGGGCCCCACTCTCACCGGCTGGATTTTAGACGCTACCGGCTCGTGGAACGCCTTGGCCCTGGCCATCAGCCTGGCCTGCGCCTTCACCGCCGCCCTCTGGGTGTTTCTTCCCATAGAAGCGCAGGGACACGCTTGACGAATTTCTTATGGAGGTTTATTTTGAAGCCGGAAATATTCCAAGCGCGAAGGAAGGGCCGGTCACCATGCCCCCGATAGTAACTACTTACGACCTCACCAAGGTGTTCAACGGCCGAGCGGCCGTGGACCGGGTATCGCTGGAAATCCAGGCCGGGGAAATCTTCGGTCTCCTGGGTCCCAACGGCGCCGGTAAGACCACCACCATCCGGCTCCTAACCACGCTGATAGCGCCCACCGCCGGCACCGCCCGAATAGGGGGATACGAACTGCGCCGTCAGGCCGCCGCCATTCGCGGCCTGATCGGGTGCGTGCCGCAGGGTCTATCCGTTGACGGGACCCTAAGTGCCTACGAGAACTTGCTAATCTTTGCCAAACTCTACCGCGTTCCTGCCGACCAACGGCGCCAGCGCATTCAGTCTCTATTAAAGCTGGTAGAATTAGGCGACCGGGCTCACTCCCTGGTACGCACCTTTTCCGGCGGCATGATCCGGCGTCTGGAATTGGCCCAGGCCCTGGTGCACCGCCCCCAACTTCTGTTCCTCGACGAACCCACCGCCGGTCTAGACCCCGTGGCCCGCAGGGCTTTCTGGGAACATCTCCGGTCTCTTCGGGCGGAGCAGGGGCTGAGCATTGTGCTTACCACCCACTATTTGGAGGAGGCAGAAGCTCTATGCGATCGGGTAGCCATAATGCACCGCGGCCGGGTAACCGCCGTAGGTTCCCCGGAGGAGCTAAAGCGGGCCGCCGGCGTTCCTCAAGGCACCTTGGAAGAGGTATTCGTGCACTTCACCGGACATAGCCTGGCCGAAGCGGAGGGGGGAAGCTACCTTGACGTACGCCGCGCCCGCCATGTTTTCCGGCGTTTGGGCTAGCGCGTGTCGGTTCTTAGCCGGCACCCTGGCCATCGCCGAGCTTGAGGCCCGCAAGCTCCGGAACGACCCCGCCGAAGTAGTAACCCGGGCGGTGCAGCCCCTACTATGGCTGGCCATATTCGGGCAGGTTTTTGGCCGTCTCCGCGGACTGCCCACCGGCGGGGTCTCCTACCTGGAATACCTCACACCCGGAATCTTGAGCCAGTCGGTGGTATTTATTTCTATTTTCTTCGGCATCTCCGTGCTCTGGGAGCGAGATGCCGGTATCTTTCAGAAGCTACTGGTGGCTCCTGTGCCCCGGGCCGCCTTTGTGCTGGGTAAGGGGCTTTCTGCCAGCTTGCGGGCCTTAATCCAAGGGGTAATCATTATGGTGATTGCCGCCCTGCTGGGGGTGCGCTTCCGCTGGGGAGCGGCACCGCTCTTAGGTGCCCTCCTCACGGTCACCGCCGGGGCCTGCGTGTTCTCCAGCCTATCTATGCTCCTGGCGTGCTGGATGCGAACCCGGGAGCGCTTTATGGGAATAGGGCAGGTGATCACCATGCCCCTGTTCTTTGCCTCCAACGCCTTGTATCCCGTGGAGCTGATGCCCCCCTGGCTTAGGGTCATAGCCTTCGGGAACCCGATGAGCTACATTGTTGAGGCCCTCCGGGCCTTTCTGTTGGGACTTCCCGGAAGCGTGGCTCGAGACTTGGGCCTTCTGGCCGCCTTTGCCCTGGTCTTAATCCTGCTTAGCGCCAGGCAGCTTCACCGCCTGGTATAGGGGGGGACACGCGCGGTGTCTTCGCGGCAAGAAACCGAAATCGTTGCCCGCCTGGAGGCCGCCCTGCGAGGTCTCAACTACTTGCTCAACTTCCTTACCAAGACCTTCCTGAAGGAAGAGGGACTAACTTTACCCCGCCTTTGGGCCCTCCTACACTTGGCCCGCTGCCGCAATCTTACCATGAGCGAGCTGCAGGAACGGTTGCTGGTCAGTCCGGGCAGCGTAACCGCCCTGATTGACGGTCTGGTGGCGGAAGGGCTGGTAGAGCGTTACCGGGACGAAGAGGACCGCCGCGTGGTCAGGCTTAGTCTGAGCCCGGCGGGAAGAGCGATCCTGGAACGAGTCCTGGCTTTTCGCCGAAACCTGGTGGCCGAAGCCTTCACCCCGACCCGGGAGGATGAAGGGCTCTTGGCCCGACTGGAAGCGGCCCAGCGCCGGCTTGAAGGCCGAATCCGCCGGCGGCGACCCCCGGGCGAAACCCAACCGGAGAACCACGGAATCGGCCAGAAACCTGGCCTGAGGTCCTTGGAGGCCGATCACAAGACGAACTGAAGTGGCCGGCCTAACCGAAGAACTCGCGGAAGGCCTCATCTACTGCCCGGCCCACTTCGGCCTGAAAACGGCGATAGCGCTCCAGCCATTGCCTGCCGGTGGGGGTGAGGCGGGCCCCTCCCCCCGCCTCCCCGCCCACCTGCCGCTCCAATAACTGAACGCCCAGCCGCTCCTCGGCCTTACGCACATGGCCCCAGGCCTGCCGGTAGGACATACCCAAAGCCCTGGCCGCCTGCGTGATGGAGCCCAGCCGATCTACTCCTTGCAGGAGCTGGAATAGGCCGTCCCCGAACACCGGCTCTCCTGCCTCTTCGATCCACACCCGAAAATGCGGCTCCAATTTCGGGCCCCCCTGCGCCCGGACCCCTTCGGGGCGCCCCCTGGAAAGCTACTACTCGACGCCCAGTTCGGCCAGGGCCCGGGCCAACTCTTCCCCCTTGGGAGCTACCCCGTGCCACTCCACCCGGTTCTCCATAAAGGATACGCCCTTGCCCTTGATCGTGTCGGCGATAATCATGGTGGGCCGGCCCTTCACCTGCCGGGCGTGCTCCAGCGCCGCGGCGATTTCCTCCACTTGGTGCCCGTCCACCCGCACTACCTCCCAGCCGAAGGCCTGCCACTTCTCCGCCAGCGGCTCGGGAGACATCACTTTAGCCACCGGACCGTCGATCTGCAGCCCGTTGTGGTCCACAATCGCCACCAGGTTGTCCAGGCGATAGTGGGCGGCGGCCATACTGGCCTCCCACACCATCCCCTCCTGGATCTCGCCGTCTCCCAGGAGCACGTAGACCCGGTAAGAGCGGCCGTCCAGCTTAGCCCCCAGGGCCAGGCCGTTTCCTACCGAAAGGCCCTGCCCCAAGGAGCCGGTAGACATGTCCACCCCCGGCAGGCGCCGGCAGTCAGGATGGCCCTGCAACCGGCTACCCAGGCGGCGCAGGGTAAGCAGTTCTTCAGGGGGGAAGAAACCCCGCTCGGCCAGGGCGGCGTATAGTAGAGGCGCAGCATGCCCCTTAGACAGAATAAAGCGGTCTCGATCCGGCCAATCGGGGCGGGCGGGGTCTACCCGCAGCTCGTGGAAGTAAAGCACCGCCATGATTTCCGCCGCCGAGAGCGAGCCTCCCGGATGCCCGGAGCCCGCGGTCCCGATCATTTTCAGGGCCAGGCCGCGCAACTGGCGTGCTTTTCGGTTGAGCTCTTCCTTGATCACCGGCTCCAAGGTGAACCTTCGCCTCCTTCTATGGCCTTAAAGCCCTCGCCCAGCACCTCGTGCACCCCGGTCACCACCACAAAGGCCCGGGGATCGCATTCCGCTACCAACGCCTTGAGCCGGGGGACCTCGGCCCGGGAAACCACGCACAGGATGACCGGCCGCCTCTCGCCGGTATAAAGCCCCCGCCCCTCAAAGAGGGTAGCCCCCCGGTTGAGCCGGGTGAGGATGGCCGGGGCCAGCTCCTCCGCCCGGTCGGTGATGATGAGCGCCGCCCGGGCGTAAAGCCCCCCTTCCTGCACGGCATCGATTACCACTCCGCTCAAGAATACGGAGATGAGGCCGTAAAGCGCCAGCTCCAGCCCGAACACGCAGGCGGCCAGGCCGATCACCGCGCCGTCTATCAGCACCAGAGCCCGGCCGGTGCTGCCGGGGAAGAAGGCGCGCAGGATCTGGGCCGCCATGTCCGTGCCCCCGGTGGTTCCGCCGGCCCGGAAGACCAGGCTTAGGCCCAACCCCACCAGGGCTCCGCCGTAAAGGGTGGCCAGGAGGGGATCGGCGGTGGGGGTGCGAATCAGGGCCAAGAACAGGTCCACCAGCAGCGACAGCATTACCGTACCGTAAAGGCTGCGAAAGGTAAAGCGCCACCCTTTTACCTTTATGGCCAAAACGAACAAGGGGACGTTCAGGCCCAGAAGGGTAAGGCCCACCGGCAGCCCCAGGGTGTAGTGCAAGACCGTGGCCAGGCCGCTCAGGCCGCCGGCGGCGATCCGGTGGGGCACCTGAAAGGCGGCAATGCCCAGAGCCACCACCGCCGCCCCGCCGCTGAGGAGAAAGTAGTCTATCAGCTCTCGCCCGTACCTGGTCATCCTACCGGCCCCCCTTTTCCGGCCCGCCGCGGCCTGGCCTCCGACCCACCACCGGGCTCGAAAACCGGCGTCTCGCCGTTCGGGGAACTTAGAACCGCCCGCTGCGCACGATCGCCCAGATCAGCCCCAGGAACAGGACCGCGGCCGCCCCGAAACCGATTTCCAGCACCGGCAGCCGCCAGAAGAAAAGGCCCCGGCTCCCCTGCACCAGCGCCGAGCTGATCACCAGCCCGGTCATCATCAGACTAAAGGACAGCAGGATAATGGCAAAGCAGAGCCGGTTGGCGATCTGGTCCAGATGGGCCCGAAATTCCGGCAATTCTCGGTGGCGCAGCTCCAGGCTTATTCCGTCGTGGGCCAGCTTATCCAACAGCCGATTGAGATTCCGGGGTAACCCCACCGCCAGCCAGGCAGCCTCTTCCCAGGCCCGGCGCAAACGGGCCCGCAGGGCCGGCGGCCGCATCTGTTCCCGCAGGTACTGACGCCGAAAGGCGGTGGCTACTTCGGCCAGGTCCAACTCCGGATCCAGTTCCCGCACCACCGCCTCCAGGGTGGTTAGGGTCTTGATCATCAGCGCCAGCTCCCGGGGAAGGCGCAACCGGTGCTTGAAGGCGCTCTCCACCAGGTCGCCCAGCACCCGCCCCAATTGCATCTGCGAGAAAGGAAGCCGGTAGTACTTCTCCCGAATCCGCTCCAGATCCCGCCGCAAGCCCTCCCGGTCGGTGTGGGGCGTGGCCACGCCCAGGGCGGTCAGGGCCCGGACCAGAAGCTCGGCGTCGCCTTTCACCAGCCCCCGTACGATCGCCAAGCACTGCTCCCGCCGCTCCGGAGCCAGCGTGCCCACCAGCCCGAAGTCCATGAACACCAGCACCGGCCCGGGCTGCACCGCCAGGTTTCCCGGGTGTAGGTCGGCGTGAAAGAAACCGTCCAGGAAGATCTGCTTGAGCACCGCTTGAATGAGAAGGCGCGCCACCGCCCGGCGGTCCACCTTTTGAGCGGCCAATCGCTCCGGTTCGTTAAGTTTAGTGCCGGCCACGTATTCCATGGTCAGCAGCCGCCGGGTGGTGTACTCCCAGTACACCCGGGGGATGCGCACCTGGGGCATGCCGGTCAGGTTCTGGCGCAGCCGGTCGGCGTTGCGACCCTCGGCCTGGAAATCCATCTCCTGGCGCAGGGTAAAGGCAAACTCCTCGGCCAGGGCGGTGAAGTCGTACATCCGGCCCCACACCGGGTGCAGGTCGGCCAGACGGGCCAGAGCGAACAGGATCTCCAAATCCGCCTCCACGGTTTCCTCCAGCCGCGGCCGCTGCACCTTTACCGCTACCTCTTCGCCGGTAAACAGCCGGGCCCGGTGCACCTGTCCGATGGAGGCCGCCGCTATGGGCACCGGGTCGAACTCGGCGAAGGCCTGCTCCAACGGCACCCCCAACTCCCGCCGTACCGCTTCCCGGACCTCTTCGGCGGAAAACGGCGGCACCCGGTCCTGAAGCTTCTCCAGCTCCGCCACCACGTCCGCCGGGAGGAGGTCGGAGCGGGTGCTCAGCATCTGCCCCAGCTTGATAAAAGTGGGCCCCAGCTCCTCCAATGCGCGCGCCAGGCGCTCGCCCCGGGAGAGACGGGGCCTTTCCCCCTCGACGGTTCCCCCCCGGCGGGACCGGGAAACCAGACCCGCCAGGCCCAGTTGCTCCACTATGTAGCCGAAGCCCTGGGCCACGGCCACGTTTACGATCTGGCGCAGCCGCTGCCAGTGGCGCCGGCGCAAGGGGCCAGGCAAGCTCGCCTTCTCCTTTCTAAGGCGCGGCGCGGGTCGGGGCCTTCTCCCCCTTCTGCACGCGGTGCCGCAGGTAGGCGAAGATAAAGGGGTCGATTTCCCCGTCCATGACCGCCTCCACGTTGCCCACTTCCACTCCGGTGCGGTGATCCTTCACCATCTGGTAGGGCTGAAAGACGTAGGACCGGATCTGACTTCCCCAGGCGATTTCCCGCTGCTCCCCTTTCAGGGCGCTCAAGCGCTCCTCTTCCTGCCGTCTTTTCAGCTCAAACAGCTTGGCCTGCAGAATCTTCATGGCGGTCAGGCGGTTGGCGTGCTGGGAGCGCTCGTTCTGGCACTGCACCACTATCCCCGTGGGCAGGTGGGTGATGCGCACCGCCGACTCGGTCTTGTTTACGTGCTGGCCGCCGTGGCCGCTGGCCCGGAAGGTATCGATGCGCAGGTCCTCGGGGTCGATGGTTATCTCCTCTTCCGGCTCCAGCTCCGGCAGCACCTCCACCGAAGCAAAGGAGGTGTGCCGCCGGCGGGCGGCATCAAAGGGAGAAATGCGCACCAGGCGGTGCACTCCGTTTTCCGCCTTAAGGTAACCGTAGGCGTAGGGCCCGGCGATGCGCAGGGTGGCACTCTTAATCCCCGCCTCCTCGCCTTCCAGACAATCTACCACTTCTACCTGGTAGCCCTTCTCCTCCGCCCAACGGGTATACATGCGCAGCAGCATGGCCGCCCAGTCCTGAGCCTCGGTGCCCCCGGCGCCGGCGTGCAGGGAAAGGTAGGCGGAGTGGTGGTCGTAGGGCTGGTTCAGGAGCACCTCGATTTCCGCCCGGTCCAGGCTTTTCTCCGCCGCCGCCAGGCCCCGGGCCACCTCTTCCGCCAGGCCTTCCTCACCCTCTTCCAGCGCCAGCTCCCATAGAACCCATAGATCCTCTACCTGGCGCGCCAAGGAGAGGAACTTCTCCCGCTCCTCCTTGAGCTCCGCCAGCCGCCGGCCCAGCTCCGCCGCCTGGCGGGCGTCCTGCCAGACCTCAGGAAGGGCCAGGCGCGCCTCCAATTCCTTTATAGTTTCCTCCTTGCCGGCCAGGTCAAAGGGAAACCCTCAATTCTTCCAGCCGGGATTTCAGCATTTCCAGGCGGGGTCTATAGTCGGCAAGCACGGCTTGACTTCACCTCCATAAGATCGCCCGGCCGCGCTCCCGCTACGAAAGGGTGTTTCAGGCCACCCGGCCGCAGCACTTCTTATATTTCTTGCCGCTGCCGCAGGGGCAGGGGTCGTTACGCCCCACCTTGGGCCCCCGCCGCACCGGCTGGGGAGGGGCCGGCTCCGCCTTGGCCCCCTGACCGTCGACCGCGGGCCGGGACTCGGTTACCTGCCGCACCCGCGCCCGCGCCGGCTGGGGCTCGGCCAGGCGCAGGCGGAAGAGGTAGCGCACCGTGTCTTCTTGAATGGCGGCCACCATGTCGTTGAACATCTGGTAGGCCTCGAACTTGTACTCGATCAGGGGATCTCTCTGGCCGTAAGCCCGAAGCCCGATCCCCTGCCGCAGGTCGTCCATGGCCGCCAGGTGATCCATCCACTTCTGGTCCACCACGTGGAGCAGCACCAGGCGCTCCAGGCGGCGCATGTTCTCCGGCCCCAGCTCCTGCTCGCGCTCTTCGTAGAGTTGGCGGGCCTTCTCCTTGAGGAAGCGGCGCACCTCCTCCTTTTCCATGGCCGCCAGCGCTTCGGGAGTAACCTGGGGGTCGGGCAGGAAGACCTGGCGGGCGTAATCCAACAACCCCTGCAGGTCCCACTCCTCCGGATAGGGGCTTTCCCCGGCGAACCGGTCCACGGTGGCGTCCACCAGGGTATCGATCATCTTGAGGATGTGTTCCTTCACGTCCTCGCCCATCAGCACCTGCCGGCGCTGGGCGTAAATGATCTGCCGCTGCTGATTCATTACGTCGTCGTATTCCAAAAGGTGCTTGCGCAGGTCGAAGTTGCGGGCCTCCACCCGCTTCTGGGCCATTTCCAGGGAGCGGGACACCAGGGGATGATCTATGGGGGTGCTGTCGTCCATGCCCAGCCGGTCCATGAGCCCGGTTAGGGAATCCGAACCGAACAGCCGCAGCAGGTCGTCCTCCAGGGAGACGTAGAAGCGGGTGGCGCCGGGATCGCCCTGGCGGCCGGCGCGGCCGCGCAACTGGTTATCGATGCGCCGGGCCTCGTGCCGCTCGGTGCCGATGATGAATAGCCCTCCCAGGGCCACCACCCGGTCGTGCTCCTCGGCGCAGCGCCGCTTCATCTCCTCCAGCACTTCTCGGTAGAGCTGGGGATCAGCCTGGGCCGGGTCGTACCCCCGGCGCCGCAGCTCTTCCTTGGCCAGAAACTCGGGGTTGCCGCCCAGCATGATGTCCGTGCCCCGGCCGGCCATGTTGGTGGCGATGGTGACCGCTCCCAGTCGGCCCGCCTGGGCCACGATTTCCGCTTCCTTCTCGTGGTACTTGGCGTTGAGTACCTGGTGGGGGATACCCCGCTCCTTGAGCATGGCGCTGAGCTTCTCCGACTTTTCGATGGAGATCGTCCCCACCAATACCGGCTGGCCGGTGGCGTGGCGTCGGCAGATTTCCTCCACCACCGCCTTGAACTTCCCCTGCTCGGTGCGGTAGATCACGTCCGGGAGGTCCTGGCGGATCATAGGCTTGTGGGTGGGAATGACCACCACGTCCAGGCCGTAGATCTTTCGGAACTCTTCCTCCTCGGTGGCGGCGGTACCGGTCATGCCCGCCAGCTTCTTGTACATGCGGAAGTAGTTCTGGAAGGTGATGCTGGCCAGGGTCTGGGACTCCCGCTCGATCTTAACCCCTTCCTTGGCCTCAATGGCCTGGTGCAGGCCGTCGCTGTAGCGGCGGCCGAACATTAGCCGGCCGGTAAATTCGTCCACGATGATTACCTGGCCGTCCTTGACCACGTAGTCCCGGTCGCGCTTCATCAGGAACTGGGCCTTGAGGGCCTGGTTCACGCAGTGGCTGAGCTCCAGGTTGGTGTCGTCGTAGAGGTTATCCACGCCCAGCCAGCGCTCCATCTTGGCCACCCCGGCCTCGGTGAGGGTCACCAGCCGGGCCTTTTCGTCCAGGTTGAAGTCCTCGCCGGGCTTCAGGCGCGGCACCAGTTTGGCCACCCGGTAGTAAAGCTCGGTGGGCTTTTCCGCCTGGCCGGAGATTATCAGCGGGGTGCGGGCCTCGTCAATAAGGATACTGTCTACCTCGTCCACGATGGCGTAATAAAGCTCCCGCTGCACCAGCTCCGACGCGTCCAGGGCCATGTTGTCCCTTAGGTAGTCGAACCCGAACTCGTTGTTGGTGCCGTAGGTGATGTCGGCAGCGTAGGCCTCCCTCCTCTGGGCCGCCGTCAGGCCGTGCACGATTACCCCCACCCTGAGCCCCAGCGCCCGGTACACCGGACCCATCCATTCCGCGTCCCGCCGGGCCAGGTAATCGTTTACGGTGACGATGTGCACGCCCCGGCCCAACAGGGCGTTCAAATAGGCGGGCATGGTGGCCACCAGGGTCTTGCCCTCGCCGGTCTTCATCTCGGCGATGCGGCCCTGGTGCAGCACTATACCTCCCATCACCTGCACGTCGAAGGGCCGCATCCCCAGCACCCTCCGGGCCGCCTCCCGCACCACGGCGAAGGCCTCGGGAAGCAACTCGTCCAGGGTGGCTCCCCGCTCCAGGCGCCGCTTGAACTCGGGCGTCTTGGCCGCCAGTTCGGCATCGCTTAGCTTCTGCACCTCCGGCTCCAGGGCGTTGACCTGGGCCACGAGGCGCCCCAGTTTCTTTATCTCTCGGGCGTTATCGTCCAAAAGGTGCCGCAGGGCACCGAGCATCTAAACCCACCGCCTTCCCGTATAAGGCGCCAAGAGGAACCGTGGCGGTTCCTCTTTTCCACTCTGCCTCCTATTCTAGCACTCGCAGACGAGAAGTTGCAACCTTATGGCCCTGACGTATTCCCACTTTCCCACGGGCGGTACCGGGTGCTCCCCGTTCGTACTGTCACCTCGCCGACCAAACTAGGGCTCAGCCTTCGCGCTACGGCGGGCTCCCCTCGGAAGCGCCGTCCATGGCGCTCCTCGGCTCCGGCCGTCCGTGGCCTCGCGAGCGCCTGGCGCGCTCGTCCTCGCCAAGTTCGGTGCCCGGCGAGTTGCCAATGTACTCAGGCGAGCACCCGGTACCGCCAGTCAACTCAAGTTCACTCGAATGGGGATAACTCAGTATGCCGCCTGTTAGGCCGGACGCCGCCGGGGCCTTGGCGCCAGCGCGGCCAAGGTGGCCTCGGCCGCCGCCTCCAGATCCTCCCGCATCACTAGGGCGGCGCCGATCTGGGGCCCCTCGACGGTTTCCACCACCACCACCCAGGCATCCCTATAGGCTACCCGAAGCTTCACCGCATCCCCCAACCTGACGGCCGCCCGGGGGCCCCACCGCGTCTCCAGGGCCTTGAGTACCGCCTCGGCGGCAAGCGCACCGGGACTGAGCAACTGCGATTCACTACTGGCGGAACCCGAGTAAACCTCGCCTCCCAGCTCCAGTTGCACCTCCACCCGCACCTGCTGGCCCTGAAGGTGATAGCTTAGCCCGGTCAGGACGGGCAAGGGCTCGACGGGCCCGGACGGCGGATACTCGGGCCGGGCCTCTTCTACCCGAGAGCCGGATTCAAACTGCACCACGCTTATCTTCTTGTGGTCAAGCTGGATACCCATGGCTACCGCTACCGCGCTCTCTATGTCCCGCACCAGTTGCTTTGGGTTGCGCCTGGGGTCCGCTACCACGTGAATTTCGCTGACGTTCCCTTCCTCATCCCGGAATACGCGAACCGACGCTACCCCCCGTACCCGGCGTATGACCTCCTCTAGCTCCGGGTAACCCTTCTTCTCCAAAGGCCCTAACGCTCCCCCCAGGGTCTATTCTTCCGGCTCAATCAGACCGTACCGACCGTCGCGGCGGCGGTAAACCACGTTGATTCTGTCGGTACGGGAGTTGGCAAATACAAAGAAGTTGTGGCCCAATAGATCCATCTGCAGTATCGCTTCATCTATTGACATCGGCTTTATGGGGAAACGCTTAACCCGCGCGATGGTCGCCTCTGCCGTCGCTTCCGGTCCTGTTTCTTCCGATCCTTCGGCCGGTACTGCTTCCGTCACCTCCCTCGCCGCTCCGGTCCGTAGGCGTCGGTTGAGGCGGGTCTTATACTTAGCTATCTGTCTTTCCAATTTCTCCGTCACCAAGTCGATGGAGGCGTACATGTCCCCGGTTTGTTCCTCGGCCCGCAAAACCAGGCCATCCAGGGGTATGGTAACCTCAACCACATGCCTGCTTCTTTCCAGCCGTAACCTTACCTGAATATCCTCGATACCGTCCAGGTAGCGGGCCAATCGGGCCAGGCGCTTTTCCACATAGCGCCGCAATGCCTCGGTAAGTTCTACGTTCTTGGTCCGGATTTCAAGCCTCAAGGCTACTCCCCCCTAGATGTAATTATTCCCGCAAGATTTGAAAACTCCTTCCGTGAACACTGGGAATCAAAAGCCCCCGGCCGAGGCCGGGGGCCGGTTTGTTCGTTTGCTAGCCCCTAAGCTTTACCACGTTGGCGGCCTGCGGACCCCGCGGCCCCTGGACGATATCAAACTCTACTTCCTGACCTTCGGAAAGGGTCCTGAACCCTTCCTCCTGGATGGCCGAATAGTGGACGAAAACGTCTCCGCCATCGTCCCGCTCGATGAAACCGTAACCCTTCTCCTGGTTAAACCACTTGACCCGACCGTGCATCAAAAGCATTCCTCCTAAAAAAGTTTCCCTGTGATTTCGGCCACCCGGGAAGGAAATCGGCCGGCGCTGCCCGGCCCTGGTGCCGGCGCCCGCCGGCCAACACCTTACCTTTAGGTTGGTGCCTACTCACAAGCAACTCAAATGTACCACAACCCCTGCCCGTTGTCAACCGAAGAGGGCGGCCAGGCGGCGATTAAACTTCTAGGCCCAACCCCGCACCCGGCGCTATTGAACGCTTGCGCGTTTGTCCGAAAGCAGATACTCCCGGTAGCCTTCCAGGCTGTTATCCAGAAAATACTGCTCCCGCCGCTGCACGTCTGGCGGCAGCTTGAAATAGTTTTGCAGTAGAGGATCGCGCTTCAGCAGTTCTGCCCGCGTAGTTTCGTACCAAGTCTTCTCGTCCCCTACGCGGGGAAGGTAGTCGGCGGCTACCTCCCGCCATAGGTAGAGCTGGTCGCGATGAAGGGAAAGCGTTTTTCGGGCCCGGGGGTTAGGCCCGTAATGTCCGTGGCAAAGCATAACCCCTTCTAGCTCTAACGCTAAAAGCTTGTCCAAGGAGCCGATGGCGATTTCAAAGAAAAAGCGTCGCGGGGTAGCCGGGCGGAGGTAAAAGCCGTTTAGCGCCTGGTAAACTCCGGCGGCCTCCCCTACGAATAGAACCCGGCCGCGGCGGAAACACAGGTGGTGCGGGGCATGACCCGGGGTTTCGATTACTTCAATCCCCGGGACCGTTTCCGCCAGGCTTGAAGCCGGCACGGGAGGCGGAGGGCCGTAGTAGGTGGCCAGTTGACCCATGACGTCCTGGCTGGCCTCCCACAAGGCTCGAGGCGAAGTCAGATGAGGCCGCCCCAGCGAGTGGGCGAACACTCGAGCTTGGGGAAACCGTTCCAGCACCCGGGCAGTGGCCCCGGCGTGGTCGAGGTGAATATGGGTTAGCAGTATGTAATCCAATCGCTCCAGACCCAGGTCTTCCAAGGCGCGGAGCAGGTGAGGGGCATGCACCGGCGGCCCCGGATCCACTAAGTAATTAGCCTCCGGGGTCAACAAGAGCCAGGCAGCCAGAAAGGGATTAAAGCCGGCCATAAGGTGGGGAAGATCGATCAGGTAAAGTCTATCTTGACGGTCTTCGATTACCAAGGTGGCACTGCCCGGCGACATGTTCTTCTGCCTCCTCTTCGCGATGGTTGGATAGCGGGCTTGCTACCCATAGTTCTTCTCTCAACCCCGAATTCCTTCCTCTACCCCCGGCAATACCGCCTCCAGTAGGCTTCGTTGGGGACCAAAGCCTAACCGAAAAGAGGCAACCGGTATTCGCACCCGGCTGCCCCCTTGATCGCCCGTCGCCGGCTAATAGTACTTTTTGGAATCGAAGTATTCGTATAGAAGCTGCAGGGTTTCGCCAAACCGCTGATAATGAACGATCTCCCGTTCTCTCAAGAACCGAAGCACATCGGTGACGTCTGGATCATCCGAAAGGTTTATCAGCCACTCGTAGGTAGAGCGGGCCTTTTGCTCGGCGGCAAGGTTTTCGTGCATATCGGTAATAGGGTCTCCTTTGGCCTGAATGTAGGCCGCCGTCCAGGGCACGCCGTCGCCGTTCACAAAAAATACGGCCCGATCGTGGTCGGCGTAGTACCCGTCCAGGCCCGCCCGTTTGATGTCCTCCAGGCGGGCGTCCTTGATAAGGTTATATACCAGCGCCGCCACTATCTCCATATGCGCCAACTCTTCGGTACCGATATCGGTCAAAACCGCCTTGGCCTGAGGAATGGGCATGGTATAGCGCTGAGTTAGATAGCGCAGCGAGGCCCCTAGCTCACCGTCCGGCCCGCCGTACTGCGTTATGATACACTTGGCCAGACGGGGATTAGACTGACGCACCCTTATGGGGTACTGAAGTTTTTTTTCGTAGAGCCACATGGTATCCGCCCCCTAAAAACTGATCTCCCACGGCCAGGGTTCATCGGGCCAACGCCAACGCTCATGGCTGGAACCCCAACCGAAGTTAATGAGCGGCCCGTAACGGTGCTCGTAATGTTGTTTGAGCGCGGCCAACTCATGTGCCACTTGGTTAAAATCCGCCAACGCCCTTTCGTCCTCCGGGTGGGTGTCCAAGTACAGGTTAAACTCCAAAGCGGTGAATTCCAGAGCCATAATTTTTTCCAATAACTCTTTCCGGTGAGCCTCCACGGTCAGTGCCCCTCCCTGTTCCTACCCACCCGGTACGGCTGATAGAGCTCGGGGAAAATGGTTCCTTTTCTCAAGCCCTCCTCGGGTGAATGGCGACGAGTATACTCTTGGAAGGGTATATAAGCCCGGGCCAATCCCCCGACCCCGGCCAGACGCTTCTCCGACACCGGCCCGGTGCGGTCCGGCAGTTGTACCCCGGTTGTTCCTGTTGTTGCCATCTACACCACCTCCTACCACCAAAGTATGCTCCCCCGGTCGGACCGGTTCCGGCCAAGAAACCGTTTCGCGGTTTCAGGCACTACTACCCGAAACCGCGAACCGTAGGCTCGGCCTAACCCAACGCTACCTGGTGGTCACTAGGAGGCCCGCAATGTACGGACCAGCGAACGTTTCAACACCGCCTCGCACAAGGCCAGGTTTATCTCTTCGCTACGCCTAATGGCCTGAAGTTCGGCGTCACTGGGCCAGGGCCCGCGAGGTACTGTCTCGCCGCAAACATCCACCCCAACCAATCGGCAGCAATCCTGTAACCGCCCTAGCCACCTCAATAACCATTCCAGTCTCAGTCTTCCCGAACCCCAGTCGGTGTCCGCCTCCCGTAGCACGTCTTTATCTATGGAAACATATACCCGCCTGCGCTTTAGTCCCCGGTCCCGCAAAGCGCTGTCCAATTGCCTGGAAGACATCAACCGTAGCCTTTCAGGAGGCCGAAGCGTAGACTCGGAACCAACCAGCCAGATCTCTATCACTCGCGGTTGCTTCAGCAACTCCAGAAGCCAGGAGCCACAACTGATGTAACCGGGCGGTGCCGGAAGATAGTCGCCGTGACGATCGAAGACCAACACCGTCAAAGGCCTGTTGGCCTGACGGAGTATCAAATGGTAGGACAGGTGGTGAAGACCGCCACTTCCCAAGAAGACTATACCGGTCGGAAGCCGGGCCAACTGCCATCCCAGCTTCACAAAAGCCTCATGCGAAGTCAGGAACCTGGTGGTCGAAGAGCCAATGTCGAGGCTTTTTGCCGCTACCTGCTGCAACCGAGACTGCCAACGAAGTGAGCCGTCCGCGTGGACCACACTTACCCTCCACACCCACCTTCACCCCCGGCGGCCGACTTCGACAAACCAGCCAATCCCGGCGGTAAACGGTCCAAAATAAGTTATTAGGCCGAATGTTCTGCGTGGATTCTACCGCGAGCTAGGGAAGCGGGTATACCGGTGGCTGACAAGAGGCAGAAAACGACCAGAGTGCCCTTCACTCCCCGGATCAAGTTTTCGGCCGACGCCGGGTTCAAAGGCTGGTTACCCAGATAATAGGCCAGAACGATCCCGGCCAGGGCCATGCTCAAGGTCTGACCCAAAAGCCGCATAAGTGCCAGTATAGATGAGGCACTGCCGTAATGGGTTCTGGGAGCCGAACTCATGATGGCATTTACATTGGGAGAAGAAAAGATACCAAAACCCAGCCCCAACAAGCACAAGCACAAGATCAGGCGCCAGAATTCACCGTTAGCGGGCAGTAACGCCATAAGCCCTAGAGCAACGGCGGTAAGCGTCATCCCCACCGAGGCCACCACCCGGGGTTCCAGACGATCGGAAAGTCGTCCGGCAAGGGGAGATACCAGAGTCTGAACTACCGGCTGGCCCAAAAGCACTATGCCGGCCGCCTGAGGGGAAAGACCCCGCGCGACCTGCAGGTATAGGGATATGACGTAGCTGGTGGCAAAGCTGCCGCTGTAGCTGATAAGGGCAGCCAGGTTAGACAGGGCGAAACCCCAGTTGGTGGTAAATAACCGTACATCTAGGAGAGGATTATTCGAGCGGGTCTCCCACCACAGGAACCCCGCCACCGCCACTCCCCCGAACAGCGACAGATAGTGATTCACTTCTGCCGGCAGAGTGGAACCGGAGGTAGCATACAGCAGCGCGGAGATACCCACCACGGAGAGCAGGACACCGGGCAGATCGTATTCGACCTTTGAATCCGCTTCCTTTCGTGCCTCGGCTCCCAAACCGACGATACCCAATATTAGGGTAATAATGCCTAGCAAGAAACTGGCGCCAAATATCCAACGCCAACCCAGGTGCTGAGTAATAACCCCTCCCACAAAAGGACCGGCGGAAAGGCCCGCGTAAACGAAAGCCGTATTCACGCCCAGCCTTTTCCCCCGCTCTCCCGGTGGAGAGTAGGCTACCAAGATGGCGGTCATGGTGCCGAATACCATGGCCGCGGCCACGCCGCAAACCAGCCGGGCGGCCACCAAGAAGCCGAGGTTCGGGGCCAAGGCACAAGCCAGCAAAGAAACATCGAACAGGGCTATGCCCCAAAGGAATACCTTCTCCCGTCCGCGCAAATCCGCTACCCGCCCCCAAGGTAGAAGGCAGGCGGCCGTGGCCAACAGGTAGACCGTCACCACCCACCCTAGTTGCTTCGCTCCGGCACCAAATTCTGCCCCTAGAGCCGCTACCGCCAGGTTGAAGGCGCTGCCCATGAAAGGAGACAGGAAAGCGGCCAGGGCGGTAACCGGCACCACTAACGAGGGCGGCCGAAGAGCTTCACCACGGGACCGCATCCGACTGAACCCCTTCCTTACCCGGTTACTCCCCTTCTTGATACCCGTACGCACTGGCAAATGTGGCTCAGAACAAGGCCTTTTCTCCCATGGCTACCGCCCGGTCGATCTCGGCCTGCAAGGCGTCCGGCAGGCCGGTAATCTGCACGTTAAGGAAACCGCGCACAATGGTAGCAGTGGCCTCTTCTTCGCTGAGCCCGCGAGCCATAAGATATTCTATTTCCTCTTGGGCGATTTTCCCCACCGCCGCCTCGTGGGATAGGTCCACGTTGCCCACCTTGGTTAGCAGCTCGGGAATGGCGTGTATGACGCCTCTCTCGCCCAGCACCAAACCCCGGCACTCCAGGTGCGCCTTCACTTCCGGAGCTTCGGCAACCAAACGACCCCGGTTAATAATTTCGCCCCCTACGGTCAAGGTGCGAGCCACCACTTCCGCCCGCGTTTGGGGAGCCTGAAGTACTACCTGCGACCCAACGTCCATGAAGGTTCCGGGGGGAGCCACCAGAATACTGTAGTAGCGGGCCACCGCCTCCGGTCCCTGCAGCCAAGCCGTGGGGTACATCTGAAGGCTGCGCACCGGTCGCAGGCAGATGTAATTAGAAACGAAAAGCCCGCCCTCGGCCACCACCGCCGCCGAGCGCGGACGAACCGCCACCTCTTCACCCCAGTAGTGAATCATGGTGAAGGTGAGCCGGCCGCCCTTCTTCACGTAAAACTCGGAAACCCCGATGTGGAGGCCCCGCTTCACCTGGGCGGCGCTGGCACAGCCGCTAATCAGGTGTAGCTCGGCGCCTTCTTCCACAATTACGATGTTGTGCACGTTTTGGACGGTCCCATCTTCCTGGAGGTAGAGACAGGCCTGCAGCGGATAGACAGTACTGGAGCCGGGTAAAGCCCGGATGAAATAGCCGTTTCGGTGCTCGGCCATCGCTACCTGAGCCGTATACTTGTCCTGGTCCGGCGCCACTAAACGCCACCAATAATCTTCCACCCAGGGATATTTGTCGAGGGCCTCGAAAGTGCTGAGCACCTCCAGCCCTTCTTGAGCCACGCCGCAACACCGCACCGAATGGTTTACCTGCAGGAAGGTCCCGGAGCGATCCTCTCCCCCCAGGTCAATTCCTGCCGCCAGGAGACGCTCGCGGTCTTTTGCCGGCAGCTCCGCCGGGTCGAGCGCTGTCTTCTCCTCCGGAACCGGAACCCGAAAGCGGCTGAGGTCCAGGTCCTCGCCGTAGGCCGCCGCCTTATCTACTGCCGCCCGCGCTCGGGCCAGTATTTCCTGTCGCCGACTCGTGCTCATGGTTTTGTTGCCCTCCTGCTGAGGTAGCGTTTCCGACCGAACAGCGGATGCACTCTTCGTAACCCAGCTCCTGAATACAGGACAGCAGCTCCCGGGGGTTGCCCACGCAGGAGAGGCGCCCTTCAAACAGCACGTGCCCCACGTCGCCGTTTACGTAGTTCAAAATGTGCCCGGTGTGAGTAATAATCAGTCCGGACTTACGGCGACCACGTCGAATTTCTCTCTGCGATTTGCCTTCGCGGTGGCTTACGTCCCTCTCAAGCAAGCGGTTCACAACCCGCCCGATCAAGGCCATATTCTCTAGATCCACGCCCGACTCCGGCTCGTCCAGCAACACCAACTGAGGATCCTGCGCCAACAACTGCAACAACTCCGATCGTTTCAGCTCTCCTCCGGAGAAACCGAGGTTCACTTCTCGGTCCAGGAAGTCCTGAAAGTTGACCTCGGCGGCCAAAGCTTCCACTTTGGCCCGCCCCTGACCGCACACTTCTACCAGTTGCCGGGTAGTAACCCCTCTCACAGTAGGCGGCCGCTGAAAGGACAGGCCGATTCCCAGTCGCGCCCGGGCATCTACCGGCCAATCGGTAACGTCCTGGCCTTGAAAGTAAATCCGGCCCCGTACCACCCGGTAGCGCTCAAAACCCATGATGGTTCCCAATAGACTGGTCTTGCCCGACCCATTGGGACCGAACAGTACGTGGACCTCACCCGGCCGGATTTCCAGATTAATATCGTGAAGGATCTCGCGGTCCCCCACCTTGACCGACAAATTCTCCAGCTTTAGCATGGCCTGCCTCCGTTTCGGTGTGGTTCTCTGGCCACAGCCACACTTGACGTCGCTGCTATTATATCCCCCGGACAGGAAGGACGCAAGGGTACCGGTTTAGCGCTCACGCTCCGCTTAGCCCTGGCGCGAAAAAATCGCGGGTTCAATCCCTTGTTGGCCTGAACCCGCGAACCGATTTATCTTAAGAAAATGGTGCCTCAGGGCGGAATCGAACCGCCGACACGTGGATTTTCAGTCCACTGCTCTACCAACTGAGCTACCGAGGCACCTTATGGCGGAGCTGACGGGATTTGAACCCGCGATCTCCGGCGTGACAGGCCGGCGTGTTAAACCGTGCTACACCACAGCTCCGCAGCTCCGCCTTCGACGGCCTAATTATAGCACGAGTTCGGGACCGGAGTCAAACCCGATGCCTGCTCAGGATGCAAATTAGTTAGGCCATGGCCAACAGCAGCTCCCGAATTAACTTAGCCGCCAGGAACGAGGTGCAATCCCCCGCGTCCACCATCGGGTTGACCTCGACCAAATCGAACCCCACCAGATCTAGCTCCTGCAACCGTTCAATTGCCTGCAGGACCTCCCTGGGAGCTACTCCTCCCGGCTCCGGACATCCGGTGCCCGGTGCGTAGCCTGGATCAACCACGTCTATGTCCAGGCTCAAGTATACGGGGCGGCCTTTGAGCCTGGAGACCAGTTCTCCCACCGGGGCGGCCAAATCCTCGGTCCAGATGGCTCCCTGTTTCTTATCCGATACCGGCTGGCCCTGGGAGAGCAGTACCGGCTGCGCCCTTAGTTCTCGCACCGGTTCCCGCTCCTCCGGGGCTACCGAGCGAATACCCACTTGGTAAACGGGTACGCCCAACTCCCTCACCCGGCGCATTACCGTGGCGTGGGAAAACCGCGCGCCCTGGTACTCCGACCGCAGGTCGGCATGGGCATCCCACTGCAGCACCACTAGGTCCGGGTAATGCTTTATCAGCGCCCGAATCACGCCGTAGGTAAGTAGGTGCTCTCCCCCGATTACGGCCAGGTTCTTGCCGCTTTCCAGTACCCAAGCCGCGCAGCCCTCGATGCGCTCCAGGTTCTCCACCGTACTCCCGGGGACGAGTTCTAGGTCACCCGCGTCGTACGGGCCCACTTCTTCAAGGCTTCGATCCAGACGGAGACTATATTCCTCCAGACTTTCGGAGACCTCGCGAATACGGCTTGGGGCCAGACGGGTGCCCGGCCGGAAGGACACGGTATCATCAAGCGGCACCCCCACCAGTACCACCCGCGCTTCTTCCCAACCGGCATTGGCACCCAGAAACCTCCCGCTTTGCTTTATCGCTAAGGGCCTCACCCGGCTCCTCTCCTTATGCCGAGCTAACTGCCAATGAGCTCTCGGACAAAATTGGGCAAGGCAAAGGCCGCCCGGTGAACCGCAGGATTGTAGTACCGCGTGGTTACTCCTTGGGGCATCCTGGGCTCTACCACCGCCGGATCGAAACGCTTACTACCCACCGTAAACGTCCACAAACCGCCGGGATAGGTGGGCACCGGGGCCAGATACAGGCGGCATACCGGAAAAACGCCGGATACGTCCCGGTAAATGCGAGCCAGCAAATCCCGGTTGAAGAAGGGCGACTCGGTTTGAGCTACAAATACACCATCATCCCGCAAGGCCCGATAAGCGTTACGGTAGAACTCGGCGGAAAACAAACCTTCCGCCGGCCCTACCGGGTCGGTAGAATCGATAATGATCACATCGTAGGCTGCGGGGTGCTCCTGCACGTGGAGGATGCCGTCCTCGAAGAGGACCGTGGCCCGGGGATCGTTAAAAGCCCCGGCGATCTCCGGCAAATATTGGCGACACACCTCCGTCACCCTACGGTCGATCTCCACCAGCGTAGCGCTTTCCACCTCGGGATGCTTGAGTACCTCTCGCAGGGCGCCGCCGTCGCCCCCGCCTATAATCAATACTCGTTGGGGATGCGGATGCGTACTTAACACCACCCAGGTAATCATCTCGTGATACACAAATTCGTCCCCAACCGTGGTTTGGATCACGCCGTCCAGGGTAAGCATGCGCCCGAAGGGCTCCGTATCCAAGACCGCCAGTTCTTGATAGGGCGTCTTTTCCCAATGCAAAGTTTGCTTTACGCGGCAGGAGATAGCTACCGTAGGAGTCTGTAACTCGGTGAACCACAAGCCTTTCATGTCCGTGCTTGCCCCCCGCCTTCTGGCCTGTTTAACCACTTCTTGACTATGACCGCCAGCCTTTCTTCCTCGCCGAACCGTACCCAAGGAATTCCGGCGGGAGGCGGCACGTCCCCTATGACGGCCAGCAATTCCTCGGGAGAGGAAATCAACTCGACGCTGACTCCCCGTCGCACCACCTCAATCTTTGGGCCCGGCCGGCGCTTGAATCCCTCCAGGAGAACCAAATCAAAAGGGCCGAGGGTTGGCAATAGAGTCATCAGCCCCTCGAGCCCTTCCCTTGGCAGTGCATACTGACAACGCAGCAGGTAGCCGTCCTCCCCCACCAGACCCACCACCGTGGCTCCGGCCCTTTGCAGCCGGTCGGTATCCTTACCGGGCGTATCGGTCAGGCGGTGGTGAGAATGTTTAATGACCGCCACTCTCGGTATCCCAATCTTGGCCAGGGCGGGAATCAGTCTCTCAATAACCGTAGTCTTGCCGCTTCCGCTCCAACCCACTACCGCCAAAACTGGCGTTTGCGCGCCCGCTAGCATAGTCAACTGGCCGCCGAGGGCGCCTCCGTCTTGGATTCGCTCTCCGCCTTGGCCTTCTCCTTGTATTCCTGACTGCGATAGTCGGTGCAGTGCCAGCCGCTGCCCTTATAAAGGACACAAATGTTGCGGCTGAGAAGGCGCTTAACCGGCCCGCCGCAATTGGGACAGTTGGTAAGGGGCAACTCGGTAATACGCTGCTGGACCTCAAAAACGCCGCAACGCTCACACCGGTAATCGTAAGCAGGCACGGCCTTCACCTCCCTAACCTGGTTAACGTACGGGTTCCAGGCAGATTTATACGTCACCCCGGACGTTTTGTCAAGGTTGGGCAGGGGGCGGAGATGGCTCGGCGGGCAAGGGTTCCGGAGCCACGTACACCCCTCGGGCCGTATCCAGGTCGAGCGCTACCTGGGTCAGACCCACCTGTACCACGTAGCACGGAAAGCGCTGAACCACTTCTACCCACACGCCCGGTACCAGGCCCAGCGCCAGCAGCCTTTGAAGCCGTAAAGGATCGCCCGTATCCAACCCTATTACCCGCCCCCCGGTTCCCTCGACCAGAGAAACCAGCGGTACGCCGGCCTGCCCGGCGACGGGAACTCTCCCCCCTTCTTCTCCGGCACGCTTCCCGACCCGACGGCCCCAGCGCCAGCGCCAACCCCGTAAACGCAGCCCGGGCCCTCCCCACTGACGGCACCCGAACCCGGGGCCTCCGCTCCCACGGCTCCACCCTTGACCGCAACCCCGCATCCATCCCCTACCTCCGCTCACAAGGCCGGCCCCCAAATCGCCAACAGCCGGTTCAGCAGGTAACCCAGGCCGAAGGCCAGAGCCAGCACCAGGGCCAGGATGGCCAGCGCCGCCCGCGGCCCTCGTTCTCTGAACATTACCGTGGCCTGGGCTACGCAGGGAACAAACAGGGTAAGGGTCACAGCGGCTACCAACAACTGCCTGGGACTGAGAATCCCACCCGAGGCCAAATCGTACAGCCCGGCCACCCCGTAGTCCCTTCGGAAAAAGCCGTACAGGAAAACGGCGGCGGCTTCGGGAGGGAGCCCCAGCGCTGCGGTAAAGGGGGTTAAGGCCCGAAGCGCCAAGTCAAAAACCCCGGACAGTCTTCCAGCCCATATAAGTACGCTCACCAGCAGGAACAGGGGCAGTATTTCTATGAAATACCAGCGCATGCGGGCGAAGGTCTTAGTAAGCACGTTTCCCGGACGTGGCCCACGTATGGGGGGGATCTCCAGGTAAAAGCCGCTGTGGTCGCCGGGCACCAGACGGGCGCTCAAATGCCCCATTACCAGCATTACCAGCATTACCACTGCCCCCCAGAGCACGAGCGCCCGGGGATACGGGGACAGCACGGCCATGATCACACCTAATTGGGCGGAACAGGGTACGGCCAAGGCTAAGAGAAAAGTGGCGATGAGTTTCTCCCGTTTGCTTTCGAGGGTGCGGGTTACCACCGTAGCCATGGTGCCGCATCCCAATCCCAGGATAAGGGGAATAATAGCGCGACCGTTCAGTCCCACGAGTTTCAACGCCCGGTCGGCCAGCAGGGCCAAACGCGGCAGGTAACCGCTGTCCTCCAGGAGGGAAAAGACCAGGAAAAACACACCCACTATGGGCAGGATGATCGCCACCGCGTAGCGTAACCCTAAGGTAATTACGCCGTAGTCCAGGCCAATAAGTTCCCGCAACCATGACCAAGGTAGCGCCGCTACCCAGGCATTAACCAGAGGATTAATCAACCCTTCAAACAGATCTTCCTCCAGGTACCCAACCAGCCACCCGGCTCCGAATCTCCCTACCGCCTGGTAGAAGCCGAAGTAAAGCACCAACAGCAGGATGGGGATCCCCGGCCACGGTCGCATGGTCCATTCGCCCAATCTAGTTCCCCAGCTTCTGAGCGGCGAGTGGGGCCTGACTACCGTCCCCTGCGCCAGCTCGGCCGCTACCTGGTAATAGCCGCGCATAATTAGGTAGTTCAGTGGTTCCCCGAATTGGGACCGTATCTGCTCTACCACCCGCTTTATCTCCTCCGCCGCCGACCCCTCGCGTTGCCTCACCAGCGAGCCCGCCTCGCCGTCACCCGCAAGCAGCAACAAGGCCATAGCCCGTGGAGCCAGAGGGTACGACCCCTTCAACAAACTGCTTACTTGCTCTACTGCCCCTTCCAGCTCGGGCGGAAGGGTTGGCCGCACCGGCACACTTGAGGTGGTCATCCGACCTTTCTCCCCCTTTCCCGGCGGGAGCGGTAGAGACTAACTACGGCCGCCTTCAACTCCTCCAGGCCGCGCCCGGTAGCCGCCACCGTACCCACCACCGGTATACCCAGACGCTCCTTTAGACCGGGCAGGTCGAGGCGCACCCCCGCCCGCTCCGCTTCGTCCAGCAGGTTGACTACCAGGATCACGGGAAGCCCGGTCTCTAGGAGCTGAAGGGTCAAGGCCAGCGAACGCTCCAGGCTCTTGCCGTCCACCACGTGCAACACCAGATCGGGAGCGGTGAAAAGGACAGACCTGGCCACCCTTTCCTCCTCGGTGACGGGGAAAAGAGAATAAAGACCCGGCGTATCGATGACCTCCCATACCGTTCCGCCGATAACCGCCCGACCTCTGGCTATTTCCACCGTGGTTCCGGGGTAGTTAGAGACGGTTACGTATGCCCCTGTTAAGGCGTGAAATAAAGCGCTCTTGCCCACGTTAGGGGTGCCCATCAACACCAGACGGGGAAGGGGGCTCTTCGAATGAACGTCAGCCGGCATTTTTGGCCTCCTGCGATTGATTTTCATTCTCATTGATACTGCAAACAAAAAGTATCCGGCTCTGCGGTATCAAGCTGTTATCGCGCTTGTATAGACTATCTTATGATAACGTCTCTCACTTGTCAAGGCTCGTCCGCACCTGAGTTATGCCCAGTTTACCTTAGGCGCTACGGGTGCTCCCCGTTCGTACTGTTACCTCGCCGACCGAACTACGGTTCGGGCCTCGCCCTCCGGCGGGTTCCCGGCGGAGGCGCCATCCGTGGCGCCCCGCGGCTTCGGCCGTCCGTGGCCTCCGGACTTAGTTGCCTGCGCCATCGGCAAAGTCTTATGGGTGGTTAGGTGGCGCCTGTCCTTAAAAGGTGGGCCAGCTTTTCCCGGTCGAGGGCCACTTCCTCAAAGGGGCGGCGCCGCAGGCGGTGGGCCAGGGCAAAGCCCGCCGTGGCCTCTACGTCCGCTTCGGTCACCAGGGTGCGGCCCGCCAGGGCGGCGTGGGCCTTGGCCGCCTTCACCATCACCAGGTCCGCGCGGTGGCCGTCCACCCCCAGCACCAGCGCCGTGCGGGCGATCAGGAGCAGCATCTCCTCCGGCATCTGGACCTGGGGCAGCAATGCCCGGGCGGCGGCGATCTGCCGGCGCAATTTCTCCTCTTCCCCGTCCCAAGCGGCGGCAAAGCCCGCCGGGTCCTCCTCAAAGGCCAGGCGCCGCCTCACGATCTCCGCCCGCAGGGCCGGGTCGTCCACCCCGGTCACGCTCACGCACAGCCCGAAGCGGTCCAGCAACTGGGGCCGGAGTTCCCCTTCCTCCGGGTTCATGGTGCCCACCAGGATGAAGCTCGCCGGGTGGCTGAAGGAGATGCCCTCGCGCTCCACGGTGTTCACCCCCATGGCCGCGGCGTCCAGCAGCACGTCCACCACGTGATCGTCCAACAGGTTTACCTCGTCCACGTAGAGGAGGCCGCGGTTGGCCTCGGCCAGCACCCCTGGCTCGAAGCGCCTCTCCCCCTTCTTGATGGCCTGCTCCAGGTCCAGGGTACCCACCACTCGATCTTCGGTAGCGGAGACCGGCAGCTCCACCACCCGCATGCGGCGCACGGCCACCGGCAGCTCCTCCCCCTCCTCCAGCCGCCGCCGGCAGTCCGCGCACAGGGCGCCGGGGTCGTCCGGGTCGCAGCGGAAGGGGCAATCGGCCACCACCCGGATCTCGGGCAAGAGCCGCGCCAGGGCACGCACCGCGGTGGACTTAGCCGTGCCCTTCTCGCCGCGGATCAAGACCCCGCCGATCTTGGGGTAGACGGCGTTCAGGAGCAGGGCTAACTTCATATCCTCCTGCCCTACCAGGGCGGTGAAAGGGAAAAGGTCGTATTGCACGGGCATCTCTCCTTCCTTTACGTTCGGGTCGGCCTGGTCCCCGCCCGTGGGCGGCCCGAGGGATCGCCGCCCCTTACGGCCGGCCTAAGTTTCCCCGCGTTGTCCTGCCGGCGGTTTCGGTTCGGGCCGGCACCTCCGGGCGCCCGCTCGTACGGTCGCTTCTCCAGGCTCGAGCTTCAGGCTCCGGGAGCACGCCCCCTAGGCACCCAGCGTAGCACCGGCGCGGCTCCGGCCCTCCGATGGGCTAGCGCCCGCCTCCACCCCTGCCCTCGCCGAGTCCGGCGCCCGGTGAGGCTCTAAGGTACTCGGCCCCAACCGGCCCGCCGGCAACCGGTCGAAATGATTCGGCCGCCGCCCGCACCGCCTCGGCCAGGCTCTGGGAGCGCAGGTCCTCGATCCGGTAGTAAGCCGCTCCCAGCGCCTCGGCCAGGCGCCGGGCCAGACCCAGGTTCAGGAAGCCGTCGCCCTCTGCGTCCACCACCAGGCTTTGCACCCGCTCCTCCCGGCGGATCAGTTCGGCCACCCTCCAGGCCTCCTCCAGGGGCTTGCACTTCCCCAGGGCCACGTTGGCCCGGCCGTCGGAGATCACTATTAGGAGGGGCGAAAGGTGAAGGTTCTTGCTCAGGTGGGCCAGGGCCAGCTCGTAGGCCTTCCAGAGTCCCGCCGCCAGGGGGGTGCGGCCGCCGGTGGGCAGCTCCGCCAGGCAGCGGTGGGCCAGCTCCACGCTGTTGGTAGGGGGCAGCAGCACTTCTGCCCGCTCGCCCCGGAAGGCCACCATGCCCACCCGGTCCCGCTTCTGGTAGGCGTCCAGCAGGAGGGAGAAGATCGCCCCCTTGGCCGCCACCATGCGCTGCTGCGCCCCCATGGAGCCGCTGGCGTCCACCACGAACAGGAGCAGGTTTCCCACCCGCTTCTCCCGCACCTTCTCCCGCAGGTCGCCGGGCTCAACTACCACCGCCACCCCGACCCGGCAGCGGCGGGTCTGGTAAGGGGCGGCGGCCCGCAAAGTGGCGTCCAGAGCCACATCCCCCGTGCCCCGGGCGGGCACCGCGCGCACGTAGCGGCCCAGGCGGGTGGGAGTGCGGGTGCGCGAGCGCCGGCCCGAGCCCTTCCGCAACCTTCGGTCGCGACCGAACTCAATCCGCCGGACCGGGAAGGGCCGGCCCACGGCAAACCACCGCTCCCCGGCCCCGGCTCCGGTAGCCGGACCGGACCCCTCCTCCGGGTGGGGGCGCGACTCGAGGTCCATATCTCCGGCCCCGGCCGAGGGAGGAAACTCCTCGGGGCCGCTTCCCGATTCCGGAGGCGGCTCCTCACCTTGGTCGGCCTCCGGCCGCTCCGGCGGCTCCGGTGGGGGCGGGGCGGCCTCCGGCCGAGAGGGCTGGGGCGGAAGCCCCTCCCGGCGCCGGTGCCGAAGCACCAGCTCCGCCACCCGCTCCAGGTCGCCCACCTCCGCCGCTTCCCGCCCTTCCCAGGCGGCCAGAGCCCGGGCCGCCTCCACCAGCACGATCTCCGCCCGGTGGCCGGCGCAGGCGGCCTCGCGGGCCAGAACCGCCGCCGCCGTCAGTACCTCGGCCGGCAGCGCCACCGCCCGCAGACCGGCCCGCGCCCGGGCCAGGCGCCGCCGCAGTTCCTCTTCCCGGGGCGCCCAGGCGGCCGCAAATCCCCCCGGGTCGGCGTCGAAGGCCTCGCGCCGCCGCACCAGCTCCGCCCGCGCCGTGGGGTCGGGCAGTCCCCCCACCGCCACGCACAGCCCGAAGCGGTCCAGCAACTGGGGCCGGAGTTCCCCTTCCTCCGGGTTCATGGTGCCCACCAGGGCAAACCGCGCCGGGTGAACCGCCGACACCCCTTCCCGCTCTACCACGTTCACCCCCGAGGCGGCGGCATCCAGCACCAGGTCTACCAGGTGGTCGTCCAGCAGGTTTACCTCGTCGACGTAAAGGATCCCGCGGTTGGCCTGGGCCAAGAGGCCGGGCGCCAGTCGCCTCTGCCCGTAGCGTAGGGCAGGCTCGAAATCCAGGCTCCCCGCCACTCGGTCCTCGGTGGCCGAAACCGGCAGCTCCACCACCGGCACCGGCCGCCGCCGGGTCTCCAGTTTTTCGCCCCTCTCCAGTCGCTCCCGGCAGAATGGGCAGAGCCGCTCCGGTGTCTGGGGATCGCAGTTGCAGGGGCAGCCGGCCACCACCTCGATTTCGGGCAAAAGCCGCGCCAGGGCCCGCACCGCGGTGGATTTGGCCGTGCCCTTCTCGCCCCAGATCAACACCCCGCCGATTCCGGGGTTGATGACGTTGAGGATGAGGACCAGTTTCATTTCTTCCTGGCCCAGAATGGCGCTAAAGGGATAGAGCCAACCCACGGTCCGCCTCCGGCTTCAGGTGCTTTCTTCCACGCCCGCCTCCAGCTCCAGCACCGCCTCCGCGAAGGCGGCGCGCTCTTGGGGCGTGAGACTAAAGTACCCCCGGCGCTCAGCTTCGGCCAGGCGCCGGGCCACCTCCAGGGCGGCAAAGCGGTTGTTCTCCGCCAGTCGACGGCGCACTTCCGGGTCCAGGATGAGGCGGTGGAGCGCCTCGCGGAACACCCACTCCCCTACCTGCCCGGTGGTAGCCGCCAGGCCCACCAGGTACTGCACCGGGTCGGCCACCTTCTGGCCGCCGTGGAAGGGGTGGGCCAGCATGCCCTCGAGCCAGCGGGGGTTGAAGAGCCTCGTCCTTACCGCCCGGTCCACGGCCAGGCCTACCTCGGCCACCTCCGGGAGCTCTTCGGTAGTGTCCACCACCCACTGTCGGGGCCTGGTTCCCCGGTGCCGGGCCACGGCCCCGGAGAGGCCGCCGAAGAACTCGTAGTAATGGTCCAGATCAGTGAACTCGTACTCGGCGCTATGCCGGACCTGGGACACCACCTCCACCGTGGCGGCCAGGCGGGCAAAGAGTTCACGGTTTTCCGCGATCCGGCCCCGGTAGTGGCAGTAGGCCAGGGAGCGCTCGTAAGCGTCCACCAGTTCCTCTTCGCCCTGCCAGGCACCGCTTTCCACCAGGGCCCGCACCGCGGTGGCGTACTCCCCTTCACGGGGGCCGAAAATCCGGGCGCGGCTGAGTGCCCCGTGCTCGGCCTCGGCCCGAAGGCTGTGCTTGCGCACGTAGTTCATATCCTCCGGTTCCGGCGCCTCGGCCGCCAGCTCCACCGCCCGGTTGATCAGCTCTACCAGGGGGCCCAGCAGGTCCCGGAAGATGCCGCAGATGGTAACCAGTACGTCGATCCGCAGCCGGCCCAATTCATCCAAAGGGATGAGTTCCAGCTCCTTGAACCAGGGGTTACCCTTGCGCATCAGGCGTACCCCCAGGTAGGCCAGAATCTGGGCCACGGTCTCCCCGCCGGTGCTCAGGGTTTCAAACCCCCACAGCACCAGGCCCACGCCCTCCGGGTAGCGGCCGTGGGCGGCCCGGAAGCGCTCCAGCACCGCGGCTACGGTTTCCTCGCCCCGGCGCTGGGCGGTAACGGTAGGGATGAGCCGGGGATCGAACTCGTACATATTGCGGCCCACGGGAAAGACCTCGGGGGAGCGGAGCGGGTCGCCGCCCAGGTTGGGGAGAAGGTAGCGGCCTTCCAGAACGGTGAGCAGGCCCTCACTTTCCCGCGAGCGGCTAAGGTTTTCCCGCACCCGGGCCAGGTAACGAGCGATCTCCGGCGGCAAGGCTTCCTCTTCCCCGGCCAGCCAGCGCCGCACCGCTAGGCCGGCCTCTTCCTCCAGGGCTCTTAGCCGCTCGGGACGGCCCAAGCACTCCTCATACCTCCACCCTCTCCGGCCGGCCAACACCCGCAGCAGCGAGGGCACTTCCCGGTCAAAGCGCACCAGCCCGACCAGGTATTCGGCCAGGTCCTCCCCCTCAAGCTGCCGGTCCAGCACGTGCAGGCCCCGGGGGATTAGCCGGCGCTTCAACCGGTACAGGTAAAGCTCCAGCTCCTCCGGGGCCTGGCCGGGAAGGGAGAGGACCTTCGCCCGCGCCGCCAGCCGCTCCTCCAATTCCCGGCGCTCCTCCTCGGGCGCCCGGCGCCACTCGCCCAGCATATCCTCCAGCTCCAAGTAGTCGCCGTAGAGTCCGGAGGGAACCAGGGGCGGAGAAGCGTGGGAGACGGTGACGGCGTAGCTCCGGCGCTTGGCCAGGGTGGCCT